>SVCQ01000017.1 GCA_015058275.1 Clostridiales bacterium
GTTGGGTTGAACCGCCGTATGCCGAACGGCACGTACGGTGGTGTGAGAGGGGCTACGAGTTAGCCCCTACTCGATTGAAACTAAGCTATCTCAAGAGCGATCTCCATCATCTGAGTGAATGAGCTCTGACGCTCCTCGGCTGTGGTGTTCTCCTCAGGATATACGAAGGAGTCGGATACAGTGAGGATGGTGAGAGCCTTGCGACCGAGCCTTGCGGCGTTGAGGTAGAGAGCCGCGGACTCCATCTCGAGTCCGAGTACTCCGAGCTTGGTCCACTCCATGGCGGAATCCGCATCGTCGTAGAACATATCCGATGAGAGGATAGCTCCGACCTTGAATCTGACGCCCATCCTGCGGCACTCGGCTACAGCTCTCTCGAGTGTCTCGAAGTCGGCTATCGGGCAGTAGGTACCAGGGAGGTTATACTGCATGGCGTAGTTACTGTTGGTGCACGCGCCCTGAGCGATGATCAGGTCTCTTACGTGGAGGTCCTTATCGATGGAACCACAGGAGCCTACACGGATGATCTTTTTGACTCCGTAGAATTTGAAGAGCTCGTATGAGTAGATGCCGATGGCAGGCTGGCCCATGCCGGAAGCCATTACGGATACTCTCTTGCCCTTGTATGTGCCGGTGTAGCCCTGGACTCCGCGCACGTCGTTGACAAGCTCCGGATTCTCGAAGTAGTTCTCCGCGATGAATCTGCTGCGGTGCGGATCGCCAGGCATAAGTACTGTATCTGCGAATGAGCCCTGAGGCGCGTTTATATGAGGAGTAGGAACTGCCATAATAGTCTCCTTTCTGCTTCTTTTTATTTCGAACAATATGATTTTAGCACAAACAGGGATATATACAAAATGCTCTTCTCTATGATATAATTTTTGGGCTGATGCGATTGTATCAGCGCAATAAAAACAAAGGGTAATCAAAGCATGAAAGACATCGAAATCAAAGAACTGTTCCGCAATACATCCGAGTACGCAGACAAGGAAGTTTTTGTACACGGATGGGTCAGAGGTAACCGCGGCAACAACCAGATCGGATTCCTACAGATCAACGACGGCAGCTTCTTCACCTCGCTCCAGGTCGTATACGAGGCCGGCTCCCTGGACAACTTCCAGGAGGTATCCCATTACCGTCTGAGCTCGGGAGTCAGCGTGAAGGGCAGACTGGTGCTCACACCGGACGCCAAGCAGCCATTCGAGGTCAAGGCAGAGGAGATCACGCTCTTAGCCGACTCGGATCCGGACTATCCTCTCCAAAAGAAACGCCACTCGATGGAGTTCCTCAGAGAGATAGCCCACCTCAGACCGAGGAGCAATACATTCTCAGCCGTATTCAGAGTCAGGAGCGTGGCGGCTTACGCCATCCACAAGTTCTTCCAGGACAAGGGCTTCATCTACGTGCATTCGCCTGAGATCACCTGCAGCGACGCTGAGGGTGCCGGCGAGATGTTCCAGGTGACGACTCTCGACCTCGACAATCTCCCTAGAGACGAGCAGGGCAATATCGACTACAGCAAGGACTTCTTCGGCAAGAAGGCCAACCTCACGGTATCCGGTCAGCTCGAAGGCGAGATCATGGCTCTGGCCTTCCGCAACATCTACACCTTCGGACCTACATTCAGAGCTGAGAATTCCAATACAGCCAGACACGCATCCGAGTTCTGGATGATGGAGCCTGAGATGGCGTTCTGCGACATCAACGGCAATATGGACCTGGCCGAGGAGATGATCAAGTACATCATCAGCTACGTGCTTGAGCACTGCCCTGAGGAGATGGAGTTCTTCAACAGCTTCATCGACAAGGGACTTCTCGAGAGACTCGATCACATCGTCAATTCGGACTTCGTAAGGATCACCTACACAGAGGCGGTCGACATACTGCAGAAGTCCGGCAAGAAGTTCGAGTATCCGGTAGAGTGGGGGCTCGAGCTCCAGACCGAGCACGAGAGATACCTCACCGAGGAGGTCTACAAAAAGCCGATGTTCGTCATCAACTATCCTAAGGACTGCAAGGCCTTCTACATGAGGCTCAACGATGACGGCAAGACAGTCGCGGCCATGGACATGCTCGTACCGGGCGTCGGTGAGATCATCGGCGGCAGCCAGAGAGAGGAGCGCTACGATGTGCTTCTCGACAGGATACACGAGCTGGGGCTCGAAGAGAGCACTTACGACTGGTACCTCGACCTGAGGAAGTACGGCGGCGTTTATCACTCGGGCTACGGCCTCGGGTTCGACCGCATCCTGATGTACCTCACAGGCATGAGCAATATAAGAGACGTCCAGATGTTCCCAAGGACACCTGGTAATGCAGAATTTTAATAATTAGATCATATTTTTAACGCGGTGCTGTTATACCCGAGTGGATAACACCGCAACGTGAGGACTAAATGCTTTCTCTAATAATAGCGGCGTTGCCGTAAGGTCGAAAGCATTGATCTCCGGTGGCGGGCACCTTCGATAAATGCGAGAGCGTGTCCACGAGGGTATAACAGCACTGCACTTAAGCAGGAGGAACAAATGAAAGGCTATTCAACTGACAAGATCCGCAACATCGTACTGCTGGGACACGGCGGAGTAGGCAAGACAACCTTCCTTGAGGCAGCACTCCTCAATACAAAGGTCATCAGCAGACTCGGCAAGGTCGAGGACGGCAATACCGTATCCGACTATGAAAAGATGGAGATCGAAAAGGGATACACCATCAACCAGACCCTCGTTCCTGTAGAGTTCAAGGGTACAAAGCTCAACTTCATCGACACTCCGGGATTCTTCGACTTCGCCGGAGAGGCCAGAGCGGCACTCTCGACAGGCGCGACAGCCATCATCATGGTGGACGCGTCCTCCGGCATCCAGGTCGGTACAGAGAAGGCCTGGGATCTCGTAAAGGAATACAACGCTCCTGCATTCTTCGTGATCAGCAAGACTGACAAGGACAACATCGACGTAGACGGCGTCATCGCCGCTATCCAGGACAAGTTCGGTTCGGCCTGCGTAACACTCGACGACAAGGACGCGCTCGACGAGGCCGTAGCAGGTGCTGATGAGGCTCTCATGGAGAAGTTCTTTGAGGGCGAGCCGTTCACAGACGAGGAGTTCGCAAACGGACTGGCTACAGGTATCCACAACGGAGACATCATGCCTATCCTCAAGATGTGCAGCATGACAGGCGACGGAGTTGAGGAAGTCCTCGATTCCCTCTGCAAGTACGTACCAAAGCCTGACACAGTAGTCACAGCTGCCAAGAATGACAGCGACGAGGATATCGAGATCAAGTGCGATGCAAGCGGCGACCTCGTGCTCTTCGTCTTCAAGACACTGGCTGACCCGTTCCTCGGCAAGATCTCATACGCCAAGGTAGTATCCGGCACACTCAAGCCGGGTGCTGATGTATACAACCCTCGTTCAGAGAAGTCCGAGAAGCTCGGCTCCGTATTCTTCGTAAGAGGCAAGTCCCAGGAGAACGCAGACAGCGTAGCAGCCGGCGACCTCGTAGCTCTCGGCAAGCTCCAGAACACAAAGACAGGCGACACGCTCTGCAGCAAGAGCAAGCAGGTAAGGATCAATCCGATCGCCTTCCCGAGCCCATGCTACTTCGTAGCAGTAGAGGCTGCCGACAAGAACGAGGACGAAAAGATGGCTCAGGGTCTCTCCAGACTCATGGAAGAGGATCCTACATTCGTACTCGAGAGGAACGCAGAGACACACCAGACTCTGCTCGGAGGTCAGGGAGACATCCAGCTGGGTATCATCCAGGCTAAGCTCAAGGACAGATACGGCGTAAGCGTAAATGTCGTACCGCAGAAGATCGCGTACAGAGAGACCATCAAGGGCAACTCCGATGTACAGGGCAAGCACAAAAAGCAGTCCGGCGGTGCAGGACAGTACGGTGACGTACACATCAGATTCTCGCCTTCCCAGGAGGAAGGCCTCGAGTTCAGCGAAGAGCTCTTCGGCGGATCGGTTCCTAAGAATTACGTACCTGCAGTTGAGAAGGGACTTCTCGAGTGCATGGATAAGGGCCCTCTCGCGGGATGCAAGGTACAGAACATCAAGGCAGTGCTCTATGACGGTTCGTATCACGAAGTAGACTCCAACGAAGTATCGTTCAAGATCGCTGCTTCGCTGGCGTTCAAGAAGGGTATCGTAGAGGCCAAGCCGTGCCTGCTTGAGCCTATCATGAAGCTCGACATCACGGTACCTGAGGCATATGTTGGCTCCGTAATGGGAGACCTGCCTAACAGACGCGGCGTCGTACTCGGCATGGATCCTATCCAAGGCGGACAGGTCCTCCACGCGGAGGCTCCGCAGTCCGAGCTCTTCGACTATGCCATCGCTCTGAGATCGATGACACAGGCAAGAGGAAGCTTCACGGTAGAGTTCGCAAGATACGCCGAACTGCCTTCGAACCTCGCAGAGAAGGTAATCGCAGCCTATAAGGCGTCTCAGGAAGAAAAATAGCGACTTCGTCGTAAGGAAAGACGCCTTGATCTCCGTCGGCGATGCTCCTTCGATAAAAGGCTTCCCAAGAGGAGAAGTAACGGCGTTGCCGTAAGGACGGAAGCCTTGATCTCCGTCGGCGATGCTCCTTCGATAAAAGGCTTCACAGGAAGAGAAGTAAAATCAACTACAGGCTCCCGGCTCCGGCCGGGAGTTTTTATATGTCGCGCAGTGATTCAAATGGTTGTATAATCAGTGTAGTCACAGACTCTTGTTTAAATGAGGGGAGGTAGATGCAGAAATGAAAAAGAAATTTGCTATATTGCTCGGACTGATCATGGTGATGAGCTTCTCGTTTGCTGCATGCGGCAGCGGAGACAGCGGCCAGGATCTTTCGGACAGTAAGTATCTCGGTGAATGGGTAGCATCCGGCATCTCGGTCGGCGATGAATCCGAGGCTATCGAAGGCGGGGTGTGGAAACTGACTCTCAAGGAAGACGGTACAGGCACCTTCGTCTCGACTGAGGCTGACGGTACCGAGGAGGTCTCGAACATCACATGGGAGCTGACCGATGAGGGATTCAAGACCAAGGGCGACACCAAGCTGACATTCAAGGACAACGGCGATACGCTCTCTACAAAGATCGTGGGCGTTGATCTCAGCTTCGTAAGACCTGGTGAGGAAGGCCCGGACGACGGTGCTCCGGATATCGGGACTCAGTACGGCTACATGGGCCAGGATCCGGCGGAGTGCGCTGTATGGAAGTATCTGGCAACGGAGATCGCTTCACAGTATGACGCCGGTGAGGGTACAGATGTGATCACTGTGCCTGTGGTCCGCATCATAAAGACAGACAGAGACAATGATGATGGTGATGACAACGATGTGGAATTCTACGGAGATTTCTGGGTAAACAACTACGTAGTCGAAGGCGACACTCTCAAATGCGT
Organism: Clostridiales bacterium; assembly: GCA_015058275.1. Taxonomy (GTDB): domain Bacteria; phylum Bacillota; class Clostridia; order Peptostreptococcales; family Anaerovoracaceae; genus Crickella. The sequence goes on from SVCQ01000017.1 coordinate 5,397, forward strand.
TTCGGGCGGAGACTATGCGGGCAAGATAGAAGTGATCAAAACCGGCGACGAGTATACTGTCAAGGAATTTGAGCAGGTGCAGGACGGCGGAAACTTTGAGCCAAGCGCAAGGGATATCTTCGAAGAGGACTACGATGCCTTCATGAAGGTCTACAGCGATACCGACGGCCTTAAGGCTCTGAGGACAAAGGGCCTTTCCGATTACGTAAAGACCAACGGCCTGAGCGTTACGAAGTATCAGGATGAAGGCTGGGATCCGGTGGATCTTGATCTCTAGGAGAGGTAAGCGCGTATAGCGTCACTGATATTTGAGGCTCCAAAGACTTTGATCTTTGGGGTCTCTTTTATTTGGACGGCGTTTTTGTCCGGCAGGATGACGGCTTCGTAGCCGAGGCGGACCGCCTCCTGGATTATCCTGTCGGCATTGGAAATGGAGCGGAGATTGCCGGTAAGACCGACTTCTCCGGCGGCGACTATCCTGCGGCGCGAGGCGCGGCTCTTGAACGAGCTGTAGATGGCCAGGGCGACAGCAAGGTCGGTAGCAGTGCTGCCTGTGTTCATGCCGCCCACGACATTGACGTAGACGTCATAATCGAGCAGGCTTAAGCCTGCTTTTTTCTCCAGGACGGCGAGTATCATGTTGAGACGGTTCTGGCTGATGCCGATGGCCGTCCTCCTCGCGAAGCCGACATTGGCTCTTGTGACAAGAGCCTGTATCTCGAAGAATACCGGGCGGCTTCCCTCGTATACAGCGGAGATGACGGAGCCCTCCTCGGACCCGCTGTTCTCTATGAGGCTGCCTGAGAGGTCAGGGACCTCGATCATACCGTCTGAAGTCATGCGGAAGGCGCCTATCTCGTCTGTAGTGCCGAAGCGGTTCTTGAATGAGCGCAGTATGCGCAGGTCGCGGTCGCGCTCGCCGCTGAAGCTGAGCACGCAGTCCACCATGTGCTCGATGGTCTTAGGACCTGCGAGCTCGCCGGACTTTGTGACATGGGCGACTATGAATACAGGAACGTTGTTGTTTTTGGCGTATCTGATCAGGAGGTTGGAGCACTCCCTGATCTGGGTGATGCTGCCGGCGACCGAGTCGGCCGACAGTGAGTACATCGTCTGTATCGAATCGATTATGAGGAATCGCGGCTTTATGTTGTCGCAGGCCGCGAGGATGTTCTCCATGTTGGTCTCCGGATAGATGAAGAGAGAGTCGCTGATGGTCCCGAGGACGCGGTCAGCCCTCAGCTTGACCTGCTCCTCCGACTCCTCGCCGCTGACGTAGAGTACAGGGCCGTACTTGTCTGCGATCCTGCCTGCGGCCTGGGCGATGATGGTGGACTTGCCTATGCCGGGCTCGCCGGATATGAGAGTGAGGGAGCCCGGGACTATGCCGCCTCCGAGCACGCGGTCGAGCTCGGAAATGCCTGAACCGAGGCGCGAGTAATCGTGAGTGCCGACCTCGCTCAGCCTGACCGGGCGGCCCTCCGTACCGATGCGCCTTCTTGTATCCTTGGCAGCCTCCTCTACGGGAGCTACCTTGTGCTCGACTATGGTGTTCCATGAGCCGCAGTAAGAACACTGCCCCTGCCAGGCAGTGTACTCGTTGCCGCATTCGGTGCACAGATATACAGTCTTAGTCTTCTTTGCCATCTGATCCCTCTGTATCGGCTGACGCCGCTTTGCTCTTGTCGTTTTTGACGTTTGGCTTCCTTACGGTCTCCATCTCAAACCAGAAGTCGGAGCCCTTGCCCTCCTCACTCTCTACGCCGTATCTGGCGTTGTGGAGGTTGAGCAGGCCCTTGACTATGGACAGACCGAGGCCCGTGCCCTCGATATCTCTCTCGTGGTTGGCCGAAGTCCGGTAGTACTTGTCCCAGACGTGGCTGATCTCGTCGGACGGGATGCCGATGCCGTGGTCTATGCAGTGGAAGGCGACCTTGCGGTTGCCCTTATTGAGCCTGATGTCCACGAATTTGTTGTCTCCCGAGTACTTGACCGCGTTGGAGACGAAGTTGGTCATGACCTGCATGATGCGGCTGCGGTCGCCGACTATCCAGGCAGACTTGCACGGATGGAACTGTATCTCAAAGTCCTCGGATGAAGCCAGGACCCTGAAGCTCTCGTATACATCCTCGGCCGCTTCGACCAGGTCGAAGGTCTCCATGTGCATCTCGACGTTGTTGGACTGGAGATTGGATACCGAGAGCATGTCCGTCACCATGCGGTTGAGCCGCTCGGTCTCCTGTATGATGACCCCTAGGTCGGAGTTGCGCTTCTCCGGATTGTCTCCGGATATGTCTATTATCTTCTCTGCGTATGAACGTATCATGGTGAGCGGAGTCTTGAGGTCGTGCGATACGTTGGCGAGGATCTCGCGCTGGTAGAAGTCGGTCTTCTCCATCTCGTATGAGGCCTTGTTGAGGGCCCTGGCGAGCTCCTTGGTCTCGGTAAAGCCGGCCCCGTCGAACTTGACGTTGTAATTGCCCTGGGAGAGCTCCTTGGCGGATTCTGTCAGGTTCTCGATAGGTGCCGAGAGTCTCCTCGACAGCGCGTATGCAAGGAAGAACGACACGAGCACGACTATGAGCGAAATGTATATGAGCATGCTCCTTAGTATCCTGAAGGTGACTTCGTCAGGGTAGAGAGGAGCGATGATATACATTATGTCGGAATCGCTGCCCGATCTGATATAGGCCGCATAGACAAGACGCGAGTTATTGCCGGTAGAGGATCTCGTCTCGGTGACGCTCTCAAGAGGCGAGCTCTCGAGCTTGGATCGTATCCTCGCGATGTCGTTTGCGAATGCGCCTGTGTCCTTGACGGTACGGGTGCCGTCGTATATGAGACGGGAATCCGATACGTCTATCCTGATGTAGATGCCGTTGGTACCGGCGGTCTGCACCGCATAGGTATCAAAGCTGTCGCGGTCCTGGATGAACTGGGTCTCGAGCGCATTGGCTGTGCGTATGACCTCCTGTGTCCTGGCGCGCGCGTAGTAGGTGTTGATAAATGAATTGAACAGGCCCCAGAGCACTGCGACCAGGAAGAGCGCAAAAATGACGAACGACATGAGGGTCGTCGTCTTGATGCTGCTCGTATCCACTTTTGGTTGTCTGGCTCTGTCGCCTGTGTGGTCTGCCATGGATAGCTCCGCCTGTCGTTAATTGTCGTACTCGAACTTGTAGCCGACGCCTCTCAGAGTGACGATGAACTTCCTGTAAGGGCCGAGGCAGTTACGGAGGTTCTTGACGTGCGTATCGATGGTGCGGTCATCGCCGAAGAAGTCGTAGCCCCAGATATCCTCGAGGAGCTTCTCTCTTGAGAGGGCTATGTTGCGGTTTTGTATCATGTAGAACAAAAGATCATACTCCTTTGGAGTGAGCTCGACACGCTCGCCGTCAACTGTGATGGTGCGTGCGGCCATGTTGACCTCGAGGCCGTCGAACTTCTGGATGACAGGGGCGTTCTTTTCGGACGCATCAACACGGCTGAGTACCGCGTTGACCCTGGCCATGAGCTCCTTTGGGCTGAACGGCTTGACGACGTAGTCATCTATGCCGAGCTCGAATCCGAAGAGCTTGTCGTACTCCTCGCCTCTTGCGGAAAGCATGATGACAGGGATGTTCTTGATCTTTTGTATCTCCTTGACGGCACTGAAACCGTCGAGCTTAGGCATCATAATATCCATGATGATAAGGTCGTAATCGTTGAGCTTGACAAGGCCTATGGCGCTCATGCCGTCGGCAGCCTCCTCGGCCTCGTAGCCGCTGAATTCCGCGTACTCTCTGATGACCTCGCGGATCTTGTCTTCGTCATCTACTATAAGAAGTCTTTTCATCTCGGTCCTCCCTTAATAAGGAAAAATGTATGGAAATATTGTACTAAATCGCTGGCGCGATAGCCAGCGACCGTGACCGCCTTTCCAGAGCGCTATTCTTTTTCGAAAAGAAAAAGGAGTAGCGTTCTTTTCTTTTGTTGTGTATCCTCGAATGTACCACCAAACGATAATACTCACAAAAGAGAAAACCCTTCTCCTCTTCGTATGCGTATTGTAACAGACTGTAGCACATTCAACAATATTTTGTTTTCAGGCCTACCACCTTAGTGAAAATGCGATGCTTCGTTATTTCTTTTTCTCTATGGAAGGAGGCCTTTTATGAGCCGCAAAGAATATCTTGACACTTATCTCACTATGATCGCCCTTCGCGGTCTTACTGATCATACGCTCAAGTCCTACAAGACCTACATCTCTGCATATCTCGACTTTGTCTTTGATCTTCTGAAGAAAGATCCCGCCGATGTCACCTGGGATGAGATGCGTCTTTTCATCAAGCATCTTCAGGAGACACGGCATCTCTCTGATCGGACGATCAATGCAGCGATCTCTCAACTGAGATTCTTCACCTTGTATATACTGCATAAGTCCTGGGATCAGACGCAGCTCCCGATGAGAAAATTCGATCAGTACATGCCTTTTGTTCCCTCGCGTCAGGAAGTGACATCTTTCATCAACGCGATCGATGACCCGAAAACAAGGGCTATGGTCATTCTCATGTATAGTGCAGGTCTCAGAGTCAGTGAAGTTTGCAGCATCAAGTGCGAAGACATCGACCGCAGCAATATGCGAATACATATTGTCCACAGCAAGAATCGTTCAGATCGCTATGCCATGCTATCCCCAATCGCTCTTGCCGAACTTGAGAAGTACTGGCGCAGGTGCGGAAGGCCGCGCAATTATCTTTTTCCTCAAAGGCATGATCCGGATAAGCCAAATCGTCCTCAGATCGTAGAGTGGCATATGCGAAAAGCTGAAGATAAGCTCGGCTGGGAACATCGCTTCACATGCCATTCTCTTCGTCATGCTTTTGCCACGCACTTCTACGAAGACACTCACGATCTGCTGACCCTCAAGCATCTTCTCGGGCACAGATCACTGAACTCTACGACGATCTATGTCACGCTCTCGAATGCGACTCTCAGAAAGTATGCAAGCCCATTCGATGCTCTGAAGGTGAATCATGGATAGCCGTTACCCGATCCGCGAGATCTTTTTGGATTCGCTTGACTGGTATCTGCAGAACAACAGCCCATCGTCAGACCAGATGGCTGCTGCCAATGCCATACGGACATGCAAGACCGGCGAACTTGGTTACAATGCCAGCAAGTGTGATGAGTGCGGGCACATCGAGCTTCACAGCTGTTCATGCCGCAATCGCTCCTGTCCAAATTGTCAGTCTGTCCTCAAAGAGGTCTGGATCGACAAGCGTCGCAGCGAGGTGCTTGACGCGAGTTACTTCCATGTCGTCTTCACCGTGCCTCATACTCTGAATGCGCTGTTCCTCGCGAACCAGAAGCTGCTTTACTCGCTTCTGTTCAGTGCGGCATCCGAGACGCTGCTTACTCTTTCGCAGGATAAGCGTTATCTCGGCGCAGAGCCCGGCATCATCATGGTGCTGCACACCTGGGGCCAGAATCTGGCGTACCATCCGCATGTGCACTGCATCGTTTCTGGCGCCGGTCTTACCCGTGACCACCATCTTGTGAAGAGCGGCAAGTCGTTCTTCATCCCGATCAAGGCTGCGATGAAGATGTTCCGTGGCAAGTTCATGGCTTCTCTCAAGAGCTGCCGCTCTTCTGGCAGGCTCATCATTCCGGAGTCGTGCTCCGATCTTGCCTTGCCTGAAGGCTGGCAGTCGTTTGTTGATCGGCTGTACAGTACTGACTGGTGCCCGTACATCAAGGAGACCTTCAACGGATATGGCAATGCCATCAGCTACCTCGGTCGCTACACTCATCGTGTCGCTATCTCGAACGGCCGTATCTTGGATATGACTGATGACACTGTCACCTTCTGGTACAAGGACTACCGCGACGGTAGTGCCCGCAAGGAGATGACTCTCACTCATGAGGAATTCATTCGCCGCTTCCTGATGCATGTATTGCCCAGAAGATTCCAGAAGATACGCTACTACGGATTCCTTTCCAACGGCTCCAAGAAAAAGAAACTTCGCCTTCTCTTCGAGCTTCAGGGACATCAGCAGTTCACTGCGAAATTTTCTGCTGACACTCCGAAGGATGTGATCCTTTCCGAGGTGCTCGGCACCGATGTGCATGTATGTCCTTGCTGCGGCAAGCCGTCCATGCGCTATCTCGGCAGGAGATATTATCTCAGGCCGTAGCGTTACTCAACTGAATATGTTTTTCAGCCTCGCTCCGGCGGGGCCGTTTGGAGTTCGTTGAGATGCCCTTGCAGACTGGCTCAAGCCTGTCTGCTGCTCTCAAAGCATATCCTCTATCCTTCACGATTCATATTTTCAAGGTTCTCTGGCGGGATCGTTCTCCATATCCTCCCCAGTCGATTCAGTACAATTCGGAAGAACCTCATTTCCCGCAGTTACGTTCTTGCAACTGCGTATTTTTATGGGCGGGAAATGTGGTACTTCCCTAAGGAATTGTACCATACCCGTATTTCGCTAGTCCATACGGAGCGTATCGGCCGGTTGACATTTAAACATGACAGCGGTATAATAGCAATTTTATTTTTATGTTTGCTTTTTTGTACACGAAAATGTATAATCGGGGTGTATAAAGGAGAGTTGTCCATGTTCAAAGTAGGCGACTACATTGTATACCCGATGTATGGTGCTGGCGTGATCACCGAGATCGTAGAGAAGGATTTTCTCGGTGAGATGCGCACGTATTATAATGTGTCTCTTCCGTACTGCCGTATGGAGGCCTCGGTTCCCGTGGACAACTGCGACAAGCTCGGGGTGCGCCCCATCGTGGACCCATCCCGCATAGACGAAGTCATCGAGGTGCTCAAAGGCGACACCGAAAAGATGAACAACAACTGGAACAAACGATACCGCGAGAACACCGAGAGGATGCAGACCGGAGACATCCTGGAAGTGGCGGCGGTCGTCAGGAACCTCGTAAGGACGGACAGACTCAAACCACTTTCCACCGGAGAGAAAAAACTCCTCAACACAGCCAAACAGATACTCGAGAGCGAGCTTATCTACGCAGGCGAGTACACAATGGAAGAAGCAGACGAGATGGTCGAATCCAACATCTAGCGGGGACAGCTACTGAGGCGGATCGGCCTTTTTGATTTACTTTATTCAGAGAGATCAAAACATGCATATGATACTCGCATGATTTCGCAAACAATATTGAACGATGAGCCTGATTATCCTATAATATCAAGCGTTAACGTCAACAGGAAAGAGGATACACACATGGCTGTCAGAACAGGCACCGGATATGATGTACACAGACTTGTCCCGGGGAGACCTTTGATACTCTGCGGGACCCCGATCCCCAGCGAGCTCGGGCTGGACGGACACTCAGACGCGGACGTTGCCGCGCACGCTCTGATGGACGCACTGCTCGGGGCTGCAGGACTCGGAGACATCGGGAGACACTTCCCGGATACCGACGACAGATACAAGGGAGCGGATTCGATGAAGCTCCTGGCCGAGGTCAGGAGGATGCTCGGGGATGCGGTGATCAACAACGTTGATGTCACCATCATCGCCCAGGCGCCCAAACTCGCTCCGTACATGGAAGAGATGAGACATAATTTAGCGACAGTACTCGGGATCCCTGAGTCGGCGGTCAATGTCAAGGCCACGACCGAGGAGGGACTCGGGTTCACAGGCAGAGGCGAGGGTATAGCCTCTATCGCCGCTGCCGCCATAGAAGGGAGTTTTTAAACAATGAGATTATCCAAGAACCACCTCAAGACACTGAGAGAAGCACCATCAGATGCCGTGCTCGACAGCCACAAGCTGCTCGTCAGAGCCAATATGATCAGACAGGAGGCTGCCGGCCTCTACATGTATCCGAAGCTGGGATACAGATCGATCAGAAAGGTCGAGCAGATCGTTAGAGAAGAGATGGACTACATCGATTGCCAGGAAGTCTACATGCCGCACGTCAATCCGGCAGAGCTCTGGCAGGAGACAGGCAGATGGTATGCATACGGACCTGAACTCTGGAGGATCAAGGACCGTAACGGCAATGACTTCATCCTCAACCCTACATGCGAGGAGATGTTCACAGACTTCGTAAGGAAGGAATGGTCATCCTACAAGGAGCTGCCGTTCTCGCTCTATCACATCCAGTTCAAGTACAGGGACGAGTCCCGTCCTAGATACGGACTTCTCAGGACAAGAGAGTTCATCATGAAGGACGCTTACTCCTTCGACGCTACAGAGGAAGACCTGCACACAGCATACATGAGACAGTATCACGCTTACGAGAAGATCTTCACACGCTGCGGTCTTGACTACAGGATCGTAGAGGCCGACAACGGCCCTATCGGCGGCAGCAAATCCCACGAATTCTCGGCTCTCTCTGACTGGGGCGAGTCGGATATCCTCTACTGCGACGAGTGCGGCATGGCAGCCACAGTCGAAAGAGCAGAATGCAGGGACGATGCTCCGGTCAAGGAGGAGATGCAGCCTACAGAGGTCGTCTTCACACCGGGCACAAAGACAATCGAGGATGTATGCAATTACCTCAAGCTCCCTGTAGAGAAGTCGATCAAGGCTCTGATGTTCACCACATACGACACAGACCTTCAGCCAAAGGACAATGTTGTCTGCTTCGTAAGAGGAGACAGACAGCTCAACATGACCAAGCTGGTCAACGCCCTCGACATCCCGGCTCACTACATCGAGTTCGCTGACGAGGACATCATGGGACCTGTCACAGGCAGCGTAGCCGGATTCACAGGTCCTGTAGGACTCAAGAATTGCATCGTAGTCGTAGACTCCGAGCTCGTAGGCACAGTCAACATGTGCGCAGGAGCCAACAAGGAAGACCACCACATGCTCGGCGTATGCTACGGCAGAGACTACACGGGCGACATCGTTACGGACATCAAGGAGCTCCAGGAGGGAGACGCCTGTCCGCACTGCGGCAAGCCGGTCAAGTTCAGACGCGGTATCGAGGTCGGACAGATCTTCAAGCTCGGACTCAAGTACTCCGAGAGCATGAACGCCACATTCAAGGACGAGAACGGCGAGGATCATCCGTACTGGATGGGCTGCTACGGCATCGGAGTATCCAGGACCATGCAGGCCGTCGTAGAGCAGCATCACGATGACAAGGGCATCATCTGGCCGCTGTCGGTCGCTCCTTACCACGTGATCGTTACAGTCATCAAGTCCAATGATGAGACACAGCTCAACATGGCTTACGATATCGAAAAGAAACTCGAGTCCATGGGAGTCGAGGTCATGGTAGACGACCGTGATGAGAGACCTGGCGTCAAGTTCAACGACGCCGACCTCATCGGTATCCCTATCAGGATCACAGTCGGCAAGCTCGCCGGCGAGGGCAAGGTAGAGTACAAGCTCCGCCGCGAGGAGGACCACGAGGTCCTGAGCGTTGAGGACGCTATCGCCAAGGCAAAGGCCCTTGTCGACCTCGAGGGTGACGGCAGATACCTCTTCAAGAACCTCTCCGAAGAGACCCTGAACGCTCACTAATCAGAATCAAATGCCTGTGGGCAGGAAATCCTGCCCACTTTTTATGCGACTGTAACCGCCTTTCGTGATAAAATGACAAAATGAATGTATTGATTGAACTCCTTATTGTATTCTTCAAGCTCGGCGCCTTCACAATAGGCGGCGGCATTGCCATGCTCCCGCTTTTAAAGAGCGAGCTTATCGAACGCAAAAGGTGGTTCACCGAGGAGGAGTTCGTCGACGCCGTGGCCGTGTGTCAGGGCCTGCCGGGCGTCATAGCCGTCAACATGGCGACCTATGTGGGATACAAAAAGAAGGGCCTTGCGGGATCTCTGGTATCGACCTTCGCGGTGGTGACGCCGTCGTTCCTCATGATACTCATCATCGCCAAGTTCGTATCATCCATCAGCGACAATCCATATGTCGCCGGAGCGATGGCGGGTCTCAGGGTAGCCGCCCTGGGACTTGTGGTAGTCGCGGTGATACAGCTTGCACCTGCAGCGGTCAGGAGCAAATGGGCGGCAGCCGCAGCGGCACTCGCCTTCGTGCTCATAGCGGTATTCAATATCAATACCGCTTATGTCATACTGCTGTTCATAATACTCGGCATCATCTCCACCTTCATAGGCAGCAGCAAAGCAGCCGCATCCGGTGAAGACAAAAGCGAGGGAGGTGACGGAGCATGATCTATCTCAGACTCTTCGCCGCCTTTGCCAAGGTAGGACTTCTGGGCTTCGGAGGGGGCCTTGCAATAGTCAGGCTCATCTTTGACAGCGTGCAGCCTTTCCTGGACATGAGCAGGGAGGCCTTCGCCAACATAGTCGCGATATCCCAGATCACTCCGGGACCGCTAGCCGTCAACACGGCCACTTACGTCGGCTACATAGCAGCCGGCATAGGAGGAGCCGCGTGCGCGACGCTCGGAGTGGTGCTGCCGGAGTTCATCATAATGAGCGTGGTGTGCCGCATGCTCACCCAGTTCAAAGACAGCAAGCTCGTCAGCGGAGCTCTTAACGGCATAAGACCTGCGACCATCGGCCTCATAGGGGCCGCTGCCGTCACCCTGATAGCGCCGGCTATCGCCGGAGAGGGGAGGCTCGGACGGGGACTTCTTGCAAAACTCGGGGTGGACATAACCCAGGGATTCGCGGGGAACATCTTCGGGCTTCCTGTCGACATAGTGTCGCTTCTGATGCTGGCACTGACCGTGGTGCTGATGGTCAGATACAAAAAGTCACCGTTCTTTGTGCTGATACTAATGGGATGCCTCGGAGCAATTCTTGGTGTATAATCCTAATGTTGACGCCCGGATGGTCCGTATCAACGGATGAGCGTCAACATTTGGAAACGAACAGGTCATAAAACGGACGGATGTTGACGCCCGGATGGTCCAAACTTACGGATGAGCGTCAACAACGGGCGTACAGGAGGATAAACCAATATGCAAGTCTACAACACTCTTACCAACAGAAAAGAAGAATTCGTACCTATCGAGCCGGGCAAGGTCAGGATGTATGTCTGCGGCCCGACCGTATATAACTTCTTCCACATAGGAAATGCCAGACCTTTTGTCGTATTCGATACGCTCAGGAGGTATTTCAAGTTCAGGGGCTACGAGGTCAAGTTCGTACAGAACTTCACCGATGTTGACGACAAGATCATCAACAGAGCCAAGGAGGAAGGCATCACAGCGCCTGAGGTATCCGAGAAGTACATCAAGGAGTACTTCAACGATGCAGAGGCACTCAACGTCCTCAGGGCTGACGTACACCCTAAGGTCTCAGAGCACATCCCTGAGATCATCGAGTTCGTACAGACCCTGATCGACAAGGGTTATGCCTACGAGGCTGACGGCGATGTCTATTATTCGACCCGCAAGTTCGGCGACTACGGCAAGCTCTCCGGCCAGAACATAGACGACCTCGAGAGCGGTGCGCGTATAGCAATCGGAGAGGTCAAGGAGGATCCGCTGGACTTCGCTCTGTGGAAGGCCCGCAAGGAGGAGTCCGAGATCGCCTGGGAATCCCCGTGGGGCATGGGCCGTCCGGGCTGGCATATCGAGTGCTCGACCATGGCCAAAAAGCACCTCGGCGACACCATCGACATCCACGGAGGCGGTCAGGACCTGACCTTCCCTCATCACGAGAATGAGATCGCTCAGTCCGAGGCCTGCAACGGAGTGCCTTTTGCACACTACTGGATGCACAACGGATATATAAACGTAGACGGCAAAAAGATGTCGAAATCCCTCAACAACTTCTTTACCGTCAGAGATATCAGAGAGAAGTATTCCGGAGACGTCATCAGGTTCTTCCTGCTCTCCGGTCACTACAGGAGCCCGATCAACTTCTCGGATCTGCTGATGGAGCAGTCAAAGCAGGGCTACGAAAGGATCGCAACTGCTATCGAGACGCTTGAGTTCCTGATCGCAAACGGCACAGACGAGCCGATGGCCGATGAGGCGGCCAGGCTCGCAGCCCTCGATCAGTACAAGGACAAGTTCATCGAGGCCATGGACGATGACCTCAATACTGCAGACGGCATCGCAGCCATCTTTGAGCTCGTATCCGAGATCAATCTTGCTGTCAAGGACGGCGCTTCGAAGACTTACGCAAAGGAAGCCCTCGCAAGGATCAAGGAGCTCACCGACGTGCTCGGAATCTTCGGCGGAGAGGACGAAGAGGAAGGCCTCGGAGACGACATCCAGGCTCTGATCGATGAGAGGCAGGCTGCGCGCAAGGAAAAGAACTGGGCGCGCGCTGATGAGATAAGAGATCAGCTCGCAGCCATGGGAATCACTCTCAAGGACACTCCGCAGGGTGTTCAGGTCATAAGGAATTAACAAATAGAAGGGTACCTGATATATCCCTTGCGGAGTACGGCTCTCGCCTCGTTGCGGCTTAACGCAGCGGTACTAAGCTCTGTCGGCGCCTGCGGCTTGCCAGTAATGCTATCTATGATGGTACGGCGTTGCCGTGAGGTAGATAGCATTGACCTCCGGAGACTAGGCTCCTCCGGTAACCGCTAAGTGCCGGCTACCGCAAAGCCTCCGCGCGGGACATATGCAGGTCCCTGTAGTAATAATATAATGAGTAAAGCAGACGTATTATTTGTGAATATGTGCCGGGATGTGCTCGACAACGGTTTCAGCACCGAAGGCATGCCTGTCCGCCCGCACTGGGAGGACGGCACTCCGGCTCATACAATAAAGAACTTCGGGGTGGTCAACAGATATGACCTCTCGGAGGAGTTCCCGGCGCTCACACTGAGGCCGACGGCCATCAAGCTGGCGACCGATGAGATGCTGTGGATATGGCAGAAGAAGTCAAACCGCCTGGCTGACCTCAAGTCCCATGTATGGGATGAGTGGGCCGATGAGAACGGGACCATAGGCAAGGCCTACGGATACCAGATGGCCAAAAAGTACAGGTTCAAACAGGGCGAGATGGACCAGGTCGACAACGTGCTGTGGTGTCTCAAAAACGACAGGTACTCAAGGCGCATCATGACCAATCTGTATAATTTCGAGGACCTCTCCGAGATGAGGCTCGAGCCCTGTGCCTACTCGATGACATTCAACGTCAAAGGAGATACGCTTAACGGCATACTCAACCAGAGATCGCAGGACATACTCGCTGCCAACAACTGGAACGTAGTGCAGTACTCGATGCTCATGATGATGCTGGCGCAGGTATCCGGCCTCAAGGTCGGAGAGCTGGTGCACGTCATATCCGATGCCCACATCTACGACAGGCATGTGCCGCTTGTGGAGGAACTCATCTCAAGGCCGCAGTATCCTGCGCCGAAGGTGACGCTCAATCCGGACGTAAAGAACTTCTACGACTTCACGACAGACGACATAAAGGTCGAGAACTATCAGCACGGTGAGCAGATCCGCAACATACCTGTAGCGATATAGCGCTTGCGGTCAAAATCCGACCCGGAAAATGACCTCCGCGCTGCATGCACCTGTCATCCTGAGCGCAGCAGTTATCGAAGGAGCCCAGCCTCCGTAGATCAATGCTTTCATCATCACGGCAACGCCGTTATGAATGAAGAAAGCATTTAGGATATAAGAGAATGAAAAAAGAACAGTTAGCAAAAATAAATCCGACCACTCTCGCATACCTCGGTGACGCAGTCTTCGAGGTCATCGTGCGTGAGAAGATCATAAGCGAAAAGCCTGGCGATGTGGACAGGGCGCATCATACAGCCGTGAGATACGTCTCCGCGGCCGGCCAGTCAAAGGCCGCAAAGGCCATGGCCTCTTCGGGCTTCCTGACAGCTGAGGAGCTCGAGATCTACAAGAGGGGACGCAACCGCCGCGCCATGTCCAGGCCGCAGCATGCAGACCCGAAGGAGTACAAGATAGCTACCGGCTTCGAAGCCCTGCTGGGCTGGCTCTACCTCTCTGACGAGAGGGAGAGGCTCCGCGAGATCGCGGCCGAAGCCGTCCGCATAGTAGACGCTTCCGAGAGAAAGAAGAACTAAAAGAAGAAGCAGCGCCGCGGCGCTTCTTTTACTTTGTCATCTCAAATGGTATGAAATCCTGGAAGGCTCGTATCATCCTGCTGTGGTAAATCACGAAGTGGATGGTCGGGCTTTTTTCTTTTGAGACTATCACCATCTTATCTCCCGCTATCGTTATGTTGATGTTGTTGAAGAGCGGGGAAGGCACAGGGTCGAATATGAAGCCCGGGTATTGCTCCGCGAGCTGCATGAGTTCGGCCCTGTACCTGTGAAATGTATCGTAAGGCAGTTTGTAGTCAATATCAATGAACTGATCCGCAAACGACAGCCTGACAGGTGAGGCGTCGTACCCGGCTTTGGACACATCAGGCAGTATCAGCCTTATCGAGCCCTCTTCGATGTGCGTAAGCATGCGGGATCTGGCCCTGTCGTAATACCTGCGCAGCCTGTTTGCCTGCTCGGCCGGAAGATCGATGTCTGCGAGCACCTCTTCAAATGAAGTGCGGTTCAGGAAGTACAAAGGGAGACTCGAGCAGATGAAGCGCAGGTCTGTGTTGGTGAGTATCCTGCCCAGCACCGCATTGTATCCGCTGCTGCGGCTCGCATCGAATATGTCCATCAGGGGCTTCGCCTTCGCGAGAAGACTCTCTGCGCGCATCCTGTAGTGGGCCACATCCTCCTTTGAGCGGTAGAGCACATAGCGCCCCTCGCCGTGGCTTCCGTTGACTGCATTGCCCTCAAGTGCGGCGGCTCCGGACACCTTGAGCAGGTGATTGAAGACTCCGTTGTTAGGGGACGGAAGATAGTACGGAGAGATCTGTCCCGTCATGTACATAGGTATGTAATTCTCAAGGCCCAGCATCATCTCGTTGAACGGCCTGTTGATGTCGTGTATGAAATTGATGCGCAGTCCCTTTTTGAGCATCAGAGCGAGCCCGAAGAGATACTTCTTTGGGAATTCCGGATCGGCAGCCATCTCCTCCATAGGCATGTCGCTGTACAGCGTCACATCATCCATGGATCTGGAGAGCACGGTCGTCTTCATGAAGTCCAGCTCGCTCTCCATCATCTTGTCTATGCCCGTGTATACCTTGCGCGTAGGAAGGTGAGGCATGGCAGGCGGGACCTTCAGTTCGTCGAAGCGGACGGACGTCAGATACTCTCCGAGGTCGAAGGAATCCACGCTGCTCAGGAACTTCGGGATGGGATCATCCTGCCTTGCGCTGACCCCGGATCCCAGCCATACGACCAGTGCGTCGCGGACCTCCGAAGGGGAAGGCGCGGATGCCCCGTCATGGTCTATTATCTGAGCGAGCGAGGACAGATTGCCGCTGTCGCTGAATTTGTTGGTTATGTATGTCGAGACTTCATTTATGAATGAAGTCACATTGCCCGGCTTACGTGAGCCGGAGAGGATCTTCGAAACATACGAAGGGTCGCTGTAGATGCCGCGGGCAAGCTCGCTTACGCGGATGTCCAGTGACTTCATCAGCATATTGAGATTGGACACAAAAGCGCCGTAATCGATCACGGCGGAATCGCTAAGAGATGCTGTAAGAACATCAGTGATCGTCCTCACATCCATCCCGTCAGTATCGCGGGCCGATGCGAGCGACGAAAGCCCGTCGGCAAGCTGGGACAGCTGACGGCTGCCCGCTCCCGGCTCGCGCTCCCCGGAGCAGTATCTGCTGATCGTAGCCGCACTCAGTCCCGAAGCTTTTGCAAGCTCCTTGTGAGTCACGCCCAGACTGTCAATGTATATGTTGAGCTGTTCACAGAATCTCATATTCTCTCCATATGTATAGTACTTAACTATATTATGCACCATGCGAAAAACTAAGTGTACCGATTTCCGAATTGTCACGGAATATTCAGAAACCATAAAAGGCTTCCTTTTTGTTTGAGCGGCTATGAAGTAAAATTGTATCAGAAACAGCAGAAAGGAGATGCGAGCCATGAAGAGCTTTAATAGGTATATGATCATCATGCTGGCCCTGATGATGTCGGTGATGATGCTTCTTGCGGGATGCGGCGGAGGATCTTCCGATACCGAAGCGCAGGAGGAAGAGACAAAGGTCGAGGAGACCCAGAGCGGAGAATCGGGTTCGGCGTCTGCCGGAGATTATGACGTGATGCAGGGGTTCGAAAAGAAAGCCAATGATGACGGCTCGATCGAGTATCTGTACTTCAACGACTTCATGCTGGTCATGCCGGGTAACGAGAAGTGGGCTTTCGAGCCATCCGAGGACGGACGTTCGGTCACCTTCTATCTGAACTCTGCCAAACAGGAGGGCTATGGCGGCAAGCTCGTGACTATAACAGCCTATGATATCGACGACAACTCGTATGAGGCCATTCCGCACTACAGCGTGGCCGGAGTCGGAGGCAAGACAAACAAACGCTTCATAGCTGATTATCCTACGGACGTCCAGTGGAACCACGAAGACGCCCAGCAGGAAGCGGACTACAGAGACCTTGCAGACTATCTGGGCAAGATAGGCGAAGGTGCAGTCAACAGCCCGCTCGCTACAGCTGACAGCAACGCCGAGCCGGTGGAGTAGACTCTGGTTTCGGATCGAATGATTATAAGAGGGGAGGAGTGAGATGAGTACGCATAACAAAAGATTCCTTGTGACCCTGCTGGCGGTCATCATGACGGTAATGATGCTGCTCCCGGCCTGCAGCGGCAGCGGCGGCGGATCTGCTTCTGTGGACAATATCCAGCAGAACGTAACTGTAGGCAAAAGGGTCTTCGTGGACAAGAGCGGAGTCGTATATTTCGGATACGAGAACTTCATCTGCTCGGCTCTGTTCAAGGACGGCGAGATCAA
This sequence comes from Clostridiales bacterium, assembly GCA_015058275.1. Lineage (GTDB taxonomy): Bacteria > Bacillota > Clostridia > Peptostreptococcales > Anaerovoracaceae > Crickella. The sequence continues at coordinate 22,171 of SVCQ01000017.1, forward strand.
TGACTTCGTCGTCGAGGGAGCGACTACAGGCAGGATCTACGGCATTGCCATATACGATGACGCGATGTACATCGCTGCGAGTGACGGACTCTTCAGCTATCCTCTCGCGATGTTCACCGGCGAGGACAAGAACGCTTCGCCGACGACGGTCTGCAAGGACGGACTTGAGTCCTACAATCACTTCGAGATCTTTGAGGACAAGGTCTTCTTTACCTACGGACACTCGCTGTACTACGTGCCTGTAAGCGGCGGGGACAAGCAGGAGATCGCGGATGAAGTCTATGACTTCGAAGTCAGCGACAAGGGCATCTACATTGCCGAGCGCGACGGGGAGATGAAGATAATGAGCCCTGACCTCGATGACGACAAGGATGCGGGATCGATCGCAAAGGAAGTCAAGTTCACGGTAGGCGGGCCGGACCTGCTCTATCGCGACGGATCAAAACTCATGGCTTATTCCGTACAGAAGGAAGAGTCAGAAGAGATCAGGACCGAAAACGGCCTCAATGAATACATGGTGGCCTGGTCGAACGGCACCAACTACCTCTACCAGGATGCGGAGTACAAGACTCATCTGGTGACGAAGGATGGTGAGAAGGACATTGAAGATGTCAACAACTACCCGGACAAATCGTACGGATACCAGTACGGTGACTACCTCGTGTCCACCTCGCACCAGTACACAAAGATGCAGCTCTTCGATCTGGCAAACGGTACATACAAGGAGTATGACCTCGACAAGGAGATGGCTCAGTATCTCAGCCGGATCAAAGGAGGGGACAGCAACCCTGAGCCTCAGACGGAGCCGCAGACGGGCGGTGACTACGATGTAATGAAGAGCTTCATGAGGAACGCTTCGTCAGACGGCAAGGAGCAGTACATGTACTTCAACGACTTCCTCCTGGTACTGCCTAACGACAGCGATATAGGCTTCGAGGGCAAGGGCGACAGCGTAGACATCCTGTGCATCCCGGCAAAGAACGAGGGATATGCAGGCAAGCTCGTGACCATAAGGGCCTACGACATGAATGATGACTCGTACAAGAACCTGCCTAACTACCATGTGGCGGGAGTGGGGCAGAACGTCCAAAAGAGATTCATTGCGATCTATCCTACGGATCTGCAGTTCGGACCAAACTCAAAGGCCAAGTACGACGAGCTCCACGATATCGTCTACAAGATACAGGAGGGCTCACCGGACAGCCCGCTCCAGACGGCGGACTCAAGCCCGGCACCATAGATCAAAAGACAAAATATCAATGACGGAAGGAGTGCTTCTGCGCTCCTTCTTTCGTTGTGAGCGCATGCCGGCATGTGGTAAAATATAACGGTTATGAAGATAAGATTTGCAGGTGATGACAAGGTCTTCAATACGCACAGCGAGGGTATCCCGTACCTGTCCTTTGACATGCTCGACAGGCTCGGGCTGCCCAACCTCTATTCGACCAGATACGAGTCATGGGACGACGCTGCCGGAAGGGGCGTCACGGGCCTAAGGACGGCTCTCATGAACGGCGATGACATACATGAGGCGGGGCCTGTGATCACGGATACGCGTGACCGCCTGGCGCGCCAGCTCGGCTCGTCCATAGAGATGGAGTGCATCACTGATCAGAAGCACACCGGATTTGTGCATGTGGTCAGAGAGGAGGACCTCGGCACCGTATACCCTGACGAGAAGCCTCTCCACAGACAGTATGTGGACGGGCTGGTCACGGACATACCGGACGTCCTGCTGACGGTATTCGGCGGCGACTGCCCGCCTGTATATCTCGCGGACCCTGTACACAAGGCGATCGGTCTTGTGCATGCCGGATGGAAGGGCACGCTTGCGCGCATCCCTGAAGTCGCGATAGCCCAGATGAGAGTACGCTTCGGATCAGATCCGGCGGACATGTACGCCGCGGTCGGGCCGGGCATATGCAGGGAATGCTACGAGATGGGCGATGAGGTATATGAGATCTTTGAGGATAAGTGGGGACACGATGCCGCTGAGCGCATACTCGGCAGCTACCCTGCGCCTCAGGAGGAGAGAGGCTGGAAGTACCACCTCGACCTGAGAGAAGCCAACAGGATGACTTTGCTGAGAGCAGGCATCCCGGAGGACAGGATAGCGATATCTAATGTCTGCACTATGTGCAACGCGGATACATTCTACTCATACCGCGCGGGCCGCATGGAGAATGAACAGGTCGCAATGCTTGTGAACCGTTTCGGAAAGGATAATTAATAAGTAATGAGAGGCAAAGAAGAGATGAAGAAGAACGGCGGAAGGATACTGGCTATACTGCTGACGGTACTGATGCTTGCCGGCGGCGTGCCTGAGGCGTTCGTGCTTGCGGAGGATGCCGCGAATGCTCCTAAGGAGATCGCTGCGGCTCAGGACCCGGCGGATCTGGCTGAGGACGAAGAGGTTTCTGGTGAGGAGCCTTCGGATGAGCTGCTTCCGGATGAGGCCCCTGCAGTCAGCGCAGAAGCTGAGACCGAGGAAGCCGTCGAAGCTGATGCCGAGGATGCCGCTGAGGCTGATGCCAAGGACCTCGCTCAGTACGGATCGGTCGAAGAGATCCTTGAGCACATGACTCTCAGGGACAAGATCTGTCAGTGCCTGATGATGGACTTCAGGAAATGGAAGGATGCCGAAGGCAAATCTCAGGATATGACCGTCCTCCCGCAGGAGGTCGCGGGTGAGATAGCGGAGTACAGATTCGGCTCCATCATCCTCTTTGCCAATAACATCAAGGAGACGCAGGCTACGCTCAAGCTCACCAAGGACATGCAGGCCGCGGTGCTAAGCGGCGGCGGGCTCCCTCTGCTGATCGCTACGGATCAGGAGGGCGGACGCGTATACAGGCTCGGAAGCGGCACTGCTCTGCCGGGCAATATGGCGATCGCAGCGGGCGGAGATACCGAGAATGCTAAGCTGAGCGCGGAGGTCATAGGACGGGAGATGAGCGCTCTTGGCATCAACACGACTCTCGCTCCTGTACTGGATGTCAACAGCAACGCAGGCAATCCGGTCATAGGCGTAAGGTCGTTTGGAGACGACGCCGACGCGACGGGCAGCTACGGCACTGCCTTCCTTAAGGGCCTCAATGCTACGGACACGATAGGATGCCTCAAGCACTTCCCGGGACACGGAGACACCGCTACGGACTCCCACACGGGACTGCCTGTGGTGAACAAGACAAAAAAGCAGCTCTACGAATGCGAGCTCAAGCCGTTTAAGGCGGCGGCAGACAGCGGAGCGGACATGATCATGACCGCCCACATTCTTTATCCAAAGGTCGACAGCAGCAAACTCCGCTCCGAAAAGACCGGCAAGGACGAGAGCAGGCCCGCGACCATGTCAAAGACCATACTGACGGGCATACTTCGTCAGGAGATGGGCTTTGACGGAGTCATCATCACTGACGCCATGAACATGCAGGGCGTCGCCGATTACTTCACAAAGGGCCAGGCCGCCTACGAGGCGTTCATGGCGGGCGCGGACATGATCTGCATGCCGATCGAAAGGGTCGAGACGCAGGGGTATATCAATACTCTGGCAGAGTCCGAAAGCGAGCTCGAAAGTTTCCTCGCGTATATAGAGGACAAAGCCCAAAATGACCCGGCTGTCGAGGCCAGGATCACAGAGGCTGCCGGCAGGGTGATCGCTCTCAAGATGGAGAAGGGCATACTCGACTACGATGCTGATGAATACACCGAAGAGAGAGCTGCAGCCACGGTCGGAAGCGCGGAGAACCGCGATATCGAGAGAAAGGTCTCGGCTCAGGGCGTGACCGTGGTCAGAAATGACAACAAGCTGCTTCCCTACAGGCCTTCGAAGAACGCGCGCGTACTGATGCTCTGCCCGTACGACAACGAGAGGGCGCCGATGATCATGGGCCTCAACCGCGCGAGAGCGGCCGGGCTCGTGCCTAAGGGTGTGAGCGTGGATTATTACACGTTCTCAAGGAACGACAAGAAGATCGAGGGAGAGCTCAAGGACAAGATAGATAAGGCCGAGCTTGTGATCATGAATTCCGAGCTATATGACGCGGAGGACATGTCCTACGGCTGGTACACCTCGAGCGTGCCAAAGATGATCACGGAGTATTGCAAGTCAACGGGCACTAAGTCCGTCGTGATGTCGGTCAGCATACCTTATGACGTCCAGCTCTATCCTGACGCGGACGCTGTGCTGGCCGTCTATGGATGCAAGGGCTCTTCGATGGAGATCACTAAGGAGCTGATCGACGGAGCTATCACCGAAGACACCAAGGCCTGCGGCCCTAATATCATCACGGGAGTCGAGGTGGTGTTCGGAGTCTTTGGGGCGAGCGGGCATCTGCCTGTCAATGTACCGAAATTCGACAGCAAGACCGCGACATACACAGACAAGATCGTATACAAGAGAGGATACGGGGTCACATACAAGGCTCTCAAGCCGTCGCTTGAGCATGCCTCCGTCAGCCTGAGCGCCGACACATTCACATATAACGGCAGTGTACAGAAGCCGTCGGTGAGCGTTAGTGATGCCGCGGGCAGAGTGCTGAGCGAGGGCGTTGATTACAGGCTTACGAATACCGGCAGGAGAGGTGTCGGTGAGGGCAGCGTCAGAGTCGTCGGCATAGGCAATTATACCGGTGCGATCACCGCGACATACAGGATCGTGGAGGCACCGGCCCAGCCTGACAACAGCGGCGACAAGGTAACGCTCTCATATGCCGCCAAGATCAGATCGGTCAAGAGAGGCAAGCGCAGGATCACAGTAAAGATGAAGAAAAAGCCTTCAAAGAAGAGCGGCATCAAATACCAGATCGCATACCGTCCTGAGGGCAGCAGCGACTGGAGATACAAAGTCACCTTCGGCAAGTCCCTGACGATCAAAAAGCTCAAAAAGGGCAAGCGCTATGAGGTTAAGGCTCGCGCGTACAGGAGATCAGGCAACGACATACACTTCGGAGCGTGGAGCAAGACCAGACTGAGCGGCAGGGTAAAATAGAATGACACAAAAAGACACAAGAGGGCATCTGGATGGATCTGATAGTAGCAGCGGACAATAAATGGGGCATCGGCAGGGACGGCGGACTTCTCGCCGACCTTCCGACAGACATGAAGTATTTCAAAGAGCATACAACAGGCAAGGCCGTCGTGATGGGACGTAAGACCCTCGAGTCGCTCCCGGGCGGACGAGGTCTTCCGAAGCGCACTAACTATGTGCTGACTTCCAATCCGGACTTCGAGGCGGAGCGATGCATAACGGTGAATTCCGAAGAGGCTCTCCGGGAGGCTCTGTCGCAGTACGGCCCGGGCGAAGTCTTCCTGATCGGTGGCGCTACGCTGTACAACAGGCTGTATAAGCAATGCGACAGGCTCTATGTTACGAAGATGGACGCGGACCTTGATGCGGACACCTTCATCGTCAACTTCGACGAAGACCCGGACTTTGAGACAGTGTCCGAGAGCGAGCCGGTCACGGAGAACGGCATCACTTTCAGATTCGTCATATATGAAAGGAAGAAATAAATGAGATACCATACCAAAGAATATTACAGACTGATGATGGCCCAGGGGGCGTCCGACCTCTACGAGCCGGTGATAGATAAGGACTATACAGATGAGGAGATCGAGGATCTCTACCAGAAGGCACTCGATGACTACATAGATGAAGAGCGCGCCCTCTATGACGCGCCGCCTGAGATGCCGGTCATACTCTCGGAGGATGCTCCGGAGGAGGTCAGGGTCATGTGGGAGCAGATGTACGCTGTCTCGGTTGAGACCTACGAGAACCGTCCGCCTTTCGATGAGGAAGAGGCCAGAGAGGAGTTCGAGGAGCTCTATCAGGACAATCTCGAGGAGCCTGACGAGGACCTGCCTGACTGGGTTAAGGAGACGGTCGATCCGAGGATACTGGCGATGTATCTGATGCCTGAGAAGACCTATCTCAAGCTGGTCGCAGAGGATGAGGCCAACGAGGAGAAGTTCGATGAGCTTGATGATGCGGCCGATGAGGCTCTCGAGGAGATAGCAGAGACACTGTCTGAGGATAGCATCGATCTCATTGATAAAATGGAGGATCTCGAGGACAGCTACGTGATCAGGACAGAGATAGGCGGTGACAGCATCGTGCTGACGCTTACGGACTGGGACGATGAGGGCGAGGAGACTGAGTCTGTACTCGGCTTCGGCGGAGTCGAGATCCTTGAGAACGAAGGTATCAGCGCAAAGGCCTGGCTCGATGAGGACGGAGATCAGGAATCCGACTGCGAGTTCCTCTACGGAGAGGTCTATGAAGAGGACGGCAGGACAGAGGTCCACATGCTATTCGACAACAACGGACTTAAGTATCTGACATTCAGATGCACGGAGATCAGATATGAGTAAAAGAGACAACAAGAGATTCAACGATAAGGATCGCAAGGGCGCGCCGAAGCGGGGCGGCAAGAACCGCCGCGACTACGGCAGCTCATATGAGCCGAAGGCGCGGGCTGCCGGCGGCAGGAGGACTTCGTCCGCTGCGGGCAGGACGGCAGCCGGAGGCGCGCTCAAAAGGCTCGGATACGAGAGCTTTGAGGAGAGAGTCAATGTAGGCACGGACGGCCTTGAAGTCGTTGCGGGCCGCAACCCCGTGACGGAGGTCCTGAGCGGCGACCGCGACGTTGAGAGAGTATTCATCGCTGACGGTGCCGAGGGTTCGGTATCCAGGATCGTGGCTCTCGCCAAGGAGAAGGGCGTCATAGTCGACTTCGTCCCGAAGGAGAGGATCGATGCCATGGCTCCGGGCGTCAAGCATCAGGGAGTCGTCGCCAAGGTAAGCGAGTACAAGTACGCTGTGATGGAGGATGTCTTTGCAAGGGCTGAGGCGTCCGGAGAGGATCCGTTCATCATCCTGCTGGACGAGATAGAGGATCCGCACAACCTCGGCGCGATTATAAGGACGGCGGAGTGCGCCGGTGCTCACGGGGTCGTGATCCCAAAGAGGCGCAGCGCCTCTTTGACGCAGACAGCTGCGCTGTCTGCCGCCGGCGCCATCGAAAACATGCCTGTGGTACAGGTGACCAACCTCGCCCGCACAATAGAGGAACTCCAGGAGAGGGGCATCTGGGTAGGCGCAGCCGACATGGACGGCGAGTCCTACTATGACGCAAACCTCACGGGCCCTATCGCCATTGTCATCGGCAACGAAGGCAAGGGCGTGGGACGCCTGGTCAAGGAGAGATGCGACTTCGTCCTCTCGATCCCTATGTACGGAAGGATCAATTCGCTCAATGCATCCAACGCGGCCGCAGTACTGATGTACGGCATACGCCGCGCCCGCAACGCAAAATTGTAAGAAATAAGGATTTGAGGAGACGAAACGCTGAAGCGAGCTGACCTTCCCGGCGAGGGAGCCCAGCGAGCAGAAGCGTTTTGGCTCCTCAATATTTTTTTCGAAAGCACAAGAAATTCCTTGACTTTGCCTTTGACGGCAAGTATAGTAATTGAGCGACTTTAAGAGAAGAATCGGAGCACTGGGCAACCGGGCTTCGAGATTTTGATTGAAAAGACGTATTTTCAAGCGATTCATTATATATTAAGGAGAAAACAGATGGCAGCAGGCGTTAGACAGAAGGTCATCCTCGCATGCACAGAGTGCAAGCAGAGAAACTACAATACCATGAAGAACAAGAGAAACAATCCTGACAGGATCGAACTCATGAAGTATTGCAAGTTCTGCAACAAGGAGACTCTCCACAAGGAGACCAAGTAATTTACACCTATTTATTAGTGGAGTAACAGTATGGCTGACAACAACAAGGGAAGTGAGAAGACCACAGCCCAGACTCCTGTAAAGAAGGAGAAGCGCGGCGGGCTTATCGCTTATCTCAGAGGAGTTAAGCAGGAGTTCAGCAAGGTCGTATGGCCGACAAGAGAAGAGCTCACAACGGATACTATCGTAGTGTTCGCGTGTGTGGCATTCTTTGCCGTTGCATTCTGGCTGGTGGATACGGGATTCCTCGCAGCACTTAAGGGTATCCTCGGAATAACACTGTCCTGATCAAGGAGCAAAACTGATGACAGATATCATCGAAACTACAGACAACACAGAGATCACCGAAACCAGAGAGCAGGTCAAGCCGAGCGTTTCCCCGCTTGAGGGCGAAGGCCTCCGTGGTGACGGTACCGCCAAGTGGTACGTCGTCCACACATACTCCGGTTACGAGAATAAAGTAAAGACGAGCATCGACAGGATGGTTGAGTACCGCGGAATGCAGGACCTCATCCAGGAAGTCGTCATTCCTACAGAGGACAGGATCGAGATCAAAGACGGTGTCAAAAAGGTCAAGACCCGCAAGCTCTTCCCGGGATACGTAGTCATCAAGATGGTCGTCAACAACGAGACCTGGTACCTCGTACGTAACACAGAGGGCGTCACAGGCTTCGTCGGACACGGTTCCGATCCTATTCCTCTGACCAAGGAGGAGATCGTAAGGATGGGAATCGAAAAACTCAGGATCGATCTGGATATCGAGGTTGGCGATACGATCCGTATCATCGGCGGTGTCTTCGAAGGCCAGCTTGGCATCGTAGAAGCCATCAATCCGGAGAAGCAGATCGTAAAGGTCCGCATCTCGATGTTCGGTAGAGATACTCCTGCGGAGATCGAGTTCTCGCAGGTGAGCAAGCTGAGATGACTTGTCCTGACGATCGGCGATCGAGACCTATCCCGATTTCGGAACGAAATCGATGGAAGGTCCGATGCCAGACTTGCCCGAAGCGCAGCGAGGATGCAAGTCACGGCTGCACATAGTGCGACGGCAGAGTCATGGAAAGTCATTTACGCAGTACGCCGTCGACTGACGAGTGATAACGAAGTCAGAGACGATGCGTACGAGCCGTTCGTTGAACGGATAAAAATTTAAGAAAGGAGCAGACAATGGCAAAGAAGATCGACGGCTATATCAAGCTGCAGATCCCTGCCGGAGGAGCCACTCCTGCACCACCGGTTGGTCCGGCTCTCGGACAGAAGAGCGTCAACATCATGGACTTCTGTAAGCAGTTCAATGCAAGGACACAGGACCAGCAGGGAATGATCATCCCGGTTGTAATCACAGTTTACACTGACAGATCATTCGACTTCGTGTGCAAGACTCCGCCAGCCGCAGTCCTCATCAAGAAGGCAGCAGGCATCGAGCATGCATCCGGCGTTCCTAATAAGGAAAAAGTCGCAAGCATCACGCTCGCACAGGCAGAAGAGATCGCAAAGACAAAGATGCCGGACCTCAATGCAGCATCCCTCGAGGCAGCAGTAGACATGATCAAGGGAACAGCTCGCAGCATGGGTGTAACGGTAACTGAGTAATGAAGTGGGAGGCCTATGAGCCGTTAGCACCACAAGGAGGAATTAATGAAAAGATCAAAGAGATACGAAGAGCTTGCCAAGACTTATGACAAGCACGAACTCGTAGACGTAGAGACTGCAGTTAAGCAGCTCAAGAGCTTTGGAAACGCAAAGTTCGACGAGACAGTTGAGATGCACTTCCGCCTCGGAGTAGACGGCAGACACGCAGATCAGCAGGTCAGAGGAGCTATGGTTCTCCCTCACGGCACAGGTAAATCCAAGAAGGTTCTCGTATTTGCCAAGGGCCCTAAGGCAGAGGAAGCTACAAAGGCAGGCGCTGATTACGTAGGCGCTGAGGACATGGCCGAAAAGATCCAGAAGGAAGGCTGGTTCGACTTCGACGCAGTAGTAGCTACTCCTGACATGATGGGAGTTGTAGGACGTCTCGGTAAGGTACTCGGTCCTAAGGGACTCATGCCAAACCCAAAGTCCGGCACAGTAACCATGGATCTCGAAAAAGCACTTGCCGACATCAAGGCAGGTAAAGTTGAGTACAGACTTGACAAGGCTAACATCATCCACTGCATCATCGGCAAGAAGTCCTTTACAGAGGAGCAGCTGATCGAGAACGCCAACGCTCTCATCCAGGCTATCGCAAAGGCTAAGCCGGCAGCAGCCAAGGGACAGTACTTCAAGAGCATCAGCATCGCAGCAACGATGAGCCCTGGAGTAAAGATCAACCCGGCAACAGTTACCCTTTAGTCAGGACTGACTATCCAGAACAGAATATCCAACCTAAGACAGCGGGTGCCGAGGGTTCATAATCAGTGAATCCGAGCGGCTTAATTTCCCGCCGAGGTACAATTCATAAATTGGACCCCCGCTGTCTGCACCGACGGCAGGGGTATTTTGTACCTACAAGACTACACTAGGCGAAGGGATATCGCCGGAAAGGAGAAAAGATGTCTGTAGAAGCAAAAGCAGCCAAGCAGGTCGTCATCGACGAGATCAAGAGCAAGTTTGACAACGCTCAGTCCGTAGTAGTCGTTGATTATCTGGGACTCACTGTAGCAGAGGCCGACGCTCTGAGAGCAAACCTCAGAAAGGAAGGCGTTGACTTCACAGTATACAAGAACACTCTCATCAGAAGAGCTATCGACGGAACTGATTTCGCCGCTCTCGCTGAGGGAGAGACTCTCAAAGGTTCGACCGCTCTCGCATTCAGCGGAGAGGACGTAACAGCAGGAGCAAGAGTTCTGTCGAAGGCCATCAAGGATTACAAGAAGATGGCATTCAAGGGCGGAGTCGTCGAGGGAACAGTTTACGACAAGGCTCAGATCGAGGATTTCGCAAGCATCCCTGGCAGAGACGTACTCATCGCAAGGTTCATGGGAAGCATCCAGAGCCCGATGACAAAGCTCGCTCTTACACTCAAGGCTATCGCAGAAGCCAAAGAAGCGTAAGCTGATATTTCAAAATTCAAACTTAAGCGGCCGCAAGGCCATTCATCCAATTTAGAAAAGGAGAAATAACAATGGATAAGGATAAAATCATTGAGGCTCTTAAGAGCATGAGCATTCTTGAGATCAACGAGCTCGTTAAGGCTCTCGAGGAAGAGTTCGGAGTAAGCGCAGTAGCAGTAGCAGCACCTGCAGCAGGCGGAGCAGCCGGCGGCGAGGCAGCTGAGGAGAAGAGCGAATTCAACGTTGTCCTCAAAGAGGTTGGTCAGGAAAAGATCAAGGTTATCAAGGCTGTCAGAGAAGCTACAGGTCTCGGCCTGAAGGAAGCAAAGGAACTCGTAGACGGAGCTCCTGCTACAGTCAAGGAAGGCGCACTGCCTGACGAGGCTAACGCTATGAAGGAAGCACTTGAGGCTGTAGGAGCCGTAGTCGAACTCCAGTAGTTCCTCGATAATCTCCGCCATACTTTGTTGCTGCTCGGAAATCTTTCACTTACATACTTCGGTGTATGCGCGTTCAAGATTTCCTCGCGCGCCTCGTCTGGCGAAGATTCTCATCGGAACAAAGCTTTAAATCTCTGCGTCGCCTAATAGCTTAATAGCTGGCGCAGAACGAGATCTCCGCGCGCCTCGTCTGGCGAAGATTCTCATCGGAACAAGGCTTTAAATCTCTGCGTCGCCTAATAGCTTAATAGCTGGCGCAGAACGAGATCTCCTCGCCGGGGAGCATAAATCCGGCGCAAAAATTGGACCGTGCGATATCGGCCCGACCCACGCAATAAAATGAGCCCCGTACTTCGAGGCTCATTTCGTGCGTAATAAGAGCCGTTAAATCGGCCCGAAAGCATGTACTTTTTTGTAAACAAGGAGACAAATCTATGCCAACCCCAGTAAAAGTTGGAAGAAAAGAGCGTATGAGCTTTGCCAAGATCAATGAGGTCTGCGAAATGCCTAACCTCATCGATGTCCAGACAAAGTCATACAAGTGGTTCATCGAAGAGGGCCTCGGAGAGGTTCTCGAAGACGTATCTCCTATCCGCGATACCACCAACACTCTGAGTCTGGAATTCGCGGACTATCATTTCTCCGATACTCCTAAGTACGATCAGGAGGAGTGCAAGGAGAGAGATGCCACATACGCCACTTCGCTGACCGTAAAGGTCAGACTGATCAACCGCGAGACCGGTGAGATCAAGGAGCAGGACGTATTTATGGGAGATTTCCCTCTCATGACAGAGAAGGGCACCTTCGTCTACAACGGAGCCGAGAGAGCCATCGTTACTCAGATGGTACGTTCTCCGGGACCGTACTATGACGTAGCTACGGACAAGTCCAACCAGAAACTGTACAGCTCGCAGGTCATCCCTAACAGAGGAGCATGGCTCGAGTACGAGACAGACTCGCAGGGCATCCTCTACGTAAGAGTAGACAGGACAAGAAAACAGCCGCTGACTTCCTTCCTCAGAGCGCTCGGCATCATCGATCCGGAAGCGCTTCAGCTGAGCAGCAACGAAGACATCATCGCCATCTTCGGCGAGGACGACAGACTTCTGCGCACACTCGAGAAGGACACAACAAAGACCAGCGCTGAGGGACTCAGAGAACTCTACAGAAGACTGAGACCGGGAGAGCCTCCTACAGTCGAGAACGCAAGATCCATGCTGATGGCTCTGCTCTTCGATGAGAGGCGTTATGACCTGGCCAAGGTCGGCAGATTCAAGTACAACCGCAAGCTGGGACTCCACGACAGACTCGTGGACACAGTTGCGGCCGAAGACGTCATCGATCCTAACACCGGCGAAGTCCTCGTTGAGGAGGGCGGAGAGATCTCGAGATCCCTCGCAATGGTGATCGAGGATGCAGGCGTCAAGTCGGTGCTCGTATACAGCAAGAGCGAGGATGATGAGGACGGCGTTGTCACTAAGGTCATCGGCAACAACTTCGTTGATCCGGCCAAGTACATCGACTTCGACCTCACTCCTTACAAGCTGTCCGAGAAGGTCTTCTATCCTGTGCTCAAGGACATCATCGACCAGGCAGCCGGAGACGAGGACAAGCTCAAGGCGGGCATTGCCAACAGGAGAAGAGAGCTGAGCCCTAAGCACATCATCCTTGAGGATATCGTCGCTTCGATCAGCTATCTGATCAACCTTGCACACGGCGTAGGCGATACAGACGACATCGACCACCTCAGCAACAGAAGGCTCAAGACGGTCGGCGAGCTTCTGCAGAACCAGTGCAGGATCGGCTTCGCCAGAATGGAGAAGACCATCAGAGAGAGAATGACTACTGAGAACTCGACTCCTCAGCAGCTCATCAACATCCGTCCTGTAACAGCAGCTATCAAGGAGTTCTTCGGATCATCCCAGCTGTCGCAGTTCATGGACCAGAACAACCCTCTTGCTGAGCTGACTCACAAGAGAAGACTCTCGGCGCTCGGACCTGGCGGACTTTCGAGAGAAAGAGCCGGCATGGAGGTCAGAGACGTACACTACTCGCACTACGGACGTATGTGCCCGATCGAGACTCCTGAAGGTCCTAACATCGGACTTATCGGATCTCTCACCACATACGGCATCATCAACGAGTACGGATTCATCGAGACTCCGTACCGCAGAGTAGACAAGGAGACGGGTGTCGTTACAACTGACGTTGAGTATCTGGCTGCGGCCGACGAGGATCTCATGATCGTCGCACAGGCCAACGAGCCGCTCGATGAGCAGGGACACTTCGTCAACAACAAGGTAGCCGTAAGAGGCATCAAGGGTGAGATCACAATGGTGCCTAAGAATGAAGTCGACTACATGGACGTATCCCCTAAGCAGGTAGTATCCGTGGCTACAGCCATGATCCCGTTCCTCGAGAACGACGACGCTAACCGTGCCCTGATGGGATCCAACATGCAGAGACAGGCAGTTCCTCTGCTCGTCACCGAGGCTCCGTACATCGGAACAGGTATCGAGTACAAGGCAGCCTGCGACTCCGGCGCTGTAGTGCTCTGCAAGCACGCAGGTACAGTCACATTCGTTGACGCCAACACCGTCAGGGTCACAAGAGACGATGACGGCACAGTCGACGAGTACAAGATGCTCAAGTTCAAGCGCTCCAACCAGGGTACATGCATCAACCAGAGACCTATCGTCTCCTTCGGTGAGCACCTCGAAGAGGGTGAGGTCGTAGCTGACGGTCCTTCCACAAGCATGGGAGAGATCTCGCTCGGCAAGAACCTCCTCATCGGATTCATGACCTGGGAGGGCTACAACTACGAGGACGCTATCGTACTCAACGAGAGACTGCTCATGGACGACGTGCTCACTTCGCTTCACATCGAGAAGCACGAGTGCGAGGCCAGAGACACCAAGCTCGGACCTGAAGAGATCACAAGGGACATCCCGAACCTGCCTCAGGACATGCTCAAGGAGCTCGACGAGGACGGTATCGTCAGGATCGGAGCTGAGGTCAAGTCGAACGACATCCTCGTCGGCAAGCTGACTCCTAAGAGCGAGACAGACCTCACACCTGAAGCCAGGATGCTGCGCGCTATCTTCGGCGAGAAGTCCAAGGAAGTAAGGGATTCGTCCCTCAAGCTGCCGCACGGTGAGGAAGGTATCGTCATCGACGTCAGAGTATTCGACAAGACAAACAGCCAGGAGCTCCCTCCTGGAGTAAACAAGATCGTAAGAGTCTACGTTGCTACAAAGAGAAAGATCAACGTCGGCGATAAGATGGCGGGACGCCACGGTAACAAGGGTGTTATCTCCAGGATCCTGCCTCAGGAGGACATGCCGTTCAAAGAGGACGGTGAGCCGCTCCAGGTAATGCTCAACCCTCTGGGCGTACCGTCCCGAATGAACGTAGGACAGGTACTCGAGGTCCATCTCGGACTCGCAGCCAAGTCAAAGGGCTGGTACGTATCCACTCCGGTATTCGACGGAGCGAGCGAGAAGGACGTTATCAAAATGCTCACAGAGGAAGGCTATCCGGAGACAGGCAAGCTGAGACTGAGAGACGGACGTACGGGCGAGTACTTCGACAGCCCTGTAACGGTCGGCTACATGTACATGCTCAAGCTCCACCACCTGGTAGACGACAAGATCCACGCCAGATCGACGGGCCCGTACTCGCTGGTAACACAGCAGCCGCTCGGCGGTAAGGCTCAGTTCGGCGGACAGAGATTCGGAGAGATGGAGGTATGGGCGCTCGAGGCTTACGGCGCTGCGTACACTCTCCAGGAGATCCTGACCGTCAAGTCCGACGATATCATCGGACGTACAAAGACATACGAATCCATCATCAACGGAGTCAACATCCCTGAACCGGGCATCCCTGAGTCGTTCAAGGTACTCATCAAGGAGCTCCAGGCACTCGCTCTGGATATCCGCACCAAGGCCGGCGACGATTCCGAGATCAAGATCAGAGAGACATCCGAGTATGAGGGAGCGCTTACATTCGACAGGATGATAAGCGAGAACGACAGAAGAGCAGAGCGCGAGAGAAGAGAGCTCGAGCAGGATGCCGAAATGGCAGAGGCAGCGGCCGAGATCAATGCGGCTGAGGCTGAGGACGATGCAGAGCTCGATATCGACGCTATCTCTTCGCTGGTAGAGTCCATGGCAATGGCTTCGGCCGAGCCGGATATGGACCTGACAGAAGCTGTAGAGATGGACAGCCTCGAAGACCTGGCAGAAGCCGAGGCCGGCGAGACGTTCGAGGATGAAGAGCAGTAAAGGAGGGCTCAAAGCATGATTATTAATGATAATAACCAGGATCTTAGGAATATTGAGTCCCTGCAGATCAAGCTCGCATCCACAGAGGCCATGCTCGAGTGGTCGCACGGCGAGGTAACCAAGCCTGAGACCATCAACTACAGATCACTCAAGCCGGAGTTCGACGGCCTGTTCTGCGAGAGGATCTTCGGACCTACAAAGGACTGGGTATGCGGCTGCGGTAAGTACAACAAGATCCGTTACAGAGGACTCATCTGCCCGTACTGCGGAGTAGAGGTCACAAAAGCCAAGGTCAGAAGAGAGAGGATGGGACACATCCAGCTCGTCTCCCCGGTATCCCACATCTGGTACTTCAAGGGCATCCCTTCAAGGATCGGCCTCGTACTGGATATGACACCGAAGGAACTCGAAAAGGTCCTGTACTTCGCATCCTACGTAGTTACTGACCCGGGCGACACCCCGTTCGAGTACAAGCAGATCATCGAGGAAGAGGAATACAACGAGGCACGCGAGATCTACGGCAAGAGCTTCGAGGCCGGCATGGGCGCCGAGGCTGTCAAAAAGCTTCTCGAGGCCATCGATGTAGACGCCAGAGCTGAGGAGCTCAGAGAGCAGCTCAAGAAGGCTTCCGGCCAGAAGAAGATCAGACTGGTCAAGATCCTTGAGGTAATCGAGGCGTTCAAGCAGTCAGGCAACAGACCTGAGTGGATGATTCTCGATGTTATCCCTGTAATTCCGCCTGATCTGAGACCTATGGTCCAGCTCGACGGCGGCAGATTCGCAACTTCGGATCTCAACGACCTTTACAGAAGGGTCATCAACAGGAACAACAGACTTAAAAAGCTCGGTGAGCTCGGTGCTCCGGACATCATCATCCGTAACGAGAAGAGAATGCTCCAGGAATCTGTAGACGCGCTCATCGACAACGGCAGACGCGGCAGAGCCGTACAGGGTGCGGGCGGACGTAAGCTCAAGTCCCTGTCCGACATGCTCAAGGGTAAGCAGGGAAGGTTCCGTCAGAACCTGCTCGGTAAGAGAGTAGACTTCTCCGGACGTTCCGTAATCGTAGTAGGACCGGACCTGAAGTTCTATCAGTGCGGACTTCCTAAGACGATGGCTCTCGAGCTGTTCAAGCCGTTCATCATGAGAGAGCTCGCAGACAGAGATCTCGCTCAGAACACAAAGCAGGCAAGAGTCATGGTAGAGAGAGCAGACCCTGAGGTCTGGGACGTTCTTGACTACATCATCAAGGATCACCCTGTACTCCTCAACCGTGCCCCTACACTGCACAGACTCGGTATCCAGGCATTCGAGCCGGTACTCGTAGAGGGTAAGGCCATCAAGCTGCACCCGCTGGTATGTACCGCGTTCAACGCCGACTTCGACGGAGACCAGATGGCCGTACACGTACCTCTCTCGGTAGAGGCTCAGGCAGAGGCGAGATTCCTCATGCTCTCGGTCAACAACATCCTGGCTCCTAAGGACGGATCGCCTATCACTGTCCCGACTCAGGACATGATCCTCGGATCGTACTACCTGACTCATCCGGGCAGCGAGGAGAGAAACCGTCCGGCCGAGAAGGGCGACGGCAAGTGCTTCGCCGACTACGATGAGATGATCATGGCATACGATGCAGGCGCTGTCGGCATCCACGCCAAGGTCAAGGTCCGCAGATTCGCATACGAAGGCGATCCTGGTCAGATGGTAGAGTCCACGGTAGGTAGATTCATCTTTAACCAGGGACTTCCGCAGGATCTCGGATTTGTCGACAGATCCAAGGATCCGTACTCGCTCGAGGTCGACTTCCTCTGCGACAAGAAGGCGCTCGGCAAGATCATCGCCGCTTGCTTTAAGGCTCACGGCAATACCGAGACAGCTCTGATGCTGGACTACATCAAGGACACAGGCTATCACTACTCGACTATCAGCGCGGTAACGATCAGCATCTCCGATATGGAGATCCCTGAGGCAAAGGCTGAGATCGTAAACGAGGCCGAGAAGAAGGTAGACCAGTACGAGGTCCTCTACAGGAAGGGTCTCATGTCCGACAAGGAGAGATACGACAGCATCATCAGCACATGGCGTAAGGCTACAGAGGATACAGCCGACGCTCTGATGGACAACCTCGGCAGCATGAACAACCTGTTCATCATGGCCAGTTCCGGAGCCAGAGGTAACAAGTCCCAGATCAGCCAGATCGGCGGCATGAGAGGACTGATGGCAAACGCTACAGGTCACACTGTAGAGATCCCTATCAAGTCCAACTTCCGTGAGGGACTGTCCATACTGGAGTACTTCATTTCATCCAACGGTGCCCGTAAGGGACTTACCGATACGGCTCTGAGAACAGCCGACTCCGGATACCTGACCAGGAGACTGGTAGATATCTCGCACAGCATCATCATCAACGAGGATGACTGCGGTACGACCGAGGGTATCGAGGTTAGAGCCTTCAGAGACGGCAAGGAGGAGATCGAGAAGCTCTGGCAGAGGATCGCGGGCAGATACACCATCGAGGACGTCGTCAATCCTAAGACCGGCGAAGTCATCGTCGGAGCCAACGAGTACATCACCGACGACATGGCCAAGGTCATCGAGGACGCCGGAATCGAGACGGTAAAGATCAGATCCGCCATGACATGCAGGGCCGCAAGCGGACTCTGCGCTAAGTGCTACGGCAAGAACATGGCTACAGGCAGGATGGTGCTTCCGGGTGAGGCCGTAGGTATCATCGCAGCCCAGTCCATCGGTGAGCCGGGTACACAGCTGACAATGAGAACCTTCCACACCGGTGGTGTAGCCGGTTCGGATATCACACAGGGTCTTCCTAGAGTAGAGGAGCTGTTCGAGGCGCGTAAGCCTAAGGGTCTCGCTGAGATCTGCGAGGGTGACGGAGTCGTAACAGCCATCGAGCCTAGAGAGGACAACAAGACTGACGTTGTAGTCGAGGAGAAGGGCGGCGAGAGGAACTACGTAATCCCGTTCGGAGCAAGGATCAATGTCGAGGTCGGACAGGAAGTCAAGGCCGGAGACCAGATCACCAAGGGACCGCTCGATCCGCATGACATCATGAGACTCAACGGCGTGCAGGGCGTATATGAATATCTCCTGAGAGAAGTACAGAGAGTGTACAAGAACCAGGGTGTAGACATCAACGACAAGCACATCGAGATCATCGTCAGCCAGATGCTGTCCAAGTACAAGGTTGAGAAGTCCGGAGACACCAGACTCCTGCCGGGCGGACAGTACTCAAGGAGAGAGATCGAAGCTGCCAACGAGGCGGCCGAGGCGGAAGGCGGCGAGCCATGCACGGCCGGCAGACAGCTGCTTGGTATCACCAAGGCTGCTCTTGCCACTTCCTCGTTCCTGTCAGCGGCATCCTTCCAGGAGACCACAAGAGTCCTCACAGACGCGTCCATCAAGGGCAAGACTGACAGACTCGAAGGTCTCAAGGAGAACGTCATGATCGGTAAGCTGATACCTGCCGGTACCGGCATGAAGAGATATGGCGAAGTCGAAGTCGACTACGGCGAATACGACGCGTTCGTAAACGGCAGAGAAGACGAAGAGATCCACATCGAGGGTCTCGAAGAGATGAACGTTGCGCCTGAAGGCGAAGAGGAAATCAAAGTCTACGGCGAAGTAGCGATCATCGAATAATCTGTAACCAGATACTGAGAACGGAGCGCGATATACAGCGCTCCGTTCTTTTTGCGGCCGGCCGGGCCGGGATCCGCTCCGTTTTGGGCCCGGAGTTGACGCCGGATCAGCGGATCCGCCCGCAAAAACGTCAACAACCCTTTGATATGCAGAAAGGCTGCAAAAATAAAGGCGGAAATCGTTGACATATCAGGGGCTTGCTAGTAAAATATACAAGTTCGATTGCGCCTTCACACAGTTGGCGGCAACGGATAATACAACTATTATGAAAGGAGAAAAGAATGCCTACAATTAACCAGTTAGTACGTCAGGGCAGACAGAGCTCAGTCAAGAAGTCGACAGCTCCTGCGCTCGGTAAGAACATGAACACACTTCGCAAGACTCTTACCGACGTTAACTCCCCTCAGAAGAGAGGCGTTTGCGTAGCAGTCAAGACTGTCACACCTAAGAAGCCGAATTCAGCTCTTAGAAAAGTCGCAAGAGTACGTCTGACCAACGGAATGGAAGTTACTGCTTACATTCCTGGTATTGGCCACAACCTGCAGGAGCACAGCGTTGTTCTCGTAAGAGGCGGCAGAGTCAAGGACCTTCCTGGTGTTAGATATCACATCATCAGAGGTACACTAGACGCTTCCGGCGTTGCAGACCGTGGACAGGGCCGTTCCAAGTACGGAGCAAAGAAGCCTAAGAAAAAGTAAGGTTTTCTGCTGATCCATACGCCGTTTCGAGACTTGTCCTGACGACTGGCAAACGAAGTGAAGCCAGAGTCATGGAAAGTCCGATGCCAGAATTGCCCGAAGCAAAGCGAGGGTGCAATTCACGGCTGGCGTAAGGACGAAAACCTTGATCTTCGGGGGCGGTGCCCCTCCGATAAAGTCTCTCTTCTGATTTATATACGCCTTCGGCGCGAAGCGGCGTTGCCGCAAGGAGGAGAGTGAGTGCACAGATAATACGTTAATATGTACTGTAGGCAATCTTTATTCACATAGAGAGCGCCGCGGGAGCAGTGATGCGAGTAAGGCGGATGAATCTTCCGTCTGAAGAAAATCGCAGTACTGCTAACGAGTACCGACCTGAATTTACAAGGAGGGAAGAGAAGTGCCAAGAAAAGGTAACACACCTAAGAGAGAGGTTCTTCCTGATCCTGTCTACGGCAGCGTCGTAGTTGCCAAGCTGATCAACAGCATCATGCTCGACGGCAAGAAGGGCGTTGCGCAGACTATCGTCTATGATGCGTTTGATACCATCAAGGAGAAGACAGGCGAGGAACCTCTTGAGGTATTTGAGAAGGCAATGAACAACATCATGCCTGTACTCGAAGTTAAAGCTAGAAGAATCGGTGGTGCGAACTATCAGGTACCTATCGAGGTAAGACCTGAGAGAAGACAGACCCTGGGCATCAGATGGCTGACTAACTACACAAGAGCAAGAGGCGAGAGAACCATGGCGGAGAGACTCGCAGCTGAGCTCATGGATGCAGCCAACAACACAGGATCTTCCGTAAAGAAGAAGGAAGATACCCACAAGATGGCCGAGGCCAACAAGGCATTCGCACACTTCAGATTCTAAGAGGATTTGTCCTGACGACTGGCGAGCGCCAGCGAAGACAGAGTCATGGAAAATCCTTTACGCAGTGTGCCTGCGAGTGTCAAGCCAAAAGGCGCAGACAGAGCAGCTGCACACGAGCCGTTATCAACAATAATAATTTGAAGGTTATTTACACATGTTACATCTAAATGTAATCACGGTAGAAAGGAGGAAATAATGGGCAGGAAATTCAGTCTTGAAAAGACCCGCAACATCGGAATCATGGCACACATCGACGCCGGCAAGACTACTACGACAGAGAGAATTCTGTTCTATACAGGCAGAACTCACAAACTCGGAGAGACTCACGAAGGCGCTGCTACCATGGACTGGATGGAGCAGGAGCAGGAACGCGGAATCACCATTACTTCCGCCGCTACTACTGCACAGTGGAAGGACACAAGGATCAACATCATCGACACTCCGGGACACGTAGACTTCACAGTTGAGGTCGAGAGATCCCTCAGAGTTCTCGACGGAGCCGTAATGGTGCTCTGCGCCAAGGGCGGTGTCGAGCCTCAGAGTGAGACAGTCTGGAGACAGGCCGAGAAGTACGGAGTTCCTAGAATGATCTTCGTCAACAAGATGGACATCCTCGGTGCCAATTACTTCCACGTTCTCGATATGATCCACGACAGGCTCAAGGCCAATGCCGTAGCAGTTCAGCTGCCAATCGGCTCCGAGTCCGACTTCATCGGTATCATCGACCTCATCAAGATGAAGGCCGAGATCTACCACGAAGACGACCTCGGTAAGGCTTTCGACGAGAAGGATATCCCTGAGGATATGCTCGAAGAGGCCAAGGCGTGGAGAGACAAGATGCTCGAGTCCGTAGCCGAGTGCGACGAGGAACTCATGATGATGTACCTCGAGGGTGAGGAGATCCCTGAGAAGGACATCAAGAGAGTCATCCGTCAGGAGACGATCAAGGGCAATATGTATCCGGTATTCTGCGGATCAGCTTATAAGAACAAGGGCGTTCAGCTGATGCTCGACGGAGTTGTGGATTACATGCCGTCGCCTCTCGATATCCCGGCTATCAAGGGAGTCAACCCATACACCAAGAAGGAAGAGGATAGACCTGCATCCGACAAGGAGCCGTTCGCTGCACTCGCCTTCAAGATCATGGCTGACCCTTATGTGGGCAAGCTCGCATTCTTCAGAGTTTACTCCGGTACCCTTGAGTCCGGTTCGCACGTATACAATGCGACAAAGGACCGCAAGGAGAGGATCGGACGTATCCTCCAGATGCACGCCAACCACAGGGACGAGATCGACATGGTTTATTCCGGAGACATCGCTGCAGCGGTCGGACTTAAGTTCACCACAACAGGCGACACTCTCTGCGACCAGAAGGCACCTATAGTGCTCGAATCCATGGAATTCCCTGATCCGGTCATCGAGATCGCGATCGAGCCGAAGACCAAGATCGGCCAGGAAAAGATGGGTATCGCACTTTCCAAGCTGGCAGAGGAGGACCCTACATTCAGGACATACACCAACCCTGATACAGGTCAGACCATCATCGCCGGCATGGGCGAGCTCCACCTGGAGATCATCGTCGACAGGCTTCTCAGAGAATTCAAGGTAGAGGCTAACGTCGGTAAGCCGCAGGTATCCTACAAGGAGACTGTTACTTCAACTGCCGATGTGGACTGCAAGCATGCCAAGCAGACAGGCGGAAGCGGACAGTACGCTCACGTCAAGATCAAGCTCTATCCGAGAGAGCCGGGCGCAGGCTTCGAATTCAAGAACTCCATCGTCGGCGGTGCTATTCCTAAGGAATACATACCGAAGGTACAGGAGGGTATCGAGGAAGCCATGCAGGCAGGACCTCTGGCAGGCTACAATGTAGTAGACGTCGGAGTCGAGCTCTACGATGGTTCGTACCACGAAGTAGACTCTTCGGATATGGCATTCAAGGTCGCCGGATCCAAAGCATTTAAAGAGGCAGTAATGAAGGCTAAGCCTGTACTGCTCGAGCCTATATTCAAGGTCGAAGTTACCGTTCCTGACAACTACATGGGTGATGTCATCGGCGACATCAGCTCCAGAAGAGGAAGGATCGAGGGCTCCGACATCGAGAACGGTGCAGCAGTTATAAGAGGCTTCGTACCGCTGTCCGAAATGTTCGGATATGCGACAGACCTCAGGTCGAGGACACAGGGCAGAGGCGTTTACGTCATGCAGTTCGACCACTTCGAGCGTCTTCCGGAGTCCCTTGCGGACAAGATCACCAAGTAGGCGATCATTACAAAGCAAACTAAACACTATTTATTTTCTATATCAATAAGGAGATAAAAATGGCTAAGCAGAAATACGAAAGAACCAAACCGCATATCAACATCGGTACAATCGGCCACGTTGACCACGGTAAGACAACTCTTACAGCAGCAATCACAAG
>SVCQ01000036.1 GCA_015058275.1 Clostridiales bacterium
TGCAAAAAGCCGGGGCCCTTGAAATTGCAAGAGTTCCGGCTATTTACGTCTTCCCAACTGTTAAAGATGGGATTGTATTGCGATTCGGACAAGGATGTTATAATATTGTTGCGAATAATATAAATAAGTTACGAAAAGGTTTACGATATGAGCGAAATCAGCAATAACACGGGTAACAGGAAGACGGCCAATATGGTACTCAGCAGGACGAGGAGGAATCAGGTATATCTGCCTTACATGCGTAAGAAGCCTTACTTTGATGCGATCATAAAAGGCGATGCGGATACGATAGCCGCCCTGTCTCAAAAAAATTATGAGTACCCGACTGCGCTGTTCAACAGATGCGGGACGTACAGCGAGGCCATGGAGAAGATGTATTACGAGTCGGTATGCGCCGCTTCAGAGATGTGCATAGTCGCGATACAGGCGGGGCTTCTGGACATGGTCGCATACGATATCCGTGATGAGTTTATAAAGGAATTCGACAATGCAGTGGCTCTGCCGGATCTGTACGACCTGGTTCACGGCATGGCTCACAACTACGCCGTCAAGATGAAGTACCTCATCCGCGAGAAGAAGTATTCGCCGAGACTCATCAAGATGATGACATATATAGAGGAGCACCTGACCGAGAAGATAGAGCTCGCTCAGATAGCGGAGCACGTCAATCTCAGCAGGACGTATGCTTCGGCCATATTCAAGGAGGAGCTCGGCATAACCCTCAGCGAGTTCATAATGAACGAGAGGATGCTCGAGGCCAAGAGGATGCTGCGCGATACCGATCTCAATGTAGCGACCATAGCGGACAGGCTTGCCTTCTGCTCGCAGAGCTACTTTACAAAGAACTTTACTGATTCGGAGGGCATGACACCTGTCGAATACAGGAGGAAGTATGGCGTTTGATTACGGCAGCTGGGAGAGTTCGTATGTCTGCATAGACCTCAAGTCCTTTTACGCTTCCGTCGAATGCGTGGAGCGCGGGCTCGATCCGATGACGACCGACCTCGTGGTGGCCGATCCGACAAGGACCGAGAAGACGATATGCCTGGCTGTGTCGCCGTCCCTCAAGGCGAGGGGCGTGAGCGGGCGAGCCAGAGTCTTTGAGATACCAAAGAGCTTTGAATACATAATGGCGCCGCCGAGGATGCAGCTCTACCTGGAATACGCCGCAGAGATATACAAAGTGTATCTCGACTACATAGCGCCTGAGGACATGCACGTATACTCGATTGACGAGGTCTTCATCGACGTCACGAAGTATCTCAAGCGGTACGGCTGCGACCCGAAGCAGATGGCGGAGCTTCTGATGGGCGAGGTCTATGACAGGATAGGTGTCAGGGCGACCGCGGGCGTCGGATCCAACATGTATCTGGCCAAGATCGCCATGGATATAATCGCCAAGCATGCAGATGACTTCATCGGAGTGCTCGATGAGGAGGCCTACAAGGACCGGCTCTGGGACTACAGGCCGCTCAGCGATTTCTGGCGGATTGGCAGGAGGACGCAGGACAAGCTCGAGCGCATAGGCATCACGACGATGCGGGGCATTGCCGAAGCCGACGAAGACCTGATGTACAGGATGTTCGGCATCGATGCGGAGCTCCTGATCGATCATGCGTATGGGATAGAGCCGACTGAGATGTCGGACATAAAGGGATACAAAAACAAGAGCCACTCGCTCTCTCGCGGCCAGGTGCTGATGAGGGACTATAGCAAGGATGAGGGGAGGATCATCATCAAGGAGATGACGGAGCTTCTGTGCCACGAACTGACGGCTGCCGGCATGGCGACGCCGAACGTCTCCATACTGGTGGGTTACTCAAATGCCCTCAAGGTCCCGATGGCCAGAGGGTCTGTATCGTTCACCGTGATGACGGATGCTTCGACCATCATCATACCGGCGGTGGCGGATCTCTACGACAGGATCACCGAGGCGTCGTATCCTGTGCGCAGGATGTTCGTCAACTTCAATAATATAAAGGCCAAGGCGGAGGAACGTCAGATGACGATCTTTGATCTCGCCGATGCGGAGGCTGATGAAGAGGGCGCGACGAGAGGGCAGAAGAGGAAGGCCGGGATGAACGACCCGGTCGCAGAGAGGAGCGCCCGGATGAAGAGGGACGCAGCGCTGCAGGAGACCGTCAACAATATCCGCAGCAAGTACGGCAAGGACGCGATGTTCAGGGGCATGGACCTCGAGGACGCTGCGACGACCAGAGAGAGGAACCATCAGGTCGGAGGCCACCGTGAATAGAATAGAAGGGAAAAGGGCCGGACCGGATTGGAGAGATCCCGTAACGGACGGCACCGGCGATCTGTTAAAGCAGAGCAGGTATAGGAACAAAAATGGAAGATAACAGAGATAAACAAAACAGGCAGAGGCCGGCGTCGGACAGACCGAAGATGCCGAGGTCTCAGAGGGCCAAGCAGTTCGCGCCTTTTGATGCGCTGGACGGTCTTGGCGCTGTGCTGAGGCAGGCGGAGGATGAGCACAGACGGATGCTCGAGAATTCAAATGTCGTGCACACTGATCTGGAAGAATAACAGACGCCGGATGTCCCCCGCCTCAACGGAGTAGGCGGCGGGTTCCATATTCGATCGTCAGTGGCGGGTCA
>SVCQ01000018.1 GCA_015058275.1 Clostridiales bacterium
AAAAATTTGACAATAAAAAACAAGGCGTTGCAAGGCCTTGAGCGATTTTTGCTATGCACGAAGTGTTAAACTACCGGCTCATATCGTAAACCTTTTCGTAACTTATTTATATTATTCGCAACAATATTATAACATCCTTGTCCGAATCGCAATACAATCTGGATATACTAAGTGTTGTTCATGCAGGCTGTCAGTTCAACTCGAAAGAGTATGTTTGCGAGTGACACTTACAGACTCTCCGGTCTACGGGGAGAGTCAAACCAAACTCGATATGAGATAGTGCTTTGAAGAAACGGCTATGTACAGGTTGATGGGGTTCAACGTGTCCAGAGTCGTTTTTTCATTGCCGCGCTTGCCCGCTGTCTGCACGTTCCGGTGCGGACATTCACCCCATTTGGGGCCTTCGGTCCGCACCGTTTTGACCTCATTTCAATCCTCCGGTGCGGACAATCGCCTCATTTTGCTCTTTCCGTCCGCACCGCAGCAATAAAACAGGGGAGTTCGGCTTGACCGCTCCCCTGTCCGGTAACCATTATCGGTTCACTATCTGACTCTTACTTTCTTCTTGGCGCTCCATTTTGAGTAGTACCTGACGCCGGCGTAATCTCTGTAGCATCTTACCTGTACCCAGTAATTTCTCTTCCTGGCATTGGTCGAGATCTTCTTTGAGGTCTTGTTGTACTTGGTGCCGACAGTCTTGATGTCGCTTTCCTTCATGTCCTTCCTGCGGCTGTACCTGACCTCGTAACCGCTTACGCTGCTCTTGCTCTTCTTGGATACCTTTATCTTGAAGGCCTTCTTCTTGCCGTTGAGCGATCTGATCTTGGTCTTAGGTACCGAGATGTTGACCGCCGCCGGAGCGTCGTATGCGGACATCCCGCCTGCGCCTGCTGTCAGATAGTTGGCGCTCACGCCGTTGAGGTTCTGGTTGGCGTCTCCGCTCGATGATCCCGCTACAGTCAGAGGGACAAGCGCGTATCCGGACCAGCCGCCTGCCGCGATACCCTTGATGTACGCGTAGCCCTGACCGGTCTTGTTGGTCCTGATAGTTCCGACGTTATAGTGCACTCCCTCCTGGAGAGTCTGACCGTTATAGGTGATCCTGAAGTGAGGATTCTTGGCCTCCGCTACGCTCAGGACGTTCCTGCCCTGGATCGTAGTCTGCGGTCTGCCGTTCACGTTCTTGTTGATATACCAGAAGTCCGCGTCGATGCTGCCCTTGAATCCGAGATACGAGAGCATGCCGTCGATCTTGGCACTGCTGGAGTACTGCCACTTGCTGTAATTGCCGCCGTACTGGCATCTGCTGTAGTACTGTGCGCACCACAGGTCAACATCGGCAGCGAGCTGGGAAGTATCGATGTATTTGTTGAAGAAGTCCGTGCTTGCGTAGATGCCCGGAGTGTAGCCGGCCGACTTGATCGTGTTGCAGAATGCTGCCGCCGCGTTAGAAGCCGCCGTCCTCTTGAGACCGTACATCCTGCCGAGGATCCCTCCTGCGAATTCATAGTCCATGTATACAGGCAGCTGAAGGTCCTTAGGTCCGATGCCGAGAGCTCTCAGTCTGTTGATCGCGAAGTTGGCTTCCTGGACAGCCTCGGTCACGTTGGTCGCCTGCGAGAATACGTATACGCCCGTCATGACTCCGTTGGCCTTAGCATTGCTGTACTGGTATGCGAAGTTGTCGTCAGTACGTGTCTTGAGCGTACCTCTGCCGTATCCGCTCCATGTTACTCTCATGATCGCGAAGTCAACGCCGGCGTTCCTGGCTGCTCCGAAGTCGCAGTTCTTGGACTGCCAGTCGGAGATGTCCACACCGTTGACAAGCACGCTGCTTGCGTATCTGCCGTTGTGGTAGTAGGTCGATCTGCCGGTGCTGCTGTATGGGCTTCCCGATCCGAAGTCGCCCGCATATGAAGATTCCCCGACAAAGCCGAAGCCCGATGCCAGGCCGATTGTCATTGCCATTATCAGAAGTCCGGATGCGAATCTTTTGAGTCCGTTCTTAGGCTTCCTGTTCATTTCTGGTCCCCTCTTTCCTAAAATGTTGCGACCTCCGGCTCACATGCCTCGGTCTTTTCAAGTTTCTTTATGTAGAGCACAGGGCCCTTCTCCTTGTATGCCTCGGTGTACTCAACCCGCACCTTGGCTGTAATCTTCACCCAGTCGCCTACGCTCAGAGTCTCAGATCCTGAGTAGTAGGCCAGAAGTCCGGCAAACTGTATGTCTGCCTCGCAGCAGGTCATCACGTGTCTTCCGAATGCGAACTGCCCTTCCGGGAGTTCGTCCGAGAGCGCTACCCTGCCCTTCACTATGAAGGTCTTGCCGTCGTAGTCGTCTTCGTTCTCGTTGATGTCCCTGTACCACTCCGCGTACCACTCGTCTTCGATCTCGATCTGCGAAGCGTTCATGTCGTACGGGAGAGGATCGATTATGTCGTCCGGCTCAATGTCGTCTGGTCCGTACTCGTACACGATGAGGGATCTGCGGTTTGCGATCCTTACCTCCTTGTGGTAAGGCATCTTGTCGAATCCCTTCTCGCATCTGTTGAACACGACCATGTCCGCAGTCTGCATCTTGTTGAAGCACAGCTGACGCATGTTCTGGTTGTACATCAGGAAGGTCTTCGCGTCGAAGAGAGCCATTTCCTGAGCGATGAGCCAGTTGCGCGGCATGGCTGCAAAGAGCTTCTGGACTTCCCACATGCCGTTGTACTCTACAACGACTCTGTCGAAGTTTCCTCTGTGCTCGAACCTTCCGAGGTTCACCTCGTTGAGCTCGGCCTCGCTTTTGATTCGCTCCACCGTCACTCCCGGGCCTACGAACTTCTCCGGCTCGTAGTCGACCTCGCCGTTCTCGCAGATCAGCAGGAGAGTCCTGCCGTCATCTCCGAACTCGTGGTTCTCGAGGGTCTCTTTTATGAATGATGTTTTGCCTGCACCGAGGAATCCGGTGAACAGGTATACAGGTTTGTCTGTCATGATAATCTGAATAATTCCTTAAGCTTGTCTTTGTTGAGTCTTGTTCCGATGACTGCGACCATTCCCGTGGCCTCAGCTTCCGTGTCTCTGATCTCGCCCTCACCCGGGACGTAGTCGAATTCTATCCATCCGCCCTCGGCGTTCTCTACGAGGCCCTTGGCTCTGAGTATCTCTCCGCACTCATCGAGGCTGTCGATGATCTCCTCAATCTCAGCTCTGGTGTATTTGTTGCTCGTCTGAGCCCCGACTTCGTCGAATACCTCATCGGCATCGTGGCCGTGGTGATGGTGATGATGGTGGTGGTGCCCGCATCCGCACTCGTGCTCTTCGTCATCATCGTGGTGGTGATGATGTTCATGATCGTGGTCATGATGGTGGCAGCTCTCATGCTCCTCATCGTCGTGATGGTGGTGATGATGATGCTCGTGATCATGATCGTGCTCATGCTCGTGAGCCTCGAGCTCCTCGTAGGCTTCCGCTCTGAGCTTGTCGAGCTCTGCGTTGAGGGTCTTGTCAGACTCCATCACCTCGAGCATCTTGGCCCCTGAGAGCTGATCCCAGTCCGTTGTCACTACCTGCGCGGTCTTGTTGAGCTTGCGGATGTCAGCTACGACGCTGTCGAGTTCCTCCGCGCTCATCCCCTGCTGGTGCGAGAGGAATATCGAGCTGGCATGTTCTACCTGATTGGCAAAGAACTCGCCAAAGTTCTCCATGTACATCCTGTATCTCTTGGCATCAACGACAGTCGTGAAGCCGTTGAGTTCGATCTTGTCATTGTCGAGGTCCTGTACCGCGATGATGACGTCCGAGAGCTTGCCGACGCCCGAAGGCTCGATGAGTATCCTGTCAGGGTCATACTGCTCGATGACCTCTCCCAGAGCCTTGCCGAAGTCTCCGACCAGGGTGCAGCAGATGCAGCCCGCAACCATCTCGTTGATGTGTACGCCTGACTCTCTTAAGAATCCCGTGTCGACTCCGATCTCGCCGAATTCGTTCTCGATAAGGACTATGTTCTTTGTCTCATAACCTTCGGATATGAGCTTCTTGATAAGTGTCGTTTTGCCTGCTCCGAGGAAACCGGAGAAGATATCTACTTTTGCCATTGCTTTCCTTCCTTGTCCGCGGGTCTCACCCCCGCCGTCAGGGCATTATCGCCCCTGTGATCTTACGCTTGTAAGTATAACTCTTTACATAATACTGTAAACTTTCCTTTACAATCTTTAATGCTCACTCTTAACAGATTTTTAATAATTCCCGGCATGTTTGCATTTAAATGTAAACCACCGATTGAACACTCCCTTCGACTGTAATAAAATGTCTTCCATGGAATTCAAAGGGATAGAGATGAACGAAAGAAGAGGAGAATTCCTCGTTGGTTTGGCACTTGCTCTAAGAGCGAGCTCTCTTCTCTTTGCGACGATAGCCATGCGCACGATGGGACCATTCCTGACCATTGCGATCAGGTTCACCATCGCGTTCATCATCATCGCCTTCCTCTTCCGCAGGAACATCACCAAGGTCGATGCAAAGACGCTGCTCCACTGCGCTCTCATCGGCATCACCTTCTTCTTTGCGATGCTCTTCGAGCTCCTCGGCCTCAAGACCACGCCGTCATCAGTCACGGCCTTCCTCGAGGGCATGGTAGTCGTAATGGTCCCTGCAGTCACAGGCATTGTCTACAAAAAGCTCCCTGACCGCATGACCGTGTTCTCGGCCATACTGGCGATCATAGGAGTCGGTTTCCTGACGCTCAAGGGCGACAGGATCGGCTTCACTTCGGGCGAGCTGCTCGTACTCTTCGGTACCTTCTGGTACTCGCTCTCGGTGCTTGTCACGGACACGGCCGCCAAGCACGACGATCTTATGACAGTATCCATATATCAGCTTCTGTTCATCGCGATATTCGCCTACATCGGAGCCTTTATCTTTGAGGAGATCAGGCTGCCGCAGTCCGGCACAGAGTGGGGAGCCGTCTTCGCGCTCGCCGTCATCTGCAGCTGCGTCGGCTTCACCATACAGCCTTTCGGCCAGAAGTACATCACTCCTGAGAGAGCCGGCATACTGGCCATATTCAACCCTCTGACCGCCGCAGTGCTCGGTGTCATCTTCCTGCACGAAAAAATGACCCCGTCGATGCTGCTGGGGTCATTCCTCATACTCGTTTCCATACTCGTGCCTGCCCTGATAGCAGATCGCGCCGCCCGCCGCGATGCAGCCGCGGCCATTGACTCAGACGCGGACTCCGGTCCGGACGGACCAGGCCGTAATTAGACCAGGAATTCTCCGTCTCCGGTGTCATACTCATTGAGTCTGTCGGCGCTGTACACCCCTCTGTCTGTCACTACGCCCGTCACGAGTTCCGGCGGAGTTATATCGAAGGCCGGATAATAACCCTTTACCTCCTGATTGGCCGTCGGATGCCCCATCGCCATGAGCACATCCGAGGCATTCCTCATCTCTATCTTTACCGTATCCACAGTAGGGTGCCCCTTATCCGGAGTGCCGGATACATAGTACGGTATCCCGTGATACCTGGCCGCTATCGCGATCTGGTATGTCCCTACCTTGTTGACCACATGTCCGTCCACGCATATGACATCGGCCGCCGATGTGAATAGGTCTATCCCTTCGTTCTTCATGACAGCAGCCGGCATATTGTCCGTAATGACGGTCACATCAAACCCCATGTCATGGCAGACCGTCGCCGTCAGCCTGGAGCCCTGGAAGAAAGGCCTCGTCTCCGGGCAGTACAGCCTGATGTCCTTGCCCTGCAGCCTTGCCTCCTTTAGCATCTGCCCGACTATGGTCTCGGCGAAGCACTGCGTCATGACAGCGCCGTGATCCGGGAAGAGCGCAGCCAGATGTTTGCCGACCTTGCCTATCCCTGCATATCTCGTATTGTTCTGCTCTATGGAGAATTCCCTGATTGCCTCCGACGCATCATCTCCGCCCGCAGCAAATACCTTTTTTGCGACCTCAAGGCAGGACGTCGTGATCCTCTCCATGCGCCATGTGGTGGTTGGTCTGGCATGCGAGATCGTGTACGATGCCTTCTCAAGGAACTCAAGCTGCTCAGCCTCGCTCCTGCCCCTGCACTCGTAAGCCGCAAGAGCCATGCCCATCGAAGCCGCCACATAAGGCCCCGCGCTCTGCGTGACCATGTCCTTTATGGCCTGCGCAACCTCCCCGTGAGTGCGGCACTCCACTTTGGTCACCTCAACAGGATAGACGCGTCTGTCGAGTATCCTGACGACGCCGTCCTCATACCAGGCTATATTCTCATATTGGAGCATCCACGCGAGCCCTCTGTCCTGTCTCTCCATGCTTATTTCTTTGAACTCTTCTTACCCTTAGTCTCTGCCGCCGCAGTCTCAGCAGTCCCGGCCGCCTCTGCGGCCTCCTGCTCGGCCTTGTATTTGGCCGCTTCCTCTTCCTCGAGCACGCGGTACGCCACCTTGCCGACAAGGGTCTTAGGCAGCTCATCGCGGAACTCTATATCATAAGGCATCGCGTACTTGGCGATGTGCTTCCTTCCGTATTTCATGAGCTCTTCCTTGAGCTCCTCGCCCGCATTCACGCCCTTTTTTGGCATGATGAACATCTTGACCTTTTGCATCCTGTAGCTGTCAGGCACTCCTACCGCGCAGCTCATCTGGACCTTTTCGTGAGCGTCAAAGATGTTCTCTAGCTGTGCCGGATAGATATTGTATCCGGACGAGACGATCATCCTCTTGGCCCTGCCCTTAAAGTATATGAAGCCCTCATCGTCCATCAGGCCGAGGTCTCCCGTGTATACCCATCTGAGTCCGTCTTCGTGTTCTCTGATCGTCTCGGCGGTCTCCTCAGGCATATCGAGGTAGCCCTGCATCACGGACGGACCCGCGAGCAGTATCTCGCCCTCCTCGCCGTACGTGACTTCCTCTGCCGTGCCCGGCTTTACGATCTTGTAATAAGTGTCAGGGAACGGGATGCCTATGCTGCCCTCCTTGTGGAACTGCGGCGGAGTCAGGCATGAGGCCGTTACGCACTCCGTGGTGCCGTAGCCCTCGCGCACCTGTATCGTGCCCTTGTGATCCGCGATAAAGGCATCGAACTTCTTTTTGAGCTCAGGCGTAAGCGAGTCGCCTCCGGAGAAGACTCCCTTGAGGCAGGAGAGATCCTTGCCGCTCATCGAAGGCAGTCTCAGAAGAGCTTCGAAGAGTGTCGGAACTCCGGCGATGAAGTTGCACCTGTACTTTGTGATCAGCTTGGCGTAGCTCTTAGGCGTGAAGCGCGGCACGAGCACGCAGCGCCCGCCGCCGGAGAGCATGGTATGTATGCATACTCCGAGGCCGAAGCCGTGGAATATAGGCATGGCGGCCAGCATCTTGTCGCCCACCTTGAACATCGGATTGGCGGCTATGACCTGCTCTCCGAGAGCGTTGAAGTTGAGATTGGTCAGGACTATGCCCTTGGTCGTGCCGGTCGTGCCTCCCGAGTAGAGGATGGCAGCCGGATCATCAGGCTGTCTTTTGACCTTGTATTCGTAGCCGCAGTGTCTGCCGAGCTTCATGAACTCCGGCCACTGGAATACAGGAGCGTCTCTCGGTATCTTTTGTATCTTGCGGCCCTCGGTCAGCATGTAGCCGACCTTGATCGGTCTTGTCAGCTCGTCCTTGATGCGGGCGATGATGACGTTCTGTATCTTGGTATTCTTTCTGATGGCTTCGATCTTGTGATAGAACTGGTCGAGGGTGATGACCATGACCGAGCCCGACATATTAAGGTAGTTCTCGATCTCCTTTTCGGCCGAGAGCGGATGTATCATATTTGCGATACCTCCAACCAGATTGACCGCATAGAGCATGTAGATAGCCTGCGGGCAGTTCGGCATCGCGATGGTGACCCTGTCGTTCTCCCGTATCCCGAGCACCTTGAGGGACTTCGCACATGTATTGATCTGATCGACCATGTACTTGTAGCTTATGTGTTTACCCATGAAGTCCATGGCTACCGACAGAGGGTGCTTTTTGGCTGTCGCCTCCACCTTTTCGTACATAGTGCCGTTGAAGTATTCTATCGTCAGCGGCAGCTCGCCCCTGCTCTTGTCCCACGGTATCTTTACCTTGTCCGGTACCGGGAAAACTATCTTACCTTTTTCATTCAGTGTCCATTTGTGATCCATCTTGATTCGTTCTCTGCCTTTCTTTTTTTATATCGTCTGGTATTCTCTGATACCCGCTATCGTCTTGTCGAACGCAGCGTATACATCTTCGAGCTTCGCCTTTACCTCCGCATCGCTGAGCCTTCTCCCGGTCTCCGGGCGGTATTCCTCGGTTATCACTCCGACCATGGCCGCGAGACTGTTGATCTCCTGATCATCGACTACCAGCACAAGCGGTTTTCTGTACAGTTCTCCTGATCGGATCATCTGTCTGCTACTCCTCTGTCTCGCGTATGAAGCGCGCAAGCGTCGCCGCGAGCACGTCCGGATCCACCGGCTTCAGGAGGTGGGCGTTCATGCCCGCCTCTTCGCAGCGCTTTGCGTCATCCTCGTATGCGTTCGCCGTAAGGGCGATCACCGGTATCTTCTTCGCATCATATCTGTCGAGACCGCGTATCGCACGCGTCGCTTCGAGTCCATCCATGACAGGCATTCTCATATCCATGAGTATCGCGTCATAATGACCCGGCTCGCTCGCTTCAAATAATTCGACGATCTCTCTGCCATTGGAGGCATGCCGTGATTCGACGCCCTCCAGTGCGAGTATATCCGCGAGTATCTCGGCATTGATCTCAACATCCTCCGCAAAGAGCACTCTCCGTCCCTCAAGGGTCGCGAGGAGCTCCTCGGCAGCTCCCTTTCCGGCGGCAGCATCCGCCTCCTCCGCGTCAGCCACATCGAAATGCATACTCAGGTAGAATGTCGTACCCTCGCCCTTGACGCTCGTCACATTGATCGTGCCTCCCATCATA
The DNA here is from genome assembly GCA_015058275.1 of Clostridiales bacterium. Taxonomy (GTDB): domain Bacteria; phylum Bacillota; class Clostridia; order Peptostreptococcales; family Anaerovoracaceae; genus Crickella. Next base: position 8,937 of record SVCQ01000018.1, read on the forward strand.
TCTACGATGTTTTTGGTGATCGCCATGCCGAGTCCGGATCCGCCGTACCTGTTGGTCGAGGTATCGTCCTCCTGTGTGAAGGCGTCGAATAACTTAGGTATGTACTCCTTGTCCATACCCACGCCGGTATCGCTGATGGTGAACCTCACGCTGCTGACGAATCCGTCGTCCAGAGGCTCCTCCTCTGTGATAAAGCTGACCTTGCCTCCCTGCGGGGTGAACTTCACCGCGTTGCCGAGTATATTGATGAGCACCTGACTGAGCTTCATGCCATCACCCATGAAGTGCCGCGAGCTGTCTCCGTGCACTTCCTGTTCGAAGGTCAGCCCCTTGTCGATGCACTGGCTTTGTATGATGCTCCCTACCTTGTCGAGCACCTCATCCAGTGAGAAGACTTCGTGTCTGAGCGGCATCTGTCCCGACTCTATGCGGCTCATGTCGAGCACATCGTTGATGAGCCCGAGCAGATGCTTTGCGCTCGCACCTATCTTTTGGAACTGCTCGCGCGTCTCCGGCTTGAGATCCGGATCTTTGAGCGCAAGCGTGTCTATGCCTATGACGGCATTTATCGGGGTCCTGATCTCATGGCTCATATTGGATAGGAAGGCGGTCTTGGCCCGGTTGCTCTCCTCCGAGGCCATCAGCTCCGCCTTGAGCGTGCTGGTCTCGATGATACGCTTTGTGGTGATCCTGAGAGTCCTCACTATGATGGCTACAAAGATGCTGCCTCCAAAGAGTATGCCCGCCATGATGATGTTGGAGGTCCCCAGGGCCCCTACTACCACGTAGCCGAGCAGGAACATGACCAGCAGGATAAGCGGCACTATAAGAGTGGCATTATTGCCCTCCCATTCACCGTAGTCAATAGTGGATTTCATGTAGCTGTAATATCGCAGGATGTTCCACACCATCAGTGCGGCTCCGGCGAATATCATTATGTCTATTATGATCGTCATTATTGCTTTCCCTGTGGACTTCAGTACCCTCTACACCTGCCATAAAGCAGACCCACATACACAGCTATTCTAACATAACTCCGGTATATTCTGTTATAGAACTTACGGGATAAATGATGTATACTCTCATCAAATGCTTGAACTTAAAAACATCTCAAAAGAATACAGAACGGGAGCCGAGATAGTAAGGGCTCTCAGGGGCATCGACCTCGCCTTCAGGAGAAGCGAGTTCGTGTCCATACTCGGGCCGTCAGGCTGCGGCAAGACCACCATGCTCAATATACTCGGAGGTCTCGACCAGTACAGCGACGGCGATCTTGTGATTGACGGGATCAGCACCAAGGAGTACAGGGACGCCGACTGGGACGCATACAGGAACGACTCGATCGGCTTTGTATTCCAGAGTTACAACTTAATATCCCACCAGACGGTGCTCTCCAACGTCGAGCTCGCCCTCACCCTCTCCGGTGTATCCGCCGAGGAGAGGCGCAGCCGCGCTGTCAAGGCGCTCGAGCAGGTAGGTCTCGGCGATCAGATCAACAAAAGGCCGGCGGAGATGTCCGGTGGCCAGGTCCAGCGTGTGGCTATCGCCCGCGCCCTGATCAATGACCCGGATATCATCCTTGCGGACGAGCCTACAGGAGCCCTCGATTCCGAGACCAGCACTCAGGTCATGCAGATCCTCAAGGACATCTCTGCCACCAAGCTGGTCATCATGGTCACTCACAACCCTGAGCTCGCCGAGCAGTACTCGACACGCATAGTCAGGCTGTCCGACGGTCAGGTCATCAGCGATTCAAACCCCTATGTGCCCGCAGTGGCTCCGGGGACAGGTCCCTGGGCCACTTCCGGTGACAACTTTGCGGCTCAGGGGACAGACCCCCGGGCCACTTCCGGTGATGACTTTGTCGTAGGGTCTGTCCCTGAGGGCAAAATGGCCCAGGGACCTGTCCCCGGGACCACCAAAAGCAGACGTGCGCGCAGACGCCGCAATAAATCCATGTCGATGGCGACTGCACTCCACCTCTCGCTCAACAACCTGATGACCAAAAAGGCCAGGACTCTGCTCACGGCCTTTGCCGGCAGTATCGGCATCATCGGCATCGCCCTGATACTATCCGTATCGAACGGCTTCCAAAAGTATATAGACAAGCTCGAGGAGGACACGCTTTCGTCCTATCCTCTCACCATACAGTCAGAGACGGCCGACATGTCTTCCATGATCACCGCCTTCATGACCAACGCCCAGGATACCAAGGGCGAGGATGCCGGAGACAACATACACGAGCAGCGCATCATGACAGACATGCTCGCAAGCGTCGGCACCAACGACCTCGCTTCCTTCAAAAAGCGCCTCGACTCCAGCATGGATGAGATCGGCGGGTGGTTCAATGCCTACGATTATTCGTACGGCCTCACGGTCAACATATACTCGACCAACATGGAGTACGGCCCGCTCCGCGTGAGCCCGGGCTCCATCATGCAGTCATACATGAGCGGCTTCCAGCAGTCCAACTTCTCCATGATGAACAGCGACGTCTTCTTCCAGATGATGGACAACGAGAAGCTCCTCAAGTCGCAGTACAAGACTCTCGCCGGCAGATGGCCTGAGAAGTACAACGAGCTCCTCCTCGTGCTCGACAGCGAGGACCAGCTCAATGACTACATCGTATACACCCTGGGCCTGCGCGATCCGCAGGAGCTCAAGGACATGATCAACGACGTCATGAACGGCAAGGAAGTCGAGAACACCAGCAAGCAGCTCGAGTGGACCTACGACGACTTCCTCGGCATGGAGTTCGCTCTGGTGCACTCATGCGACACTTACAGGCAGAATTCCTCCTACAATGTCTGGGAGGACATGACCGAGGATGATGCCTTCATGGAGGATCTGATCAACAAGTCCGAGAAGCTCAGGATCACCGGAATCGTCTGCGCCAAAGAGACATCCTCGGCCAACGCCATGAATTCGGGCATCGGATACCTGCCGACTCTCACAAAGCACATGATCGAATACGCTGCCGAGTCGGATATAGTCAAGATCCAGAAGGTCAACAAGGATATAGACGTCTTCAGCGGCAAGTCCTTCGAATCGATCCGCAACAAGACCGATGAAGGCCTCGGCTTCGAGGACATGATCAGCATCGATCAGGCCAAACTCAAGAAGGCCCTCGGCGGAGACATCGACCCTAAGAAGGTCCAGAAGGACATCCAGAAGATCGCCGAGCAGGAGATCAAGGACCTCTCAAAGAACGACTCAGCCGAGAAGATGGCTGCTATCAACTCAGCTGCAAAAGCAGGCTGCAACAAGATAATAGATAGCCTCAAGGAGCAGGCAGCCAAGGATCCGGAAAATTTCCAGATCAACAAAGAGACTGCCACAAAAGCTTTCGCTGCGTCTCAGGACAGCGGCGCTCATGCCCAGGTAGTGAACGGCCTGCTTGAGGGCTACGCAGCTTTCCTCCCGGAGTTTTATACTTCAATGAAATCAACCCTCTACTCACAGACAATTAAAGCCACCGCAGGTGCTATGAGTTATTATCTGCCACAGGGGTTGACCGATGATGAAGTTTCCGCCTTTACTGCTGTGTTCCTCAAGGGAGAGACATTAGATGCATCCAAGGTCAAGGAAGTGCTGCCAAACCTGGAAGATCCAGCTCCCCAATTTGTTGCTCAGGGATTAAACTATGCGGTCTCACAGATTAAAACATCTGACATAAACAACGCAGTGTTTAGTGGTCTACCGACTTCTGTTGATTCATATGTAGGAAATGAAAAAGCTCAGGAGCTTGTCGTACAATACTGTAAGGGCATCGAGATGATGCAGAACGCACAGGTCGTAGGACCTGCGCTTGGCAAGGCGGCTCAGGTAGTCGGCAGTCAGATCAATGTTGACCCTAAGCTCCTCGCTTCTGCCTTCCAGATGAAGATGAACGAAAAGGAACTCACAAGGCTGATCACATCCTACGTATCCGGCGGCCAGGAGACGAACTACGACCGCAACCTCAGGAAGCTCGGCTACGCAGAGCTCGACAAGCCGGAGACCATGTCCTTCTACCTCAAGGACTTCGAGTCAAAGGAAGCCTTCCTGAAGTTCATCGATGATTACAACGATGAGATGAAGAAGAACGGCGACGAGGATATGGTCATCAGCTACACCGACGTCACAGGTGTGCTGATCAACTCGGTCAAGAAGATAACCAACGCGGTCAGCTACGTGCTCATCGCATTCGTAGCGATCTCGCTGATCGTATCCTCCATCATGATCGGAGTCATCACATACATCTCCGTACTCGAGAGGACAAAGGAGATCGGTATACTCAGAGCTATCGGAGCATCCAAGAAGGACATCTCGCGCATATTCAATGCGGAGACCATCATCGTCGGACTCTGTGCCGGCGTGATAGGAATCGTCGTCAGCCTGCTCCTGCTGATACCTATCAACAAGATACTGATAAACGTCACCGGCATCGCCGCTCTCAAGGCGATACTGCCGCTGTACGGAGGCATAGCCCTGATACTGATCAGCATATTCCTGACCTTCATAGCCGGACTCATACCTTCGGGCATGGCCGCGCGCAAGGATCCGGTCGTCGCGCTGAGGACCGAGTAACAACAGAAATGCAATACACACAATACAAGAGCGATGGTCTGTGCCATCGCTCTCGTTTTTTTAGGTATTATATGGAAAATTGTTATATGGAGGTTTCAGAGTTATCTCTGTTCGTCATTATAATACTTTCCAATTATGTAGAAACCGTGATGGTTTTGAGAATGATATCTGTAGATTAACGCTACAGGATCACGCCTCTCACAAATATCTCGATGCCTATTCCTATGAGTATCACGCCTCCGAGTATGGATGCTTTGCCGGATAACACCGTGCCCATCTTTTTTCCTATGGCAAGTCCCGCCAGGCATATCGCCAGTGTCACGACCCCGATTATCACCGAAGAAGCCAGGGCCTGCAGGAGTGCATACGATGCGATCGTGAAGCCGACAGACAGCGCGTCTATCGATGTCGCTATGCCCTGCATTACGAGTTCTCCGGCTCCAAGTGTGCTCTGCGCGCTTTCATTTTCTTTTGCATCAGCATCCGCTTTGTTTTCAGTGATGCCTTCCCTGAGCATCTTGCCGCCTATGTACAGGAGAAGCGCGAGCGCGATCCACGGCACTACGCCTTCAAACCACGCGAGCCTGCTCTCTGCGAACTGTACGAACAGCCATCCGATCAGAGGCATTGCAAACTGGAAGCCGGCGAATGTGCCGGCTATCAGAAGCATCCTTGCCCTGTCCATATTCCTCTCGGCGAGTCCGTCCGCAAGGGATACCGAAAAGGCATCCATCGCAAGACCTGCGCCGAGAAGAGCTGCTGTAATAATCAATTCAAACGTCAATATCTTTCCCTCTTTAGAAGTATCCACCGGTTTTCAGTATGAATAGGAATACCGGTATGGTAAAGCAGGATGTGATGGTCGTGATCACCACCAGCTCTCCCGCGAGCTTGCCGTTGCCGCCCATGGACGAAGCCATCGCATACGATGCCAAAGCCACCGGAGCCGCCACCATGAGCGTGACCGCTATGAGCTGGACATCCCGTATGCCGAGCATCACCGCGCCGGCTATGCCGACCGCCGGGAATACCACGAGCTTGCCGAGAGTGCATATGAGTATGCGCTTCCTGTCACTGCTGAAGCCCTTTAGATTGAGAGCCGCGCCCAGGAGAATCATAGCTATAGGAGAAGTCGCATCCGAAAGCGATGTCACTGTCCATTCCACCGCGGTCGGCAGCTTGATACCGAGCACCATCACAATGAGAGCAGCGATGCCGCCGTCAATGATCGGGTTGGTCAGTATCCTTTTGATCATATCCCTGACGTCGACCCTGCCGCCTCTGAAGGTCTCAAAGATCACGACAGCGCTTATGTTGTAGAACGGCACTACCAGCATCATGATGATGGCGACCGCCGTGATATTGCCCTTGCCGAATAGATTGACCGCGATAGGGAATCCCATCAGCACGTAATTGCTTCGGTACAGCGCCTGTATCATGGCGCCCCTCTCGTAATTGTCCTTTTCGATGCGTACCACGAATGCCCATGACAGAGCGAGCTGGAAGAAGGTGAAACCCACGGCGTACAGACCGAGCTTCATATCCATGTTGCCCGCGATATCCTTGCCGTAGAGATTATCGAACATAATAAAAGGATAGAGCGTAATGAACACCAGATGGGTGAACTTGCGCACCTGTTCATCGGTAACAGAGCCGCTCAGCTTGAGGATGATGCCGATGACGAGATATATGGCCGACGGTATGACGGCGTTTACGCATATGATAAAGTTCTGAAGCATTTCCGGGTGATTGATTACAGCATTCCCATGAGAAGTTCAAGCACAAAGACCGTCACGCAGCATGCGACTGCAACGTTGATGAGGCTTGCGCCAAACCAGGCAGCCAGTATGCCGATGATGAGAGCTGCAACTCCTGCCAGCGGCTGATCCGTCGCCTGCACTATCGCAGGGAAGGTCATGACAGCCAACGTCACGTACGGCACGTAGTAGAGGAACGACTGCGCGAACTGATTCTTTATAGGTCTCTTCATGACCAGTGACGGGATGACCCTCATGCACCAGGTCGTGAAAGCCATCACGAATATGTACAGATAGATGTTAGGCCTCATTCGTCACCTCCTGTCTCCGCCTCGCGATGAGGCAGGATAAGCGCGAATGCAGCCGATATGCCTATTGTGAGTATTATAGTGCGCGTGCCCGATGACAGATCCGCGGCCGCTGGTATGACGCCCATGGCGTACGAGCATACAAAGCTGACTATGACAGCCGCCATGATCTTCCTGTCCTTCTTTGAGGCAGGCACTATGGTCGCAAGGAACATTCCGAAGAGCGCCACGCTGAGCGCGCTCACGATATTGTCCGGCAGTATGTTGCCCATGCTGATGCCGACAGCTGTGCCCGCAGCCCACATAGGCACTGCGGTCAGAAGAGCTCCGAAGGTGAACCACGGAGTCGGCACGCCCTCTCTTGCGATTGTGACTCCGAATATCTCATCGGTGATGCAGGTGCCGACAAGCATCCTCGTCCCGAGGCTCGTGCCCTCCGGCATCCTCTGATTAAGCGCAAGCCCCATCAGTATGTATCTGAGATTGGTGATCGCCGTCAGTATGATCAGCTGTAGCAGAGTCGCATTGGCCGCATAGATCGAAAAGCCGATATACTGGCCCGCCGATGCATATGTGAACAGGCTTGCAAGGAAGCCCTGGAAGGCACTGAAGCCATACTCCCTCGCCGCTATGCCGAGAGAGAAGGCCACAGCAAAATATCCGAGGCCTATTGGCAGCCCGTTCTTGACGCCCTCCAAAAAGGTCACTATATGTTCCTGTTCTCTTAGTTCTCTGTCCCTGATATCCATTATTCGTTTCTATACACTCTTAATTGTTTAAATGAACTCCGTCTATTCTATCACCAACGGCGGCGTTACTTCCACAACTATGTTCTATTCCGCTGCAAACGAAAACCGCCGGCTTTATGGCCGGCAGCGTTCGTTCGTTTTGAAGGTATTATTATGAAGATTTTTATGAAGAAAAATTATGAAGAATAAGTTTTATTAAAACCGCCTGGTTTCTGTGAATCTGTCCTCCTTACAGTTCATAGAATACCAGGCAATCCTTAAGCCAAACATAAATGATTAATTAAGTTTTCTAAATTTCTATGCGAGCGGGATGGTCGCAGTGACTATGAAGTCATGGCCATCCGTGGTGCGTGCGCTGATCCTGCCTTTGTGGGCAGACACGATGGCGCTGGCCATGGAGAGCCCTATGCCGTGCCCGCCGGTCGCCGAGTTGCGCGAGGCGTCCGTGCGGTAGAATCGCTCGAATACATGCGAGAGCGATTCGTTCGAGACTTCGCCCTCGACATCGTTGCGAAGCTCGAGCACGGCGTTCCTGCCTTCTTTGCGAAGCTCCGCCCTTACCGAAGGAGGCACCGGCATGCCGTCTTCGAGTTCTCCGAGTTCGATCCTGCGAGGCTCAGGCGAATACTTTATGGCATTCTCCATGAGTATGGATACGAGCTTTTCGAGCTCCTTGGTGCTGCCCTGGACCGAGATCATAGGCTCAATGTCCTTTTCGATGGACTTGCCCCTCTCCCTTGCCAGAGGTACGAAAGACATCACCGCATCGTCGACTATGTCAGACAACGGCACCTCAGACATTACCAGTGAATGTCCGTCCTCTTCCATTCTCGACAGATAGACAAGGTCATTCGTCAGTCCGCTGAGCCTGCCCACCTGATCGTCTATCTCCTTTAGTCCGTCTCTGATCTCATCCGCCATGGCGCCGTCCACAGACCCGGCCCCGTCGAGCTCCATATCCAGAAGATCGAGGTTGGCCTTGATGATGGCAAGCGGCGTCTTGATCTCATGTCCGGCATCCGTGATGAATCTCTTTTGCTTCTCGTAGCTCTCGGCCACCGGTTTAACTATGCGGCCCGCAAAGTATACCATCGCGATGAATACGACCAGAAGCCCTGCCAGCGACATCAGCACGCTGGCCTTCAGGAATGCCCAAAATGACTCGAGCGTCCTGCCGCAGTCGAGGAATGTCACGCGCGTAGCGCCGTCATCCGTCTCGCTGACCGAATATCTGAAGTCTTCTACAAAACCGTTGTCATCGCCGCCCGCATATACCTCCTCGGCATAGTCGACAGCCTCATTCGAATCTATCGCGGATATCCTGTCCGTATTGAACTCAGTCACATTGCCGTCGCTGTCCATCAGAACGGTAAAGAACCTCGACTCCTCGGCTTCGTCTCTTGTCATCGAAGGGCCGCCCTTGCCGCCCGGTCCGAAGAAGTCCTTCCTGTCATCGAGGCTGCTGTTGCTTCCCGGATCAGCAGATCCTTCCTGATTCTGATCCGGCTGTATCAGCATCTGTCTCGGATTGTTCCTGAACCACTCGCTGTTCTCTTCGATCACCTCAAGACGGGCGTCAGCATCACTGACGACCTTGTTGTAGTTGATGATGTTCATGCCCGCCACTATGGCTGTGAGCAGCAGGGCGAGCGACACCATCGCAAGCGCTATGAACTTCCTCTTTAGTGTTTTGATCATTTATTCTCCGGTCACCAGCGAGTAGCCGGCGTTCCTCGACGCCTTTATCTTTACATCGGCACCCACCGCAGTGAGCTTCTTCCTGAGATAGGACACATAGACCCACACCACATTGCTCTCGGTGTCGGTATCGTATCCCCAGATGTGATCCATGAATTTGTCCACGGAGACTATATTGCCCGGCTTGGACATGAGAAGCTCCATCATCTGGAACTCCTTGTTGGCAAGCTTGACACTTCCGCCCGGAGCCGAGAGTTCGAAGCTCGCACGGTCCAGCGTGATATTGCCGAAGCTGAGCTTGGTGTCCACCTCTCCGCCGGAACGCGTGATGGCCCTGACCGCAGCCAGGAGTTCCTTGGCATCGAACGGCTTTGTCAGGTAGTAATCGGCGCCGCTGTCGAGTCCGAGCACCTTGTCGTCGATCTCGGACTTCGCCGTCAGCATCAGCACCGGCATGTCCGATCCGCTCTCGCGGAGCTTTCTCAGAACTGTGATGCCGTCTACTTTCGGCATCATGATGTCGAGAACCGCCACGTCATAATTGCCCGCCTCAAGGTAGTCGAGCGCATCCTGTCCGTCATGGACAGCGTCTATCGAATAATTATTGCTCTCAAAGATCTTTACCAGCGCCTTTGCCAGTGCGACCTCATCCTCTGCAAGTAAAATCCTCATGCTGCATCCCTCTTATCCAAGATACCTGTGTTTACATGTTCAACCAGGAGCGAAGCTCCATCAAGCTCGCTTGGTTGGAGCGAGCGACGCCGTCAACAGACGACGGGAGCTTCAGCTCATGAGATCGTCAGTCGGGGATTGTGACCCGCCACTGACGATCGAATATGGAACCCGCCGCCTACTCCGTTGAGGCGGGGGACATCCGGCGTCTGTTATATCTAATCACCAACACCTTAAACGTACCTAAAAGCGTCTACCAGGACCCTCCGCCGGATCCTCCGCCGCCTCCGCCTCCGGAGAACGAACCTCCGCCGCTTCCGTCGGACGAAGAGCTCATCGAAGAGCTCACGCTGTCCGTCATCCTGCTTATGGAATCCGCCATTCCGGCAGCCCCGATGCCGCCGCTGTGTATGTCCGAGCTGTACCAGTCAGGCGCTTCGGACGCCATTGAGGCAAAGCGTTTGGCATATACCGCCGTCACCCCCAGTGCGCACGCGAACGCGAGGTTGCGGTAATAATAGTCCGGATCCTTCTCGGCCAGAGTCTCCATCTGGTCCTTTTCGGCAGTCTTTAAGAATTCCGCATAACCCCTGACCCTTGCCTTGAGCTCTGCGAAGTAATCGGTCTTTTTGTCGCAAAGCCCGGCGATCACGAAGATCAGCATGCTCAGCGCGACTCCGACAGCGAACGGCAGCATCTGCCATCCGGAAACGCAGCCTATGTATATGGTGATCCCCAGCGATATCGCGAATACTGCGAATGTCACTAAATATGACGAAACGCTTTTGCGCGCTCGTACATCCTCCGCAAGGGAGAACAATCCTCCGTTCATCATGATCATCGGGACCGCCACGCAAAGGAGCCTGTTGAAGATGCTCACTCCGGCCAGGTTGCTTGAGGTCATCACGAGCACTACCATCAGAGCGACAAATCCTATCGCCCCCGCCGTCTTGATCATCGCCGCCTTGCGTCCGGCCTCCTTGTCGTAGGCAAGAGGCATGTACTTCTTTAGTATGGAATCCCTTATCTCATCGGCTGTCTTGTAGAAGCTGTCGCTGAGGTCGCTGACCTCCACCTTGTCCGCTTCCTCAAAGAGGCCGCTCATGAAGACCTGCTCGTATTCGTTGCCGCTGTCATAATCGCGGAGCTTCTCTATCTCGTACTTTGTCTCTGTCTTTTTCTTACTGCCGGTCTCCTCAGCGTACTCATGTATCCTTACATAACCCTTGTCCGCAAGAGCGAAGAGCAGTCCTATGACAGCCTGCCTCGAGACGAACTCGTTCAGTACATATGAAGTCTCCGGCGCGGTCATGCCCTCAGGCGGATAGAACTCGAGCGTATCCGGATAGACCGGATCGCGTCCGTAGTGCCTCGTGATAACAGATCCTGCCAGCGCCAGAAGCGCGAGCAATACATCCACTATATACAGGGATTCGGCCGGATTTCTGGCCTGTCTTGTGAAGTATCCCTCAGGCAGCACAGCCCTTATGGTCAGGCCTCCCAGCACCATCTCATCGGTCTCGCCCGTCACCGTGCGGTCATCAGGGTGCTCAAACGGCACATCCACGCCGGCACCGGTCTTGATGCCCACCTTGGACATGTCTATGTCCTCAGGGAATCTGACTGTGAAGGATGCGCTGTCTATGGACCTTGCCTCCCAGCCTGTTCCGATCAGATTGTGATACAGCTCATCGGCGCCCTCGAAGTGGTCGCCTTTGGTATCGTATACGTAGCTGTACTGATAGATCTCGTCCGTGCCTGCGTACTTGTCCGGATCGCCTATCCTGTACTTGAACTCTCCTCTGCTCTTCTCGGAGCTCACAGGCTGGCCCGAGAGCATTTTGAAGTCCGTCACTTCCGCATAATATTCGGACATCTGGCCATCTCTGTCTATCTCGGTCCTGGCCGGTATGGTCACGTATATGCCGTGGCTCGGAGATGTGAACTCGACATACAGAGTCTCGGTGATCAGATATGTGTCATCTCTTTGCACCGTCATGTCTACATCGAACGATCTGATGATGAAATCGCCCGCAGCAAAACTCGTGACAGCCGATGAAGCTATCAGCACTATCGCAGCAGTCAGCACCGCTGCAAGACTGAGTATGCATCCCCTCTTCATAACAGTCTCTCCTTGATCCGGCCCTTTGTCTCTGCCCTCAGAGCATGCGCTTCAGATACTGTCCGGTCTTTGACTCCGATACCTTGGCGACCTCCTCAGGCGTGCCTTCACAGACTATGTTACCGCCTGCGTCACCGCCCTCAGGTCCGAGGTCGATGATGTGATCGGCCTGCTTGATCACATCGAGGTTGTGCTCGATGACTACTACCGTATTGCCCTCATCAACGAGACGGTTCAGCACGTAGAGCAGCTTGTCCACATCAGCGAAGTGAAGTCCCGTCGTAGGCTCATCGAGTATGTACAGGGTGTTGCCCGTACCCCTCTTGGACAGCTCTGTCGCAAGCTTGATCCTCTGGGCCTCGCCGCCTGACAGCTGCGTCGACGGCTGGCCGAGGCTGATGTATCCTAGACCTACATCGTCGAGTGTCTTGAGGTAGCGAAGTATGCTCTGCTGGTTCTCAAAGAACGGTATCGCCTCGGCGACCGTCATATTGAGCACCTCTGAGATATTCTTGCCCTTGTATTTGACCTCGAGCGTCTCGTGGTTGTAGCGTGCTCCGCCGCAGACCTCGCAAGGCACGAATACATCAGGCAGGAAGTTCATCTCCACCTTGATGATGCCGTCGCCGCTGCAGTGCTCGCAGCGTCCGCCCTTGACGTTAAAGCTGAAGCGTCCGGCCTTGTAGCCTCTTACCTTGGCCTCAGGCATCTCTGCGAAGAGGTTGCGGATATGCGTGAACATGCCCGTATATGTCGCAGGATTGGACCTCGGGGTCTTGCCTATCGGCGACTGGTCTATATTGATGACCTTGTCGAAATTCTCGACGCCCTTTATCTCTTTGAACTTACCGGGCCTGTCCTGGGTTCGGTTTGTGATGCGGGACACTCCCTTGTAGAGTATCTCGTTGACCAGACTCGACTTGCCCGAGCCCGACACGCCCGTGACGAGCACGAGCTTGCCCGCAGGTATCTTTACGTCTATGTTCTTAAGGTTGTTCTCGGCAGCGCCTATGATCTCAAGGTATTTGCCGCTTCCGTCCCTGCGCGCCATCGGCACAGGTATGTGTCGCTTGCCCGAGAGGTACTGGCCGGTGATCGATTCCTTGCACTTCTTGATGTCGTCGACAGTGCCCTGGCACACCAGCCTGCCGCCGTTCACTCCGGCGCCCGGCCCTATGTCCACTATATGATCAGCCGCATACATCGTATCCTCGTCGTGCTCAACGATTATGAGGGTATTACCCATGTCCGTGAGGTTGCGAAGCGATGCGAGCAGCTTGTCGTTGTCGCTCTGGTGAAGTCCGATCGACGGCTCGTCGAGTATGTACAGCACGCCCACGAGTCCCGATCCGATCTGAGTCGCAAGCCTTATGCGCTGTGACTCTCCGCCCGACAGGGTCGAAGCCGTCCTCGAGAGGGTCAGGTATCCGAGTCCGACGTCCTTGAGGAAGCGGAGCCTCGCCTTTATCTCCTTGGTGACCATTTCGCTGATCTTGCGGTCCCTCTCGCTGAGCTCGCCGTCAAGCCTGTCAAAGAAGTCTATGGCCTGCACGACCGACATGTCCGTCAGCTCGATGATGTTCTTGCCTCCGACCGTGACCGCAAGCACTGTGTCCTTGAGCTTGCGCCCTTTACATACAGGACAGATCTCCTCGGTCATCATGTCGGTGATCTTTTCCTTGATGTAATCCGAATTGGTCTCGCCCCACCTCCTCTCGAGATTCGGTATGACTCCCTCGAAGGTGTGATTCATATGGGATATCCTTCCGGACTTGCTTTCGTATGTGTATTTGATCTTGCGACTGCCCGTGCCGTGCAGGAGCTCGTCCTTGAACTTCTCCGGCTGGTCCTTGTACGGTATCGACAGATCGGTCCCGTGATCGATGGCCAGGCGGTTGAGCATATGACGATACCAGCCCATCGCGTCGAGCGACGAGAAGACATTGCCCATCGCGCCGTTGAGAAGACTCTTGTTTGGATCCGTAACGACAGCCTCGTCGGTGATGCGCAACGTAAATCCGAGTCCGCTGCACTCCGGGCAGGCTCCGTAAGGAGCGTTGAACGAGAACATCCTCGGCTCCATCTCCTCCATGCTCACTCCGTGCTCAGGGCAGGAGAGCTTGGTCGAATATGTCTGCTCGTGCTCCGCGTTCTCTTCTTTGACTATATTGCCGTCCGCACCCTCAGCTGATGTCTCCGGCTGAGCCTCCGCACCCTTTGGAGGCGTGAAGAGGACACTGCAGATGCCCTCGCCCTCCTTGATCGCGAGCTCCAGAGCCTCCGCGATACGGCTGCGGTTGTCGCTTCTCAGCACTATCCTGTCGATGACTATATCTATATTGTGCTTATTATTCTTCTCAAGTTTGATGTCCCCGTCATCGAGCCTGTGCATCTCGCCGTCGACTCTGACTCTCGTATAGCCGTCACGGCGTATCCTGTCGATGACGGCCTTGTGCTCGCCCTTGCGTCCGCGGATGACAGGCGCGTAGACAGTGAGCCTCGTCCCCTCTTCGTTCTTTTGTATGCTCTCAATAATGCTGTCGATGTTCTGGCTGGTGATCTCACGGCCGCAGACCGGGCAGTGAGGGATGCCGATCCTTGCATACATCAGCCTGAGGTAGTCGTATATCTCCGTGACCGTACCGACTGTCGACCTTGGGTTCTTGTTGGTGGTCTTCTGGTCGATGCTGATGGCCGGCGACAGCCCCTCTATGAGCTGTACGTCAGGCTTCTTCATCAGGCCGAGGAACTGCCTCGCATATGAAGACAGCGACTCGACGTACTTCTTTTGGCCCTCTGCGTAGATGGTATCGAAAGCGAGCGAAGACTTGCCCGAACCGGAAAGTCCCGTCAGCACCACCATCTTGTCGCGCGGGATGGTCACGTCTACATTCTTGAGATTGTGCTCTCTGGCACCCTTTATAACTATGTTCTTGTCCATTTTGCTTACTTTATTTACTGTCCTTTGCCCTTATTGCCGCAACGATAATCCCTATGCTCGCAGGCTGGCTCTTAATTCGAACAGAACATCACGAAGCTCTGCGGCGCGTTCGAAGTCGAGCTGGGCAGCGGCTTCTTTCATGTTCTTCTCTACGTCCTTTATAGTCTGGCGCAGCTCGGCCGTCGTCATGGTCTTTGCGTCCCTATGATCCACTTCGGCGTGGTACTCGGAAGTCGCCCTTGCGATCTCGCGTACCGGCTTGACGATAGTCTTAGGCACTATGCCGTGAGCCTTGTTGTATTCGTCCTGGACCTTGCGGCGCCTCGCCGTCTCGTCTATGCAGACTCTCATCGCGCGGCTTATCGCATCGGCGTACATGATGACGCGTCCGTGCTCGTTCCTCGCGGCGCGACCGACCGTCTGTATGAGCGAGGTCTCCGTCCTGAGGAAGCCCTCCTTGTCCGCATCAAGTATGGCTATGAGTGACACCTCCGGCAGGTCGAGTCCCTCTCTAAGAAGGTTGATGCCGACCAGCACGTCGAATTCGCCCAGGCGCAGATCCCTGATGATCTCGAGTCTCTCGAAATTGTCTATCTCAGAATGCAGATACCTGACGCGAATGCCCTGCTCGCGGAGGTACTTGGTGAGATCCTCGGCCATCCTCTTGGTGAGGGTCGTGACCAGGACACGCTCTCCGTTCTTTGCAGTCTTGTATATCTCGCCGATGAGATCATCGATCTGCCCCTCGACAGGCCTGACCTCTATCTCCGGGTCGAGAAGTCCGGTAGGTCTGATGAGCTGCTCTGCGGTGACTCCGCCCGAGCGCTCGAGCTCGTACGCGGCAGGAGTCGCGGAAACATATACTGTCTGACCTGTAAGCTCGGTGAATTCCTCGAAGCGAAGCGGCCTGTTGTCAAAGGCCGAAGGCAGCCTGAAGCCGTACTCGACCAGAGACTCCTTGCGGGCGTGGTCGCCGTTATACATGGCCCTGAGCTGAGGCAGCATCGCGTGCGACTCGTCTATTATGGTGAGGAAATCCCCGTCCGGGAAGTAGTCGAGCAGGGTGTATGGCCTCTCGCCCGGCTTGAGGAAGTTGATGTGTCTGGAGTAGTTCTCGATGCCCTTGCAGGTACCGACCTCCATCATCATCTCTATGTCGTAGTTGGTGCGCTGCTCGAGCCTCTCGGCCTCAAGCAGTCTGCCGTTGGCGCGGAACCACTCAAGCCTCTCTTTGAGTTCCTCCTTGATCGAGGCTACAGCGAGCTGCATATCCTCGCGGCTCGTGATATAGTGGCTCGCCGGGAATATGGATATGTGTGATCTCTCCCCGGTCACCACTCCCGTCAGCGGATCTATCTCTCGTATGCTCTCGATCTCATCACCGAACATCTCGACCCTGACGGCGCTTTCGCCGCCCGCAGGATATATGTCCACAATGTCGCCGCGCGCGCGGAATGAGCCGCGCTGGAAGTCCATGTCGTTTCTTGTGTACTGGATGTCCGTGAGCCTGCGCAGCAGCGACATGCGGTCCATCTCCATGCCCGGTCTCAGACTGATGAGCTGATTGCGGTATGAGGACGGACTACCCAGTCCGTATATGCACGAAACAGAGGCAACTATAATGACGTCTCTCCTCTCGAGCTGAGCGGCCGTCGCGGAGTGGCGCAGCTTGTCTATCTCTTCATTTATATCCGAATCCTTCTCTATATACAGGTCGGTCGACGGCACATACGCCTCCGGCTGGTAGTAGTCGTAGTATGACACGAAGTACTCTACGGCATTGTCCGGAAAGAACTCCTTGAACTCTCCGTGGAGCTGGGCCGCGAGAGTCTTGTTGTGGGAGATGACGAGTGTCGGCTTTTGGACCGCCTCGATGATCTTGGCCATGGTAAACGTCTTGCCGGAGCCGGTCACACCCATCAGGGTCTGTGCCTCTCTGCCCGCAAGAATGCCGTCTGCGATCTCCCTTATAGCCTGCGGCTGATCGCCCGTCGGAGCGTATTCACTTTTGACTACAAATTTATCCATTTATGCTATTCTATCAGAAAAAACATGTAGGAACAAGTGTTCTTTTATGCTATGATATACAGGAGCTACCATAGAAGGTAGGCGGTTAGCCCTCCTCTCGGAGGGTCCAATCCCTCCAATCGTTTTGAAAGGAGGTGATTGCCATGAGTATATTCGAGTCGATATATCTCGGTCTGACCTTCGGGTTATTCCTGATAACATTGCTTGCATATATAAAGAAGTAGCCGCCCTTGTCCGGAAGGCGACTACTATGTTGCTATACTAGGGCTAACCGTCTATCGGTAGCTCTTTTCTACGGTTATTATATATCAACCAGTCAAATTGTAAAGTTCTATTTTACTGGTAGGCGAATCCGCCGCCCGCGCTCTGTGCAGGCTCAAATATCGACTTCGCCTGATCGTCAGTCAGCTCGATACCGAAGACTTCCTTATAGTAGTCCTTGGCCTCCTGTATGACATCGATGTCCTGGAACTGTTCCGGATATGCTGTCTTGGCCATCCACAGCAGTGTCACCGGACAGTCGACTCCCGGAGTGTAGCTCCTGTACATGCCGAGCGGCATCTTGTAGCAGTTCTTGTTCTGCACAGCCGCTACCGGGCTCCAGTCATATCCCTCTACCGTGTTGTTGTACAGGTCCTCAGGATAGTATTCGTTGAAGTTCGTGATGAAGATCAGATCCGGATTCCAGTCGTAGACCTGCTCCATGTTGACAGGCACCGAATTGTCCTGCGTGAGTTCCTTGGCTACGTTCTTTGCTCCGATAGCATCAGCCCACCACTGTCCGAAGAAGTGCTCTCCTGATGTGAGCAGCGTCGTGTCGTTGTACTGGAAGAGGAAGAACGCATTGGCTCTCTGGTCGTCAGAGATATTCTTTACTCTCTCCTGTACAAGATCGTACATCTCTCTGGACTTCTGCTCGACGATCGCAGACTTGTCGCTGTCCGGGAACATCTGGCTCAGCAGCGCGATCCAGTTATTGAGTGTCTCGATGCAGTCGTAATCCCACTTGTTGACCGAGATCGCAACTGCGGCAAAGCCGGCCTCTGTCAGCTGCTCGCCGAGTTCAGGACTCGATGCACTGTAGAATACGACGTCAGGCTCGAGCTTCGCAAGCTCCTCCATGTTGACGTTCGCGCCGTCAATGTAGCCTGTCTCAGCCTTGAGGATCTCAGGATAGAGCTCGCCCAGCAGACCATTCTGCGCAGCCGTCATGCTCGGTGCAGGCATGCCCACGATCTTGTCGGCCGAATTGAAGAACACAGCCAGCACGCTCGGCAGCGGGAAGATATCGCATACAGCGATCCTCTGGATGTCCTTAGGCACTTCGACTTCCTTGTCCGCGTGATCTACTACCGTGATCGTATCGCCGCCCGAGCTGCTCTCATCGCTCCCGCCTCCGCAGGATGCGAGCGGCATCACAGACATCGCGAGCACCATCATCAGCACGATGAGTCTCAGCATCTTCTTACTCAGAAATGACTTCATAATCAGAAACCTCCTTAAAATTGTTTAAATATCGCATCCGGGTCCTTGATCAGATCCGGTATGTCGCTTCTGTAAATACGCCCCGAGAACGCCTCGTGAGGCAGGGCTATGAACTTCGCGCCCTCCGGGACTATCGGCCTGTAGAGCGGATCGGCTATGACGAAGTCCGCGCCTTCGAGTTCAGGTATTATGTCATCCTCATCAGGCGTCAGCCTGTCGCATTCTCTCAGTATGTCTTCCGGGCACTCGGTCGCGCACAGCACCCTGGCCGGGATGCCGCACTCGAGTTCAATGGAACTTGCAAGGGAAAGTGATGTAACGCCCTCTCCGATCACTGCGGCGAAGCCTTTATCGTATGAGCGTCCGTCTTCGCTCTGCCGGCCGCCCAGGAAGACTCCCGACTCCACGCTTATCTCCGAGTGGCTCAGGGGACAGGTCCCTGTGCCATTTGGCCCGGGGACCTGTCCCCTGAGCCACAGTATCATCTGGTCTGCCAATAAGCCCGGCAGCTCATTCCCTACAGGTACTCCGACCGCATACGGCATGCCGAATCTCTCGTGCAGCACCCTCGCAGCTCCGAGTCCCGAAGCGGATACCACCAGATTGATGTCGGCTTCCCCCGCGCGCCTTATCTCGTCAAGATCCGATCCCATCGCCCACTTCGACACTACCTCGAAGCCCTCGCTTTCGAGCCACTCGGCGATCGAGCGGTCCTGGCCGTTGATCGAGAAGTCGAGCGGCGTGAGACCCAGGATGTTGACCTTTATCTTCTCACTGTGATCCTTCGCTTCGCTCAGGATGACACCTTCCGTCATTTCGGTCACTCTTGGCGTCGGCTTGTCAACAAATCTCCTTGCGATGCCCGCAAGCGCCATCGAAGCTCCGTGGATGTATGTATTCATCCCCGTGGTCGCAAAGCCGAAGCTAGGTATGCCCGTCCTCTGCTCGATGACCTCTGCCACCGCCTCGAAGTCAAAGCCCGTCATGGCCGGGATAGGAGTGCCCGCGATCGCGATGAATGCAGGCTCGAGCTCCTCCGCCGCAAGGCAGATGTCCTCTATCAGCTTCTCGTCGTCGCCCATGATGGCCTCCATCTCCGAGAGACCTGAGATATATACCATGCTGTCCATGTCGTACCAGCGCGGTTCATCATGGGTCGTATATGTCGAATTGCATCCGGACGCGTCGTGCATGACCGTCATGCCGCCAAGCTCAAAGAGAGCCGAGCACACGCCCATCACGTCCGCCGAATATGTGGATATTACACTTGCTGTCTGTTTCATAGTCCTGTCCGGTCCTATCTGTTGCAGACCTCGCAGCCCAGGCCCTTGACCTGCACGAGCTCCTTCATTTCCTTACTGTTAAGATACGCATCGCGCATCAGCTCCATCGTCCGCATCACCGCTTCGTATCCGATCATGCCGCCGCCCTCGACGATATTGACGAAGTGATCAGTGCCGTCGAAGTACGCAGCCTTTTGGCCGAGCGCGAGAGTGTTCACGCCGCACGCGCCCTCATCCTCAGAGGTCATCGCCGAGTTCGCAAAGCGCATTCCCGCGTGGACCGTCGGATACAGCATCAGATCCGGATATTTCTCCCTGAGATAGTCGAATGCAGCCCTGTCGCCGCCCGGTATACCGTCGACGTAAACGCGCTCGACCCTGAAGCCGTGATCGAGCAGCAGCCTCGCCAGTCCAAGCGGTCTAGGGCAGTAGGTGTAGTCGATGCTGATTGGAGTATCTCCCACGACTTCTCTGGTCTTTTCTATCTCCTCCTCGCAGGCCTTCCTGAGTCCTGCGATCTCATCTGCGCTTCTTGCATCTATACCGAGGACCCTGGCCAGATCAGCAAAGGTCTCATCTGTCTCATCATAATCGAAGCTGAACTTCAGCGGGAAGTGCGTACCGCCGAGCCTGCCGGCCAGCATGTCGCCTCCCGGCGCCGCATCC
This sequence comes from Clostridiales bacterium, assembly GCA_015058275.1. Lineage (GTDB taxonomy): Bacteria > Bacillota > Clostridia > Peptostreptococcales > Anaerovoracaceae > Crickella. Next base: position 29,215 of record SVCQ01000018.1, read on the forward strand.
GGATTGTACGAGATGTATACGCTGCTTTCGGCCATCTCCTGGTACTCCTCATAGTTCCTGCATGAGGTGATCTCGTGGACCTTTAGTCCGGCGCCCTTCAGCAGCTTCATAAGGTCGCTGCCCTCATCCGTCGGAAGGTCATTGCCGATGATAGCCACAGCTCTTGGGTCCTTGTCGCGCTCATGGAGCAGCATGTACAGCCTCGATCTCATAAGCTGATCAGGCGTAAGGCCGCTCTTCCTCATGACAGGATTCATGTAGCAGTCTGTGAAGTCTATGTCCGGGAAGCGCTCCCTGAGAGTGCGGTATATCATATCAAGGTCGACGCCCGCGAAATGATGCACGCAGCTTGTGTACACCAGTACTGCAGGCGGCCTCTTCGGCAGCTTGCCGATGATGTCCGAGACGCCTTCGATCACGAGATCCTCCATGTCGCCGTCGAGCAGGTTGTTCTCCCTGACAGCGACGGTCGAGAACCTGTTCTGGGCGCCCATCTCAGCGGCGGTCAGCACGACCCCGCGCAGGCAGCCCGCGGCGCACACGAATATCTCGTGTGCCTCCGGGATGAGCATCCCGGTGTGGACTATATTCCACGTGCCGCGGGCCGGAGATGAGTACTCCAGACCCGATTTGAAAGGCGCCGGGAAGTTCGCATCCGCGATCCTCACATGAGGCAGATCAGCCGCCGTTATTCTCTTCTGCTTTTCATTTACTTTCTTCATTTCTTATGTATGTCCCACTCCGCATGATGCGGAGATCATTTACTTCTCTTCGACCCCGCATACCTCAAGAAGCTTCTTTGCGAGAGTGCGGTATTCCCCGGCCATATCGCTGTCCGGGAAGGCCTCGATGACAGTGATGCCGAGGTCCTCTGCATCGGTCACGACCTCACTCCTTGAGAGCTCTCCGATCACCTCAGAGCCGATGTCCTGTGCAAGCTCAGCCACCTTGGCATCCTCGTCCTTCACATCCCTGTGATTGAGTATGATACCGCCCAGGCTCGCATAGCCCCTGTCCTTGAATCCATCGATGGCAACGGCGATGTTTGCAGCCGCGTGGATCGCCATGTTCTCTCCTGAAGTGATCACAAAGACCTTGTCCGCATAGCCGCCCCTCATCGGCATCGAAAAGCCTCCGCATACAACATCACCGAGCACGTCGTAGATAACGACATCCGGTTTGTACTTCTCGTATGCGCCCTTCTCCTTGAGCTTCTCAAGAGCAGCGATTATGCCGCGCCCCGCACATCCAAGGCCAGGAGTCGGTCCGCCGGCCTCGACGCAGATGACCCCGCCGTAGCCTTCCTTTACCATCTCCTCGAGAGTGAAGTCATTCTTCCTCTCCCTGACAAGATCGAGCACGGTCGTCATGTCATCCTGCTTGTGCAGGCTCGACGTCGAATCCGCCTTCGGATCGCAGCCGATCTGCATCACCTTGTATCCCATATCTGCGAGGGCCGCCGACACATTCGACACAGTAGTAGACTTGCCGATCCCGCCCTTTCCGTATACCGCGATCTTTATCATTTCATTTCCTTTCCTGGAAGTCTCCGCGTGCAACGACGACTTCGTATCCTATCGCTTCCATCTGCTCTCTCAAAACGCGTATGCCTGTCTCCGCACTCATGTCTGTCCCGGTCTTGCCGTCGTAGAGCATGTATTTCTTCCTTACTTCCAGCGGCGACAGATTCGGCATCACTACATTGCATCCCGCGAGCACGCCCTTCTGCCTGCCCTCCGCCTCGGCCGTACCGAGCGCGGTCGTCGAAGGTATCAGAGCATCCGGGAGCATTATCCTGCAAAGCGCGATCACCAGCAGAGTGAGATCGACGCTTCCCGCCGGCTCATCTCTGAACGGCGTGTCGTGGTGAGGTATGAACGGTCCGAGACCTATCATCTCCGGCCTGAAGTCCGTCATGAACATCATGTCCTCCGCGAGATATCTCGAAGTCTGATGCGGCGTTCCTATCATGATGCCGCAGCCCGTCTGGAAGCCTATCTCCTTGAGATCCCTGAGGCAGCGCATCCTGTTGGCAAGAGTCTGGGTCTTTGGATGAAGCATCGCGTAGTGCTCCGGGTCCGCCGTCTCATGCCTGAGGAGGTATCTCCTCGCGCCCGCATCATACAGCGCCTGGTAGTACTCCCTGCTCAGCTCTCCTATTGAAACGGTCACCGCGCAGTCCGGATACTCCTCCGAGATCCTTTTCACGATGCCGCACATCTTTTCCTGCGTATAGTACGGATCCTCGCCGCCCTGCAGGACGAAGGTCCTGAAGCCGTGGTCATATCCGTCCGCACAGCACTTCAGGATGTCCTCTTCATCGAGCCTGTAGCGCGAGACCTTAGAATTGCTGCACCTTATCCCGCAGTAATAGCAGTCGTTCCTGCAAATGTTGGTGAATTCCACTATCCCGCGGAAGTATATCTTCCTGCCGAAGCGCTCAAGCGCGATGCAGTTCGCTACCCTGGTTGCATACTGCAGATCATAAGCATCCCATGTATCGAAGATCTGTATCCACTCGGCTTCGCTCAGATGCTTTTCCTTATTCAGTTTGTCTATGAGTTCTCTGTTTTTCATTTCTGAATTTGTAACCGTCGCGGCGCGCAGCTCTTATCCCGCAGTGAGTGTTGCAGCGAATGGGGGATTTGAACGGGAGCGCCTCACATACGTACATCTGACTAGGCGCGCAGGTCTTGTCTCGCAGTGAGCGTTGCAGCGAGCGAGAGATAAGACCGGGAGCGCCTCTAATCGACTATACTGACCGGAACGACGCTCTGTACCGTGCTGCCCACCGCATCGAAGTCCCCTATGATCGCATTGACACCGAATATGCTGCGGATATCGTCCTCGCTGACTACGAACTTCGTCGGCCCGTATATATTCATGCCGCCCTTCGTGAGCAGCAGCGACCTGTCTGCCCTCTGAAGAGCATGGGCCGGATAGTGCGTGTTGAATACGCAAGCCACGCCTTCCTCCGCAAGAGACGTCATCGCATCGAGTACTACCAGCTGATTGCGGAAGTCGAGGTTCGACTCCGGCTCGTCGAGTACAAGGAGCTCCGGCTCTGCAGCCATCGCTCTTGCGATCAACACCATCTGAAGCTCTCCGCCGCTTATCGCATGGCATGGCTTGTCCGCGAGCTCCCATATGCCGAGCCTCTTCATCACGCGCTCAGCGACCTCCATGTCTTCATCCTTAGGCGAGCTGAAGGCGCCGATGCGAGCACTTCGACCGAGCAGCACAGTCTGGAAGGCCGTGTATGATGTAGCAGCGGACCTCGCCTGCGGCACGTATGCCATCCTGCGCCAGAGAGTATTCGCCGGCATGGTCCTTATGTCCTCTCCGTCAAGCAGGCTCCTTCCCGTCTCCCAGTGCAGCATGTCCATCATGCAGCGAAGGAGAGTCGTCTTGCCTGCCCCGTTAGGCCCGAGCACCGCAAGTATCTCGCCCGCCCTGACCTCGACGTTTATGTCCTTTAATATCTGCGGTCCGCCTTTATAAGCGAAGCTGCCGTTCTCTATCCTGAGGATAGCCGCGCTCCTGTCTTTTGCCGTCATATGCGCCACCCTCCGCTTCTTCTCATCAGGTATATGAATACAGGCGCGCCGATGATGGCCGTGAGTATCGAGACAGGTATCTCGGCAGCCGATATGCTGCGCGCCATTGTGTCTACTATTATCATGAATACCGCCCCGAGGCTGACCGAAGCCGGCACTATCGCGAGGTGGTTGTTGCCGAAGAGCATGCGGCACATGTGAGGTATGAGAAGTCCTACCCATCCGACCTGTCCGCACATCGAAACGCAGGACGCGGTGATCGCAGTCGCCGCGACGACCGTCACTCCGCGCAGAAGCCGTATATCCACGCCCGAAGCCTTCGCCTCATCATCTGAAAGCGGCAGCAGGTTCATTCTCCATCTTATGAGCATGAAGAGCAGCACGCCCGCAATGATGACAGGCGCCCCAAGAGCAAGCGTCTTGTAGTTGGCCTTGTCGAGTCCGCCCATCAGCCAGTAGGTGATCGCCGGCAGCTGGGACTCCTCGTCAGCCACGTACTTTACAAGCGATACCAGCGCCGAGAACAGCGATCCCATCATTATGCCCGAAAGGACTATGTAGCTGAGGCCGCCTCTGTCCCTGCCTGAGCCCGCAAGCCAGGTGAGGGTGACAGCGACTCCGCCCATCACAAGGGCGGAGATCTGTATACCTATGAGGTCGAAGCCCAGCAGTATACCGAGGGCCGCACCGAAGCTCGCGCCGCTTGCGACTCCGAGAGTGTCCGGCGTGGCGAGCGGGTTGGCAAAGAGGCTCTGGAACGCGCAGCCCGAGACCGAAAGCCCCGCACCGACGAGTATCGCCAGCAGTATGCGCGGCAGCCTTAAATTCATGACCGTCTTTTCGACCAGCATGCTTCCCGCATGCCCGCCCGAGAGCCTCGCAGCGAGCACGTCAAGAACTTCGCCCGAGGATATGGACATGCGTCCTATCCCGAGAGCGATCGTCGCTGCTATGAAAGGCAGCACTATCAGTATTAACTTCCATCCAAGCGGCAGCCTGCCGTCACGTCCTGACTTCATCCCGGTCCCTGTTACTAAAAAGGCCCTGCTCCTCTCCTGAGAAGCAAGGCTCATAAGTTACTGATACAAACGATCCCGCCCTTTGGCGGCATGTCGCCTGTTCATCTTGCTTCAGCCTCAAGCCCGCGCTGCGGGATTTCGGCATCAGGGGATGTTGTCAGACTTTGGCGTAGGTCACCTTGGCATTGATACCGTCAATGCGTCCGAGCGCTCCGCTCAGCGAATTGATCGCGTCCATCGGTGCGTCGATGGCGATGCTGATGATGTTGAGGTTCTTCTCTCTGTACGGCACCCCCATCCTCCCGAGGATGTACGGCGAGTACTGATGAAGAAGCTCATTCAGCTCTTCCACCCGGCCCGGATCCGTGACGATGATGCTAATCACGGCGACTCTGGTTTCCATCTTTTGTCTCCTGTTCAGTTGTATTTATGTTGCACAACGATTCTACACTACGATCATCAGGCGTTCAATAGGATCGCAAATCCCGCCAACCGTTCGATACGATCGCAAACCGTGTCGTTGCCCTAGAATTCATCCGGCGAGAACTCGAGCAGGCAGTCATAGGCCTCCTGTCCGAAGAGCCCGATGTAGTCCGCGACGGCTCTGTCGATGATCTCCTTGGACTCGTCCGGGAATGCCTTGCATATCTCGTCTGCGACCGAGCAGTAGATGTGCGCCGTGTGGAAGCTGAAGTCCTTCATCGCGGAAGTCCCGAGCTCGGACTTCTTGGCTGCGACCATCTCGAGCTCGCGCTCCGACAGAGGCTTGCCCCAGTCGAATTCGCAGCGGCTTCCTCCCCAGCTCATGGCAGTCGATATCGGGGTGCATACAGCCCCGCAGCCGAAGCCGTCATAGACAGCCGCGTCAACATGTACGCAGTACTCGCGGCCGTAGTCGAGTATATCGTGTGTCTTCCAGGCCTCGCACCACGCGCACTTTGAGATGTAAGTCTGGTAGGTCGGCTCAGACCTCAGCATGCCGAATTCCATCTGCCCCGGATAGTCCGGCTTCCACTCACCGTAGGCCTGATTGGTCCACAGCTCAACAGGGTCGCCATTGGCCCGGGCGCGCGCGGCCATCCTGGCTCCGCGTTCACGTCCGTAGCGCACCATGCCGGTCTGTATTGCTTTGCGGCCCTCCTCGCCCTTGGCCTCTATGGCCGCGCGGCTCAGGAAGGCAAACATCATAGCCTGGTTTTCGATCTTCAGTTCCGCCATCTGTAACCTCCGTATCCATCGCCTCTTATGTTACTGTCATCCTGAGCGAAGCAGTTATCGAAGGAGCTCAGCCTCCGAAGATCAATGCTTTCATCATTACGGCAACGCCGTTATGAATGAAGAAAGCATTTAGGATCTCAGCGAGATTCTTCGGTCGCTGCGCTCCCTCAGAATGACAATCTGTTACTTTGCTTGTTCGCTCAATCTCTCAAGTATCGCATGCGCGGCGACGTTGCCCTCACCTACAGCCTTGGCTATCTGGTAAGGCCTGCCCGTGCAGTCTCCCGCCGCATAGCAGCCCTTGTAATTCGTCTCCTGGTTCCTGTCGACCTTGATGTGTGCGCCGTCAAGCTCGAGTCCCGTAAAGAGAGTCGAAGGCGCGATCGCAGGTCTCAGTATGAAGACTCCGTCGACATCGATCTTTGTGCCGTCCGCAAGCTCGATGCTGTCGCACTTCATCGTGCCGTCGAGCTTTTTGATCGGCCCGGTCAGCATCTCGACATTGTCCGCATCGCTTGTGTAGCCGAAGTTGGTATACACATAGAGCTTGGATGCGATCTCCTCGAGGTACTTGATGTCGTGGTCCATGCGCTCATCCGTGCAGTACACAGCCACGGTCTTGTCCTTGTAAAGGAAGCCGTCGCAGGTCGCGCAGTAGCTGACGCCCATGCCGAGCAGCCTGTCTTCGTTCTCCATGCCCTTGGCCTGCGGTATGCCTGTCGAGAGCAGCACAGTGCGTGCCTCGAATGTCTCATTGTCCGCAAGCAGCATGAAGTGATCCCCGAGATCGGCTATGTTGGTGACCTTCTTGTCGGTCAGCTCAAGCCCCATCTCTTTGGCCTGGTCGCTGAATGCCTTGTTGAGATCTGCACCGGAAGTCATCGGCACGCCCGGATAGTTGGCTATCTTTTCGGACTTGCCGACCTTGTCGCTCAGAAGCGTTGAACCGAACCAGATTATCTCCTTGTTGTGAAGTTTGAGGGTAAGAGCCGCCGACAGTCCCGCCGGGCCCGTTCCCACTATTGCTACGTCATATATCATCTCAAGTTCCCTTTCTTGATCTTACTTGCCTGACTGCTCGCTTATCCTGTTGCGAAGCCAGTCAGTCCACTCATCGAATCCCTCGCCCGTCTTTGCGGAGAGGAAGAATATCTCTGCCATCGGATTGAGCTCGTGCACTCTCTGAACGAAGGCCTCGTCGTCGAACTTAAAGAACTTCCTCGTGTCCGTCTTGTTGACTATGACCGCCTGACATACCGTGAACATCAGCGGGTACTTGAGCGGCTTGTCGTCTCCCTCAGGAAGCGAGAGTATCTCCACATTGACATTAGCTCCCGTGTCCTGCTCTGCGGTGCACACGAGGTTGCCGACGTTCTCGAGGAAGATGAGATCGAGCCCCGCCGTGTCGAATTCCTGAAGAGCCGCCATCGTCATCGAAGCGTCCATCGCACACTCTCCGCCGGTATGGATCTGCATCGCGCGTACGCCCGCAGCCTCCATCCTCTCGGCATCGACCGTCGCATCTATATCTGCTTCCATCACGCCTACGTTGTACTCATCACCGAGGTCATCGATGGTGCGCAGAAGCGTAGTCGTCTTGCCGGCGCCCGGCGAAGCCATGATATTTACGAGGAGAGTGCCGTTCTTTTTGTTGAGAGCTCTGACTTCTCCCGCGATGCGGTCGTTCTCCTCAAAGATCCCTACGTTTACATCTATTACCTTTACTGCCATATCTTTGTCACTTTCTTTGGATTTATGTAAATATATTATGTTTTACTTTATCTTTGCGTCTATCTTAGCGCGCAGCCAGTCCGCGATCTCTCTGACTCCCTCGCCGGTCGCTGCCGAGTACGGGAAGACCGGAGCATCCGGGTTCCTCAGAGCCACGTTGGCGCGGAACTTATCTAGATCGAAGTCGAAGGCCTCAAGCGCGTCGATCTTGTTGAGGCATACGAGGTCTGCCTTCTCGAACATCAGAGGGTACTTGAGAGGCTTGTCGTCTCCCTCAGGCACCGAGAGTATGACGAGGTCAAGATCAGCTCCCGTGTCGAACTCGGCCGGGCAGACGAGGTTGCCTACATTCTCGAGTATGACAAGGTCGAGGTCCTCAGCCCCTATCTCCCTGAGGGACTGCCTGCTCATGTCCGCATCGAGGTGGCACATACCGCCTGTGTGGAGCTGTACCGAAGCCACGCCCGCATCGAGCATCGTCCTTGTATCGACGTCACCGTCTATATCCGCTTCGAGCACGCCTATCCTGTAGTCGCTTCTCAGCTGATCGATCAGATTGAGGAGGGTCGTGGTCTTGCCGGCGCCCGGCGAAGACATCACGTTGATGTAGTATACACCCATGTCTTTGGTCTCCCCGCGGAGCTTCGCCGCATCAGCGTCGTTGTCTGCGAGTATGCTCTCCTTGAGATCGATGATCTTTAGTTCGCTTAATTCCATTTATTGATCCTTTCGCTTGTGCTATAATCCTTTCATTGCATTTACATTCCCTACTATTTTATAGGATTTGGGAGTATAATGCACGCAGTATTGAATGGGGATATTTTTATGAGCAGAAGATACACAGATTCAGAATTCGGGAATATAAAAAGGCGCGAGCGCGAAGTCATCGAGCAGATGCTCGAAGAACTCAAAAAGTCGAAGGACAAGCGCTACCTGTTCAAGGAGAAGCACGTCGTAACAGATCTCAAGGACATGCTCAACTACAGTGCGGATGAGCATCCCGACCTGCCTCTCTTCATGCAGAAGTACAGTCCTAACCAGCCGTTCAAGAAGATCAGCTTCAGGCAGGCGCGTGAGGACGTCAATGCGATCGGCACCTCGCTTTTGGACCTCGGGCTTGAGGACAGGAACATCGGACTCATCGGCCGTAATTCATCCGAATGGGGCGAGTCCTACCTCGCCATTGTCGGCGGAGTAGGCGTTGTAGTCCCTCTCGACAGAGAGCTCAACCAGAGCGAGCTCGAGCAGCTCACCGTCAAGGGCGAGATGGAAGCCGTGATCACGATCAACAACAAGTACTACGAGATCTTCAAGGCCATCAAGGCTGACGGCAGGACAAGGCTGAGATATGTCCTCAATGCGGACATGGATGAGCACGAAGACGAGAAGAACGGACTTCTCTCGTGGCAGAAGCTCCGCGAGGAGGGCCGCCACAAGATCTGGGACGGCGACAGGCGCTACATTGACGCACAGGTCGTCAACACAGATCTCGCTTCCATCATCTTCACAAGCGGTACGACCGGCGTCTCCAAGGGAGTAATGCTCAGCCACCGCAACCTCATGCTCGACACCATGCTGGTGCAGTCGATGTTCGAGGCGCGTCCAAAGGACATCTGCTTCTCGGTGCTTCCGATGCACCACTGCTACGAGTGCACGGCGACATTCCTCTCCTGCGTTTACAGCGGAGCGACAGTCGCATTCAGCCGCGGGCTCAAATACATAAGGAAGGATATTCTCGAGGTCCAGCCGACCATCATGCTGGCCGTGCCTGCGATCATAGAGAACTTCCACAACAAGATCAGACGCTCCATGAGCGACCGCCTCAACGAAAAGCAGATGCAGGTCTTCGAGCTCATGGACCGCGAGGCCAGCCGCTTCAAGGTCAAGCTTCCTAAAAAGGTCACCAAGGACATCGCTGCGGTATTCGGCGGCAGGCTCCACACCCTCATCTCGGGAGGAGCTCCGATCGACGGCGCCATACTCGACTCGTTCTGTAACATCGGTTTCAACGCCATCCAGGGCTACGGCCTCTCTGAGTGCTCGCCTATCGTTGCGCTCAACCCTGCGAAGCGTAAGTACATGAAGAACGCTTCTGCCGGCCACATCATGCCGTTCACCGAGTGCAGGATACTCGATCCGGACAGCAACGGCATCGGCGAGATCTGCTTCCGCGGACCGCAGATCATGATGGGCTACTACAAGGACGAAGAGAACACCAAGGCGGTCATCGACGAAGAGGGCTGGTTCCACACCGGCGACATCGGCTACCTCGACCGCGACAATTACGTGTTCATCACCGGCCGCAAAAAGAACGTCATCATCGCCTCCAACGGCAAGAACGTCTTCCCGGAGGAGCTCGAGAGCTATCTCCTCGCCAGCAAATATATTGAAGAGTGCATGGTCTGGGGCGGCGAACTCGATCCGAACTCTCAGTGGAGCGGCATCCACGCGACTATACGTGTCGACAAGGAAGCCATCGAGAGAGAACTCGGCAGCGAATACACCGAGAATCAGGTGAGCGAGCTGATCGAGCGCGAAGTCGATAAGATCAACGACAGCATGCCGCGTTTCAAAAAGATCGCGCACATCATAATCCGGGACCGCGAATTCGACAAGACGACTACCAACAAGATCAGGCGCTTCGTTGAAGACAACAAGAGAGCATAATGGGTATTAGTTAAATTAATGTCAAACATTAGAAACGCCCATTTTACTAATCACGCCTCAGGATCTATATTATCAGTGTAAACAAAACGCAGCGGTCATGAACCGATGCGACTGAAATATAGAAGGAGGCAACACAATGGCATATCTTATCGGAGTATTCGCAGTATCCGGCCTTATCTCTTACGAGATCGAGACTAAGCTCCCTCCAGTACTGAAGCAGAAGTAATTCAGACTGAAGACAAAGAGTGATACTTAAAGCACGCGCAGGCGTGCTTTTTTCGTATCAAAGCAGCTGCTTTTTCATAGCGCAAAAGCAGCGGCCATTGTGACCGCTGCTTCATATCTTCCCTGCCGGGACCCTATCTTATATTGTCCTTTATGTATTTAATCACCGCGCGGGTCAGAGGGCCTGCCTCCTTCATCGACTTGATGCCTATGCCGAGAGTACGGTACGCCTCGGGATCGAGCATCCTCGACTCGTACCTGCCCGGGACTTCCTCGAGAGTCATCTCCGGGAGTATCGCAAGCCCCAGTCCCTTCTGGACCATGGACAGCACGGCGGAGTCATCGCGTGAATAATACCTCACTTCAGGCATGAAGCCCGCCTTCTCAAACACATAATGAGGGTCCGAGTCGTATTCCCTGTACGTCATGATGAAAGGATAATCCCTGAGCACATCGACCGGTACATAATCGTAGCTGCTGAGGTCGTACTTGTCTGTGAACACCACCATCATCGGGTCTTCAAGCACAGGTATGAACTCAATGGACGAACTCCCCGGATCGCTCATGAGAGCTATGTCCAGCGAGCCGTCATTCAGCCTCTCTATCATCTCGTCGTGTCCGAGCTCCTCGATGCGGAACTCCACATCGGGATAGTTCTGCTGGAAGTACTCCAGGACCTGCGGGAGCCAGCTTATCGAGGTGCTGACAAAAGATCCCACGCGGACCGTTCCCTTGTGCATCCCGAGTATCTCCGCCTTCTCCTGCTCGAGCTTCTCCTCGAGATTGAGTATCTGCCTCATGAGAGGCATCAGCATCCTGGCCTCCTGGGTCGGCTCGACGCCCTTGTTGTTTTTGATCAGGAGAGGGAAACCCGTCTCCTCCTCCATCGCGTGCATCATCTGCGTTACCGCCGACTGGGTGTATCCGTAGATCTGCCCTGCACGTGTAAGGCTGCCATTATCAATGGCAGCCAGTAACACTTTTATTCTCTGTGTATTCAATTATTCTACCTACAGCGCTGCAGTGATGATGGACATCCTGTAGACTTCCTCTGCATCGCATCCTCTCGACAGGTCGTTGATAGGAGCGTTGAGTCCGAGCAGGATAGGTCCGTAAGCAGCGTATCCGCCGAGTCTCTGAGCGATTTTGTATCCGATATTGCCGGCCTCAATCAGAGGGAATACGAATGTGTTGGCATAGCCTGCTACAGGCGAGCCAGGGAACTTGAGCTGGCCTACTGTAGGGGATACTGCAGCGTCGAACTGCATCTCACCGTCGATGGCCATGTCAGGGTTGAGTTCCTTGGCGATCTTGACTGCCTCTGCGGAGAGAGCTACAGTGCCGCCCTTGCCGGATCCCTTGGTCGAGAAGCTGAGCATTGCTACCTTTGGATCGATGCCGAAAGTGCGTGCACACTTCTCGATCTCAACAGCTACCTCAGCGAGCTTCTGAGCGCCAGTGAATGTGACGTTGCCTTCCTTGTCCTTGCTGTCTGTGTAGTCGAGGTTGACCGCGCAGTCGCCCATTGCGATAGTCCTGAGGTTCTCATCGCCGCCCTCACGGTTGAGGATGAAGCAGGAGCTTACGAGGTGAGCGCCAGGCTTTGTCTTTACGAGCTGAAGTGCAGGGCGGATAGTGTCTGCTGTGGAGTAAGTAGCTCCGCCGAGCAGACAGTCAGCCTTGCCCATCTTGACGAGCATTGTGCCGAAGTAATTGCCCTTCTTGAGGTTGGCAGCGCATTCCTCTTCGGTCATCTTGCCCTTCCTGAGCTCTACCATCGTAGCCACCATCTCATCCATGCCCTCATAAGTAGCAGGATCGACGATCTCAGCCTTGCTGATGTCGAAGCCGCCCTTGTCCGCAGCAGCCTTGATCTCAGCAGCGTCGCCTACGAGCACGACATCCATAAGGCCCTCCTTGAGAAGCCTCGCGGCAGCCTCCTGAATACGCGCATCCGAGCCCTCGGTAAATACTATCTTCTTAGGTTCTGCTTTAACTTTTTCGATCAGTTTGTCAAACATATCTGTCTCCATCTGTACATGAGTTTTACTTTATCTCGGCGTAGCTCGCCGGCTCCGGTTTATCGCCGAATCGCCGCCGTACCGCCGTCATAGAGATTATAACCCATTCACGCCTTCTGCTGTATCATTTTTTGACAAAAGATACAGGCAATACTGGTTCATGCTTGTCCCTTCTTCTCGCGCATGTTCGGCCAAGGACCTGTGCAGGCTTTTCGGTATGCGAAGCTTGAACTGACCAGAGTAGTCATCAAGTGAAAGCGGCTCAGGAATGCTTAGTCCATCTTCCATTGCCGCTTCGATCCACGCCCTTTTGGCGTCCTCGATATTAGCAAGTGCATCCTCCTTTGTCTCACCCACAGTAATGCATCCCGGAAGCTCCGGCAATCTTGCAGCAAAACCGCCTTCGTCAGCATCCGGCATTATTTCAATCTTATATGGGAGCGCCATGTACTCATCTATCGTTTTCATGTCTGTTCTCCTCTTCTACGACATCCCTGACCAATTCAATATATATCTTTTTTATCGGCCTGTGTCTGGGAATAGTGATTGGGTTCTTTCCCTTCTTCCTGAATACTGCATGACTGCTGCCTCCGCCCGGCGTAGTCATGCTATAGCCATAGCTTTCAAGAATTCTGCACAGCTCTTCAAACCGCAGATCCTTGTCTAAAGACATCAGTCTTCTAATCAGTTTATCCCATTTGGACATTCCTTCCTCCCTCATTATATGTGGTGTCATATATGGTGTCAATAACCGGATGTATCTCTCTATCCCGAATAATAAGGGCATTTCAGAAGACTGTCGAACAACAAAACCCCGAAATCCTGCAATAATCTCCCTCGCATTCAAAAATACAAGAAGGAACACAAATTATTGCGCAGTTACGGAGAAGCAAGTATAATTTTTGCGTAACAGAAAGCTCCTTTGAAACACGGGAGGATCGAAATGGAAGACAGGAAAACAGTATTGCTGGGTATCACCGGTGGAATCGCGGCATATAAGAGCGCTTACGTCGCAAGCGGCCTCAGGAAGAAAGGCTACGACGTGCATGTCGTCATGACTGAAAACGCAGCCGAATTCATCACTCCTCTCACATTCGAGACACTCACAGGCAACCGCTGCACGGTAGACATGTTCGACAGAAACTTCGAGTATGATGTGAAGCACATCTCTCTTGCGAAGGCAGCCGATCTGGTGCTGATCGCTCCTGCGACGGCCAACACCATCGCCAAGCTGGCTCACGGCATAGCCGACAACATGCTGACCACGACGGTCCTTGCATGCACCTGTCCTAAGATCATCGCTCCTGCGATGAACACTGCTATGTTCGACAATCCTGCCACTCAGGATAATCTCGATATCCTCAGGGATTACGGATTTGAGGTCATCGAGCCGGCCGAGGGACTCCTCGCCTGCGGAGATGAGGGCAAGGGCAAGATGCCTGAGCCTGACTACCTCATCGCATGCGTCGAACACGCCATCGCAAGCGAAAAGGACATGGCCGGGCTCAAGGTCCTTGTCACAGCGGGTCCGACACGGGAGTCCATAGACCCTGTCCGCTACATCACCAACCACTCAAGCGGCAAGATGGGCTACGCCCTTGCGCGCATGGCTGCCAGGAGAGGCGCGGACGTCACGCTCGTATCCGGAGTCACCGCTCTTCCGCCAGAGCCGTTCGTTGAGAACGTCTCCATAGTCAGCGCGGAGGATATGTTCGAAGCGGTTACATCCCGTGCGGAGGAGATGGATATAGTCATCAAGGCTGCCGCAGTCGCTGACTTCCGTCCTTCGAGCGTATCCGACAGGAAGCTCAAGAAGAGAGATATAAGTGATGCCAGCATCCAGCTCGAGCACACACGCGACATACTCGCATGGCTTGGCGAGCACCGCAGAGAAGGCCAGTTCCTCTGCGGCTTCGCGATGGAGACAGAGGACCTCGTCGAGAATGCCAAGGAGAAGCTCGCCAGCAAGAACGTAAATATGATCTGCGCCAACAGCCTCAGCACACGCGGGGCGGGATTCGCAGGAGATACCAACATAGTCACTCTGATCACAAGGGAGCGCTCCAAGGTCCTGCCTATGCTCAGCAAGGAGGAGACCTCCGACCGCATCCTCGACGAAATTATGAAGCTCCGCAAATAGCGGGCCGCCTGCACGCAATTCCAAATACAGAACAATTTAAAATGTATTGCCTTTGTATATTCAGATACACAATTGGCAATACATTTACTCTATCATTAGCTCAAAATAGATCGAAATGTATTGCTTTTTTATGTTCAGCTGCATAATTGGCAATACATTTTTATTATAGAGATCTCATTGTGTATTGCCATAAGATCCTCTGCATTGTCTTTGGCAATACATTTACTCCACAATTAGCTCAAAATCGAATGAAATGTATTGCCTTTTTATGTTCAGCTGCAAAATTGGCAATACACGGGCTTAAAAAAGGACAGGGGATTGTGAGGTGACCCCAAAAAGTTAGACTTTTGCTCCGGCGATTTCTCGCCGGAGTTTTTCTATGCAGCGAACATCTCGTT
>SVCQ01000019.1 GCA_015058275.1 Clostridiales bacterium
GCTTCTCATCTGAAAGAAAATATGGCTGCGGAACGAGTTCTTCTTGACCCGCACCAAGATAATAAAAGGGCTATAAGGGCATACGAGAAAGCCGGGTTTAAAATCATTAAATCACTTCCAGAACATGAGATGTTTGAGGGAGAAAAAGTAGATTGCTGGCTGATGGAATTAGCACTGTAGATTCCAGTTTGTCGATGAACAGCAGGTGATTGAATGAGTGGTTGGATGGAAAGTGATGGCGTGCCGCCGTGCCGCTACGCTCCACCACAGTAAGTGAGTAGAATCAACAATTTCTGCTCATTTACTGCTTTATAAACAATCACCTCTGGTCCATTATGTCATAAAGCTTGTCCAGCATTTCCCTGTATCCCGGGGCCGGATCTATGTGCTTCCTGTCCGGCTCAAAGCCTTTGAGGTCCTCCATTATGATGTAGTCGCCCGCTGTGCTTCCCGGCAGGCAGCCTGAGAATATGAAGCCTCTCTTTCTGAACTCTTCATAGCATCCGATGCATCCCGGATCGTTCATGTTCAGATAATACAGTGTAGTTCTTACCGAATACATGCTCTCCTGTTCAGCGATCTCTTTAAGACGTTCTTCGAGATCCGGTCCGATGGAGTTTATCATTACATCGAGAGTCTTTCCTGAAGGGAGCACCTCCCAGGAGACTGAAGACGTCTCACTGCGCAGTTCACCGCTTTCCTCTATTCTGTATTTCATGCCCGTCTGTTCGAAGATATCCGTGATGAAATCCCTGCACTCATCAGGCAGATAAAGAACATGCTCTGATTCCGTGTCGAATATGTGTACAGCGTAGGCCCACTGCCCTCTGTCGCTGTCACCGAAGTCTTTCTTCTGTTCCGCATACCATACGCCGTTGAAGTCGATCGCGCACGGTACGAAACCGCAGTTGTTGAGTATCTTCTGAGTAGCCTGATGGACCAGATTAGGTCTGGAGAATATTCCCTTCTTGCCTGCGGTAGCTCCGGCCCTGAGGATGTCGTCGGTAAGTCTGCCGGCTGCTCCCAGACCGCGCGCAAACGGCTTTACCACCAGATTGCAGTGTTCTACAAGGTCCGGGAAAACATCCTGCTCTTCGAGAGCCACATGTCCCAATATCTGGCCGTGCTCATTTCTGCACATCATCGAAATATAGTTGCCGCTCATCAGGTTCTGCCTGAAATGCTCCACCTGGAAGATCTGCGGATGCAGATAGTCGTATCCGTATACGGCATAGATGCAGCGTATCGCCTCGATGATCTCCTCATCAGAGGTACCTGTCAGGAAGCAGCTGATATCTCTGTCCAGAAGTTCGACATTTTCTTTCAGCGGCTCTTCTTTTTCTGTATATTCATGATCAAAGCAGATCGTGATCCTTTGTCCCTGCGCGCCGAGCTGCTCAAGTGCGAACCGGTCGGCCAGTCCGTCCCGGAGCATTTTTTTCTGGTTTTCAGTCAGAACATACGGCACCCCCTTATCCGTGATGCTGATCCTGATCTCACGCATGTTTTCTTCCATCCCGATCGTTATATGCGGATTCTGCTCATTCAGCGAATCCACTCTCTTTTCAAGCACTGTCTCGACCAGAAAACACAGCATATTGCATCTCTTCGCGGGCACTCCGTATTCCTTCGCGACCATGGATATATAGCGGGCTGTGCCCGGCAGCAGTCTTCTGTCATTCGATATTGCAAGCTGGATCATATTTTTCCTCCGCTTTGGCTTGTTCAGGACTATTTCCCGATTATTCTACTACAAACACCCCTATAAAAACACTGCATCAATGTGTTGCGATATTTGGTGTACTGATCATGATATCACCCGCAGACATCATGTCTGCACAGTGTCGGATATGAAGATAAGGATTTCAAACATGCTGCCCGCTATTGTTATCGCGGTTATTGCAGCGATCATCTGAGCCTGTGTGAGATATCAGAAAACGGGGCGATCCATTAACGGACCGCCCCGTATATTTATGTCCTAGAGTTCCGCGTATCCTTCCTTGTCATCCTTGAAGCCTTTGTTAAGGACTATCTGGCCGTTGTCGGCTGCACTCGGAGCCGCTTCCTTGAGGTACATCTTGAACGGGTTCTTGATCTTGACGAATTCTCTCAGCTGTTCATACAGGCGGGCAAGCATTTTCATATTGTGCTTGTTTTCGTCCTCTGCAGGCGGCTGATCCCCGCCTATATCCGTCGTTCCTCCAAGGAACTTTTCGGATCCCGCAGGCGTGATCTTGGTCTGATAGATCGTGAATCCCTCCGGGAAGGAATGCGAGGCCAGGTAGTAGGCCAGCTGCTTGGTATCGTAGTTCGAAAGGCGCCTGAATCCGCATTTGTTGTAATTGAAGACTTCTGGCCCGGTATTGTTATTGATCGTAACGGCTTCAAGCCCCGTCTCGATGGAATGAGTCCTGTCAGCGTATACATTCGCAAGAACGGATCTGACGAAATCATTGTCGAATCTGTTATCGATATACGCCCTCTCGGTCTTATCCGGGATCCACCTGTATCTTGCCGCAGTCAGTTTATCTATCGTCTCGTTCTTACTCATGGCGAGGAAGAAGAAAAACAGACCGATCAGAGCAAGCAGCGCGGCCCATCCGAAATCGCCCGCACCGATGCCCTTTATCATTGCGCGGAAGCTGAAGGCACCGGCCGCCTTGAGGTTTTCGCTCATGATCTTTACCATATCCATAAATCCGTTATATGCGGCAAAGAATATGAGGCCCCCGATAAGGACATCCACCTTGCTGCGTACACCGAGATTCTTTATCCTGTCTACCTTGAGACGGTCGCGTTCACGTTGGACCTGTTCCCACTTGTTTTCTTCCATGAGCTTGCTGATGGCAGCTGCTCTCTTTTTCTTTTTAGACATAGCTCCTCCCTCATCCGTTTTTTCTTATTATACACGACTTCAGCCATTCGATAAGAAAATAAAAAAGGCCATTGGCCTTTTTTGTGAACGATATTACCTATTTCAAAATGGCAGTTCTACTTCCGGGAGTATGACTCTGCCTGAATCCAGCAGATTGTATGACACATAGTTGTCATCGAGTTCCTCAAGGAACGAGCTCAGGTATCTGTCATCTTCAAACGGCTGTATGAAGCTCAGTATGAACCTGCCGTTCACGGCGGATATCTCTATGAGCGGTGTTTTACATATGCTGTTGGTGTGCAGTCTGAAGTCGCGTATAAAGCGCTCCGCATCCCCGAAGCAAGCCTTACCTACATAGCTGACGCCGGCTGTGAGTATACTGTCTGTCGCTGCAGACGCACTTATGGCGAACTCTCTTCTCTCACGATCCGTGCCGAGGGCCAATATGTTTTCTGCAAGTGCCTTCTGGCCGGCAGCCTCAGCGAGGACCCTCTCCTCCATCGTCTGGGTGAACACCATACCTCTGTACGCCGTAGCCTGCTTTTCAAGCGGCCAACTTCTCATCACAGGCTTGTAGTCCAGCACCACACCTCCCACAAGAGACTGGCGGGCCATCGGAGCCCTGAGGAACGGGCGCATGTTGACCGCAAGCAGTATCCTGATGTCCTTAGTACATGCAGGGTGTATCTTTTCTATAGCGCGGCTGAGGAACAGCGCTGTCATGGTGCCCGGGCTTCCGTCGTTCTCCGAGTTGAAGCGCATGAATTCCTTTTCGTCTATCGCGATGTCCCACGACATATGGTGCTCGCTTAGCTCAATGCCGCTTTCCTCCGAAAGGCACAGCGCCGGTCCGATCTCTGCCGGTACCCGTGGCTTTACATCCGTGAGCCTTAGCAGGGGATCTTCCCATTCATCAGGACTAATCGTATCGCCGGAAAGCCTTATGCCTTCGGGCGACAGACTTACATCATATCTCAAGCTGCAGTAGTAATAGAGCAGCGTGCGCACTACCTCGTAGGCTCCCGCACCATCGGTAAGCGCGTGGCTGATATCGAAATTGATCCAGGCGTCGTTATACGAAAAGGCCATCAGATGTCTGTTGGCCTCATCCGATCCGAGCGCAGTTCCGTCTCTCGAGGCCGAGATCATTACCGGTCTGTCATTGGATGCCAGCACCCACTCACCGTCATTTTGCTTCAGTTCGACGCAAAAGTAAGGGTAGCGCTCAGCACATCTGTCCACTGCATAGCGAAGAGCTTCGGGATCCACTTCCCTTTTTAGACGGATACCTATCCTGATCACATTAGGATGTGTCTTAGTTGAATTGTAAAGGCCCAATGCCTCCTGAGATATTTTATAGTTCATCTTTATACATCACACCTTTTGCTACGATCCTCTCAGCAGATGTCACATTCATTTCAACCAGGAGCGAAGCTCCATCAAGCTCGCTTGGTTGGAGCGAGCGACGCCGTCAACAGACGACGGGAGCTTCAGCTCATGAGATCGTCAGTCGGGGATTGTGACCCGCCACTGACGATCGAATATGGAACCCGCCGCCTACTCCGTTGAGGCGGGGGACATCCGGCGTCTGTTATATTAGCTCCTTCATTTCTCCAGCCCCTTTGATGTAACTGCAAGCAGGCACTGTCCGGAATAGATATTCGTGGCTGTTACCACAAAATCCAGTATGGATGTGAGCGACAGTATGATCGCCAGATCGGATACCGGAAGTCCCAGCTGGGCGAAGAGTATCGTGAAGCTCGCCGTCATGCCTCCCGGTACAGGCGGAGCCGCAGCCGAGAGTACGGTACATACGGCAATCGCCGTCACGAGCCACACCGCAGACACCTCCACTCCTCCGCTTTCGGCCACGCTTACGGCCGCAAACCAAAACAGCACCGCAACGCCCGGTTTGTACAGTATCTGTCCGAAAGGAACGCCGAAATTGGCAAGGCGCGGACTCACTCCCAGCTTGTCGGTGCAAGTTTTGATGTTATCGGCAAACGCCGCTGATGACGATGCCGTAGTGATCGATATGATGAATGTCGACAGGGTCCTCTTCCACAGATCCGGTGGCGATATCCTCATTCTGATACAGCAGACCACGGTATGGAAGGCCATCAGGAGCAGGCATCCCGCCAGAGCGCCCGCAAAGAACTTGCCTCCCGCGGCGAGCGAGGAGACCTCACTGGACGCCACGATATTGAACAGGCTTCCGAAGACGAAGAAAGGCACGAGCCCTGATATGAAGCTCATTATGCCGTTTACGATATAACCGAGCTGCTCGGAGAGATCCGCCACGGACTGCATGTCCTTGCCGGTCACGAGCATGGTTATGCCGACTATTATGCCGACAAAAAGTATCTGCAGAGTATTGCCCCGCGAGAACGGCGTGAACAGATTGTCCGGTATTATGTCGAGCACCATACGGTAAAGCTCCGAGAACTGACTGCCGCCCTGCGCCGATCCCGTCTTAAGGCTGTAAAACGGCAGACTTATAAGCGATATGACCAGCGTCGCAGCGCACAGGAACACAAGAAATCTCACGCATATGTGCCTGCCCACCTCACTAAAGGTGGACACGTCTCCGATGCTGTATATGCCCCATACCACCGAAAGGAAGATCATCGGGCCCGCGACGGCATTCAGAAATCCGAGGAATGTCTCCAGGAGCGGCGCTATTATGCTCTGCTGCAGTACCGTCGATATATCAGGAGGCAGCATCCTCGTGGCAAAGCCGAGGATGAGCGCCGCCGCGATAGCGGTGATGAGCTTCTGCCAGTCAGGCAGGCTCTTTTTTTCGGCGCTAAAGCTGATAACGTTGGCGCCCCGTTTATACTTCCATTTCGGAAGCTGCCCCATACGGGTAAGCGCGTTGCGCATGAACTGCTCTTCATCCGAGCCGTCATCTGACGAAGCAAGCGGATCGAGCTGCTCTCCCGGCACGGTCAGGCGTATCCTGCACTTTGCAATGCCGCCGCTGTAATCCACAGTAAACTCAGCGTCGCTTCCAAAAGCGCTTTTGTATTGCAGCAATATCTCTTCCAGAGCCAGCCTGGTGCGCAGTCTCTCCGACCGTTCGGCCTTCTTACTCTCGAGATATGCATCAGCTTCGTTGCAGGCCGCATCTATATTAATTTCATTAAGTTTGACTCTGTCCAATTAGTTCCGCACCCTTTCCCTATTTTACCCTGCGAGCCAGCGCTCCGCCTTTGAGCAGACCCCTCTCAGTGTTGCCTCATCGAACGGGCTTCCGAGCCCGGCCTTTTCGAGCAGCTTTGTGAACACATCCGAGCCTCCCTGGCGGGTATATTTCATGTATTTGGCCCACGCAGCCTCCGGGTCCTCCTGTATCATCGCCCAGAATTCGAGAGCCACCGTCTGCGCCAGACAATAGTCAATATAGTAGAACGGTCTGATGTAGATGTGGTGCTGTCTCTGCCAGCCCATGCCCTCCGAATAGAACGGTATCTCTCCGTCAAGTCTGAGCCAAGGCATGTATATGCCGAGAAGCCTCTTCCACTCCGAATGTCTCTCCGCCGGCGTCATCTCCGGATGCTCGTAGACGCTGTGCTGGAAGTGGTCGACCATCGTTCCGTAAGGTATGAACGTGATAGCTCCGGCCAGATGGCTGTTAAGGAACTTCTCCCTGTCCTTTCCGAAGAAATCTCCGGCGGCTTTCCATGCAAAGAATTCCATACTCATCGAGTGGACCTCGCAGCCCTCAAGACCCGGCCATATGGTCGAGGCCGGTACGCGCTGCCTGTTGACCCAGTCTGCAAAGGCATGCCCCGCCTCATGAGTCACGGTCTCGACATCGGATGTCGTGCCGTTGAAGTTTGCAAATATAAACGGCACCTTGTAATCGTATATTGTAGTGCAGTAGCCGCCTCCCTGCTTGCCCTCCTTGGCCAGCAGATCCATCAGCTCGCCCTCGAGCATCATGTTAAAGAACTCGCCTGTCTCAGGGGACAGCTCTTCATAGAATTTCCCGGCCGCCTTGAGTATGGCATCGGCATCGCCCGCAGGCTTCGCGTTGCCATCGCGGTACATGAGATTGGCATCAGCAAAGCTCATCGGATAAGGCACACCCGTCCTTTCGGCCTGCGCCCTCTTGATGGAGTCGGCGAGCGGCACGAGGTACTTGACGACTGCGTCGCGGAACTTCGCGATATCGCCTCTGTCATAGCAGTTGCGCTTCATGCGCAGGTATCCGAATTCAACAGCGTCCTTGAGGCCTAGTTTGAGGCTCATCTCATGGCGCAGATTGACCAACCTGTCATATATCTCATCCAGCTTGTCCTGATTGTCCTTATACCAGCTGCCCTCGGCGATCCAGGCCTCACGCCTCAGATCATCGTCAGCGTCGATCTTGAACTTGCCCATCTGAGCGATCGTATACGTGCTGCCCCTGAACGGGATCCTGGCGCTCGCCAGCAGCTTCTGGTACTCGGTGGTCAGGGAGTTCTCCTCCTGCATCAGCGGCACTATGGACGAGTCAAAGCTCTTCTCCTCTATCTCCGCGTCTGTAAATATGATCTCCCCGAACTCCTCCGACAGAGCCTTCCTGTGAGTCGAGGCCAGCAGTGCCACGGTCCACTCGTGGAAGGCCTCCTCAAGCTCAGGCGCCGCGCTGTCCCAGAACTTCGCTTCGGAGTCATAGAACTCGTCTCTCGTATCTATCGAGTGCCTGATGTTCGCGAGAGTCGCCATCGAATCGATGTGCTTTTCGAGCTCGTCCTTCTTTATGAAGAGTGCTCTGGCCTCATCGTAGGTGCCGGCCTCTCTGAATGCGGCGACGATCTCCGCGATCTCCTTTTTGATCTCGTCCGTGTCCGGACGCTCGTATTTCATTTCACTGAATTTTATCATCATCTGCCTCTGTTATCTCATCGTGATCAGGTCGCTGAGAGTGGTCTCGAAGTCCACTCCGTACCATGCATCCTTTGAATCTCTGAGTGTCACCTCAATGGTGTGCGCCGTATAGTCGGCCGCGATCCTCATCGCGTCCTTCCAGTCCATGCCCTTCATGATCTCGCCCACGGCAGTGCTGGAGAAGAGATCTCCCGTCCCGTGGAACATAGCGCCGACCTTATCGTTCTGGTAGGTGTAGAACTCGTCCTTGTCCTTGTCGTAGCCCATGATGCCTGTCTTGCCCTCGCTGAGCGACACGCCGGTCAGCACCGTGATCTTTGCGCCGAGCTTGACGAGCCTTGCAAGGAGCTCCTTTATATATGACTCATCGTACTCCTCGCGGTACTCTGTGTCCGTCATGATGCATGCCTCGGTGATATTCGGCACGATGATGTCGGCGTGCGAGCACAGCTCTGTATTCTTGCGCGCATAGTCCATGTCGAAGGCCGGGTAGAGCTTGCCGTTGTCGGCCATAACAGGATCGACAAATACGATGCCGTCCCTGCCAAAGGTATCGAAGAGCCTCTTCGTCATATCTATCTGATCGATGCTGCCGAGGTAACCCGTATATATCCCGTCAAATCTCACGTCCTCGTCTATCCACTTCTGTGTGATTGGCTCGATCTGATCAGACAGATCAAGCACTGTAAAGCTTTTGAACAGCGTGTGGTTAGATAGCAACGCCGTCGGCAGTATGACACACTCCGTGCCGA
Organism: Clostridiales bacterium; assembly: GCA_015058275.1. GTDB lineage: Bacteria > Bacillota > Clostridia > Peptostreptococcales > Anaerovoracaceae > Crickella. The sequence continues at coordinate 8,503 of SVCQ01000019.1, forward strand.
GCGCCGAGATCACAGGCAGCGCGATCGTTACCGAGCACTTGCCGAGACACGAAATATCCTGAACCGTAAGAATCCTCTTCATATTATCATCTCCTGTCTTTATTATTGATCATCCTCATGTGCGAGGCTGCCCTGCAATCATAACACTTTTGAATGTGCATATAAAGAGCAGTCCTTCACGCAAAAGTCACTTAAAAATCTTTTATGCGCTGTAATACTGCACGTACATAATGTTAAAATGGACCAGAAAAGGTTACAGATCGATTTATTATGCATGTAATCGGAGGATAATTATGAAGAACAGACATTACAGACTATCCCTTGTCATGCTGCTGATCATCGCCATGGTAGGCACCCTGGTGCTGTCGGCATGCGGCAAGAAAGAAGAAGAACTCCCTCCTGCACCGCCTCACAACGCACTCACAGGTGAAGAGGAAGCAGACGGATACGACACATCCGCAAGCGACAGACGTATTGCGGCATTCGTTGTTGAGAACTCAGCCGATGCCAGACCTCAGTGGGGTCTCGACGATGAGAACTACTCGCCTGACATGGTCGTACAGGGCGAGGTCGAGGGAGGCATCACAAGAACTCTCTGGCTCTACGCCGACTACGAGAAGCTCCCTGAGATCATCGGACCTACAAGAAGTGCACGTCCGCCGTTCATCAGATTCTCCGAGCTCTTCGACTCCATCTTCATCCACTGGGGCATGAGCCATTCCAAGGGTGACTATGTAGGAGCTACCACTGTCTTCAAGCAGGACAACGTAGACCACATCAACCAGATGACACTTGATGACCAGGAAGGTCTCTTCGGCAGAGACCAGACCAGGAGCACAGCAATCGAGCACCGCGGCATCATCTACGGTGACAAGGTTGCAGCCACGATCGAAAACGAAGGCATCAGGACAAATCCTAAGGACTACACGGAGTTCCTCTTCAACGAGGAGGCTGCTCCTGCCGGCGAGAAGAGCGCAGCCAACGTAAGCGTCACATACTCTGAGAAGGCAGACGAGCCTACAGTATGGACTTATGACGAATCGGACGGTAAGTACCACACAAAGAGCTTCGAGAACGACTTCGCAAGAGACAACCTCCTCGTGCTCTATGACGACACTGAGTACATCACAAAGGATGACTACCAGGGCGGCGGCATGGGCAGCAGCGTCACATACTGTGACTACAAGCTCGGCGGCGGCAAGGGCCAGCTCTTCATGCAGGGAACTGTCAAGGATATCGAGTGGGTCGTAGAGGACGGCAAGCTGATCCTCAAGGATCCGAGCGTGGATATCGAGGCAGCCAAAAAGGACAAGGAGAGCACGGCCGTGATCATCACTCCTGAGCCTGAGGAAGGCGAGTCCGAAGAGGATGCAGAAGCAAGAGCATACGCAGTACAGCCTCTCAACAAGGGTAAGATCTGGGTAGGCTGGATCTCAAACAACAACGGAGGATCCGTATCTGCAAACTAATGCAGCGTAAGCGTATATAAACCAAGACCGGAGATCGAGATCTCCGGTCTTTTGTATTATCTGCTTTGATCAGAATATCTTATCTTGTCTTACGGGCGTATACATTGAGCCAGTGCACGGAGCTTCGGTCCATCGCATCGGAAGTCCTCCGCACATCCAGTATCTCGCAGCCCGCCACCTCAAGTGCGGCTCTGAGCTCCGCCTCGCTGCAGTCATTCATGTATCTGCCCTCGTGATCGGGGCCCGTGCCTATGCCCTCTCTTACGGAGATGAATATGACTCCGCCTTTTTTGAGATTGGACTCCAGATTACCGAAGAATTTCTTCCTCTCTGTGTCTGTCAGGTGTATCAGGGATGCGCAGGCCCAGATGCCGTCATACGGCTCTGAAGCCTTCCACTGCACCATGTCTCCTGTCATAGCATTGATCTCAAGCCTCTCCTTTGCGAGCCTGACAAGCTCCGCTGACGCATCAAGCCCTACGGCATCATGGCCCATGTCGGCAAAGGCCATCACGTCCCTGCCGCTTCCGCAGCCCAGATCTATCACTCTGGCCTCAGGCGGCAGGTACGATGCGAACTGCTTCCTGACAGCATCGAGGTCGACAGCAACGGTCGCCCAGTAGTAGGCATCGGCATTTCTGTTGTAGTAATCTATCGTAGCCCTGTCCATGCTGCTCCTCTTTTTACTTCTCTTTGAGCCACTGCCTGATGTATTCAAAAGCAGCGTCCTCGCCTTCATCTCTCAGCACCGTAAGCATCTTTTCGAGCTCGGCTCCCGACTCGGGATGTATCATCGTCCACTTCCTGGCTCTGTTGTAGTACTCGTACGGGGAAGCGTCCGTGTACTTGTCTCCCAGATATATCTTGCTGGCTGCGACCCTGTCGCAGAACATCTCGGCCACGTACTTCTTTGGCATGCGGTTGCCGCCGAATCCCACGGAGCCGTCCTCATTGATAATGTAGTCTATCCAGTACTCGAAGTGGTGCTTGTTGCGCCCCTTGTGGTGGAGCCAGGCGACGGACTTGCCGTTCCTGCGGCGCTCCTCATCGTTGGGGCTCCTGAAGCCCTGATAATATCTCGCACCGCGCCAGAATTCGACAGGAGAGTACTTGCTCAGGTCGTGAGTGATCCCCTGCCATACCAGGCCGAGCCGCAGGCAGTAGCTGCGGACGAGCCTTCTGTGTTCAGTTATGGTCTTAAGATGCTTTACAGGATGCATTATTGTTTTGCTGTCTTTTTCTTTTTTGGAGCCTTCTTTGGCTTATCTTCTTTTGTCTCTTCGCTTTCCATGTCCACCGAAGACTCTGCGAGATTGGTCAGGAGGTCCTCTATCGCCTTCCTGCGTATCTCCCTCTCGCCCTCCCTGAGAGTCAGGTCATCGAGGTCCTTAAGATCCTCCATCGTCACTGTCATGAGAGTCTCCTCGTCGATATTGTCGAGCTCGGATATCCTCGCAGCCTGGTTGGTGATGATCTTTTCGAAGAGGTTTCGCACCTCCCTGGCATTGGCGAAGTTCTCGCCCTTGGCCTTCTCGAGCTTTACGATCTCCTCTTTGACCGCAGCGTCAGCCTCGTCAGTGAGCTTGTACTGATACTTCCTGCACTGCATCTCAAATATCTGCTGGAGCTCATCGACTGTGTAGTCTTTGAACTCGAAGTATTTGTTGAATCTTGACTTGAGGCCCGGATTGCTCTCGACGAAATCCTTCATCAGATCCGTATATCCGGCAACTATGACGATGAACTTGTCCCTGTGGTCCTCCATCGCCTTGAGGATGGTATCTATGGCCTCCTGGCCGTAGTTCTCGCCCTCCTGATTGAGCATGTAGGCCTCATCTATGAATAGCACTCCGCCCATCGCCTCTTCGATCTTCTTTTGGGTCTTGATGGCGGTCTGTCCTACGTAGCCCGCGACAAGGCCCGAGCGGTCTGTCTCGACGAGCTGGCCCGTCTCGAGTATGCCGATCTCCTTGTAGAGCTTGGCGAGTATCCTGGCAACGGTCGTCTTGCCCGTGCCGGGGTTACCGAGGAATACAAGATGGAGGGAGACCGGGACTTCTTTCATGCCCTTCTCCTCGCGCATCTTCCTGACCTTGGCGAGTCCTATCATCTCTTTGACGTCGTGCTTGACAGTCTCGAGTCCTATGAGCTCCTCGAGCTCTTCCATTCCGGACTTCTCGGGCTCCTTTGGCTTGGCCTCCTTTTCGGGCTGAGTCGCGTACTGAGTGCGCGGCGCCTCCTCGCTTACGACCTCGGTCTCTATGACCGGGTCTGCCGCAGCAGGTCTGCCGCCCGATGTATCCGCGTGGAGCTCGAGACCGCTGTCGTCTCCGGTCCCGTAGAAATCGTTATACATGCTCTTGAGTCCGTCTATCATAGGCTGTATTCCTCTCTGTGTTATAAGAAAATATTACTCTTTTAACAGCGGAATGTCATCAAAAAAACGCCCCGCCGAAAGGCAGGACGTCTGTGATACGTATTATCTGTAATTAGCCGAGAAGCTTGTCGGACAGCTTAGCCTTGATAACCTTCTTTGCAGGGATCTTCATCTCAGCACCAGTCAGAGGGTTGCGGCCTGTTCTTGCAGCTCTCTCAGCAACCTCAGCCTTGAATGTGCCAGGGAATACTACCTTGTCACCAGCCTTGAGTGCGTCTGCTGTAACCTCGAAGAAAGCGTTAACTGCGTTAGCAGCGTCCTTCTTGCTGAGTCCTGTCTTCTCTGCGAACTTTACTACGAATTCTGCTTTAGTCATTTTTGATTCTCCTTTACTATACCGGTTTTTTGATTTCATGATATTGCGGCCGTATGGATAGTAACCACTGCCGCGGACTTTGTGAGTATACGACATTTCGGCCTAAAATGCTACATGTTTATTGCATTTTCTTGCATAAAATCCCGCATTTATCTGTTCTGTGGCTTCAGTACCATGCAGGTCCTCGGCGCCAGATGCAGTCTTACGAAGTTGCCGTCCATGCCAGGCATGAATGCGCTCTTAGGGTCATGGTCGATGCGGTCGTATCCGCCGTAGCGTCCGTCATCGCTTGTGAACAACACATAGTAGTCAGTGCCCTCGCTGACAGGTATCGCGTAATCCGTGTAATCCCTTGTCGGCGAGAAGTTGAATACAAAGAGCAGTCCTCCGCGCTCGAACGCGATCACCTTGTCGCCCTCATCGAGCTTTTTGAGATACGGATAGGCCTGATGGAACACCTGGTAGTACAGAGCCGTGTGGATCATGTCATGATCGAAGTCGTTGAGCTGCTGATACTTGAGGTCCGGATTGGACAGCAGGCTCCACTGCCTGCGGCAGTAGTGGAAGCTGTTGCCGTTGCCCGGACGCGGGAAGTCTATCCACTCAGGATGCCCGAATTCGTTGCCCATGAATGTCAGATAGCCGTTGCCTCCGGCAGCCATGGTGAGCAGGCGTATCATCTTGTGGAGAGACATCGCCCTGTCTATCTCAAAGGTGTGGCAGTCCTTATTCATCTGGTCATACATGTTGGCGCCGGCCAGTCTGAACATGATGGTCTGGTCGCCTACCAGTGCCTGGTCGTGGCTCTCCGCATACGCTATGGTGCGGGCATTGCGAGATGTCAGTTCGTTCCAGATCATGCCGAGGTTCCAGTCCTCATCGCGCCACTCCTTAATTAGCTTGATCCAGAGATCCGGCAGCCCCATGCCGAGGCGGAAGTCAAAACCTATGCCTCCGTCCTCCACCGGTTCGCACATGCCCGGCATGCCGCTCATGTCCTCGGCTATGGTCATGCAGTGAGGATTGACCTCCCTGCAGAGCTCATTGGCCAGCTGGAGATATGTGACAGCCTCGACATCGGTATTCATCGTGAAGTACATCGACAGATCCGAGAACGCTTTGCCCAGCCCGTGATCGTGATAGAGCATGGAAGTCACGCCGTCGAATCTGAATCCGTCGAAGTGATACTCCTCAAGCCAGAACTTGAGGTTGCTCAAAAGGAAGTGGAGCACCTCAGGCTTGTCGTAGTCAAAGAGCTTGGTACCCCAGGCCGGGTGGTTGCCCTGATCTCCGTGATGGAAGAACTGATAGTCCGTCCCGTCAAAGAGATTGATGCCCTCGAGGGTATTGCCTACTGCGTGCGAATGCACCACATCGAGCAGCACGCGTATGCCCATGCTGTGAGCCTTGTTGATCAGGTATTTGAGGTCATCAGGATAGCCCTGGCGGCTCGAGGCCGCAAAGAAGCTGCTGACCTGGTAGCCGAAGGACCCGTAAAACGGATGCTCCATGACGGCCATCAGCTGGACTGTATTGTATCCTCCGTCCTGTACGTGAGGCAGCACGTTGTCGGCAAACTCCCTGTAGGTCGCGATCCTGTAGTCCTCGCTCGACATGCCTACATGGGCCTCATAGATGACGGGCGGCTCGTTCGATACAAAGCCCTCGTCTGTCCACGGATACGGGTCTATGCTGTCCCAGACCTCGCAGCACCAGCTCTGGGACTCCCAGTCCTGGGTGACGCGCTTTGCGTACAGAGGTATGTGCTGGCTGAGATTGCCTCCGTTGTCTACTATTGTCATGACGCGGCTACCCTGATGGATGGTATCCCCCGGGAGTATTAGCTCCCAGTTGCCGTTGTCAAGGCGGGTCATAGGCGTGGCAGTCCACTGCCAGTCATTGAAATCCCCTGTCAGATACAGCTGATCGGCGGCAGGAGCCCACTCGCGGTACGCCCAACCGTCCTCGAGCCTGTGGAATCCGTACCATGCATGCGCGTTCGCAAAGTCCCTGAGGGACGAATGCCCCTGCAGGAGCTGTGCTTTCTTGCCCTTGTAACGCTCCATGCGCAGGTTGATATCCCCCTCGTACGGGCGCAGCTCCGGGAAGTTCTCGAGTATAGCGTACATGTCACACCCTCCTTCTGTCTTTGGTATACGGTTATTATACAATATTACCCCTTGACTTTGGTCTCCGGATTTGTTACATTCGCCTTTGTTGTTTTTTATCAGGACACTTACTGCCTGCGCTCAAAGCCGGGCGTTTTAATTGGAGGAAGCATGAATTTACTCTTGATAGGTAATATCGTATCGCTGGCCGGCTCAGCCCTCATGGTCGGCGTTGGATTCCTTAAGACAAGGAAGTCCATACTCATAACGCAATGCGCCATGTTCACTCTCATGGGAGCAGCCAACATCATCCTCGGTGGCATCACGGGAGCCATCTCCTCGCTGGTCAGCATCCTGAGAAACATGTTCTCTCTCAAGGGGCCGCTGTCAGTCCATGTGAAGCTTTTCATAATAGCCCTTCAGATCCTGCTGTCGGCCAGCCTCAACACCCTCGGCTGGATCGGCTGGCTGCCTATCATATCCGCATGCTTCTACACATGGATGATAGATGTCAAAGATGAGACCAGACTCAAGGTGGTCCTGATCATCGCACAGTCGATGTGGCTCATCTACGACATAACCATACAGAACTACGTGGGCTTCACCTTCGATGTACTAACCATCCTCTCCAACATGTACGGCATACTGAGCCTCAGGGAGAGCCGCAAGGTCAGGCACAGCGCAGCATAAAAAAACGGGAGCCCAGGCTCCCGTTTGTTGTATGCATAGAACTTATGCTCCGAGCTTCTGCTCGAGGTGTCCGCGTATGGCCGCGATGAAGTCCTTGGTCAGGACAGCCTTTGCCTCCATGCCGTCCACAAGACCTACGAGGTCCTTGGTCATGATGCCCTCGTTGAGAGTATCGATGCAGGCCTCTTCGAGCTTACAGGCGAAGTCCTGCAGGTCCTCAAGCCCGTCCATCTCGCCGCGCTTTTTGAGGGCGCCGCTCCATGCGAAGATAGTGGCCATCGGGTTGGTCGAAGTCTCCTCGCCCTCCAGGTACTTGTAGTAGTGGCGCGTTACCGTGCCGTGAGCCGCCTCGTACTCGAACTTGCCGTCCGGGCTGCAGAGCACCGAAGTCATCATGGCAAGCGAGCCGAATGCCGTCGATACCATGTCGCTCATGACGTCTCCGTCGTAGTTCTTGAGAGCCCAGATGAAGCCTCCCTCGCTCCTGATGACACGTGCGATGGCATCGTCGATCAGGGTATAGAAGTATGTGAGGCCGAGCTTCTCGAACTCATCCCTGTAGCACTTGTCGTATACCTCCCGGAATACATCGCGGAAGTGCATGTCGTACTTTTTGGAGATGGTGTCCTTGGCCGAGAACCACAGATCCTGCTTTGTCTCGATAGCGTACTTGAAGCAGGAGTGAGCAAAGGACTCGATCGAGGAATCCTTGTTGTAGATGCTCTGGATGATGCCCGGGCACTCGAAGTCGTATACCGTCTCACGGAATTCAGCGCCGTTCTCACCTGTGAATACGAGCTCAGCCTTGCCTTTCTCAGGCACGCGGTACTCGGTGCCTTTGTAGAGGTCGCCGTATGCGTGACGGGCGACAGTGATAGGCTTCTTCCAGTTGCGTACGACAGGCTTGATGCCGTCTATAGTGATAGGCGCACGGAATACCGTGCCGTCGAGTATCGCACGGATGGTGCCGTTAGGGCTCTTCCACATCTCGTGCAGCTTGTATTCATCCATGCGCTGTGCATTCGGAGTGATCGTGGCGCACTTAACGCCTACGCCGTACTTCCTGATGGCCTCGCCGGCATCCTTTGTGATCTGATCGCCGGTCTCGTCACGGACAGGAAGTCCCAGGTCGTAATACTCAGTCTTGAGATCCACGAAAGGAAGTATGAGCTCATCCTTGATCATCTTCCAGAGTATCCTTGTCATCTCATCCCCGTCCATCTCGACGAGAGGGGTTGTCATTCTGATCTTATCCATTGGCTCTCCTTTTGTTCTTCTTTTTATATACAGCCGGTGTATCTATCTCCTTTATCTGTCTGACGACGTCGATGATGGTGCCGTCGCGGGCTTCGATAATACCTACCACCCTGTCCTCGAACTCAACTCTCTGAGGCTCGCCTACTATGGAGTATGCGATGTCGCGGAGCTCCTCGATGGTCTTAAGAGGCACGCAATCGGCCTCTCTCAGAGCCTCGAGTATGTCCTGACGCGCAGGATTGACGGCAACACCGTAGTCAGTAACAACGACGTCTATGCTCTCTCCCGGAGTCGTTACCGTCGTAACGTCCGTGCAGATGGCAGGTATCCTTCCCTGCAGAAGCGGGCAGATGACTATGGCGCACTTCGCGCCCTGAGCCGTGTCAGGATGTCCGCCCTGGGCTCCGGTGATCATGCCGTCGGATCCGACGACAACGTTGCAGTTGAAGTGTACATCCACCTCGAGAGAAGCGAGCACCACGTAGTCGAGCTTGTTGACTACGGCTCCCTTGTTGAGAGGATTGGCGTATACAGACGCCGGGATCCTGTGGTGATTGACGTTCTTGAGGTTGTGTACAGCGTCAAGGTCGAAGTCCTGTACGTCGAGCATGACATTGGCCATGCCGTCATCGAGCAGCTGGCACATGGCCTTTGTGAGGCCTCCGACTCCGAATCCCATGTGTATGTTGCGCTCCCTCATTATCTCGGCGAGATACTGGGTGGATGCGATGGACGCCCCTCCGACTCCCGTCTGGTATGAGAAGCCGTCTCTGAACCACGGCGTGTTGACTACTACATTGGTGCAGTACTGCGCCATGAGGAGCTTCCTCTGGTCTGTCGTCGGCTTGGCAGCGCCCGTAGCGATCTTGGACGGTATGCCGATCTCATCGACCACGCACACGTAGTCCACCTTGGTCTGCGATATGTGGGCCGGGAAGTTAGGATACGGCACAAGGCAGTCCGTGATGGCAACGCAGTGGTCAGCGTGATTGCCGTCGACTATGGCGTAGCTCAGTACGCCGCAGTCGGCCTTGCCGCCTATACCTCTCAGGTTGCCGTAATCGTCGGATGTAGGCGCTCCTATGAAGGCGATGTCTATGTGGCTCTCGCCTGTAGCTACCGACCTTACGCGCCCGCCGTGCGAACGCATTATGGCAAGGCCCTTGAGCTTGCCCTGAGAGATGGCCTCTCCTATACCGCCTCTTACGCCCGAGGACTCGATGTTCGTGATCGTGCCGTCCTCTATCATAGGCACAAGAGTGCTGTGCGCCTTGCCCAGCGAAGTGGCGCATATCCTTATGTCCTTGAGACCCATCTTATGGATCTCCTCCATTACCATGTTGACTATCAGGTCTCCGTCTCTGAAGTGGTGGTGGAACGAGACGGTCATGCCGTCATGCGCATCGCACTTCTCGAGAGCCTCCCTGATATTGGCCACCAGTTTGGATTTCCGGTTGTTGAGCACAGGGCGTATGGTAGGCCCTGCCATGGTGACCGGCTTGTCGTCCCGGTAGTAATTGCCCTGGAACGGTTCCTTACCTGTGATCTCGAGTATCTCTTCCGGGATGTCTCTTCCTACTGCGTTGATCATGCTACAGATCCCCCTTGTATACACCTGATGCCTTGGCCAGAGCTATTGTCCTCCTGGCGCCGTCGTAGAATGCGATATCTATCATCTTGCCGTCTACTGTGAATACGCCGATGCCCTGAGCCTTTTTGGTTTCGATTTCTCTTACGACCTTCTCGGCAAATACGATGTCCTTCTCCTTAGGAGTGTAGATATCGTGGACTACCGGGATCTGACGAGGATTTATGATCGACTTGCCGTCGAAGCCCATTGAGTGTATGACCTCGACCTCGCGTCTGAAGCCCTCCATGTCGTCAAGATTGGTCCAGACCGTGTCAAAGCACTGCACCTTGGCAGCCCTTGCGGCTATGACCATGTGCTGACGGGCGCCCATGAATTCGACGCCTGTGCCGGAAATAGACACCTGAAGGTCTCTCGAGTAATCTCCTCCCGAGAGCGCAATGCCGAAGAGCCTCTCCGACGAATCGCAGATGCTCATCGCGTTGATGACGCCCCTCGCGGATTCGAGGGCTGCCATGATGAGCACACTGCCCACAGGTCTTCCGAATTCTCTCTCGGCCTCAGCAATGGCGTACTCAACGGTGCGCACATCATCGGCCGTCTCTGTCTTTGGGATGCGGATGGAATCGCAGCCTCCGGCTACGGCGCATCTGATATCCTCGCGCCACAGGTCGGTGTCGAGTCCGTTGATTCGTACGACCCTCTCGACTCCCCTGTAGTCTATCTCCTGAAGTGCGTGATAAAGCGAATAGCGCGCAGCGTCCTTCTCCCTCTCTGCCACGGCATCCTCGAGGTCGAGCATGACCGAGTCCGGCTTGTAGATATACGGATCCTTTATGAGGCCGGGCTTCTGGCAGTTGAGGAACATCATCGTGCGGCGCAGACGGTATTTGTCAGGGTTGCTCATCTTATAACACCTCCCCAGCCGATCCTGCCTTCGTGTTCGGCAGCGCGCATCACCGCGCATTCCACTCTTGCCTTGATGGTGCAGTCAAGTGCACCCTTGTCGACTATGCTGACTCTGGCATTCCTGACATCCAGTCTGTCCAGGGTCTCCATAGCGACTTCCCTGATTCTGTCGCCGTACTGTCTCATGACGGCGCTTTCGAGTTCGAGCTCGATGCCGCCTGCGGCAGGCTCGACAGTTACCATACAGTCGCTGCTCTCAAGCGTACCTGCGACAGCGGCATTTTTGATCTCCATAAACAGCCTCCAATCTGTCTTATCTGTTCTGAGCTGCGTAGTAGTTCATCAGACAACCGTCGAGGATTATCTGCTTTTCGTCATCGGTCAGGCCCTTTATATAGAGGGTCAGATCGCTGACGGAGCCGTCCTTCCTGACAGCCCTGGCAGGGATCTCCTCCCGGCCGGATTCGATAGCCGATCTAATGCCCGGTACGAATACGAAGTCTCCCTCTTCATAAGGGAAGTCATCGCCTTCAGCCAGTGTGAACGGGAGTATGCCCCAGTTGATGCAGTTACTGCGGTAGCGCTTTGTGGCGTACTCATAGCAGATGTTGGCGAATCCGCCCAGCACCTTCTGGCAGGATGCGGCCTGCTCCCTGGCTGATCCGTCGCCCGGCTTGTTGGCGAATACGCATGATCCGAACTGGGTGTTTGTCATCAGAGCGTCCGCATCGCCTACAGCGCCGAGAGCTTTGCGGATCTTTTCCGGCTTGTCTCCTGCGCGGCGGGCAGCCTCATCGGCGGCGACGGCCTTTGATCGTCCGACATACTCAGGCACGCGGCGCGACAGCGCGAATTCCGAGAGCCTGAGAGGATTGCTCCTGTACGAGCTCGTCTCGCCCGATGGGATGAGCTCGTCTGTAGTGGTGACCGGATCTCTTATCACGGCCGCTAGTTCGAGCAGGATGTTGTCGGTCAGCTCGTACATCTTAGGCCAGTCCGTGATGTTAGGTCCGAGTATGAGCTCCGCATCCGGATCGGCCTTGCCGAAGCCGTAGTAGCAGCGGTTCTTATATACCTCGTTGTCGAAGACATAAGGTACCTGTTCTGTATCGTAATCTATGTCGGTGGCTGCGGTAATATAGCCTCCGTTCCTTGCGGTAGCTGCTATCGAGCGCGCATCCATAAGTGCGACTGCGCTGATCTGGCCCTCGCCCGGCTTTGATCCCTCTCTGTTAGGGAAGTTCCTTGTGGTGTGGCGGAGCGACAGGCCGTTGTTGGCCGGAACGTCTCCCGCACCGAAGCAAGGTCCGCAGAACGACGGCTTGATTACCGCTCCGGACTCAAGCAGGGCCTCGGTCTTGCCGGCCCTTGTGAGAGCGAGGCTTGTAGGCACGCTCGTAGGATATACCGAGAGCGAGAAATAGCCGTTGCCTGTGCTGCCTCCCTTAAGGATGTCGGCGGCTTCGACTATGTTGTCGAAGATGCCGCCCGAGCAGCCTGCGATTATGCCCTGGTCGGCAAGCACGCCCTTATCGCTCACCTTGGATCGGAGGTCGAGATGGGCCTTAGGGAATTTGGCGGCCGCCTCAGCCTCGACGCCTGCGAGTATCTCGTCGGCGTTGTCGAGGAACTCGTGGATGGTGTATGCGTTCGACGGATGGAACGGAAGCGCTATCATGGCCTCCATCCTGTCGAGCTCGATCGTTATGACTGCGTCATAATATGCGCCTTCCTTTGGCTCGAGCTTTTTGTAGCACTCAGGACGCTTGTGTATCTCGTAGTATTTCTTTATCTCATCATCGGTGGCCCAGATGGATGACAGGCATGTGGTCTCGGTCGTCATTACATCAATGCCGCTTCGGAAATCGTATGGCAGGTACTCAAGACCCGGGCCTGCGAATTCAAGCACTTTGTTCTTTACAAGGCCCTCTCCGAAGGTCTCTTTGACGAGAGCGATGGCCACATCGTGAGGTCCTATGCCCCTGCGAGGCTTGCCCGTGACATAGCAGAGCACGACCTCAGGCGGGGTGATGTCCCAGGTGTTTTTGAGAAGCTGTTTGACGAGCTCAGGTCCGCCCTCTCCGACGCCCATGGTGCCGAGAGCTCCGTAGCGGGTGTGGCTGTCGGATCCGAGTATCATATTGCCGCATGCAGCCAGCTCCTCTCTTGCGTATGAATGGATGACGCTCTGATTTGCCGGCACATAAATACCCCCGTACTTTTTGGCGGCTGACAGACCGAATACATGGTCGTCCTCATTGATAGTACCGCCTACTGCACAGAGGCTGTTGTGGCAATTTGTCATTGCGTATGGGATCGGGAACTCTTTGAGGCCGCTGGCTCTGGCCGTCTGGATGATCCCGACATATGTGATATCGTGTGAAACGAGGGCATCGAAGCTGATATGGAACACTCCGTCATCAGACTCTTTGCGGTGAGCATTGAGGATCTGATAGGCCATGGTGCCGCTGCGGCCGTCCGCCTTGTCGGCATCAGCCGGGGCTGCCTTAGGAGCACCGTTATGCCACACGCTTCCCTGCGGATGATACTTTACCATTGTGTCGCACTTCCTTTCCTGAGCACAATTAATCCGTATTGCTGTGAATCATTATATACCCGTAAGCGATGACTTTTTATACAAATTATATGCATTTGTAATAATTATCATCAATGACTTGGTATATACTCATACAAAGAGAACTTATCCGAGGAGACCATATGTATACTGAGATCTGCGACGTTCCTCTGCTCAGTTACCGGAGAGACACCTACAAAGAACTGCTTGCATCCTGCGGACTTCGCGACGAAGAGGATGCCGGCATCATAGCCCTCATGCACGATGACGAGGGCAGTCTGATCGCCTGCGGGGCCCTTGCCGGCCACACCATCAAGCAGCTCGCAGTCTCTCCGGAGGCCGAGGGTCAGGGCGCGATGGCGGCCGTTGTCTCCACCCTCATAAGCGAGGCTGCATCAAGAGGCATATCAAGGCTCTTCCTGTGCACAAAGCCCGCCAACATCAGGATGTTCGGCTCGCTCGGCTTCTACGAGGTGGTCTCGACAGATGATGCCGTGCTGATGGAGAACAGAAGAGGCGGCGCAGAGGCATTCATAGATTCCCTGCCGAGACTCAGCGGTGAATGCGGCGCCGTGGTATGCAACTGCGACCCGTTCACACTCGGCCACAGACACCTCATAGAGCATGCGTCTTCATGCTGCGATTCTCTTTATGTGTTTGCCGTATCCGAAAGCGGTTCATACTTCTCCCCGGATGAGAGGCTTGACATGGTCAGACGCGGCACGGCGGACATAGCCAACTGCTGCGTATGCTCCAGCGACCTTTACCTGATATCACGCGCGACTTTCCCTGCATATTTCATCAAAGACAGGGCCCGCGCCGAGGAGGTCAAAGCGGATCTCGACATAGAATTCTTTGCCGGCAGGCTCGCTCCTGCCCTCGGCATCAAAAAGCGCTTTGCCGGACAGGAGCCTCTCGATGAAGTCACCCGCGCCTACAACGAGCGCATGAAGGAACTCCTGCCTCAGCGGGGTATAAGCCTTGAAGAGATACCGAGGCTTGAGGATGCAGGAGGCTCTGTCATCAGTGCCGGCAGGGTAAGGAAGCTCATCACGAGAGCAGAGCAAGCGTCCGGAACGGACAGGGCTGGTCTGCTGGATGAGATATCTGCTCTGGTGCCGGATTCGACATATGAGACCATATTGAGACATATCGATAAATGAAAACAGAACACATAACACTGGATCAGATGCTTGAAGCCCGCGAGAGACGGGCTGAGATACAAAAATCAATGCTTGGCAGAGAAGACGGGACCTGTCTTGTCTGCCTTACTCTTAATATTGCGGGAGATATTAAGCGGACCCCAAAGACGGAGATGCTCTTCAGGAGGGGCCTTGATGAGATGGATGCCCTCGGCCTTGATACTGCGGGCAGCCTCATAATAGATGAGCCGACGGGGAGCGAGGCTTTCAGGCTCGTACGCGGTGATGCCGCACGGGTCAAGGAGATGCTCGAGGCAGTCGAGGATTCCTTCCCTGCCGCAAGGCTCTTTGATTTTGATGTGCTCGTAAGGGACGGGTCGGATATACGGAAGCTGTCAAGAGAGGTCGCCAGGCGATGCCTCGTCTGCGGAGGCCCGGCGGCTGAGTGCGCAAGGAGCCGCCGGCACGGCATAGATGCCGTGCGCCTGGCGACCGTGGATCTTCTCAGGGGATTCTGCGCGGACACTCTTGCGGATGCTGCATATGCGGCCCTCCTCGATGAGCTGTATACGACCCCGAAGCCCGGTCTTGTCGATCTGGCAAGCTGCGGTTCTCATGACGACATGGACATCCCCCTATTAGAAAAGAGCGTTGAGAGCCTGAGGACATATTTCCGCGACGCTGCCATGATGGGCATGGAAGGCTGCGACATGGATGGTCTCAGGCAACGCGGACTCAAAGCCGAGGAGGATATGTTCAGCGCTACCGGCGGAGTCAACACTCACAAGGGCCTCATCTATTCCATGGGCCTGCTTCTTGCGGGCAGCGGCATGGCGCTTGAGGATGAAGGTATATCATCCGGGGCAGCCGCACACCGTGCAGCTGAGCTTGCGCGTCAGGATGCGTACCGCCTGCTCGAAAAAGCCATGGCAGAGCCCGCAACCAACGGCGCAAAAGCATATCGTTCTTACGGTGCAAAGGGAGCTATCGGTGAGGCCTCTTCCGGATTCCCGGATGCCCTACGCTGCGCATCCGCTCTGAGATCATACAAAGATGCAGTCTCTTCTTCTGAGCCTGACGGCGATATCCCTGTGCGCAGCCCTGCCGGAGCGCTCGCCTTCTGCGACACCATGGCGGAGCTCGAGGATACCAATCTCCTGCACCGCGGAGGGAAGCCGGGACTTGAGTTCGCAAGAAGCGAAGCTTCCCGCATAGCTTCCATCCCCGATCTCAGTCTTCGCATACGCGAGCTGTACACGCTCGATTCCGAGATGCAAAAACGCAGCCTCTCACCCGGAGGCTGCGCCGACATGCTTGCGCTTGCATATTATCTGGATTATCTGGACCGCTAGCAGTCCTTACCGGGATGATTGTGCTTTGGGCACGAGTCAGCATAGGGACATCCTATGCAGGCCTTGCCCTTCTTTTTTTCTTTATAAATATATCTCGCAGCGAAGAACAGCATCGCCGCTATCGCTAATACAGCGATCACCGTTGCTATATTCACCGGTGCTACCTCCCCTCGTTTTTATTTGATTATAGCACGATGCACGGCGTACATAATACGCCGCACATCATGCTTAAGTTAAGTAACCAATAAAGGAGTTATGCTGTAGCTTTTGCTTCCTTTGTTGTTGCTTTGTGGAGTTCATACTGCTCATCGAAGTGTGCCCTTACCCTCTTGCCGATGAAGACAAGAGCTGCAACCATGCAGAGTACTGCGATCAGTCCCGGTATGAATCCGGCTGCGAAGTGGCCTTCAGTAATGAGAGTACCGACCTGGTTCACGAGGAACGCGATAGTGTAGCCTGTACCGAGCTGCAGTCCGATCGCACCCCAGAGCCAGCCTTTGCTCTTCATCTCTGAGTTCATCGCTCCGATAGCCGCGAAGCACGGAGGTGTATACAGATTGAAGAAGAGGTATGCAAGTGCAGTTACCGATGTGAGTCCCATGGTAGCAGCGACCGTATTGGCACCGCCTGTCATGGCAAGCTCATCTGTATCGATGAACGATGTCAGCGCGAATACAACTGCGAGTGTACCTACAACGTTCTCCTTGGCGATGAAGCCTGTGATGGCGGCTGCCGCGAGCTGCCATACTCCGAATCCCAGAGGGATCAGCAGGACGGCGAACGGAGTAGCGATCGAAGCGAGTATCGATGTATCCTCAGCGCCCTCCTCGACGACCTGGAAGTTCCAGTTGAAGGTCTGCATTACCTGTACTGCTGTGTTGCATACGAGGATGATCGTAGCAGCCTTGATGATATATGCCTTTGCACGCTCCATCATGGACCTGAACGCGAACTTCAGGCTAGGTGCCTTCCACTTAGGAAGCTCCATGATGAAGAATGACTTTCTGTACTTATAGCCTGTGATGGCCTTGATCAGAAGAGCGCCGAGGAAGATGAGCACAAGTCCGAGGAAATACGACAGCGTGCTGACCCAGCCTGCTCCATTGAAGAAGGCTCCCGCAAAGAGAGCGATGACCGGGATCTTGGCTCCGCAAGGGATGAAGGTCGTGAGCATCGTTGTAGCTCTTCTCTCCCTCTCGTCACGGATCGTACGGCAGGCCATGATGGCCGGGATGCCGCAGCCTGTTCCGATGACTACAGGTATTACCGATTTGCCCGAAAGTCCTACTCTTTTGAAGATAGGGTCCATTACCGCGCTGACACGCGCCATGTATCCGCAGTCCTCAAGCAGGGCTATCAGGAAGTACATTACCATTACGAGCGGCAGGAATCCGACTACAGCTCCGACTCCGCCTACGATACCGTCAGCCAGTAATGCCGATAAGATGGCAGGACTGTTTTCGAGCTGTCCTGCTACCCATCCCTGGAAGGTCTCGATCCAGCCTACCAGCCAGTCAGCCACGAGTGGTCCGAGCCAGGTCTGGGATACCCAGAACACGCCCCACATAACCAGAGCGAACACAAAGATACCTGCGATAGGGTTTGTCAGTACCGCATCCAGCTTGTCTGTGGAAGTCGTCTCTGCAGACAGGGTCTTCCTTGTCTCAACGCCGGATACGATACCATTTACGAAGCTGTAGCGCTTGCGGTCCTCCGCATCTACAGCGGCCTTGTCATGAAGGTTGATATCCGCCTGCAGATAAGGGGCTTCCTGAGTCGTGCCCGCAAGAGAGATGGCCTTGGCTATCATCTCTGAGAGGCCCTTGTTCTCGATCGATACGGTCTCGAACACAGGGCACTTCAGCTTTTCCGAAAGCTTTGCGGCGTCGATCTTCGTGCCTTCCTTCTCATTGATGTCTGTCTTGTTGAGTGCGACAACGACAGGGATGCCGAGCTCGAGCAGCTGAGTCGTAAAGAACAGCGATCTGCTCAGATTGGTGGCATCCACGATATTTACTATGGCATCAGGTCTTGCTGTACGAACATATTCGCTTGTGATGCCCTCCTCCGGTGTGAACGGAGACATGGAGTAAGCGCCCGGAAGGTCTACTGCGATGACCTCCTGCTCACCTGCATATTCCTTTTTGATCTGGAATTCCTTGCTGCCTACCGTGACACCGCCCCAGTTACCTATCTTTTCGTTTCTTCCCGTCAGGGCATTGTACATGGTAGTCTTGCCGCTGTTAGGATTACCGGCAAAAGCTATTCTCATCTGAATTACCTCCTTGTATATAACAGTTTCCTTTTTTTGACTATATGATGATCGCTTCAGAAAGCATCTTGTCCAGGTTGTATCTGCCGTCCTTGATAACGACGATACAGCTCTTTTTCTTTTTGGAGATCAGAGTAATCGGCTCTCCCTGATAGCAGCCAAGCCTGAACAGGAATGAATTCATCTCATCATCATCGGTATTGATCTCCCTGATGATATATGTCTGTCCCGGTTCTGCATCCATGAGTGTCCTGCTGCCGGCTGACGCGGCGTACGAGGCCTCTGCAGGAGCTGCATCCGTACTGCCCTTGTTCATTGCATATGCGAGTTTCATCTTAATTACCTCCCTGTTGGTTAGTTAATCTTAACTTACATTAGTTATAACTAACTATTGTTATCCTGTCAAGATTCTATTTCAATACAAAAGGTCCCGGGACCATCGTCCCGGGACCTTTACATCCCGTCATAGACCGGATGATAAAGAATAATTCTACAGAAGCCCCTTTACGGCATCGCCGTGGTGGACCTCGTCGTTCATCACCTCTGCCACTTCAGGGAAGTCTTCTATAATATTCATATATTTGTCGGCCGCTTCGTACTCAGCTTTTGCGATGATAGGATATACCTTCTCTCTTCCGATCGTCCTGTACAGAGCAGGGATGAGTACGGACTTGGCCGGATTGACCCTGAGATTCCTCTTCGTGTATTTGAAGAAGACATCGGCATGTCTGGCCTCATCGCCCGCAAGCCTTATGAAAGCCTCTCTGTCCTTTTCGTCCTTCACAACCTTTGCCAGCTTCTCATACATAAGCACGGCGTCTATCTCACCCTGCTGAGCGGTCTTCAGTATCTTCATCTGAGCCTTTGTGACAGTGCCTGCAGATCCGCGTTCCTTAAGTCCCGCTTCCTCCATTATGATGTCGGCAAGGCGGCTTCCCGATACAACATAACTGGTGTGCCCCTCGCCTTCGAGTATCCTGAGCCTTGCTCCCGGGATACCCTCTGCGATGGCGCAAGTCTCCTCTTCTTTAATGACATCCTTGCTTCCGGCTATGACGACCGTCGGTACCTTGATCAAAGCAAGATCATCAGCTGTTATATGCGGCTCTGTAAGCATGAGCTTCATCTTTGGATTTTTGGTGACGGCGTAAGCCGCTTTGATGCCGTACTTGAGCCAAGGCACGACTCCGTCCGGCGTGAGATTGCCTCCTCCGGCAAGCAGGAGTCCTATCCTGTCTGTCCTCATTGCGGCGAGAAGTCCGATGATGGCTCCGTCGCTGTGGCCGAAGTATACCGCGTCTTTGATATCAAGCTCATCCATGAAGGCGATCATGTCGTCCGCCATGTCCGAATAATGCAGTTCGTCCACCCTTGTGCTGAGTCCGTGGTCACGCGAGTCCACGGCATATACCGTGAAGTGCTTGCGCAGAAGCCAGAGGGAATCTCTGAACATCCTATGGTCCTCGCTGTTGCCGTGCACCAGGATGAGAGGTCTGCCCTCGCCGGCCTTTTCGTAGTACAGTTCAACTCCGTTTACATTGATTTTCATAATCTTAACCTCCAGTCCTTATTAATTACTGTCCTTTTCTTCCTGAACTATGCCTCCTGATCAGATCTCGGCTCCCGGCCGTGCTTATGTTTGAACCGGTCGCTGTCTTGTCTCATGCTCTCCGCGATCTCGCGGACGTCTTCGCCTGTAATGATGATTATATTCGGGTTCTTGTCCTGAACCTCCGCATCGGCCTTTTCGTAGCTGTTTATGAAGAGTTCAATGCTGTCCGTCATCCATTTAAGAGCGGAGATCTCACCGTCGCCCGAAGCCTCCATGTTCTTCTCTTCCATCGCGCCCGACTCGGCATGGCTGATCTTGTTGCGGACATAGCCGATGCGGTAGTAAGCGAAAAGAACATCTCTGAGAGTATCCAGGCTGTCGCACTCGGTAAAGCCCGTGATCTGCGACGGATCCCGGCTTCCGATGGACTCGATCCTCAGATCAGCATATACCTGCTGCGGATCCTTGCCTCTGCCTCTTCTTCTCGTCTTGTAACGGTCATATGACTTGATGAAGTAGTGATCGATATAATCCATTTTATAATATTCATACGGCCTCAGCCTCAGACGCTGCTCCGCCAGGAGCTGAAGGACCCGGTCTCTGTGCTCCTCACTGTCACAGTAATAGAATATCCCTGAATTAACCAGATTCTCAGGGGTCCGGGCCTCGATCAACGTCAGGGTCTGCTGGTAGAACTGATGCCTGTAGGCCCACTTCACCATTTCGATGAAGTTCAGATCGCCCTCTCCCTCCATAAGTACGCCGTAGTCCTCGCGTATGCTTTCGGCGATCAGACTGAACAGCACGCCGTAGTAGCCTGACTCCCTCCAGAACTGCTCGCTCCTGAAGAGCTCACGCAAACGCAGCATGCCGCGCTCCACCTCCGGCATATTGCACATCGAAAGCCCGACATCCACATCACGCATGGCGTATACCATGCTCTCAATGCTTTCGTTGCTCTCCCCGCTTTTCTTCCAGATATCAACGACCATGTCTGCCCTGCCGTAATTCAGGAAAGCCCTGATCGCATGGAACAGTTCTGTGACGCCGAAGCCCTCGGTATCATCGCGTACGATACCGGCCCTGTGCTTTTGAGGGCTGCGCACCGTAAAGATCTTTTCAAGCTTAACTCCGCTCTCCGGCATGGAGATCAGGATATCCAGCATGTTCAGCACAACAAATGTGTCTGCGGCATCATCGCTGTTGAGCGTAACATACAGATTTATATCCTCAATGTCCCCCGTGATGGACTTCCCCATCTCCATCAGGTTATCGACCCACTGTCCGCCACCTTCAAATTCGGTTTCCGGGATCAGCCTGAGGCCTGTGTCCCTGTTTGACGGCAGGATGGTAAGCCCGGAGTATGCTTCCGGCTTCTCCCTGATATCCTCAGGCAGATTATCTTCATTCTGAATCGAGCCGTCTTTAAACCGGGCTATACGGCTGCAAAGCAGACCGTATGCTGAATCCGGCGAATCGAGGTCCTCTTCATCATAGCTGCCGGCCGCACCGATGACTATCACCTCATCGATCTCATAAGCTGACAGCACGGTTTTTATACCGGCCTCTGCATCCAGGATCACATCTGCATATGCCAGGCCGTTTCCGCTCTGAACAGTGATGTACCTCACCGGCAGATCGGTATCCACGGCACTTAGGGATGTCAAAAGTAAATTCTGAGCCATTGCGTTACTCCTCAGTTGATTCCTTAATACTCTCCGCCTTTAATAGCAGGCTTGTTTTTCACGCCCATTGTATCATCCCCGGCATACGCTTTCCAATTCGTTCTTGAAATCCACAGCAATGCGCTTTATAATTCGCTTAGTTAGATTCATCTAACTAAGCCGGGTGCAGTGAAGGACTGATCAATGTCACCGGTTTCATATCGATCACAGGAGCAGCAAACATATGAAAATAGTTCAATTCAAAAAAGTAACCAAGACCTATACCGCCGGAGACCACACGCAGAATGCGCTGTCCGATGTGGATCTCGAACTCGAGGAGGGCAAATTTGTCGTCATACTCGGGCCTTCCGGAGCCGGCAAGAGTACCTTCCTCAATCTGCTGGGAGGTCTCGACAACCCATCGTCCGGACAGATCATCGTCGACGGCACCGACATATCCACGCTCTCAGGCGATGAGCTTGCTGACTACAGAGCCTCAAAGGTCGGCTTTATCTTCCAGTCGTACAACCTCATACCGACGCTCACCGTCCGTGAGAATGTGAGCCTCGTCGAAGAGATCGCTCCCGATCACCTCAGGGCTGATGAGCTTCTGGCGGAAGTCGGTCTGGCAGATCACTCCCATCAGTTCCCTCATGAGCTGTCGGGAGGCGAGCAGCAGCGCGTTTCCATATGCCGCGCCCTTGCCAAGAATCCCAAGATCCTGCTCTGCGATGAACCTACAGGCGCGCTCGACTCCGAGACAGGCGTCGTTGTCCTGAGGCTCCTCCTCAAGATGGCCAGGGATTACGGCAAGACTATCATCATAGTTACTCACAATCAGAATATCGCCGGGATGGCGGATGTAGTTATACGAATAAGAAGCGGCAAAGTCACTTCCGTAGAGGAGCAGCCTGATCCGCTGACAGTTGATGAGGTGGATTGGTAATGCTGAGACGTAAGTTATGGAGGACCGCCAAAGTTTACAGGGTCCAGTTCATTTCAATGATATTGATGATCACCCTCGGCATAGGAGTCTTTGTGGGCTTCAATTCCGAATGGGTGACCATACTCGAAGATACATCCTCATTCTTTAAAGACAGCGGATTTGCTGATTACCGCATTGTTGATGAGGACGGCTTCTCATCCGACGATACGCGCCTCATACGAAGCATCGACGGTGCCACCGGAGTCAGCCGCTTCCTCTCCGTTAACGCCGAGGTCAAAGGCAGCGATGACCAGCTCGCACTGACGGTCACCGAATTCGAGCACACTTCCGGTTTCGTCCTTATGGAGGGCGAGGAGTATGACCGCGATGACCCGGAGGGCCTGTGGCTGATGGATAAGTATGCCGAGCTTAACGGCATTCACATCGGAGACAAGCTCACCGTCACATTTGAAGACATGGAATTCTCGGGGACCGTCAAAGGTCTGATCGAATCCGGTGAATACCTGGTCTGCGTGCGCGATGAGTCCCAGGTAATGCCTGACTTCAACACCTTCGGCTATGTATATGCCACACCTGCCATGCTCAAAAAAGTCATTGAGCAAAAGGTGCGCGATGAAGAGCCGGATCTGGACGAGGATCTCATGAGCATCGCTGTCAAGGAAGCTTACGACAAGGCCTATCCTCAGATAAACGTCAATTCATCCATGGAAAAGGCCGAATTCCAGGAGGCAGTGGATGACGCTCTCGGCCGCACCCTTCTCATCCTGTCAAAGGACGAGGTAGTCTCGTATGCCGAGGCCAAGGGTGAGATGAACGAAGGCAAGACCATGGGTTCGCTCCTGCCTGTCCTCTTCCTGGCCATAGCCATACTGACGATGATCACCACCATGAACAGAATCGCCATCAGCGAGAAGACCCAGATCGGGACTCTCAAGGCCCTCGGCTTCAGAGACAAACGCATACTCCGGCACTACACTTCGTATGCCGCGGTAATAGCGATCACCGGAGCCGCCTTCGGAATGGTGTTCGGTTATTTCTTCTGCAAGATGGTGATGAGCCAGGACGGCATGATGGGCACTTACTTTGTGATGCCTGACTGGACCATACGCATCCCTGTCTGGATATGGGCTGTTGCGGTCATGCTGGTCGTCCTAACGATACTCGTCGGATACCTGTCGGTCAGGAGCCTCCTGAGCGGTACCGCATCCGAGACTCTGCGCCCGTATGCCCCTAAGCACATCCACCGCATACTTCTCGAAAAGACCGCCCTGTGGACAAAGATGAGATTCGGCACCAGATGGAACCTGCGTGACATCTTCCGCCACAGGGCCAGGAGCGCCATGTCGTTCATCGGCACCTTCGGCTGCATGATGCTGCTTGTAGCGTCCTTCGGGATGAACGAGACGATGGATGTATTCCTCGATACCTTCTATGACAAGACGACAGTATATTCATCAAAGATATTCCTGTCAGCCGATGCAAAGGACGGCGATGCGATCGATCTTGCGGATTCCCTTGACGGCGATTACTCCGCATCCGTCAGCTCAAAGGTCGGCGACAAACCGGTCTCAGTCGATGTGTACAGCATCGGTCACGGGACTTATCAGTTCATAGATGAAGACAGCAATATCATCGGTCTGCCTGAGGACGGAGCCCTGATATGCGTACGTCTTGCGGACAAGTTCGGAGTTGGCCCGGGAGATACGGTCACAGTAAAACCATACGGTACAAGCGAAAGCTATGAAATAAAAATATCAGGGATCAACAGATCCCTGACCGAAAGCATTTCTGTCTCTGAGGATTATGCACATAAGCTCGGCCTGACAGGCAGTGAGGCATACAAAATCAATTGTGTCTACACCTCGGTCCCAAAGGATCAGATAGAGCCTGCCAGTATCATAACCAGTATCCAAAGCAAGCAGGATATCATCGATTCCTTTGATAACTTCATGAAGATATTTAACTTCTTTATTATAGCTCTGGTCGTCGCATCCGTGCTGCTCTGTATCATCGTGCTCTACAACCTCGGAGTGATGAGCTACATGGAGCGCTATCGCGAGATGGCGACACTAAAGGTCCTCGGCTTCAGGAACAAAGCCATAGGCAGGCTCCTGATATCCCAGAACCTCTGGATATCCGCCGTTGGCACGCTGCTCGGCATACCGGCAGGCATCTGGGTACTGAAGTCTCTCATGAAGCTGCTCGCAGGAGAGTACGAGATGGAAGTCAGTATCGGTCCGTCATCGATCCTCATCAGTACGGCGCTTAACTTCGGAGTATCCATACTGGTCGGTCTTATGATCGCCCGCAAGAACCGCCGCATAGACATGGTCGAGGCTCTCAAGGGTACAGAGTAGCACAGGGCCTTATCATTGACCGCACCAATATTATTGGCCTTGCCGTCTACGAGCTCTGATATTCCTGCATGATCTTCCTGAGAAGCGGATCATCCACATCAAAGCGGACATCTCCAATGAGGGCTATCGGCATGACTGCCGGCGAAGTACCGCTTATGAATGCGGCGTCGTACTCAGCGATGCTGCCTGCCGCGACGCTCTCTTCGTGCAGGGCCGCTCCAAGATCCCTGACGATCTCTATGATCTTAGCCCTCGTAACACCGAGAAGGACCCTTTCAGAAGGCGATGTGAACACCTCGCCTTTTTTGATGAAGAATACATTGGAGCGGCTCCCCTCTGTTATCAGGCCATCCCTGTCGACCAGCAGCACCTCGAAGAGGCCTCCATTTCTGATCGCCTCATCTGCCGCATCACGGAGCTGTGGATCCATCATCTTGATATTAGGATTCCTGCGCTCTCCTCTGAGGAGGTCTGTCTTGACCCCCGTCCTGTACATCTCCGCATCCGGATAGTGAGTAGGATTCAGATGCATTGACGCATGTCCGCTCACATCCACTTCTATCCTGATATTGTGGTCTCTGATCCCGCTCTCCGCTGTGAGGTCAGCGATGCCCGACCGCAGCTCATCCAGAGTGAACGGTATGAGCATGCCTAAAGCCGAAAGCGACTTCCCGAGCCTCTCATAGTGGTCTTCAAGGAACTTAGGCTCGCCGTCTGTCAGGCGGATCACTTCATAGACCGAAGGCATGCTGAGTATTCCCTTTGTCACAGCCGATCTGAATCCATCGGTCATGATCCTTACAGCTTCTCTTATCCTCTCCAGCGGTATCCGGCTGTAATAAAAGGCGAGATACAGCTGTCCGTCATGGTCCAGCTGGTCTATGTCCCTTACCTTGATGCCGGCATCCGCAGCTTTGCTGACAAGCCGCTCCGCCAGCTCCCTGCGTATCTCCTCTGTCCTGGCACTGCCCTGCGTCCCTTCGCTCAGCACCCTGTTGAAGGTGTCGAGGCGGAGAGTCAGGCTGATGCCCGACTGAGTATTCTCGGCGGTAAGGAAATTCCCGCTGCTGCCGTACTCTTTGATTGCCGACAAGGCCTCGCTCAGCTTGCGCGAGTAGAGCTTTTTGACCCGGCGGAGGTTCGCCTGGTAGAAGCCGCTTTGCATGAAGCGCGCCAGCGTAAGCTGCTCCGTTTTTGAGCAGGTCTGATCATAGTTCATCATGATGCTTTTATAAAGACCGACCATCACGGGCGGCAGGACCATGTAGCTGATCCTTACAGCCGGGAACAGCGTGGAAGTGAACGAGCCTATGTATACGACCCGGCCGTCCCTGTCGAGTCCCTGAAGCGCCGGCACCGGCATGCCCGCATACCTCAGCTCGCTGTTGAAGTCATCCTCGATTATGATGCTGTCATTATCCTTTGCCCAGCCCAGAAGCTGACGCCTCCTGCCGACAGGCATAAGCGCTCCGGTCGGAAACTGGTTCTGCGGACAGACATAGACTGCCGTCCGGATATTGGCCGGCAGCATCTCAAGCTCGATACCGTCCTCTCTGACCGGGATGCAGCTCATGCTGAATCCCCAGTCTCGGAATATGCTCCTGACGGGCATGTATCCCGGATCCTCGACCGACACATGTCCTATGTCCATGAGCTTGAGTATCCTCGCAAGATGGCTGACCAGCTGCTGTGTACCTGCGCTTATCACGACCTGATCCTGAGTGCAGATGACCCCTCTCGACTTATATATGTATGACGCGATCTCTTCTCTGAGCTCGGGCTCGCCCTGCCTGTCCGCTTCCGTCAGCAGAAGGTCCGGCGTCTCGTTGAGAACACCCGCCATGCATTTCTTCCATTTGACGAAGTCGAAGGACTCCGGGTCACAGCTGAAAGGCATCTCCTCCGCAGGCCGCCCTGCGCTCTTCTCTCTCCCTGCCTGCGCAGTCTCCTCATTAACCGGCACATCTCTCCGGTCCGCATCTCTGTCTGAAGCCCGGGCTGCACCCAGCGCCGCATAGAATCCCGACTGAGGTCTGCTGATCACATAGCCCTCGACCATGAGCTGATCATAAGCGATCTTTACTGTCGTCACGCTGACTCCGAGTATCTCAGCCATGCTGCGAAGGGACGGAAGTCTCTCCCCCGGACGTATCCTGCCCTCGGAGATCTCACTTCTGAGATATTCATAGAGCTGTGCATACAGATTTTTTGTAGAATTGTTATCTAATTCAGGTGAAATCATGGGTAACATCCCCCATTACTGCAAACTGTACTGTGTAAAAAGTGAAATAATGTATATATATTTGATTACAATTTGCGATTATTATAATACTGAACATCAAAAGGTTCAAACTCTGTTTTACAGGAGAGGATAAGGGTATGAACAAGGGATCTTCTGACAAAAAAACCGCCGGGCTTGTATACACGGCACTCACGATCTGCCTCATCCTGCTCGGCACGGTACTATTCCGCATTCCCATCCCGATGACACAGGGATATGTGCATCTGGGAGATACGATGATATACCTCGGAGTACTGATGCTCGGCAGGCGTCACGGAGCCGCAGCCGCAGGGCTGGGCTCTGCGCTGGCAGACGTCCTTGGCGGCTTTGCCTTCTGGGCGCCATGGTCACTCGTCATCAAAGCCCTGATGGCCTTTGTCACAGGACTTATCATCGAAAAATCCACGGGAGGCAGTAAAGATAAGCTCATCACAGTATCAGCCATGACAGCCGGAGGCATCATAATGTGCGCAGGCTATCTTGCCGCCGAGACCGTTATGTACGGAAGCTTTGCCGCCGCTGTCGTCGGACTGCCGTGGAATATCGGGCAGTTCGCGGTCGGTATATTATTGTCCACAGCGATATATTCCGTACTGCGCAAACTCCGCGTTTCGTGATAAAATACAGATCACAGATAAGTATTGATCGCGGACTATGGAGGTTGTGACTAAGGTGAACAGGAATCGAAAGCCCTACACAAAAATGAGACCTGTCTCAGCAATTATTACGTTGATGCTGGTACTCATTTTTTCGTGCTCTTTTGTATTTGCCGCCGACAGCACCGGCAGCGGCGAAAAGATCTCAAGTATCAAGACCGACGATCTTAACGGCAAGACTATAGGCATACAGACCGGAAGTATTTTTGACAAATACATCGCCGAGGCGATACCGGGCGCAAAGGTAGCATATTTCAGCACATTCACAGATGAACTCAACGCCCTCAAGGCCCGAAAAGTCGACGGCATATGCAGCACCGAAACGACCATGCACGAACTCATGAAGCAGCATGACGACATAGCCCTGACAGAGGAGCCTCTCGGCGAGCTCGGCACCTGCTTCCTTTTCCCTAAGAACGACAAAGGCAAGGTGCTTGTAGATCAGATGGATGAGTTCCTCACCGGCCTCGATGAGAGCGGAGAGCTAGCCCGCATCCACGATGTATGGACGGGCAACGACGACTCTCTCAAGGTCGTAGACGATTACAAGTCACTTCCGGCAGATAACGGGACTATCACATTTGTCACGGAGGGCACCTTCCCTCCTTATGATTACTATGCAGACAACAAGCTTGTAGGCTACGAGGTGGATCTTGCGATCAGATTCTGCAAGGAGTACGGCTACGGCCTGGAGCTCGTCGACATGAACTTCGACGCCCTGATGCCTGCCATACAGTCCGGCAAGTGCGACTTCGGAGCCTCCGGCATCGCCGCGACCGACGAGCGCAGGGAGAAGGCATACTTCTCAGTACCTGATTACTATGAGCGTATAAGGGTCGCGGTTCTCGATGATTCAGTTGCCGGAGCCAGCTTCATTGATTCGGTAAAGAGCAGCTTCAATAAGACCTTCATACAGGAAGACAGATACAAACTCTTCGGCAAGGGCATAATGACCACCATAATGATCACGGTTTGCTCGGTCATTCTGGGCACGCTGCTCGGATTCCTTGTATATCTCTGGTGCAGGAAAGGCGGACCGGTCGCAAACAAAGTGACATCCTTCTGCGTCTGGCTCGTGCAGGGACTGCCGGTCATCGTACTTCTGATGCTGCTTTACTACGTGATACTCGGCAAGGTATCGATCAGCGGCATGTGGGTATCTGTGATAGGCTTCACTCTCGTCTTCGCGGCCGCCGTATACGGCATGATACTTGCCGGCGTCAGAGCTGTGGACGAGGGGCAGACCGAGGCTTCATACGCGCTCGGATTCACAGACAGGCAGACGTTCTTCGGCATAGTACTGCCTCAGGCAGCCAGGCACTTCATGCCTATGTACAAGGCGGAGATCGTGAGCCTCATCAAGGCTACAGCCGTCGTCGGATACATAGCGGTGCAGGATCTGACCAAGATGGGAGACATCGTCAGGAGCCGCACCTACGAGGCTTTCTTCCCGCTCATTGCCGTAGCGATCATATATTTCCTGCTGGCTGCTGTACTCAAGTTCATCGTAGACAGACTGACAATATCTGTTGACCCCGAAAAGAGAAGCGAGGCACAGATCCTGAAGGGAGTAAATACATATGAATAGGCTTATACCGTTGATGCTTTCGATCGTTATAGCTGCCTTCGCATGCGGATGCAGCGCTCAAAGCGGCAGTTCAGCTTCTGAAGCGCCTGAAAAGCACACTATAGAGGCCGACGGATCCATGGATACAGTCGGCGATGCGTTAGGAGCCGATTCATTCGAAAACCTGCTTGACGATCATGACAGCAGGTACTATGTCGCCAACGATTTCTACAACATGAAGAGCAAGGGCGGGCTGCACATCATACCGGAGTTTGAGACATACCAGCAGACAGCGGAGCACACATGCGGTCCTGCTTCGGCCTTAATGGTACTGAACCACTACGGCAATACAGAGTACAACGAGCTCGAGATCAGCGAGCTTGCCGGGACAAGTACAACCACCGGTACCTCAGTCGAAGGACTCGCCGGATTCTTTGAGGGAATCGGCTGGAATGTAGAATCAAATGCAAGCACCGAGCCTAAATTCGAGGACATCGAAGAAGCGGAAAAGTTCCTGATCTCCAATATAGACGCAGGGACTCCTGTGATGATCGACTGGGAGGACTGGACCGGACACTGGCAGGTCGTGATAGGCATAGACACATGCAGCAAGATCAGCCCTTATGACGATGTCCTGATCGTGGCGGATCCTTACGATGTAACAGACCATTACCAGGACGGCTACTACACAGTCCCGTTCGGAAGATTCTATGGAAACATGTGGCGCGAAGGACCGTGCGCACAAAAGACCGTGCCGTACGAGCAGCCGTACGTTATAGCGACCCCTCCAAAGAACTAAATCAAAGCCATCAAAACAGCGCCGGGACAATGTCCCGGCGCATTTATTATTTTGCCGTCCACTTATTACTTGCCGTCCGGGAAGCTTGTAAAGAATTCGTCCTCCACTGCCGGATAACCGTACTTCTCGCCGGCATCGGCAAAGGCTTTGATCATAAAGCTCATGTTCCTTGCGAGGTTCCTCATGGTCTGCAGACCTTCAAGATCCTTCTTTACATCATCCGCAGTAAATCCATGCACCTGATTCCAGTAGGTCGATGAAGCCACAGGCATGCCGCTTATGGTGAAGTATTTATTGAGCGCATCAAAGCTCGCGGTATTGCCGCCTCTCCTGCAGCTTACAACTGCAGCGCCGACCTTCATGTGCTTCGAGAAAGGCGTGCTGTAGAACAGCCTGTCCATGAAGGACAAAATGTTGCCGTTCGGCGACCCGTAATATACAGGGCTGCCTACGACCAGGCCGTCCGCTTCTTTGAATTTCGGCGCCACCTCATTTACAAGATCATCGAACACACACTTGCCGGCTTCTTCGCACTTGTTGCACGAAATGCAGCCGCGGATATCCTTTGTGCCCACCTGGATCAGCTCAGTCTCGATGCCTTCTGCCTCAAACACCCTGATCATCTCTTCAAGGGCAGTCGCCGTACATCCCTGCTGATGCGGGCTTCCGTTCAGTAGTAATACTTTACTCATACGTTCATCCTCCGGTCTCATTTTGCTGAATTATTATCTCAATCAATTATTAGCACAAGATACCTTTTTTGAACAGAAAAAACAAAAGCTGCAGTCCTATTTAGGCAGGTACATCCTTCCCAGTATGAACTCCTTGCCCCTGTCAGGCATGATGCGCAGCAGCTGCATCAGCGCCTTGTACTCAAGTCCTACAGGGATCCTTGCAGGCGGGTTCTTCCGCCCTGCAAGCGCCACTGCGATCTTTGCAACGCTGTCAGGCGATCTGCCGTTCTGTTCATCTGCGGCCATTTTGGCAACGCTCTTCTCAAACTTGCCGCCGTAATTATCTGAGCTCTTATCCGCATCCTGCATGATCCTCGCGGCCGTGAATCCCGTCTTCGTATCTCCCGGTTCGATGATGCAGGCCTTTACTCCGTATTGTTTCATCTCCATGCGGACTGCATCCGTGAACGCTTCAAGAGCATACTTACTGGCCGAGTACTGGCTCTGCATAGGTATGGACACCCTGCCTGCAATGGAGCCGATCACCACCAGAAGCCCTCTGTGCTGCTCTCTCATCCTGGTGAGACAGGGCTGCGCCGCATTGAGCGTCCCGAAGTAATTGACCTCCATCTGCCTGCGCGTCAGTTCCGATGCTGTAGTCTCTGCAGGACCCGCGACTCCCATGCCGGCGCACAGTACCGCTATATCCACTCCCGGCAGATCATCCACAAACTCTTTTACCGCCGCTTCGTCCGTGACATCGAGGCGCCTCAGCGTAAGACTGCCTCCTCCCGGGAATGATTCTGTCCTCTCTTCGGTATTCCTCGATACGCCCGTGACAGTAAAGCCGTTCTCCGCAAACATCCTGGCGCATGCCTGCCCGATGCCCGAAGAAGCTCCGGTCACGAACACATTCTTTCCGTAATAATTCCTGCTACGCATTTTTGTCTTTCTCATTTTGCACGCTCATGTTCATCCACATGAAGCCTGAAATAATTGACATATATATCGTACCACATTGATACCTCCCCTGTCTCAGGCAGAAGAAAAGGCCGCCTATGAAGCGGCCCTCTCCTCATGTAGATATAACTCTACTTAAGCTTATTGTAATCTTCATCCGCAACAGCCTCGAGCCACTCGTTGCTCGTCTCTTCACCTTCTATCTCCAGAGCCAGATGAGAGAACCAAGAGTCAGGTGCGGCGCCATGCCAGTGTTTGACTTCGGCAGGGATATTGATGACCGTACCCGGCGTCATCTCAACAGCCTCTTTGCCCCATTCCTGATAATACCCTCTGCCGCCGATGCAGATAAGCATCTGACCGCCGCCGTTCTTGGCGTGGTGGATGTGCCAGTTGTTACGACATCCCGGCTCGAACGTAACATTGAATACCGGTACCTGCTCTGTGGAGACCGGCGCCAGATAGCTCTGACCTACAAAGAATTCCCCGTATGGGTTTGGCTCTCCGACAGGGAAGCAAATGCTGTTCTGATACTTATCCTTCTCTGTCAGTTCCGGTATATCTCCGCCCCAGACTTCCTTCGCGAGGCGGAACACAGCCCAGCCCTTAGGCCAGCCGACATACATCGTTGCATGTGTGATGATAGCAGCGATCTCGTCTTTGGTAACGCCGTGCGCCTTCGCGTTCTGCAGATGATATGTCAGGGATGAATCCGTGATCCCGGATGCCATCAGCGAAACGACGGTGATGATGCACTTTGTCTTCACATCGATCGCTTCCTCGTTCCATACTTCGCCGAAGAGAACGTCGTCATTGAGATGCGCAAACATAGGGGCGAACTCTCCCAGCTGATCTCTTCCTGCTGTCTGTACGATTTTCTCACTCATTTTTTATCTCCTCTCTTGCCTACTTTCTGATGAAGGTCTGATCCCTGTCAGGCACTCCCTCTTCATCTGAAACATATCTTTCCACGCTCATATGCAGATCATATTTCTCACGCAGCTCAGCCAGTTCACTCATCATTGCCGAAGCGTGATGTCTGTCGAGTGACTCCTGATCCTTCCAGCTGTCGATGAGCAGCACAGTCTCAGGATCCTTGAGAGGAATGAAGTATTCGTATCTTTCGTTTCCCTCCTCTGCTCTGATGGCATCTGCGATCCCGCGCGCTTCCATTTCATCTGCAAAGGCTCTCGCACTTCCGTTGCTGCCCTTGTATTGAACGCTCCCGCCACTTACGCTGTCGCTTAGAAGTGGGGGATTCCTGCTTCTCAGAGAACTGCGCCCTGTCCGAAGACTCAGCGTCTTACACTCTCTACTACAATGTATTTGTGGTTAATACTCCTAACATCCAGTTGGGATGTTATCCATCTCGTTGCTTAAGCTGTTAGAATGAGAAGGCAATCGGTCTGACTATACACTCTCTGGATTCTTACGTCCGTTGTGGAGTCTGTCAACCAGCCCTCATTCGCAGCGTTCGTTTTACGCAGGTTGAACTAACGCGTTCGTGTGAATACACCCAGTAGATTGAATAGGCAATGAGAGAAGCTGGCCTCGGCCATTGCTAATAACAATCAAAGGAGTATTTACTATGTTGAACGCAGTTGGTATTGATGTTGCAAAGCACAAGAGCACTGTCACAATCAGAAGACCTGGTGACGAAATCGTCCTTCCACCATGTGATGTTCATCACAACCAAGCAGAGATCAATGAACTGATCGACTACATCAAGGGCCTCGAAGGGGAAACCAAGGTCTGTATGGAGCATACCGGCAGATACTATGAACCGATAGTTCACTGGCTTTCCAGTGCCGGCATCTTCGTTAGTGCGGTCAACCCCATCTTGATCAAGGACTTCAATGATGATGACACATTCCGCGCTCCCAAAACGGATAAGGCTGATGCAGCGAAAATAGCTCGCTACGCACTTGACCGATGGACCAAATTGAAGCAGTATGGTCATATGGACGAGACACGCAATCAGCTTAAAACTATGAATCGACAGTTCGGGTTCTACATGGATCAGAAGACCGCTATGAAGAACAATCTCATTGCACTTCTTGATGAAACATATCCCGGCGCCAATAACTTCTTTGACAGTAAAGCTCGCGAAGACGGCAGCCAAAAATGGGTAGATTTTGTATACACCTATTGGCATGTCGACTGCGTCAGAGGCAAGTCTCTAAAAGCCTTTACAGAGCACTACCAGAAATGGTGCAAGCGCAAAGGCTACAATTTCGGTGTGCGTAAGGCCAAGGAAATTTACGAGATGTCTTCCGGCCTTATTGCTATGTTCCCTAAGGATGACAACACCAAGATGCTCGTCCGCCAGGCTGTAGATGTCCTGAATTCAACTTCTGCTACAGTCGAGCGACTTCGCAGGGAGATAGACAAGCTTGCATCTACGCTTCCTGAATATCCTGTAGTTTTGGCTATGGATGGAGTTGGCACGACTCTTGGACCCCAACTCATAGCCGAGATAGGTGATGTTACCCGGTTTACCAAGAGAGGTGCTCTTACCGCTTTTGCCGGAGTCGATCCCGGTGGTGATCAATCAGGAGATCATGAGCGCAAGAGCAATCGCACCTCCAAGAAAGG
>SVCQ01000020.1 GCA_015058275.1 Clostridiales bacterium
GAGCTTGCTCTCTGTCTGAGGCTGTCTGCTGTTTACGTTAAAAGAGGCTGCCACATTTTTTCAAATGCGACAGCCCCTTGCTGTATAGGTACTGGAATACGGCGCTTGAGACTGTCCCGAGCGAGTCCGTGAGGGATTGACTCAGGCAGAGTTAAAATTGACAAGCGCATGCAAAATCCGGTTGATTCTAAGGCGGGATATATTGTAAAATTTTTGAAATAAGTCGTATCAAACGATCATATTTCAAAAGGAAGTAACAATGAAGGCAACAGGGAACCTACTTGGTACAATACTCGATCTGGGCAGAGAGATGCTGGTCAGAGGCGGCGAGGTATGGCGCGTACAGGAGATAGTTGAGCAGCTGTGCGAGTCATTCCTCTTTGAGAGCTGGGACGTATGGGTCATATCCAGCTGCATCGAGGCTACCGTGCAGACCTGGGACGGCAGAGAGTACACTCAGGTCAGATTAGTCAAGGGGAGGAGCTACGACCTGGACAAGCTCGACAGACTCTACGCACTCGCTGAGGAAGTCTGCGAAAAGAACATGGGCGTCAATGAGATAAGAACGAGACTTGACGAGATCCTTGCCAGAAAAGGCCTCCCGGTGAGAGAGGAAGTCATTGCGAATATCGTCTCCGCACTCGGATTCCTGTTCTTCTTTAACGGTAATTATCAGGACGCATTTGTCATTGTCCTGGCGGTATTCGGCCTGATCATGTTCAATAAGACCATAGGCAAGAACGTCGACAATCTTCTTGTATACAATACGATGGCCATGTTCGTAATGGGCGTCATATTGCTGGCATCGCTCACTGCCGGTTTCGGACACAGCCTGCCGGCGCTGGCTACGACCGCGGTCATCATGCTTGCCGGAGGTCTGGGTATCGCGAACGGTATCGGAGACTTCATTCACGGCAATACCCTGTCCGGCCTGAGCGAGACATCGAATTCCATTCTCGGAGCTGTCGGTATCGCGCTCGGTATGATGCTGGCGATGATCCCATTCAAGGAAGTTCTCGGATCTGCGATGGCAGACCAGACTGCCGGACTCGCATCAAGTCCGTACGTACAGGTGCTGGCATGTACCGTTGGATGTACGGGCTTCTCGCTGATCTTCGGTGCAAGAGAAAAGTCACTGCTGTTCTCCGGACTCGGCGCATGCCTGACATGGATGTTCTATCTGTTCTTTACGGATATCACAGGCGCCGGATTCTTCCTCGCCACAATGGCAAGCTCATGCTTCGTAGCGCTTTATGCGACAGGTGTCAATCTGATCACCGGCATACCGTCGGCGATATTCCTGACTTCCTGCGTATTCCCGCTGCTGCCGGGATCCAATCTGTACTTTACGGTATTCGGTTCCATCACAAACGACAAGGACATGTTCAGCTTGCAGGGCAAGACCATGTTGCTGGTCGCTGTAGGAATCGCACTCGGATATATCACGATCGATGTTGTGAGCAAATTCATAGAGGTCATAAGGATGACTTACTTCCGCAAATAATAGCTGTACAGCCGGGGCCGAATCCCCGGCTGTTTTATTGAAGGTGTTTTGGCTGCGGGTCTGTCACCGCGGCCTCTTTTTATGGTAAAATTAATAGGCTATGCATATGACATTGAACAGTGAACAGAATAAAGCCGTAAGACAGATCGAAGGACCTGTGCTGATACTTGCGGGGGCAGGCTCGGGCAAGACCGCGACCATGACTCACCGCATGGCATACATGGTAGAGCAGGGCATCGATCCTCATAACATACTCGCCGTCACATTTACCAACAAGGCCGCCAATGAGATGAGAAGTCGTGTGGCAGATCTTGTGGGAGAGGCTTCCGGGATGTGGATCATGACATTCCATGCGATGTGCCTTCGCATGCTGAGATACTCAAGCGAGAGGCTCGGCTACAAGGCGGGCTTTACGGTATATGATGAGACAGACAAAAAGACCCTCATCAAGAAGATATGCAAGGACCTGGGTGTTGATGACA
Source organism: Clostridiales bacterium (assembly GCA_015058275.1). GTDB lineage: Bacteria > Bacillota > Clostridia > Peptostreptococcales > Anaerovoracaceae > Crickella. The sequence continues at coordinate 1,987 of SVCQ01000020.1, forward strand.
AGGTCACCTCGACTTCCATGATCATAGCTGTGATCAGCAAGTGCAAGGAGAGAGAAGAGGACCCGGATGCATTCCTCATGAACAGCTCGGGCTTCCCCCAGGAGAAGGTCATAGCCGGGGTGTACAGGCGATATCAGGAGGAGATGATGGCGGCCAATGCCATGGACTTCGATGATCTCCTCTGGAACGGAGTAAAGCTCCTTGAGCAAAACAGGGATATACTGGATCACTACGCAAGCCGCTTCAGATACATAATGGTGGACGAGTACCAGGACACCAACTATCTGCAGTACAAGATAATACGCATGCTGGCCTCAAAGCACGGCAACCTCTGCGTCGTCGGCGATGACGACCAGTGCATATACCAGTGGAGGGGAGCCGACATCCGCAACATACTCGACTTCGAGAATGACTTCAAAGATGTGTTCACCGTCAGGCTCGAACAGAACTACAGGTCGGACGGCAATATCCTCAGGCTGGCCAATTCGGTAATAAAGAACAACAAAGAGCGCAAGGTCAAGGCTCTGTGGACAGACAGGGAGGACGGCATGCTCGTCACTTACAAGCGCCTTGATGACGAGAAGCAGGAAGCCTACTGGATAGGCTCCGAGATCGACAGGCTTCACGACGAGGGCTACAGCTATAAGGACATGGCGGTGCTCTATCGCAGGAACTCCCAGTCGAGGAGCTTTGAGGAGAAGTTCAGCTTCCGCGGTATCCCGTACAGGGTGCTCGCAGGTCTCAGGTACTATGACCGCAAGGAGATAAAGGACGTCATGGCCTATCTCCGCCTGATAGAGAATCCGGGCGACAACGTATCCATGCTGAGGGTCATCAACGAGCCTAAGCGCGGAGTCGGAGGCAAGACACTCGCGGGCATAGAGGAGTACGCCAATGCGTATAAGATGACCGTATACGAAGCGCTCTGCGATCCGCAGCTCCAGGCGACCTTCGGGCCTAAGGTAAGAGACGCGCTCGGCGCGTTCATCTCGATGATACAGGACATAAGAGCCGAGCAGGACAACCTGACGCTCTCAGACATATACGACAATATACTTAACCGCTCCGGCTACCTCAAGGCGCTTGAGGATGCCGGCACTATAGAGGCCGAGGGCCGCATAGAGAACATAATGGAATTCAAATCCGTCATCGCGGAGTTCGAGAGAGGTCTCTCGGACGGAAGCGTCGCCGCCGTTCAGGAGGAGATGAGACGCGAGAGGCTCGAGCTATTGGGCGAGGGCTTCGAGGCGGACAGCCAGACTGAGCTCAGTGCATTCCTCGAGCAGATAACCCTCATGGCGGATATAGACAACCACGATGAGGATGAGGATGCGGTCGTGCTGATGACCCTCCACTCCGCCAAGGGGCTGGAGTTCCCGGTCGTATTCATGCCGGGCATGGAGAACGGCATCTTCCCGGGTACGGGAGCCTTTGATGAGGACCACAGCATGGAGGAGGAGCGAAGGCTCTGCTATGTGGGCATCACCCGAGCCATGAAGAAGCTCTATCTCACAGGCGCCCAGGTCAGGACGGTATACGGCAGGACTGACTTCCAGTCGGAGTCCAAGTTCCTCTCCGAGATGGACAGGAGCTGCATGGACGGAGATGAGACCGTGGACGAAAAGGTAAGGCTCGGCACTGGACTCCGGGGCGAGGGCTCATACACCGGAGACTACTTCTTCGGAGGCAGGGCTCACGGCAGCGCTGACGGCTATTACGGCGATCCTCAGCCAAAGCCTTTTGACGGGCTGAGTGCGGCGAGGAGACAGACCGCAGCCAAGGCCAAGATAGAGCAGGAATTCGCCAATGGGGATACCGTAAGGCATCCGAAGTTCGGCGAGGGCATGGTAATAGAACAGGACGAAAAGACCATGACGGTCATGTTCGATTCGGTCGGCGAGAAGAAGCTCGGTAAGGGCTTCGTCAAAATGGAGAAGGTCGACTGAGCAGTACACGAGGTGGATATTATGACAGAAGAACAAAAGAGAGAACGCATCGACTTCCTGTCGGACAGACTCAACGAGGCTTCGCGCGCATATTACGCTGACGGCATCGAGATCATCACCAATTACGAGTATGATGAGATGTACGACGAGCTGCTCGCCCTCGAGGCTGAGACGGGATATATTAGAGATGACAGCCCGTCCATCAATGTCGGCTACGAGACGGCAGCGGGGCTGCCTAAGATCACTCATGAGATCAAGATGCTCTCTCTCAACAAGACCAAGGACAGAGACGAGCTCAGGGCCTGGCTTGGAGACCAGGTGGGACTGCTCTCGTGGAAGCTCGACGGACTTACTGTCGGACTGACCTACGAGAACGGCAGGCTCGTACAGGGCGTCACAAGAGGCAACGGCATCGAGGGCGAGCTCATAACAGCCAATACACTCGCCATCAGGAACGTGCCTAAGACCATCCCTCACAAGGGCAAGGTCATCGTAAGAGGCGAGGCCGTTATAAAGTACTCGGACTTTGAGGCCATCAACGAGGCCATAGAGGATACGGACGCCAAGTACAAAAACCCGAGGAACCTCTGCAGCGGAAGTCTCCGCCAGCTCGATCCTAATGTGACCTTTGACAGAATGGTCAATTTCTACGCATTTACTCTGACGCTCTCCGAGGGAGTTGAGATAGGCAGCCGCAGAGAGAAGATGGAATGGATGAGGTCGCAGGGCTTTGATGTCGTTGACTACGTGATGGTAGACAAGGACAATCTGATCGATGTGATCGATCAGTACGAGGCCGCGATACCTGATTTCGACATACCTTCAGACGGTCTTGTCCTGACATTTGAGGATGCAGGCTATGCCGCGACTCTCGGCGAGACCGCCAAGTATCCTAAGGATTCCATCGCATTCAAGTGGCGCGACCAGCAGGCGGACACAGTTCTGCGCGAGATCGAGTGGAGCCCGTCGCGCACAGGCCTGCTCAATCCGGTAGCGGTGTTCGATCCGGTCGAGCTCGAAGGCACTACAGTGTCCAGGGCTTCGGTGCACAATCTCAACATCATGGAGGATCTGGAACTCGGCATAGGAGATACCGTACAGGTATACAAGGCCAACATGATCATCCCTCAGCTTGCGGGAAATCTGACGCGCAGCGGCCGCATAGTCATCCCGGACAAGTGCCCGGTATGCGGCGGACCGACACTCATCAAAGAGGACGAGGGCACAAAGACCCTTCACTGCACGAACCCGGACTGCCTGGCCAAGCACGTCAAGAAGTTTTCTCACTTTGTATCGAGGGATGCTCTCAACATAGAGGGGCTGTCCGAGTCGGGGCTTCTCAAGCTGATAGGCGTGGGCGCTCTTGCTACATTCCCGGATCTTTTCAGGCTGTCTGATCACAGGGATGATATAGTATCTATGGAAGGTTTCGGCCAAAAGTCGTATGATAATCTCACAGCATCGGCTGAGAGGGCCTCGCACACCACGCCGGCGAGACTCCTCTACGGGCTCGGAGTACCGGGCATCGGAGTCCAGAATTCCAACATCATATGCAGGGCATGCCGCAATAACTGGGATGAGATACAGCATCTCGATGAAGCTGCTCTGATCGACATAGACGGCATAGGAGAGGTGCTGGCGCGCGACTACGTCGCATACTTTAAGGACGAGGACAACGCCCGCATGCTGGACAGGCTGCTTGAGCTACTTACTCTCGATGAGAGCTTTGAGGCCCCGGGCGTCAGGCTCCTAGGTAAGACCTTTGTCATCACGGGGGCTCTTGAGAATTACTCAAACCGCAAGGATCTCAAGGCCGAGATAGAGGCCGAGGGCGGCAGGGTATCCGGATCCGTATCAGCCAATACGGACTATCTCATCACAAACTTCCCGGATTCGGGCTCATCCAAAAACAGAGACGCCCGCGAGCTGGGTGTAGCTGTCATCAGTGAGGATGAGATACGTTCGATGCTCGGCAAAGAGTAATACATCAGATCAGTTTTAACTTAAGTATCCCGGAAAGGAGGACGGACCAATGGAGAATGTAAATCTCGTACCTGACATGGATCAGGCTTACGATGAGTCCATCGAGAAGATCTTCGAGCTTCTTGAGGACAAGAAATACTTCCACTGCAGGGACGAGCTGCTCAAGCACAACGAAGTTGAGATAGCCGAGATGCTTGTGGACATAAGGAGGGAATACGACCTCCAGAGGATGGTCGTCCTCTTTCGTGCGCTCCCAAAGGACATCAGCGTCGATGTCTTTGCGGAGCTGAGCATAGACGATCAGATCGATATCATCAATATCATCACAGATCCCGAGATCAAATACATACTCGACGAACTCGACTTCGACGACATGATCGACGTACTCGAGGAGCTGCCGTCCAATATCGTGGACAAGATACTGGCCAAGACTCCTAAGAGTGAGCGCCGCATGATCAACAACTTCCTCAAATACAAGGAAGACAGCGCGGGATCCCTGATGACCCCGGAGTACATCAATCTCCGCAAGACAGACACGGTAAGGGAGGCGCTCGATCACATCAAGGACGTCGGACTCGACTCCGAGACGATATATACCTGCTACGTACTCGATCGCGGGCGCAAGCTGATCGGAGTAGTATCCCTCAAATCACTGGTCATATCGCCTGACAATGTGATAGTGGGCGACATAATGCATGAGGACCCGGTGGTCGCTCATGTGGACGACGACCAGGAGGAAGTATCCGAGCTCTTCACAAGGTACGGATATCTGGCAATACCGGTAGTGGACAATGAATTCAGGCTTGTCGGTATCGTAACCGTAGACGACATCCTCGAAGTTATCGAAGAGGAGGTAACAGAGGATATCGAGCGTATGGGCGGAGTTATCGATACCACCGACAAGGAGTACCTCGACCGCTCGGTATTCCAGCACGTCAAGGCGAGGCTGCCGTGGCTCTTCCTGCTGATGTGCTCGTACTTCGTGACGGGAGGCATACTCGCGACCTTTGAGGACGCGATGTCTGCCGTTATAGCTCTGGTTATCTACATGCCTATGCTGATGGGCACGGGCGGTAACTCAGGCTCGCAGTCATCCACGCTTGTCATCCGCGGTATGGCGACGGGCGAGCTCGAGCTCAGCGACTTTGCCAAGGTAATGTGGAAGGAGATAAGAGTAGGTGTGATAGTGGGTATCGCGCTGAGCGTACTCAACTATTTCAGGATAGTATACCTCGATCACAATCCGCCTATGGTGGCGATCACGGTATGCGTCTCCATGATACTCATAGTCATCATAGCCAAGCTGATAGGGTCCATGCTGCCGATGCTGGCCAAAAAGATAGGCATCGACCCGGCCCTGATGGCGGGACCTATGATGGCATCCATCACGGACATGATATCGCTCTGCACATACTTCCTTATGGCGGGGCTCTTCCTGCACATCTGACAGCTAACAGGATCTCCGGCCGCACCGGCCATGAGGGGTCTTAACATAACAGCAATCACTTTTTATTAACAATAGACGGAGGACAAGGACTTGAACGTAAACGAGCTTAAACAAACAGCCCGCAAGGTAAGGATCGATGCTCTCAGGGGCATCCATGCGGCGTCTTCGGGACATCCGGGCGGATCGCTCTCATCGGCGGACATCATCACTGCTCTCTACTTCAGCGTGATGAACATCGATCCCGATGATCCGCACATGAAGGGCAGAGACAGATTCGTGCTCTCCAAGGGCCACAGCTGCCCGGCACTCTACGCAGCCCTCGCCAACAGAGGCTATTTCGATCCTGACGAGATGCTCAGCTTCAGGAGGCTGGGATCATTCCTCCAGGGTCACCCTAACATGGACAAGTGCCCGGGAGTCGAGATGTCCACAGGATCTCTCGGACAGGGCTTCTCCGTTGCAGTCGGCATGGCCATCGCAGGCAAGATGGACGGAGACAGCGGCAGGGTATTCACCATGACAGGAGACGGCGAGCTCCAGGAAGGCATCATCTGGGAGGCTGCCCTCTCGGCTGCCAAGCACGGCCTTGACAACCTCATCGCCATCGTGGACTGGAACAACCTCCAGATCGACGGAGTAGTCGACACAGTCAAAAAGGTCGCCCCTGTCGATGAGAAGTTCAGAGCCTTTGGCTGGGAAGTCTTCAGCTGCGACGGTCACGACATGCAGGACATACTTGACACCTTCGACAAGGCGCTCGCCGTCAAGGGCAAGCCTGTATGCATAGTCGCAAAGACCGTAAAGGGCAAGGGAGTATCATTCATGGAAGACAAGGCCGGATGGCACGGCAAGGCGCCTGATGACGAACAGCTCGCGCAGGCTATCGAAGAGCTTGGAGGTGAGAAGTAATGGCAGACGTTAAAAAGATCGCAACGAGAGAGTCTTACGGCAGATTCCTCGAAGAGTACGGCAGGGAGAGAAAAGACCTCGTCGTAATGTGTGCCGACCTCTCCGGCTCCAACAAGACAGACTATTTTGAGAAGGCATTCCCTGAGAGATTCATCGAGTGCGGCATCTCCGAGCAGGACATGCTGGCAGAGGCTGCGGGCATCGCTCACAGCGGACACGTTGTAGCGGCAAGCTCCTTCGCCATATTCGCTGCCGGCAGATCATATGAGATCATCCGCAATTCGATCGCATACACAAATGCCAATGTCAAGGTATGCGCCACTCACGGCGGCATCACAGTCGGCGAGGACGGTGCGTCCCACCAGACCTTTGAGGACCTGGCTCTTATGAGAGTCATCCCGGGCATGACAGTAATCAATCCGGCTGATGATCTGAGCGCAAAGGCTCTTCTCAGACAGATATTCGAGACTGACGGACCTGCGTATGCGAGGTTCTCAAGATCGGGCCTTCCTGTCATCTACGACGAGGCTAAGGCCAGGGAAGTCAAGGTCGGCAAGGCTCTCACCCTGAGAGAGGGATCAGACCTTGCGATCATCGCGACGGGACTCATGGTATCCGCCGCCCTCGAAGCTGCAGAGGCGCTCGCTGACAAGGGAGTGCAGGCCAGGGTCGTCGACATGCATACGATCAAGCCTCTCGATGAGGAGGCCATCGTCAAGGCTGCCGAGGAATGCGGCTTCATCGTGACAGCAGAGGAGCACTCCGTAATCGGAGGTCTCGGCTCGGCTGTGGCTGAAGTCACTTCGCAGAAGTGCCCGTGCAGGATAGCGATGGTAGGACAGCAGGATGTCTTCGGTGAGTCCGGCAAGCCTGCGGAGCTGCTTGAGAAGTACGGCATGACTTCGCTGGATATCATCCGTGCGGCAATGGCCAGATAGCAAAGAGGCAGGATTCAGACTGCTATATAACAGACGCCGGATGTCCCCCGCCTTAACGGAGTAGGCGGCGGGTTCCATATTCGATCGTCAGTGGCGGGTCACAATCCCCGACTGACGATCTCATGAGCTGAAGCTCCCGCCGTCTGTTGACGGCGTCGCTCGCTCCAACCAAGCGAGCTTGATGGAGCTTCGCTCCTGGTTGAAGGGAAGTCTCTGCAGGGGCTTCCTTTTTTATTGCCCTGGTGCATGTGCCGGGAGAACTGATTTTTGTACGAATATAAATACAGTATATTGCAAAATAATTAGTGAATATGTATTGCATAAAAATACAATGGATGTTATATTCATACACGTCAAGCAAGGGTGCACGAAGCTGTGCACCAAAGGTAAATAACTCAAGCAAGGAGAAGAACAATGAAAAAGAAATCACTCGTACTTTTACTCGCACTGTCGATGATCTTCACCTTCGTGCTCGGCGCATGCGGAGGCGGCTCAGATGAGAGCAGCTCCGATTCCGACACACTGAAGGTCGTGACCGAGGCTACATTCGCACCGTTCGAGTCCACTCAGGACGGAGATGAGACTATCGTAGGCTTCGACCCTGACATGATGGCTGCCATCGCAGAGGATCAGGGACTCAAGCTCGAATGGGTCAACATGGAATTTGACTCGCTCATCCCGGCACTCCAGTCGGATCAGGGCGACATCATCTGCGCAGGCATGAACAAGCTCGCCGGTGACCGTGCCGAGAAGGTAGACTTCGGCGACACATACTTCGAGAGTGAGCTGATGCTGCTCGTTACAGCCGACAGCGACCTCGCAGGCATCGACGCCGTTACTTCCGACATGAAGCTTGCCAGCCAGATCGGTACAACAGGCGGAGACATGGTCCAGGAGATGAAGGATGAGGGCAAGATCGCTGACGGAGTCGTACTCAATCAGTGGACAGACTGCTACCTCCAGCTCAAGAACGGCGAGGTACAGGGCGTAGTCGTAGACAAGCCGGTAGGTGAGGCTTACCTCAAGAGCCATGGCGACGAGGCCAAGTTCGCAGGCGATCCGTTCGGTGACCACGAAGAGTTCGCATTCGCTGTACAGAAGGGCAACACTGAGCTGCTCGAAAAGCTCAACACCGGACTTGCCAACATCAAGGCAAACGGAACTTACGACGAGCTCGTAGACAAGTGGTTCAGCTAATTCAGAAGATAATCATATAGGCGAAGGGAAACATAAATGGAAGTATATCTTAAAGGATTCCTTATCGCCTGCAAGGGAATACCCGCTACTGTGGCAGTCAGCCTTATAGCAATAGTACTGGGAGCAGCCTTTGGACTGCTCCTTGCGCTGTGCTCACAGACAAAGAGCAAGATCCTGCAGGTGATAGCAAAAGTATATGTAGATATAGTCAGGGGCACACCTATGCTGGTGCAGGCCCTCATAATGGCCTACGGTATACCTTGGCTGCTGCAGTCCTGGGGCATTGCCTTCAAATGGGACGACTTCGGCGGCATGGCAGTGCCGGCCGTCATAGTCTGCGGCTTCAACTCCGCAGCGTACTTGTCCGAGGTAATCAGGTCGGGCATTCAGGCGATAGACAAAGGTCAGATGGAGGCGGCGAGGTCTCTCGGGATGAGTCACGGCATGGCCATGAGGCTCATCATCATCCCTCAGGCGATCCGCATCATCCTGCCGGCATTCGCCAACGAGTTCGTAACGCTCATCAAGGAGACTTCAGTACTCGGCTACGTAGGCGTAGTCGAGATACTGAGGCGCGGACAGCTGTGGAACTCTTCGTCGTTTGAGACGTTCCCGGCTTATATCGGAGTAGCGCTTGCATACATGATCCTCACTATACCTCTGTCGAAGGTCATCAACGGCTATGAGAGAAAGATGGCCAGAAAGGAGTCTGCGGCATGAGCATGATAGAAATCAAAGGTCTCCGCAAAAGCTTCGGAGATCTGGAGGTGCTTAAGGGCATCGACCAGAACGTTGAGGAAGGCGAAGTGCTGTGCATCGTAGGGCCGTCGGGATCGGGCAAGTCGACCATGCTCAGGTGCATCAACAGGCTTGAAGAGCCTACAGGCGGCGAGATATACATCGACGGAGAGCTGATCACGGACAAGAACGTCGACAGCATGCGTACAAAGATGGGCATGGTATTCCAGTCCTTCAATCTCTTCCCGCACAAGAGCGTAAAGGAGAACCTCACGATCGGACCGGTCAATGTCAAGAAGGCGGATAAGAAGGCCTCCGACGAAAAGGCGATGGAGCTTCTCTCGCGCGTCGGACTTGCTGACAAGGCCGACGAGTATCCGAGGAACCTCTCCGGCGGACAGCAGCAGCGTGTAGCAATAGCAAGAGCCCTTGCCATGGATCCTGAGGTGATACTCTTTGACGAACCGACATCGGCTCTCGACCCTGAGATGGTCGGTGAGGTGCTCGATGTAATGAAGGATCTGGCCAGAGCGGGCATGACCATGGTGGTCGTTACCCATGAAATGGGCTTTGCCAAGGAAGTGGCCGACAAGGTCATCTTCATGGACGGAGGCTACATCGTCGAGCAGGGCACGCCTGAGGAGGTGCTCAGCAATCCAAAAGAACCGAGGACGCAGGACTTCCTCTCCAAGGTGCTTATATAACAGACGCCGGATGTCCCCCGCCTCAACGGAGTAGGCGGCGGGTTCCATATTCGATCGTCAGTGGCGGGTCACAATCCCCGACTGACGATCTCATGAGCTGAAGCTCCCGTCGTCTGTTGACGGCGTCGCTCGCTCCAACCAAGCGAGCTTGATGGAGCTTCGCTCCTGGTTGAAGTCATTATGCCGGGGCCTGTCCCCGGTTTTTTTGCGGCCGCATGCGGATGTAACGCCTTGCATCCCCGTGCGACCTTTTTATTTGTTCAGAAAAGGCCGCGGTACTGTTAATGTTCATTAAGTTTGAGGGTATTTCATTAAGAGCATATGTATACTATACGCGTATGTTAATGCGGGGGAGACCACAATATATATGATCGTATTCAATAACGTAACAAAGAAGTACGGGGAGAATGTCGGGTTGATCAATGCATCGGTGCATATCAACAGCGGGGATTTTGTATTCCTCGTAGGTCCTTCGGGCGCCGGCAAGACCACCTTCATCAGGCTCATCCTCAAGGAGATCGATCCTGACAGCGGACGCATCATACTTGCAGGCAAGGACATCACAAAGATAGGCAGGAGAGAGATACCTGAGATCAGACAAAAGATCGGCATGGTATTCCAGGACTTCAGACTTCTCGAGAAGAAGACAGTCTATGAGAACGTAGCCTTCGCAATGGAGGTCCTCCACAAGAGCAAGAAGGAGATAAAGGAGAGAGTGCCTTATGTCCTCGAACTGGTGGACATCAAGGACAAGGCTGACAGATATCCTAATGAGCTCTCGGCAGGAGAGCAGCAGAGGGTAGGCATCGCCAGAGCTCTGGTCAACAAGCCGAGAGTACTCATCTGCGACGAGCCTACGGGCAACCTCGATCCTATGACAGCCATGGACATCATGGCTCTCCTGGAGCAGATCAACGTCAGAGGCACCACAGTGCTGATGGTCACTCACGCAAAGGACATAGTAGACAAGATGAACAAGAGAGTTGTCGCCATCGATCACGGACACATCGTGCGTGACGAGGAGGGCAGCTACGGATATACAAAGCAGAACACCGAAGACGAGCTCTACGTACCGGGCTATGCGACATACACAGGAGTCGCCGCTGCGGCGGAGCCTGAGAGCATCGCGCCTGACTTCACACAGGAGCTCAGAGCCAGGACCGTTACAACGGCAGCGCCTTCGGATTACGATGTGGATGACATGCTGAGCGCTTATCTGGACGGCGGGGAGGATATATATGAGTAGACTCGGATATAACCTCAAGCAGGCCTTTTCCCAGATGGGACGCAACAAGGGCATGTACTTCACTTCGGTGCTGGCCATCACGGCCATGATGCTGATACTGGGACTGTTCTTCGTTGCATTCGTCAACGTCAATCTCTTTGCGGCATCCATCGAAAAGGATTACAACGTAATACAGATATATCTCCATGACGGCAACAAGGCCGAGGTCAACCAGGCTGTCGAGACGACTCTGAGAGGCACTGAGGGCGTAGACGATGTCAAATACGTCAGCAAGGACGAGGCCCTTGTGACACTCAAGCAGAAGTGGGGCGAGAACGCATACCTCCTGGACAATCTGCCTGAGAACCCTCTGCCTGATTCATACATGGTATATGTTGAGGACAAGGACGCTGCCAATGCCCTGGCTGCTGCGGCTCCGGGCATCGAGGGCGTCGAGGACGTGGTATACTATCGCGACACTATCGAGAAGCTGGCACAGGTATCGCACTTCGTAGAACTCGGATCTCTGATAGCAATGGCCTTCCTCGTGGTCGTATCGATCATCATAGTGGCCAACACGATCAAGCTCACTGTGTTCAACAGGGAGAAGGAGATCGGCATCATGAAGTACCTCGGAGCGACTGACTGGTTCGTAAGAGCGCCGTTCATCTGGGGCGGCATCATAGTCGGAATGCTTTCGGCATTCATAGCGACGGGGCTCACGCATGTCATATACACTAAGATCGTCGCGATCATCGGAGGAGATATCGCAAGGATACTCTCGGTCACGGTAGTCCCGGCGGAATTCCTGACAAAGAACGTGCTGATCATATTCCTCTGCCTCGGCATAAGCATCGGAGTATGCGGAAGTATCATTTCAATAAGACGATTCCTCGATAAGTAAAGAGAAGGGCTTTTGATGACAAACAGGAAAAAGAGAAACCTTATAATAGTACTGACCTTGATCGCCTCAATGTTCTGCGCGACATTCGTATCCTCGTTTGCGGTATCGCAGGAGGAGAAGGACGCCGCCATGAAGGAGGCCAAAGACGCACAGAAGGCTACAGAGCAGAAGCGCGAGGAGGCCAAGGCTGAGGCCAAGAAGGCAGCTCAGGCTACGGCCAACTTCGAAGAGGCCGAGAAGAAGCTCGGCGAGCTCCAGGGCGAGATCGAGGCGACTCAGGCTCAGATCAGCAACACCATGGCCGAGATAGAGGCCAAGGAGAAGGAGATCGAGGTACAGAACACCGCTCTCAACAACAGACTGACTGCCATGTACAAGACCGGCAACTCCGGCTTTGTGGATGTCATACTCAATTCGGAGAACGTCGAGGACCTTCTGTCCAACATAGGCATGGTACAGAAGATACTCGAAAGCGACCAGGATCTCCTGCGCAAGCTCCAGAAGGATTACAAGAAGCTCAAGGCCCTCAAGGCTCAGCTCGAGGAGCAGCAGATAGCTCTCGAAGCTCAGCAGACAGAGACAGAAGAGCTCAAAAAGAAATACCAGGCAGAGGCTGATGCGGCTCACGCGGCTCAGGCTCAGAAGGAAGCAGAGGCAGCTGCGATGGCAGCGGATGCTGCAGCCAAGCAGGCAGCCGCAGAGGCAATGATCGTAGAGGCCGGCGGCCAGATACAGCTCGCACCGGGCGAATACGCATGGCCGACTGCAGCCAACTGGGAGCTGTCGGATAAATACGGATGGAGGATCTGTCCGTTCCACGGCAGGGAGTTCCATAACGGACTCGATGTCATACTGACAAGCGGTACAAACGGATCGCCTGTATACGCCATCGCTGACGGCGTGGTCACCAGGGCTTCGTGGTACGGCGGATACGGCAACTGCATACAGTACGCTACCGGTAACGGCATAAGCGTCCTCTACGGACACCTCAGCGGGTACAACTGCAGCGAGGGACAGTTCGTCAAGAAGGGCACCGTGCTCGGTTACATAGGCAGCACCGGCGCTTCGACCGGACCGCACCTTCACTTCACGGTATTCCAGGACGGGGTCACTATAAGCCCTCTCTCTCTATACTGATATAAGGAAACAATGGCGGATCTTGATTCAAAAGTACTTCAGATAATAAGATCCAGGGGAATAGACGAATCGGACATAGAGGAATTCATCTCTTCCCGGCCCAGACTCGCATATGATCCATTCCTTCTCGCCAATATGCGGGAAGGAGTGGATTTACTGCTTAAGGCGGCAGACGAGGGCAAAAGGATAGTCATCTACGGTGACTATGACGTCGATGGTATCACATCGACGGCTCTTTTGATGAAAGTGATCGGCTGCCTTACGGACAATGTCACATATTACATCCCTTCGAGGCTTGATGAGGGATACGGGCTCCACACAGAGTCCATAGACCGCATCATCGCGGACGGAGGCGAATTCCTGCTGACCGTGGACTGCGGCTCATCCTCACAGGCGGAGACCGCATATGCACGTGAGCACGGACTTGAGACTCTGGTCACCGACCATCACAACATGAGTGATCAGAGGGCCGAGGGCATCATCATAAATCCGAGGCTTCCGGAGGATGAGTATCCGTTCAAGGGACTCGCGGGAGTCGGCGTGGCATACAAGCTGGCGCTTTCGCTCGCAAGGGAGAGAGACATCCCAAAATCCGTGATGGCCGAGGTGCTCGAATTCGTCACAGTGGGTACGATAGCGGACATAATGCCCATGCTCGATGAGAACCGCACCATAGTAAAGTGCGGCCTCCGGAGCATACATCTGGGATGCAGGAATAAGGGCCTCAGGGCTCTCATCGACAGATCATCGCTCAATTATTCCAAGCTCAGGGCCGGGGATATTTCATACGGCATAGCGCCTAAGATAAATGCCTCGGGCAGGATGGGCGATGCCACCATAGGAGTCAGGCTGCTCCTGTCTGATGATGAGGACGAGATAAACGAGTGCTGCGATGCACTCATCAGGGCCAATACGGAGCGCCGAAGGCTCCAGGATGAGGCCTATGACAGAGGGGCCGACGCGCTTGATGCAGAACTCGAAAAGGGAGACTTCGTGATAGTCGAGATCAACGATTCGCACGAGGGAGTCCTGGGCATAGTGGCAGGCAAGCTGAGAGAGCAGGTCAACAGGCCTGTGGTCGTCATCTCGAGAAACGGAGATACCTACAAGGGCACGGGACGATCCATACCGGGAGTCGACCTCTACAGCATGCTCAACAGATACAGAGACAGGTTCATAAGCTTCGGCGGACACAGCGCCGCCTGCGGCTTCACCATAGGGGCTGACATGATAGACTCTCTGAGAGAGGACCTCAACAGGGACATGAAGGCAGCCTGCGAGGAGGATGAGTCACTGCTAGATGTGGACTACAGCAGCGATGCGTCTCTCGAGGCCGGAGACATAGACCTCGGACTTGCTGAAGCGCTCGAACTCATAGAGCCTTGCGGTAAGGACAACGAGGTGCCGGTATTCGCCGTCAAAAATGCGGAGATCTCCGACTGGAGATTCCTCAAGGACGACAAAAAGATGGCGAGATTCAGCATGATCGCAGGTGACGGACGTAAAATAGACGCTGTCATCTTCAGAAATGCCGAGGAAGCATATATAATAACAGAGTCCGGCAGGGCGGACATACTGTGCAATGTAGAGATCAACACCTGGAGAGATGAGAGGAAGGCACAGGCCATAGTGAGGTCGGTGCTGCCGGCGGGAACGCTATAGATGGAAGACTTAAGAAACAACCAGACACAGACAGACAGCAAAAAGACGCTCGGGCTGCAGATATCCGATGCGGACTATTATAATGTGAACGCTCAGGCCACTCCGGAGCCGGAAGCTCCAAGACCGCATGCCGGTAAGAAGAGGAAGAGCAAAAATGCAGTCATTCCGTTCCTGCTTGGCATGCTGTCATGCCTTGTGGTCCTGGTCCTTGTGACTGAGGTCTTCGGTCTCGGCAAGCTGATCCCGAAGAAGACATATGATTATTACCGCGATCTCAACAGCAATTACGGCAAGTACTATGAGATCATGAAGATGATAGAGGAGGACCCTATCGCAAAGGCAAAGCCTGAGGAACTGAGCGACGAGCACCTCAAGGAGCTGCTGGCTTCGACCGGGGATCCGTACGCGGAGTACTATACAGCCGAAGAGTATAAGGATTTCGCCAAGAAATATATGTCGGATTATGTCGGCATTGGAGTAGGTGTCGTGGAGGAGGACGGAGAGATCATCGTCACGGAGGTCTTCGAGGGATCCCCCGCCGAGAATGACGGGATACAGATCGGAGACGCTATCGTCAGGATAAACGGCAAAGAGCCTGCGGATATAGACGAAGCGATATTGATACTCGGCGGAGAGCCGGGGACGCCGGTCAGCGTCACTGTGAGAAGGAACGGCGAGGAGATCGTCATCAAAACAAACAGAGCCAGAGTCGAACAGGACTCTGTTGTATACGCGGCACTCGATGATCATCCTGATACCGGTGTGATAAGGATAGCCAGATTCATCAAGGGCACCTCGGATGAATTCAAGGATGCGGTCAGATCGCTTGAGGGCGACGGCTGCAGCAAGTACATCATTGACCTTCGCAGCAACGGAGGCGGACTGACGGATGAGAGCATCAAAGTCGCCGACTACCTGCTTCCTGCGTGCAGGATAATGAGCGAGAATTACAAGAACGGCAAGGAGACCGTATACAATTCAAAGCCTGATACTGCAGGCATACATTATGTGGTGCTGGTCGACGGCAATACGGCAAGCGCTTCGGAGATACTCACTGCCGCCATACAGGACAACAAAGGGGGGACCATCATAGGCTCTAAGACATACGGCAAGGGAGTCACCCAGAGGACCCACAAGTTTGAGGACGGCTCGGCGATCAAGATAACCGAGACTGAGTATTTCCGTCCGAGCGGCGATAAGGTCAACGGCGTGGGCATCACACCTGATGTAGAGGCCGCGGATGACGAGGTGCGTGAGGCTGCGATCAGGGAGCTTGAGAAGTGATAATATACTACACGCGTGAATTCAGTGGAGGACAGTCCGGGAGCCACAGGCTCCTCGAGTCTGCGATCGGGGCATACACTGGGAACAAAGCCGGTGCACTTGTGCGCGCGATGAGGACGGGAGAGAAGGGCAAGCCGTACATAGACAGTTTCGACTTCTTCTCCATATCTCACACGGGCAGTGCATGGGCTGTTCTTATATCTGAGGCGGAATGCGGTCTGGATATACAGGAGACCAGGAAGTGCAATATGCTCTCCGTTGCGGGGAGGTTCTACCACCCTGATGATGCCGCATCCGTTGAGGCGGCCCTCCGTGAGGATGAGGTGCAGGGGGCAGACATGTTCTTCAGGCTCTGGGCAAGGCGCGAGGCCCTTGTCAAGGCTGCCGGTGGCTCTGCCGCAGACAGCAGCGTGCCTTCTGTATTGACGGACGCGGTCCGCATGGACGGCATAGATTATATAATAAGGGATGTGAGCATACCCGGCATGAGCGAACTTCATGCGGCGGTGTGTCTCAGCGGGACGGAGACGGAGCCGCTTCGATTTGAGGAACTTGGCAGTGGAAGATAAAAAAGAAAAGAAAAATCAAAAGACGGCGATCGATGCGGCTTACTCATACCTCGCCACTCGTATGCGCACAACAGAGGAGCTCCGAAGGCATCTCGAGGGCAAGGGCTACAGCGAAGATGAGGTCACGGAGGCTGTCAATGAGCTTATCGGCATGAGATATCTTGATGATTATCTCTATGCGATAAGGTATTATGAATACAACAGAGAGAAGAAGCGCGGGGTGATGAGAGCCGAGCGCGAGCTGATCGAAAAGGGTGTGGACAGGGAGACTGCCCGCAACGCAAAGGAGGACTTCCTCTATGAGCAGGAGGTCGATGAGTATGCGGATGCTCTTGTGATAGCGCGCAGAGAATTGTACAAGCCAAGCGACATAGCGGGGGAGCCTCCGGTCTTAAGAGAGCTCGACGACAGGCTCACCGCCAGGATAGCAAGGAAGCTCGAGTCAAAAGGCTTTGCGCGCGGAGATATATTCAAGGTGCTCGATGCAGTAAGGAGAGAAGCTGAGTGATGCAGGAGAGGTATTCACGGACGATCAAAATGACAGGTGAGGAGGGTCTAAGGCGCCTCAGGGATGCATCGGTACTCATCATGGGAGTGGGCGGTGTCGGTTCGTATGCGGCGGAGGCCATAGCGCGTGCCGGGGCGGGCCATATCACCCTGATGGACGGAGATACCGTGCAGGAGAGCAATCTCAACCGCCAGCTGGTCGCCCTTACATCAACGCTCGGCAGATACAAGGCCGAGGTGATGACAGAGCGCATCAGAGACATCGACCCGGATACAGAGGTAAGAGCGATATGCAGCTTCTACAGACAGGGCGATGACCTTGACCTTGCTCAGTACGACTGGATAGTGGATGCAATAGACGATGTGGATGCCAAGACGGACCTCATCCGAAGGGCGACAGAGTCAGGGGTCAACATAATCTCGGCCATGGGGGCTGCCGGCAAGTACGATACGCAGTTCAAGGTCTCGGACATATCAAAGACATCGGTTTGCCCGCTTGCCAAGGTCATGAGGAAGAGACTCAGAGAGATTGGCATAGAGCATCTGCCTGTCGTATACTCTGAGGAGAAGCCCGTGCCGAGAGACGGCGAGCTGGGGACGCTGAGCTATGTGCCGGGGGCTGCGGGGCTCTGCCTTGCGGGCTATGTTATCAGGGAGATCATTGACTGACCATGAAGATATTTGCGATCGCAGATCTGCATCTGTCGTTTGATGAGAATATAGACAAGCCTATGGATAAGTTCGGACCCGGCTGGGAGAACCACACCGAAAGGCTCAGGGAGAACTGGGAGAAGCTGGTGAGCGATGAAGACATCGTGCTGATCCCGGGCGATATATCATGGGCTCTCAGGATAGAGGAGGCCATCGCGGACTTCGATTGGATACACAGCCTGCCGGGCACAAAACTCATATCCAAGGGCAACCACGATCTCTGGTGGGGCAGGATCAACTACCTGAATTCACTTTATGACGATATAATCTTCCTCCAGAATGACTGCTATGTCATAGAGGAGGAGGGCCTGGTGATAACGGCGTCGAGGGGATGGCCGTATCCGGGATCCGATGAGTATACAGACCACGACGAGAAGATATACGCAAGAGAGCTTCACAGGATGAGGCTCGGACTTGAGGCTGCGGCAAGCGCTGCTCCGGATGCTGAGATCATCGCCTGCCTCCACTATCCGCCGACGAATCCGTCCGGACAGGAGACGGGCTTCACAAAGATGCTCGAGGAGTATGGCGTCAGCAAGTGCATATACGGACACCTCCACGGCATGCCTGCCTACCAGACGGGCATAAGGGGTGATCTGAGAGGAATAGAATACATGCTGGTATCGCTCGACTATCTCGGGGCGGTGCCAAAGCTGATATACGAAAGCGAATAACAGACGCCGGATGTCCCCCGCCTCAACGGAGTAGGCGGCGGGTTCCATATTCGATCGTCAGTGGCGGGTCACAATCCCCGACTGACGATCTCATGAGCTGAAGCTCCCGTCGTCTGTTGACGGCGTCGCTCGCTCCAACCAAGCGAGCTTGATGGAGTTTCGCTCCTGGTTGAATACAAATACAGATAGATAGACACGGGGAATCAAAAATGAAGTATGCATTTATAGTCAATCCGGCATCAGGAAAGGGCAGGCACGAAAACGGAATAGTATCCGAAATCGAGACTCTTATCAATGACAATCCGGACAAGGACATAAAGCTCTACTATACAAGGGGCGAGAGAGACGCCACAGTCCTGGCGGATATGATCGCCTCGGAGGCGGGAGAGGATATCGTCATCTTTGCCTGCGGCGGAGACGGCACCATACAGGAGACCGCCAACGGAGTGTACGGGCATGACAATGCCATACTCGGTATCGTCCCTGTGGGAAGCGGAAATGACTTCATCAGGGAGGTCGCCAAGGACAAATCAAATACCGGCGACTACTGCGACCTGAGCCTGCAGCTCAAGGGCAGCGATGTACGCCTCGACATGATCAGACTGTCGTGGTTTGAGGAGGGAGCCGAGAAGTCCAGACTGATTGCAAACGGTATCAATATAGGATTTGACGGCAATACGGCCATACTGGCGCATGATCTCAAGATGCTGCCGCTTGTGACCGGAACGGGCTCGTATATGCTGGCGGTAGCAAAGAACCTCGCGGCCAAGAGGGGACAGACTCTCAGGATAACGGCGGACGGCAAGGACTTCCACAGCGGCAGGCTGCTGCTGGCGACCGCGGCCAACGGAGGCTTCTGCGGAGGCGGAGTCAACAGCTGTCCTAATGCCGACCTGAGCGACGGCCTCATAGAGCTGCTGGCGATCAAGGATCTCTCGAGGGCGAAGTTCGTATCTCTCTTCCCTAAATACAAAGCCGGCAAGCTATTTGAGATAAAAGGCGTGGAGGACATCGCTTCATATACGCAGGCAAAGAGCATAACGATAGAGCCTATGCAGGGTCCTACTATGAAGTTCGTTGCGGATGGAGAGATACTGGAAACAGGCGCGGTCAGGCTTGACATAGTGCCGGGTGCTATCAGGGTATTGACGATTTGAGCAGATACAAAAGAGAACCACAGACACGCAAGAAGAGGATAAAGATCAAAGCGCCTGCAATGGCGCTTTTGATCGTGTTATTGTCTGCTGCGATCATGACGGTGTTCGCTGTAGTGCCGGGCCTTAAGTATAACAGCGCATATGAGAGAAGCCTCATGACCCCGGTCGGCGACCCGGAGGCTGTTCCCCCTGAGATCAAGGCGAACTCTGCCATAATGTGGTCGCTCGATCTTGACAGGCCGGTATACGAAAAGAACGCAGATGAGAAGCTCTCGCCTTACAGCATCACCAAAATACTGACCTGCTATCTGGCCCTCGAGAACCTCGATCCTGATCAGATGGTGACTGTATCCGAGAAGGCCGCCGAGCCTCTTGAGGACGGCACGACCATGAACCTCCATGCAGGGGAAGTCATAAGTGTGAGAGACCTCGTATACGGTGCTATGCTGCCTTCGGGCAACGACGCAGCCTATGCTCTTGCCGAGGCGGTGGCCGGAGACAGGAAGTCCTTTGCAAAGATGATGAACGACAAGGCGGCTGAGTGGGGATGCACGAATACGCACTTCGTCAATCCGAACGGCTGGAAGAACGACGACCACTATACGACGGCCAGAGACTTCTGCATCATCACAATGAAGTGCTTTGAGAACGAAGAACTCAAAAAGATATCCATGACCGAGGACTATGTGGTGCCTGCCACCAATCTGTCTGAGTCAAGAGTGCTGGACAACCACACCACAAGAGCTACTCGCAAAGCGGGCGATGTCGTGACCTGCGGCAAGACCGGCGGCTGGACTTCAAAGGACTCGAGCCTGGTGCTTGAATTCGACGACGGACAGCTCGAGGGAGCGGTCGTGCTGATCAAGGACAGCGTCAAGGGCAGGCGCAATGACGCCAAGGCCCTCATAGACTTCGCGCCTGCTGTGACTCCGGGATACACTGTCTCGACAACAGACGATGAGGTCGGACTGACAAAGGTAAAGCACGGAGCAAAGACCCGCGTAGCTCTCATGCCTGAGGCTTCGACCGTCGCATATCCTGCGAGCGGCAAGACAAAAGACATAAAGATCGAGATCGAGACCGATACTCTCGAGGCTCCTGTGACAAAAGGGGATGCTGCGGGCACATACCGCGTGTACGCCAATGACAAGCTCGTCGCAGAGCGGAAGCTCCTGGCTGCAGAGGATGTCGGAACCGGCTGGCTGCCGTCGTATCTGTACATTTCAAACATCGAGACGGTGTGCATCATCATAGTTATACTGATAGTGCTCCTTATGGGATTTGCGACCGGAAGGGGCAGGCGCAGAGACCGTTAATAATTAGTTGAATCTTGCGGAGTGTGTATGTTATAATCACACTCGCTGTGGAGAGGTACCCAAGAGGCTGAAGGGACTGGCTTCGAATACCAGCAGGCGGGTAACTCCCGTGCGGGGGTTCAAATCCCCCTCTCTCCGCCATGCCCTGCTAACGCAGGGCTCTTTTATTGCGGGGGATTTTCACCCCAAGGGGTTCCCCTAAAGGGACTAGGCGCTGCGCGCCGTCGCAAATCCCCCTCTCTCCGCCATCAGACCGTTGAAATTTCAACGGTCTTTTCTTTTGACTGTATCCAAAGGCTGATTACAGTTGATTACCCTATTGGATCGCTGCAATTATATGTGCGTTTCGCTCGGTGAAAACAATCAAATCTTTACAGGTGGCAAAAAGTGGTTTATAATATCGATTAAATAACTGAATGATTATTCAGTGAAATATTATTCAGAAAGGAGCCGGCTTATGTTTATAGGACGTAGCAGTGAACTGCAGGAGCTATCAGCGGAGATTACAGACTGGAGCAAAAGAACGGCTGTCCTAGTATACGGAAAGCGCAGAGTAGGGAAATCAACTCTGATAAAGGAGGCTGCCGGGAGCTTTGATGGTATAGTCATCAATCACCTGTGTGTCCAGAGCACGTTCGAAGGAAACCTTGATCTGATATACAGAAGCGTATCGGCTGGACTGTCTCTGCCTGATATGAAATTCGATTCTCTGTTTGCCATGATGGATTTCCTGAGGACGCTTGATAAAAAGATCCTGCTGATTATTGATGAATATCCATATCTGAAGCAGACTAAAAAGAAAAATGAAGTGGATTCATATATGCAGACCGTGATTGACAGACTGCCGGATAATGTAAAACTGATACTTTGCGGCTCATATATTACGATCATGAAAGAACTCCTTACGGAAGACAATCCTCTGTTCGGTAGATTCTCTTTGATACAGCATATACACGAATTTGATTATTATGATGCAGCACAGTTCTATCCGGAGCTGCCGGTAAGAGACAAGGTGGCATTCTATGCGGTTTTTGGAGGAAGTCCATATGTCTTGGAGAATCTCGATTCACAGGCTACCATACAGGAAAACATACAGCGTCTGCTGCTTCCGGAAACGGGCCTGATCCGTTCTCACATAGAGAATGTTATGTTGCGTGAAATCCAAAAAACTTTCGATGCAAGGATACTGGAGATTCTGGGGAACGGAAAGAAGAAGTATTCCGAGATCCGCTCACAGATCGGCGGTGATGAAACAGGACTGCTTGACAAACAACTGAAGATCCTCCTGGATATGGAAACGATTCAGAAAACGAACCCTATCAATCGGAAGAGTGATAAGAGAAAGCAATTCTATGAGATTACTGATAATCTGATGCGTTTTTACTTCACATTTATCTTTGGATCAGCCGGAATTATCGCAAGGATCGGGGGCGAGCAGTATTATAAAAGAAATATTGAAGGAGAATTCTTGAGACAGTTTGTCAGTAGGCGACTGGAGGGCATAGCTCTGCAATACTTCCACAGACAGGCTGTGTCCGGACAGATTCCTGATATCGAAGACTTCGGCAGCTACTGGTATGACGATCCTGATACAAAAACAAACGGCGAATTTGATTGTGTCATCAAGAGGAGCGGCGAGGAGTATGACTTTTATGAATGCAAATACTTTGACCGACCGATGACACTGGAGGAGTGCGATAAGGAGAAAGAGCAGTTAGTGACAATACAGGAAATCAAAGTTTCCAGAGTTGGATTTATATGCACAGGAGGATTTGAATCCGAGGACATGAAGAATTACATTCTGATTGATGGGAATCAGCTGTACTGGTCGAAGCTATAGAATCCTCTCGATGGGTTCAAAAACATGAAGTGCAAATTTCTTTCTCACGTCATATTGGGGTGATCGAATGCCAGTCAAAGGTTTTGGATACACTTCTGGATACACTGGAAGAGGGACGTCACTCCTTCCTTGAAATTTCAATGTTCCCAGAGTTGCTGAAATCTTCAAATCCCCCTCTCTCCGCCACCAACCCGTCGGAATTCCGGCGGGTTTTCTCTTTAAGAAATGTTGACTTATATAGTAGACTAACAATAGAAAGGAGATATCAGAGTGAATTTACAGACTACAGATACGGTCCTGATGGTTAGACCGGCGGCATTCGGATATAACGAAGAGACTGCCGTGAACAATGCCTTCCAGCAGAAGGGCACAGGGACGGATATACAGGCTGAGGCCAGAAGAGAATCCGATGCATACATCGGTCTCCTTGAGAGCAGCGGTATCAATGTGGTCGCCGCAGAGGATACAGCAGAGCCTCATACGCCGGATTCAGTATTCCCCAACAACTGGTTCTCCACCCATGACGACGGGACGCTGGTCCTGTATCCGATGTTTGCGGAGAACAGGCGGCTTGAGAGAAAGCCTGCGGTGCTTGAAGCGATAAAGGCGAACTTCGATGTCAAAAGGATCGTTGACCTCACTCATTATGAAGAGGAAGGGAAGTTCCTTGAGGGCACGGGCTCCATGGTCCTTGACAGGGCCGGCAGGATAGTCTACGCATGCAGATCGCCCAGGACGAATGAAGAGGTGCTGAGGGACTTCTGCGAAAGCCTCGGATATTCACCGCTTATGTTCGATGCGTCTGATGCAGGCGGAAGACAGATCTACCACACGAATGTCATGATGCATATCGGAAGTGATACGGCGGTGGTCTGCATGGAGTCTATAGGTGATGCAGAAGAGAGGGCAAGGGTAAGGTCTTCTCTTGAGGAGAGCGGCAGGACGATAGTTGAGATCACGCATGGCCAGATGGAGCACTTCGCGGGTAACATGCTTGAGCTCCGTAGCAGCCGGGGCGAAGCCTGCCTCGTCATGTCGAAGACCGCACGCATCGCTTTATCCGAAGACCAGCTCAGCGTACTCGGCTCCGGCAGGAGACTGATAACTCCGGATCTTGACTGCATCGAGATGAACGGAGGGGGCTCTGCAAGATGCATGCTCGCTGAACTCTTCGCAAAATGAACCGTGGTTCAGACCGAGTCCGCAATTGTCTGGGACGGTCATGTTTTGTATAATTAACTGATTAATATGTACATAACTCTTTAGATAGGGGATTACCTGATAATGTTCAAGTTTATTAGCAGAAAAGCAGCGTTTCCGGTGAATGATCCGCGGTGCATCGAACAGTGCATGCAGTTCATCCGGACAGAACTAAAGACGGCAAAGGTAGAGGGAAGACATGCGATAAGGGCGCAGCTTCTCTCCGAAGAGATGCTGGCAACTCTTATCGCGAATGCGCCGGACGGGGAAGTCCGCGTCAGCATCAAAAAGACTTTCGGCGATACGAGCATCAATATCAGCACCAAGGGAGATGAGATCGACCTGTACGGCTATGAGACTGATATCAGCGGAGACCTGGATGATGAAGAGGCCGAAGCCGCGTTCAGAGCCATCATACTCAAATCTCACGGCGAGAACTTCAAGTACGGCCATAAGAATGGCATAAACAACGTACGCATAATGACGGGCAAGGCGCAGATCTCGTCCATCAGGCTCACGCTCGGAGCGCTCGTGCTGGGTATAGTCTTCGGACTGTTTATTAAATTCGTGCTTCCGGAGGCTGCATGCACCGGTATATGTGACTATCTGCTGACTCCTTTCAGCACTGTGTTCATGAATGCACTCAAGATGGTTATCGCACCTGTTGTGTTCTTTTCGATCGTCAGCTGTATTTCCGGATTCGGAGATCTGTCTGAGCTCAAAAGGATAGGAGTGAGGGTGATGCTTATGTATCTGCTCACAACAGTGCTCGCCGTCTTGATGGCCTTCGTTGTAACCAACCTTATCAGCCCGGGTGAATTCGGCGCGGCGCTTGCCATGACAGGGACACAGGCAGTGGAGGTGAATACCGATGTGGATACATCCATACTGACCACGATAATCAACATAGTACCTTCGAACTTCATAAGGCCGTTCCTTGAGGCGGATACCCTGCAGCTGATATTCCTGGCTATAATAATAGGTATCGCCGTAGGAAAGATCGGTGAGTACACGCCGGTACTGTGTGAGTTCTTTGAGGCGTGCAATTCGCTCTTCCTCACACTGACATCGATGATAGCGAAATTCATACCGGTGGCGGTATTCTGCTCGATCTCACTGATGTTCGTAAACCTGGGAGGCTCGTCCTTCCTGTCAATGGCCGGTTATTTCCTGACCAATGTGCTGGAAATAATCATAATGCTGTTTATATACGGACTGCTGATACTCATCATCGCCAGACTGAACCCTATCACATTCTTCAAGAAGAACAGAGAGGGCATGGTCACAAGCTTTACTCTGAGCTCGAGCACGGCTTCTATGCCTATCAATATCAAGACCTGTACCGACAAGCTCGGGATATCGCCAAAGGTGGCCAATTTTTCGATACCGCTCGGAGCAACGATCAACATGGACGGCACCTGCATCAGTCTGGTGCTTTCCGGACTGTATCTGGCAAAGATGTACGGAGTCACGGTGCCGGTATCCATGATGGGGCCTCTGGCACTCACTATCATACTGCTGTCGCTGGGCTGCCCGGGCGTACCCGGAGTCGGACTCGTATGCCTTGGTATAGTACTTCAACAGATCGGAGTCCCTATCGGAGCGATGGGACTGATACTCGCGATCGATCCGGTACTGGACATGTTTGACACCATGTCGAATACTACGGGCGATGTGTCCTGCGCCCTCATTACGGCCAAAAAAGAGGGCTTACTGGATATGGATATATATAACGACATGAGCAGGAGCTGAACCCTGCAAATATATTAGAGTTTTGATGTAAACGGAGAAAAAGGATGACCAAGAGGGAACAGGAGAAATTACAGGCCATTCAGGCCGGGATAATGACGGGCTCGATAGCTGACCAAAAGGCGTGGAAGTTCGTCAGAGAGATGAATTCCTGCACAGAGGAGAAGCTCGGCAAAATCGCTCTTATCGATGGCAGACGCAAGTATACCTACAGCCAGTTCTTCCGCTGCTGGGACAGATACGCGGAGGTCTTTGCCGCGCTTGGCATTACCGAGCATAATGGCTCGAGGGTCGGTATGATCGGAAATGTATCGGCGGAGTGCATTATCGCGTTTTATGCTCTCAATATGCTGGGGGTATCGGTATCGATGCTGCCTGTCGAGGAGAGCCGCAACGAGAAGCGTTGGTGCAAGACCATCCGCAAGGAGGGCATCACAGATCTCGTTATCGCGGGGACCTACGCGTGGCCGGGACAGCTGCGCATCATCGCAGACCATGGAGAGGAGCTCGGCATCCGCAAGGCCATCGTCCTGCCTACATACGTGGACGGGCCTTATGCCGCTCCTATAGAGAGGCTGCAGGCAAAGTTCTATGAGCCGATCTACAGGCTCTCTCCGGACGTGCTGGTCATGGACGAGCTATTTGACGAATATGAGACTACGGCCTTTAGCGAGGGCCGCAAAAAGAACGACGAGGCTGCCGTAATAACCCACACATCGGGGACGACTAAGGGCATACACAAGCCTATACCTCTGTCGGATCTGGCTATAAACAGCGCTGTCCTGAGCATGATGAGGCATCCGGCTTTCCAGCAGTTCTCCGGAGGCGGCACTATCGCTCTTACAAAGGAGATGACTGCCGCGTACTGCCTGGTCAATATGGTGCACGCGCCTCTGGCCCTCGGTCTTACAAATGTGATCATACCTATGGGAGCATTCAATCCGAACTTCCATAAGGCCATAAAGAAATACAAGATCAGTATCCTGATGACAAGCGCTCAGCAGTTCGAGGCATGGATGGAATGCCCGGCCAAGACGGATTTTGACTTCTCGAGTCTTGACTTCGTGACATTCGGCGGATCATATGTATCGCCTGATACACTCAATAAGATCAATAGCTTTATCCGCAAACACAAGGGCCATGCAAAGGCCTTCAGCGGATACGGTCTGTCGGAGGTCGGAGGAGCATGCATTATGCCTGACCCGGGCAGTGAGACGGCCGATACCATCGGAAGGCCTCTGCCGGGAGTCGAAGTCCGCATCTACGATGAGGATAAGGGCGTATACTACAAGCTCGAGGACGGAGCTCACACAGGGGGACTCTTCATATCCTCTCCGTCGATCAGCAGCGGCCGCATAGGCGACACTGTGTTCTTCGAGACGGAGGAGATAGACGGCAAACCGTATATCTGCACCTACGATCTTGTCAGCACGAGCGGTGACGGGACTCTGACATACGCGGGCAGGATGAACCGCTTCTTTGCCAATAATGAAGGCGTGGAATTCAACGCGGGCATCATAGAGACGGCCCTGTCCAAACAGGATGGCATAGAGGCCTGCGCGGTAGTACCTGAATACGACAAGAGCGTGTACGATACGATACCGGTGCTCTACGTACAGACAGAGGGCGGCGGAGCCCGGAGGATAGTCAGAAACGCGCTGCTGCAGGCATTTGAGGATCGCGATAAGTTCGATACCGATCAGCTGCCAAAGCAATGCGTCATAACGGACAATATACCGTATAACGCCACCGGCAAGGTCGACATCAATCTGATCACAAAGGGCTATGTTGACGGCACAGCATATTCTATAGAGGGCGTCGTAAGGGACGGCCAGCTGACAGACATCGATTTCAGACGTATTGAACGCGAAAGCAAGAGCAGCGGCATGGGCTGCGATCAGCTCTTCGGTTAGTATTACCAAAAGGAGGATATGATATGTATAAGGGATTTTTAGAGGACCTGGAGTATGTAGCGGGTCTTTTCTTTAAGCCGTTTGAGGATTGCTGCGCAGGAGAAGACAGCGAAGACGAGGATAAAGGCAAAGAGCATAATTGCGGTCTTGGCTGCGACGGATTCGCCTGCTGCAGGGATTCCGATGATGATGACGAGGATGATGAAGAGGACGAACAGTCCGGACCTTCAATCATGTCAGAGGGACCGGTCGCGGATCTCCTGAAATGCCTCTTCGAAGCATCTGATACGGATTACGATTACGAGGATTAATTTAAATGAATACAGACACTCATCTGCTCAATAAGATGTTCAGGGGGGTTCTGATCACGAACGCCATCAGCATTGCGGCAGGTATCGTCTGTGTAATGATCGACGGTATCATTACCGGACAGTTCCTCGGAGCTGACGCCGTAGCGGCCTCGGGCCTGCTGCATCCTGTTGTCATGGTGGTAAACCTCCTGGGAGGACTGCTGGGCGGGGTAGGCATCATGTGTACCCGCTATCTGGGTAAGGCCCGGCTCGACAGGGTAAATCAGGTATTCAGCGTAGCGGTCATAGCAGGCTTTACCCTGACTGCGGCCTTTATGGTACTGATATACGCGTTCGCGCCGGCCATAGGCTCAGCGCTGGGATCAAAGACGGGTTCTCAGGAGATCGTCAGGATGATCAGCGACTATTTGAGGGGCCTGGTAGTGGGCATGATGTTCATGCGATTCACCGTAATGCTCGCCGGACTGATGATGCTCGACAATGACAAGAACTGCAGCATGATCTCTATGGGAGTGGTGTTTGTTACGGATATCACCTTTGACCTTGCCAATGTGCTGGTCTTCCACGGAGGCATGCGCGGCATGGCGCTTGCGACGTCATTCAGCTACATCTGCGGATTTATGGTCATACTGAATCACTACCGCAGGAAAGACAGGATCATCCACTTCACGACGAAGGGTCTCAGACTCAAAGACCTCGGAGATATATTCCTGAGAGGCATGCCGAACGCCATCAATATGGGATGCTCGGCGCTCAGGATGCTCGCCTTCAATGCACTGCTTTTGTCCATAGCGGACAAGACGGCGGTTGCAGGCCTCTCTATCGCCAATAGCGCGTTTACGTTCATAGTATCTCTGGTACTGGGCATGTTCATCACAGCCTCGATCCTCAGCAGCCTCTATTACAGTGAGGAGGACAGGCGAGGTCTGGAGCACGTGATAACGCTTTCGGTAAAGATCACCATCATACTGTTCATCGGTGTGGGACTGCTGATCGCGATATTCCCAAAGCCTGTAGCGATGCTGTTTGTAAGACCGGATGCGGTCGATGCCGTCGGCCAGGGGGCCAGGTTTATGAGATTCTGGGCCATACAGTTCCTGTTCATGGCTGTCAGCTTCCCGATCAGCGGTACCTACCAGGGTACGGGACGTCTCAGACAGAATTATTTTATCGATATAATGCGTGAGGGAGTTCTGCCGATAGTCTGCGTGACGGCGCTCGGTAAGGCCTTCGGGCTCCGCGGAGCCGAAGTGGGCTTTGCGCTCGCGGGTCTGCTGACACTTGTTATGCTCTATCTGGTACCGACCGTGTGCAACAGGAAATTCCCTCTCAGGGCCAAGGACTTCCTCATACTCTCCGATGACTTCGGAGCGAAGCCGGAGGAGCTCTACGAGGCTTCCATGCACGATATGGATGAGGTGATAAAGGTCTCCGAGGATGTAAGACAGTTCTGCCTCGACAGAGGTACGGGCGCGGGCAGAGCTATGATGATGGCTCTCTTCGTAGAGGAAATGGCCGGCAATACGATCGCATACGGATATCGGGAGGGACAGCACGGGACTGTTGACCTGAGGTTCGTCCTCCACGACGGTACGGGGACGATCAGGCTCAGAGATGACGGCAGACCTTTTGATCCGGTGATGTGGCTTGAAAAGAACTCTACCGAGGATCCGGCGTCGGGACTCGGTATACGCGTAGTCACAGGGCTTGCAAAGCAGGTCAATTACATGACATCAATGGAGATGAACAATCTCACGATAACCTTATAAACCAAAAGGGACGAAAAGGAGACGACAAATGGCAATTCAGACAGATATTTGTGGAGCCGATACCATCAGAAGAGAATTGGTGCGCATCGCTATAGAGCGCATCCAGGGGATGAGGTTCGGCAGAGCCAAGGAGAGAAAACGCCCTGAGCCTGAGAAGCCGAGTCCTAAGACCATATATGAGGTCGAGGACATACTCAACAACCCGTATATGAACAGGGAAGAGGTCCCTCTCGCCATGGACATTTTTAAACCGGTCGTACCAGAGGAAACGGAGCTTCCGGTCATAGTGTATATACATGGCGGCGGTCTCGTAATGGGAGACCACAAAATGGCGAGAGACTACGGAAGGGCTCTTGCAAGCAGGGGCTATCTGGTATTCTCGATCGAATACAGGCTGGCGCCGAGGGCCAATTCATGCGAGCAGCTTGACGATGTCTGCGCGGGCATGGACTACGTCGGACGCAGGCTGGTCGATTTCAATGTAGATTTCTGGAGGATGTTCCTTACCGCCGAGAGCGCGGGGGCCTTCCTCGCGATATATGTGGCTGCCATGAAGAGGTCCGTGAAGCTTCAGGAGGCTATCGGATATGAGCCGACACGCATGTCGTTTAAGGCGCTGGGACTTCACGGCGGCATGTACTATACGGACAGGGATGACCCTATCGGCTGGGTGCTCAAGGACCAGTTCTTCGGAGAGAAGGTAGCCGATGACAACTTCATGCAGTATCTTGATCCGGAGCACGAGGAGATAATCAAAAATCTGCCGCCTGTATTCATGACCACGAGCAGGGGAGACTTCCTTAACAATTACAGCCTGATGTATCACGATGCTATCAAGAAGGCCGGACGCTCGTCACATCTTATGTACTTCGGGGATGAGGATCTCGGGCATGCCTTCGCTGCCATGGAGCCTTACCGCGCTGCCAGCATCGATGCTCTGGACAGGATGACGGATTACTTCGAGGAGTCGGTAGAGCGTTATAAGAAGGATCTCAGGAGGATCAATAAAGAGCAGCTGGAGCTTGCCGGTATAAAGGCGCGTATCGAAGACGGCAGCATCACCGGACAGAAGAGCTGGCAGTTCATCAAGGAACTCAATTCGTACAGCAAGGACGGGCTCGACAGCGTCGCTCTCAAGGACTGCAAGAGAGAGTATACATACAGACAGATGTTCCGCATGTGGGAGAGCTACGCGGAGGTCTTCTCGGCACTGGACATCACAGCAAAGAATGATTCGAAGGTCGGGCTGCTCGGAACGGCCGCTTCAGAGACGGTGATCGCATACTACGCTCTCAACATGACAGGAGCTTCCGTGTCCATGATCAGCAGGAAAGATGTCCGCGGCATCGATAAATGGAAGAAGCTGATCGAAAAGGAAGGCATCACCGATCTGGTGGTCAACGACGTGAAGACAGGACCTGGGATCGTCAGAGAGCTCATCGATGCCAAAGAGGAGCTCGGAATACGAAATATCATAATGCTCCATGCGCCTGTCGAGAACAGGCCGGGTGTCTGTGACAGGAGATACATACAAAAACAGAACAGGAGAGAGTTCAGGAGGATAAAAGGTCTGCTGATGATGGAGAAGCTGCTCGAAGAGCATGAGGCATATCCTGTATCATACAGCGACAAAACGCCTTCGGACAGCGAACTCAATGAGGCTGCATGCGTACTGCTGAGAGACGAAGGCTCCGCAGAGCTCAGCGGCAGGGAGATCACCGTCAACACCGGAGATGTGATGAGGTCCGGCGTGATGACAGACGACGTACATATAACGCTCGCGCTGGGAGGCAGGATCGTGTTTGAGTTGACAAAAAACGCATAGGATGATAGATTTAGTTAGGTACTTAAATATCCTATGTTGATAGATGATAAGGAGGAATGCCGCAATGAAAAAGACAATAGAAGAACAGCTCTTTGAGCAGATAATGAAGGCGCCTCGCGCAGTCAGAAAGTCTGCATTTGAGGCTATATTCGATGATGATGAGGACAAGGGATTCATCTTCCCGTTCCGCCGCCCGGTATTCGCAAGAGACAGACTTCTCACAGCGGTAAACGATTATGAGGGCGGAGTCAGACAGAAGACTCTCACAAAGGACCTCGACATCAGCCCTGCTGCCGTATCCGAGCTCGTATCCAAGCTCGAGAACGACGGTTACGTAGAGAGAAAGGTCGACCAGAGCGACAAGAGAGCTACTCTCATCACTCTCACAGAGCTCGGAGCTGCCAGAGCGGCTGAGCTTGCGGACGACAAGAACGACAGATACGAAAAGACCTTCAAGGCTCTTACAGCCAAGGAGAGAGAACAGCTGCTGAAGCTCCTCGAGAAGCTCACAGCTGATGAAGAGGAGGACTAGTATGATTTGCGAGATCATTAGAGGGGTCATGTGCTTTGCAAGAGTGGCCGAAGGCGTTTCCGAGTGTTCGGACAAGAGAGGTTTCGCCTGCGACGGACTGCCATGCTTCAGAGATCGCGACGATGACGATGACGACGATGATGAAGATGAGGGCAGAGGCTGCGACAAGGCTCCGTGCTTCAGAGACGATGATGATGATGATGATGACGACGAAGACGACGAACCCTCGGTAAAGAAGGAGTCTGAGAAGAAAGCCGCTCCTGCGGCAAAGAAGGAGCCTGCAAAGAAAGCAGCTCCCGCTCCAAAGAAGAAGGCGGAGAAGAAACCTAAACCTGCTCCTGCCAAAAAGGAAGACAAAAAAGAAGAAGCTGTAAAAGCTAAGGCTGATGGCGAAGACAAGACTAAGTGATCAGAAATGCTGGCAGTATATCAGGGCGCTCAATTCGGCAGACGATGAGCGCCTTGATTCTATTGCTCTTACGGACGGAACAAGTGAGTATTCGTACAGGCGCATGTTCCGCAAATGGCAGCTCTACGCGGAGGTGTTCTCGGCCCTCGAGATCTGCGGTGACAACAGATCGAGAGCAGGCCTTACGGGCATACCGTCAGCGGAGACTGTCATAGCTTTTTATGCTCTCAATATGACGGGAACTTCGGTATCCATGATACACAGCGCAGACCTCAGGGATGAGAAGAGATTCGGACGCATGATCAGGGAGGAGGGCATTACCGATCTGGTGCTTGCGGACAACCTGCTGGATCCGGAGCTCCTGGAGCGCATACTCAGAGATCATAAGGCGCTGGGACTTCGCAGGGTAGTGGTGCTCCGGATACCAAAAAATGAAGAGGGGCTGTCCGACGAGGACAAGCTGCGCCTCAGGATGATGCAGAGGAGGATGCGCGAGTTCAAGGGCATACTCTTTATGGATGAGCTGTGCAGGCGCTATGCCGCATATGAGATAGCTACGGGATACAAAAATGACGAGGCCGCTGTGATAGCCCATACCTCCGGAACCGTGAACGGGATACACAAACCCGTACCGCTTTCGGATAGAGGACTCAACGAGGCGGCGGCAAGCCTCCTTGATGATGAGAGGTTCAGTGAGCTTCGGGGCAGAGCCGTGAGCGCTCTATTCCTGGATATGTCGTCGGCATACGCCATGACGGATATGGTGCATCTTAGCTTTGCCTTTGGAGGTACGCTTGTAGCTGTGCCGGGAGTCAGGTATATGGAGGACATTGCTGAGGTGCTTGAGAGGCATAAGGTGAACGTGCTCTTTGCCACGGGTGCCTACATGAACGCTATGATGAAGCTCAAGCAAAAGCCTGACCTGTCGGCCCTTGAGTTCGTATTCGTCGGTGGAAGCCGCATGTCCGCGTACTCAAAAGGCAAATACGACGGCTTCCTCGCGGCTTGCGGCTCGAAGGCGAGAGTCACGGCCGGATACGGACTTTCGGAAACGGCCGGAGCATGCATACTGTCTGACCCCGACAGAGAGGACGATTCTATGGGCAGACCTCTTGCGGGAGTGAGGGTCAAACTGTATGATGAGGATGATGATAAGTTCTATGACCTGTCCGACGGGCCGAGGAGGGGAGTGCTGTATATATCCTCACCTTCGGTGAGCGGAGGGCGCATAGACGGGAGGCCTTTCTTTGACCTCGAGGATACAGGCGAGGGCATGTACCTCAACACCTACGATATGGTGGATGCCGGAGCCGATGGATATCTGAGATACGCAGGGCGCATGAACAGATACTTCGTCAACAATGAGGGTATACGCTTTGACGCGGGCCTGATCGAGGCTGCGTTGTCAGCTCAGCCCGGTATAGACAGCTGCTGCATCACTCCGGGATACGACAAGACCATGCATGACACCATACCGGTGCTCAACGCGGCGGTCTCCGGCAGCGACGGATCAGCTACGGAAGTTATCGAAGATGCTCTAAGGGCTGTCTTTATCGAAGGAGGCCTGATCAGGGATACAAATCTCCCGGGCCAGTGCCGGATAGCGGACAGGCTCCCGATGAGCGATACAGGCAAGCCTGACGCGCGCCGCATAGCGGGAGGCGAAGTTAAGGGCAGACTATACCGCATCGATCCAAAGCGCTCTGAGGGAGTGCTGAGGGATATAGAACTCGTACCGTACAGGGACGCGCCCGGACTTCGCTCGGGACTCCCTGATGAACTCGAAAGAAGTGAATGACAATGAACGCTCCTGTAATAGCAAATCTGATCCTGATAATACTTGAGATCATCGGGATTTCAAAAAGCCGCAGCCGCGGTTTGATACTGCTGATTTTCTATACTCAGCTGTCCAATATCGTGACGCTGATATCGTCGGTCGCGTATCTCATAAGCAGCGGCTCGCCTCTTACGGTCGCGCTGAGATATCTCAGCACCGTTATGCTCGCCATGACGGTCCTGATAACGCTCTTCGTGCTCATACCGGCCGGCATGGGCTTTGCGGATATGATGCTTTCGGGCAACGGACTTTACCATCACACCCTCTGCCCGGCGATATCGATCGCATCATACTTCCTGTGGGAGCAGCATTCGTCGCAGTGGTTCATTCCGGTCATAGTGACCCTGATCTACGGCATTGTCATGCTGTACCTCAATTACGCGAAGATCATTGAAGGCCCGTATCCGTTCTTCAGAGTTTATGAACAGAGCAAAAAAGCCTCCGTACTGTGGATGATCGGGCTGACTGCCTTCATATCACTGATATCACTGGCTGTTGTCTTCCTGGCTAGGTGACAGCAGCCCTTTTTTTCTATACAATGAAAGATACACTGGTACTCTGTAACAGTTAAAAGTGTCTTTCTGAACGAAGTGAAAATACACCCTTTGAGGGAGGAATATATGAGATACACCATAAACAATACAAATTACTGCGATTTCAGCGTATTTGAGGACAACAAGCTGCCTCCGAGAAGCTACTTCATACCTTATCCGGACCGCGAGTCTGCGGAGAAGGTATCAGGCAAAGACGTGAGATACAGCTCTCCAAAGGTAAAATGCCTTAACGGAGAATGGGATTTCAAATTCTATGACAGGCCTACGCTGCTCCCTGCCATACTCGACACAGACTCCACGAATTTCGACAGGATCGACGTGCCTTCGTGCTGGCAGTTCAGGGGCTACGACAGGCCTTTTTATGTCAACAGAAGATACCAGTTCCCTTACGATCCGCCAAAGATCCCGGAGACAGACAGGGTCGGCAGGGTATTCAGTTTCCAGGCTGACGACAATCCGGTCAGGCCTAACTGGAGGGACCCGGGCGAGGAGTACAACTTCGTCGGCGTGTACCGCACCATCTTTCAGACCGAAAGAGGAGAGAAGGAGACCAGGAGATATACGCTCTCTTTCCTCGGTATCGCATCATGCGCCGATGTATACATGAACGGAGAGCACGTCGGATATACAGAGGGATCGCATAACACGGCCGAGTTCGATGTCACTCCGTATCTCCGCGACATGTTCAACGAACTTGTTGTGGTCGTGCGCAGATGGTGCAACGGAACTTACCTCGAGTGCCAGGACATGTTCCGCAATAACGGTATCTTCCGCGATGTGCTTCTGAGGATGACGGATGAGAACGACTTCTGGGACATAGACTTCACCCCGCGCAAGGCCGGCAAGGAGTGGTATGCCGCGGCCAAGGCCGATCTGTACGGCGAGGGAGAAGTCACATTCTCGCTTATGGGACGGGGAGTATCCGAGTCAAAGACCGTAAAGACACAAAACGGCAGAGCCGAGGTGATGTTCAGGAACCTCGCTCCGCAGGAGTGGAACGCCGAGGAACCTGCGCTCTACGATCTGTTCATTGAGACAGAGGGAAGCTGCGTCAGGACGAGAGTCGGCTTCCGCGATGTAAGGATAAACGGCGACAAGTTCCTCGTGAACGGCAGGCTGGTCAAGTTCCGCGGAGTCAACCACCACGATACGAGTCCGGCAGGCGGATACACGATGACGCCTGAGGAACTCGAACGCGACATGAAGATCTGCAAGGAGTTCAATATAGATACTGTCAGGACCTCGCATTATCCGCCGGATCCTTATCTGCTCGAGCTCTGCGATGAACTCGGCATTTACGTCGTGGATGAGGCGGACATTGAGACCCACGGCTGCGTTGAGATGAAGCTGCCCCGCAGCTACAACCGCATCAGCAATGATCCGAAGTGGGAGGCCCACTATGTGGACCGCGCGGCGAGGATGTACCAGAGGGACAAGCTGCATCCGTCTATCGTGATGTGGAGCCTCGGCAACGAAGCCGGAGGCACTCACAATACTGACGCCGAGTACAACTACCTCAAGGGACACTCGACGCTCCCGGTACACTACGAGAGCGCCGTCCACACCAGGAGGAAGGCATACGATGTGGCGAGCGAGATGTATCCGCCTGCCGAGCGCGTACACGAGATAGGCGAGAAGAAGTACAGGATAAAGCAGCTCTGTGACAGGCCTTACTTCCTCTGCGAATACGCTCATGCCATGGGCGTCGGCCCGGGAGGCATGGAGGATTACTGGAAGGAGATCTATTCCCACGACAGCCTGACAGGAGGCTGCGTATGGGAGATGGTCGATCATGCCGTGCTGCACGAGGACGGCAGCTATACTTACGGCGGAGACCACGGCGAATGGGAGCATGACGGCAACTTCTGCGTTGACGGACTCTTCTATCCTGACAGGACACCTTCCACGGGAGCCCTTATTACCAAGTTCATATACCGCCCGGTACGCGTCAGATGGCTCGGCGGAGACAGATTTGAGATATTCAACACCATGGCCTTCTCGGAGGGCTGGAGGTATTCTCTTAAGCTCGTATGGAGCGACGGCAGTGAGCAGGATATCGTGCCTGAGTGCGGACCTCTTGAGAAATGCATCATGCAGATAGAGACGGCGCCGCATATAAAGGCGGCCGATGAAGCCGGCACGGACTGCCTGCTGACAGTGATCACTACAGACAAAAAGACAGGGTCCGAGGCTGCCCGCGAGCAGCTCGTGATAAAAGAAAACATCCCTAAGGCGCCTGCAGGAGCCGGCAGCTATCCTCTGCCGGATATCCTGAGCGAAGAGGGAGACAGCCTGTCATTCAATATAGGCGGCGTGGAGATAAGACCGGCCGATCCGTATACTCTGCTCTTCCGCGCGCCGGTGGACAATGACCTGCTCATCGGCGGACTCATGGATCTGACAAAGAACTATGTAGGACAGAGGAGCGAGCTGGTATCGGTTGAGAGAACGGACAAGCGCCTGACGATCGTATCAAAGATCAAGTGCGAAAAGGCGGAGTTCGAGTGCACTGACACTTACGAGGCGGCTTCTGAGGACGGCAGGTCCGTGCTCGTGACATCGCGCCTCCACTGCACAAAGAGCTACAAAGGATACCTGCCGAGATTCGCCAAGGCCTTCAGATTCGATGAGTCATTCGATGATGTCAGCTACTACGGCAGGAGAGGAGAGTCCTATGACGACATGAAGGACCAGGCCCCGATCGAAGTTGTGAACTGCAAGGTTGCAGACATGACGGAGCCTAACATCAAGCCTCAGGAGAGCGGCAACCGCTCCGACACGAGATGGGCGAGCATAAGCGACGGCAGGAGGATCGTTAAGTTCACTTCCGCCGGCAAGGCTTTCGACCTCGGCATCAAGCCGTACAGCGACCGTGAGCTTCTGTCAATGAAGCACAGGGAGGATGAGATAAGGACGGGCACATACGTCGCCATATCCGCCTTCCAGCAGGGCATCGGCACCGGCATATGCGGTCCGGGGACAGCTGACGAATTCAAACATCCGGTAAAGGGGGACTACGAACTCAGATTCGTGATCAGCGTAGAATAAAGAAGGGACTGTAAATGGAGAAGTACGAAAGGGACCATCTGGAGATACTGAGACCGTATCTGCCCGAATGCATGGTGCTCCTCAAAAAGAACGGAGCCTTCCCGCTCGATAAGCCGTGCAGGATAGCGGCCTATGGCAGCGGCGTAAGGTATACCGTCAAGGGAGGCACGGGCTCAGGCGAGGTCAACTCGAGATACTTTGTGACGGTTGAGGAGGGGCTCAAAGAAGCCGGCTTTGACGTGGTATCAGACGCGTGGGCCGAAGCATATGCTACGGTACTCGAGGAAGCCAAAAGGAAGTTCCATGCGGATATCAAAGCCAGGGCGAAGGCCGAAAAGATCAACATGATCGCGGCGTCCATGGGAGCTGTTATGAAGGCGCCTGAATACAGGATAGACATGGACATGGACTGCGATGCCGCTGTATATGTGGTGTCACGCATATCCGGCGAGGGCAATGACCGCCTGGCTGAGAAGGGCGACTACATGCTGACGGACAGCGAGGTCAGGGACATACGTCTTTTGAATGACGGTTATGAGAAGTTCATGCTGGTCATCAACGCGGGAGGCCCGGTCGACCTCAGTCCCGTGATGGACTGCGGCAATATACTCGTGCTGTCGCAGCTCGGAGTGGAGACCGGATCCGCGCTTGCGGACGTGCTTCTCGGCAGGGCTTATCCGTCAGGCAAACTCGCGACGACCTGGGCGCCTTACGCAGACTATTGCAAGGCCGGAGACTTCGGTCTGAGAGATGACTGCGAATACAGAGAAGGCATATACGTAGGCTACAGATACTTTGATTCATTCGGCGTGAAGCCGCTCTTCCCGTTCGGCTACGGCCTCGGATATACGGACTTCACTGCAGATAAGGCCAAAATAAAAGTGGCAGGACCTCGCGTGGGAGTATACGCGAGGATAGTAAACACCGGCAGCTTCAAGGGCAAGGAGACGCTTCAGGTATATGTGTCCTGCCCGTCAGGCAGGCTCGACAGAGAGACCAAGAGCCTGGCAGCTTTTACCAAGACAAAGGAGCTGAGACCGGGAGAGTCTGAGATCGTCCACGCGGTATTCGACATCCGCGATCTGGCAGGCTTTGACACCGCCTCGGCGTCATACGTGCTCGAGGCCGGAGACTACATAGTGCTCACGGGCACTTCGAGCGATGATGTAAGGCCGTCGGCCATACTGAGGCTCGAGGAAGAGCATGTTGAGAGGAGATCGAAGAGGCTCTTTGCCGGTGCGGGATTTGAAGACATTAAGAGCGATGCAAGAAATATAGATACAGGCCGCATGAAGCCTGTGATCATGGATCTTTCCGGCTGCATCACCCAGTGCGCTGATGAAGAGTCTGAGGACAGGCCTGAGATCACCACGGCGATTGCCAACATGACGGCATCCGACCTTGCCATGCTCAACACCGGCTCGTTCAAGGCGGGGCTCATTCAGAACACCATAGGCGATGCTGCGACAAGTGTGGCCGGGGCTGCCGGAGAGTCGACGTCTCTGTTCAGGGATGCGGGCATATCCGGCATAATAATGTCGGACGGCCCTGCGGGCGTAAGGATAGCAAGAGAGTATTACGAGGACAGGAAGGGCAGACATGCGGTCGGATCCGCGATCCCTGAGAGCATCATGGAGATGTTGCCGGGGGCTGTGCGCACGGTCATAAGAGCAGTGACCGGCCCTAAAAGGGGCACTGAGATCAAAAATCAGTACTGCACCGCGATCCCTATCGGTACAGCCATAGCACAGAGCTGGAACACGGACTTCGCTGAGATATGCGGAGACATAGTGGGCAGAGAGATGGATATTTTCGGCATCGACCTGTGGCTTGCGCCTGCTCTCAACATACACAGGAACGTACTCTGCGGACGTAACTTCGAGTACTTCTCGGAGGATCCTCTCATAAGCGGCCTGTTTGCGGCTGCCCTGACCCGGGGAGTGCAGGCTCATCCGGGGCGCGGGGTCACGATCAAGCACTACGCTGCCAACAATCAGGAGACCAACCGCTATGCAAGCAACAGCGTCATAAGCGAGAGGGCTCTTCGCGAGATATATTTAAGAGGCTTCGGTATCTGCATCAGTGAGGGGGATCCGGTCTCTGTCATGACTTCATACAATCTGATTAACGGCATTCACACATCCGAGAGCCGGGCTCTTACGGAGGTCCTGAGATCGGAGTTCGAATTCGACGGTCTTGTCATGACCGACTGGGTGGCCGGAGGAGACATCCTGCTGATGAAGGGCTCTAAATACGGTACACCTGATCCGGCCCTGGTCGCAGCGGCAGGCTGCAGCCTGTTCATGCCGGGAAGCAAGGGGGACTACAAAAGGATAATGGCTGGCCTCAAAGAGGGAAGGGTCACCGTCAATCAGTTAAGAGAGAACGCAGGATATCTGATACGCGTACTCGAGCGACTCGGCAAAAAACACGGATAAATTGTTAACGCAGAAGAGACAATAAACGGATAGTTTTTGTCTCCCATCTTTAACAGTTGGGAAGACGTAAATAGCCGGAACTCTTGCAATTTCAAGGGCCCCGGCTTTTTGCATGTT
>SVCQ01000021.1 GCA_015058275.1 Clostridiales bacterium
GCTACCTTCGCAAAAAGAGCCCGCCGTCAGGCGGGCAAGTTAAGAGGCTGCCACACATTTTATTGTGCGACAGCCCCTTGATTGTTTGTTTCGCGTTTAACGCCTAAGAGTCATCTTTTATACAAGACCCTGAGCCATCATAGCCTCAGCTACTCTCTCGAATCCGGCGATGTTAGCGCCAGGAACCAGAGCGTTCTTGTTGCCGTAGTATGTCTCACCGGCCTTAGCGCAAGCGCTGTAGATGTTCTTCATGATCTGGTGGAGCTGATCATAAACAGCCTGGTGCTGGAATGCAGTGTGACCTGCGTTCTGGCCCATCTCGATGCAGGAGCAAGCAACGCCGCCTGCGTTGGCTGCCTTAGCAGGACCAACAGCTGTCATGTTCTCGATCAGATACTCAAGAGCGTCATTTGTTGTAGGCATGTTAGCGCCTTCGCAGTAGAACTTGCAGCCGCCCTCAACGATCTGCTTAGCATGCTCCATGTGAACGTCGTTCTGCATAGCGCATGGGATGAACATGTCGATCTTGCAGCCAGTATCCTGTGCAACGCCCCAAGGCTTCTTGCCTGCGAAGAACTTAGCGTTAGGGAACTTCTCAGCATAAGGAGCGCAGATGTTCTTGCCGGAGCCTCTGAGCTCGAGGAGGTAGTCAACCTTCTCCTGAGTTGTGATGCCGTCCGGATCATAGATGTATCCGTCTGGTCCGGAGATAGTTACGCACTTAGCACCGAGCTCCCAGAGCTTCCATGCAGTACCCCATGCAACGTTACCGAAGCCGGAGATAGCAACGTTCTTGCCCTTGAAGTCTTCGCCGTTAGCCTTGAGCATTTCCTCTGCGTACCATACGATACCGAATCCGGTAGCCTCAGCTCTGCCGAGGAGTCCGCCGTAAGGGATTCCCTTACCTGTGAGAACGCCTTCATACTTGTCAACGATTCTCTTATACTGACCGAAGAGGTAACCGATTTCTCTTGCGCCAACACCGAGGTCACCTGCAGGTACGTCAGTGTTAGGTCCGATATGTCTGTAGAGCTCTGTCATGAAAGCCTGGCAGAATCTCATTACTTCTGCATCGCTCTTTCCGTTAGGATCGAAATCGGAGCCGCCCTTGCCGCCGCCGATTGGAAGGCCTGTCAGGGAGTTCTTGAAGATCTGCTCGAATCCGAGGAACTTGATGATTCCAGGATATACGTTTGGAGCAAATCTCAGGCCGCCCTTGTAAGGTCCGATTGCACTGTTGAACTGATATCTGTAGCCCTTGTTGACCTGAACTTTACCGTTGTCGTCAACCCATACTACTCTGAAAGTAACTCCTCTTTCAGGCTCAACGAGTCTCTCAAGAAGTGCATTTGCCTCATACTCAGGATGCTTCTCAACAACCGGCTTAAGAGAAGTAAGAACTTCCTCTACAGTCTGGTGGAATTCTACCTCGCCAGGATTGTTAGCCTTGCACTGCTCGATGACTCTTTCTACATAATTTGCCATTGGTATCACTCTCCTTATAATAAAGACTTTTATTATTTAGTTCGGGCATACCATCGCCCGCACATAAATTTTAACACCGCATAGTAAAAAGTCAACCTTATAGCATGCAAAAAGACAGCCCCTGAAGACTGTCTTTTTTGAGTCCTTTGAAAGTCCGGAAAAATGCAGCTTGCTAGTCGAAATGCTCGCCTCTGACGGTGCCGTGCACGATGTATCTGTCGTCGCAGTGACCGCCGAGATCGTGGTGATCGTGGAGGTAGTCTCTGAGCACCTCGAAGGCGTCAGCCGCAGCCAGCTTGAGGCCGCCGTGAGCCTTGAGCTGGGCGTTGGTATAGCCGAGTCCCTGCTCGGAATTCAGGTAGTAGAATTCCTGGAGACCTATGGTGATCTCATCGTCATCCCTGAGAGGCTCTCCCTTGTACCAGATCTGAGCTTCTTTTTTGTCCTTGTCGTATTCTATCTTGAGGTTCTTTGATGTGTGGTAGAACACGTCCACCCAGTCGTCCAGCACCTCGTCTCTGAGCATGTGGTGCACCATGTGCCTGATCATCTCTCCGGTGACCTTGAGCTTGTAGACCTTGCCGTCATACGGGTATGCCTCTCTGAGGTCCTGTAGGGTGACCGTCATGTCGAGGCTGTAGCACCTCGTACTCGATGAAGCCAGGAACATTACATCAAGATCGAGGGCATCGGCGAAGACATCCGCAAAGAGCTGTCCGACCTCTGTTGTATTGCCCCTGCCGTAGTTGTCGAGAGGCCTCAGAAGTCTCGTGACGACCGCGCCGTACTTCTCGTCTATATCCATCACGTAGGTATTGATCATCGCCCTGACGTACTTGTCCACAGGGCAGTGGTCATCATCCACCGGGATCATCTCCCACTCCCAGTCGGCGATCCTGCCGGCAGCCTCATCGTATCCGATGTCGAGCCTGCCGAGATGGGTGTTCTCCATGCCGGCCTGAAGGACGACTATGCCGTTTACGACCTCAGGCTTCTCGATATATGTATGAGAGTGAGCTCCGACAATGATGTCTATCCCCAGATCCGGGCTCAGTCTCTTTGCGAGCTCGAGGTCTGCCTCCCAGCCGATGTGTGTCAGCAGTACAACGATGTCCGCATGGCGGCCCTTGCCCTCCAGCCTGTCAAAAGTCCTCCTGATCTCGACTTCGGCATCATCGACCGTCACGTATCTGCCTACAAGGCCCTCAGCCTTGGTCTGGTCTACGATGTTTTTGGTGATGAGCCCGATGAAGAGTACATTTACGCCGTCCATCTCCACCATGTGATAAGGCTTGAAGAGATGCTTCTTGTTGCTCTTGATGAGGAAGTTGGCGTTGATCACAGGGAAGTTTGCATACCTGCCTACGAATATCATGTGGGATATGCCGTAGTCGAGCTCGTGGTTGCCGATGGACATCACATCTATGTCAATGAGATTAAGTATCTCCATGGTCGAAAGTCCGAGGAAGTCACTGTCTATGAGCGAGCCCTGGAA
Organism: Clostridiales bacterium; assembly: GCA_015058275.1. Lineage (GTDB taxonomy): Bacteria > Bacillota > Clostridia > Peptostreptococcales > Anaerovoracaceae > Crickella. The sequence continues at coordinate 2,981 of SVCQ01000021.1, forward strand.
GACATCGCCTGCGATGCAGTATGCGGTGTTCGGGTTGTCCGCCTTGGCCTTGCGGACGTATCCGCCGACCTGGGCAAGGCTGCCTCTGAGCTTGCCGTCCTCTCCGGTCTTGCCGGTGAACTTGCCGTGAATGTCATTCGAATGAAGAATCGTTATCTTTTTAAGTCCGTCTTTCATGTCCTGTGTCCTGTATATGTAAGTCAGTTAATGCTAATGTGATTGTACCATATCCACCGCTTCTCCGGTGGCAAAAAGATAAAGATACGCCTCGGTGACTTCCATGCCGCTGCCCTTGCTCAGAGCCTCGGAGTACAGCTCTATCTGGACCCTGTACTCGTCTCTTATGCGCGCGATCTCGGATGCGTGATCCCTTCCCGGATGGATGAAGCTCGACTTGTAGTCTACCAGCACCATCCCGCCGTCCTCTTCAAAGCAGCAGTCTATCACGCCCTGTACGAGCATCTCCCTGCCGCCCCGCTCAGTCCTGAGAGTAAACGGCTTCTCGCGCCTGAGCCTTCCCTCACGGGCGGCTCTGACAGCCCTTTGTCCGAGCTCTCCTGCAAAGAATGAGGCTATGCAGCCAAGGTCGAGTGAGCGGTATACATCCTCCGTCACGGCTCCCTGATCTCTCAGAAGCTCCGCCCTTTCGTTTATGTATGCCTCGTCGACTGTGCCGCTCTCATCCGCTGCCCTGGTGAAGTCGAGGAATTCCATTATCCTGTGATAAGCGATGCCCGTATCGGCCGCCGAAGCCTTCCTGCGGCCCTCGCTGCCTCTCCAGAGGTGCACTACCTCATCGTCCGCCTGCGTGACATTCACTTCGCCGGCAGCAGCCTCGGCTGCCTTGAGCTCTTCCTGCCTGATGGCGCTGACAGAGTACTTGGCCCTGGCCGTCAGCAGCTCTTCGTCCGGATATCTGAAGCTGAATCTCCTGTCGATCTCGTCGTAGAGCCTATGCTCCTCCGGCGTAAGCGGCTTGTCTGTATATGATGCGATGCTCCTGCGCCTGCGCGCCTTGTCTCTGGCCTTTGTCAGCATCAGCGGCGATGCGTGATAAGTATTGTAAGGACTCCTGATCACATCCTTCATCGCCTTGATGAAGCATCCCGGTCTTGCGCTGAACTTTGCAAGATCCTCCTCGCTCTTTGCGGTGCCGACCATGTATAGCTTGTTGCGAGCCCTTGTCATGGCTACATAGAGAAGTCTCAGTTCCTCCCTGTAGTCGTCGCGCTTCGACTTCGCGCTGATGGCCCTCTGCATTATGGTCGATCTCCAGTACTTCCTGGACGGATCGACATACGGAAGCCCCACTCCGACGGACGAGTCAAAACTGAAGGTCCTGTCATTCGCGGAATCCCTGAATCTGTGTCCCAGACCTCCCACGATTACGAACGGGTACTCGAGGCCCTTGCTCTTGTGTATCGTGGATATCCTCACTACATCGTCGTCCCTGCCTGCCATCGGGATCTGGCCGTTGCCGGCTTTCCTTCCCCTGAGAGTATCGAGGAATGTGATGAACGAACTGAGCGATGCGACCCTGTCCTTGCTGAAGAGCGCCGCTCTGTCGGCAAGCGATCTGAGATTGGCCTGCCTGCGTGCCCCTCCCGGCATGGCTCCCGCCATCCTGTAGTAGCCCGAGTCTGTAAGTATGTGCCACACGAAGTCCTCAAGAGGCATCATGCGCGATAGCCTGCGCCACTCAAGCAGTCTGTCGCGGGCCGCACAGACCTTGTCTCTGAGTTCTCCCTCAGGCCCTTCATCCGCATACCATCCGAAGGCCTCATGGTAAGCTGAGTATTTGTCCGGATATGCGATGCGTATCTGTGCAAGATCCTCCGGGCTGAAGCCGAATATCTCAGAGTGCAGCACGGATATGAGAGGCAGATCCCTCTTCATGTTGTCTATGCACTGAAGAAGCGAAAGCGCCACGCCGATCTCAACGGTGTCGAAGAGATCCTCGCTCTCCTCAAGGTGAGGCTCTATGGCTCTCTCCCTGAGAGCACGGCTCACGACCTCTCCCCTGACCTTTACGGCCCTGAGAAGTATCGCGATGTCCCTCGCCCCGGCCTTTCTTACAACTCCGGCCTTTGTGTCGTAAAACTCCGTGCCTATGATGGAGGCTGCGAGGTCTGCGATATACGCAGCCTCCGCTTCCTCCTTGGATATATCCTCTATCTCCTCATCGATGAGACCGAGGTCCTCTCTGATCTCATCATCGGTCTCTGAGTCTGTATTGCCGCCCTCCTCAAAGAGCACGTGGACCTCCGGCATGAAGTCGTACTTGTCATCGCAGTCGAGGCCGGTATACAGCCTGGCTCTCTCGTCATAGCCCTCCATGATGTGTTCGAATACATAGTTGATGTATCCGATCGTCCTGTCGTTGGTCCTGAAGTTGCGGCCGAGGTCAACAGCTATACCGTCAGTCTGACCCGGATCGCTGAACCTCGCATACAGTCTCTCGAATATCTCAGGCTCCGCCTGGCGGAACTTGTATATGCTCTGCTTGACATCGCCTACCCTGAACACATTGTCCGGCCTTGCGATGCTGCTGATGAGCCTCTCCTGTATATTGTTGGTATCCTGGTACTCATCGACGAATATGTATTTGAATCTCCGCCTGAGTATGCCTGCAGCCTCTTCATTTTTGAGTATCCTTACTGCGAAGTGCTCCTGATCGGAGAAGTCCATAACGCGCTGCTCTCTCTTTTTGGTATCGTAGCGCTTCTCGAACTCCTCGAGCAGGCGGATGTAGTATACGGTGTATTCGTATGTCTCATTCATCTCCCTGAGCCTGGATGCGAAGTCCGGGGTCAGGTATTTGTGCTTGAACTTATTGACCTGGTCTTCCCTGATGCTGTCCCTGAGCTTTTTGATGTCGCCCTTGATCAGCTCGTAGGATTCCTTTTCGTCCTTTGAGGCGCGCAGGGTGACCTTAGGCATGTCCTCGATAAGAGCTATCGTCTCCATGTCAAAGCGTCCGGAGCCGGCCATCTCACAGATCTGCATGGCCCACTCAGCCTGCGGCTCCATCTTGTCAGCCATGTCATCAAAGCCGGCGTCCGTCAGAACACCCTGTACATTTCTTACGGCTCCGAGTATCCCGTTAAAGGTCTCACGGGCATCCTCTGCCATCATGCGCTGAAGCTCTGAGCCGTCAAAAGTGTCATCCGTGATCCTGAGCATCTCCGCCCTGTCAAAAGCCCACTCGAAATAGTCCGGCATACTGCGAAGCTTGTCATATGAGCTGATGAGACCGTCCATGAAGTTGTCTTCGCTTCTCTCCTCGCTGTACAGCCTGAGGAATGCCCTGAAGCTGCCGCCCTCTATAAGCTCATCATTGGCGAAGGCCTCCTCGAAGAGCTCTGACACCGCCTCCCTTTTGAGAAGCTCCGACTGGACCTCATCGCATATGGAAGCTCCCGGATCGATGTCTATTTCGTGGAAGAATTCCTTTATGACCCTGCCGGCAAAGCTGTTGATGGTGGATATGTACGACCTGTACAGCTTGGCAAGCTGGGCCTTGAGTCTTATACGCGTCTCATCATCAGGATCGCTCTCGAGCCTGGCCCTGATTGCCCTTGCAAGCCTGAGCCTCATCTCGGATGCTGCCGCATTCGTAAACGTGACGACGAGCATCTCATCCACGTCGGCCTTGCCGCTCAGTATGATCCGTATGATTCTCTCCACGAGAACAGAAGTCTTGCCCGAGCCCGCTGCTGCGGACACAAGCACAGACTTGTCCGTGGTCTCGATCGCCTTCAGTTGTTCTTCGGTAAACTTATTCCCCATCTATTGTTTTATTAGATTCATTTTGTTCCGGTTCGGATTTTGAGTGTACTCTGCAAACAATCAGGCTGCCGCACGGCCGTACATTCACTGCCCTTAAGCGTAACACATCTATAAACTGCGTCCTCAAAACTCCGGGAGGAATATAAATGGATCTTGTTATCCGGTTGTCATCGGATTCTACTGGATTCATTTATGTTCCGGTTCGGATTTTGAGTGTACTCTGCAAACAATCAGGCTGCCGCACGGCCATACATTCACTGCCCTTAAGCGTAACACATCTGCGAACTGCGTCCTCAAAACTCCGTGAGGAATATAAATGAATCTTTGTTATCTTGATTCCGGTTCGGATTTTGAGTGTAGGAGGAATATAAATGAATCTCTTGTAGTTAGAATTCAGGCAGGGGTCATCCCCTGCCCGTCATTACTCTATACCAGTACGTCACCTTCCATGCCGGACGGGACTTCAAGCCCCATCAGAGTCAGCAGAGTCGGCGCTATGTCTGCGAGCTTGCCTGTGTCTTTTTTGAACGGTACCGGCTCTTTGCATATATGGCAGAGAGGCACTACGGAAGTGGAGTGCTTGGTCACCGGCTTGCCCTCGTCGTCTATCATGTAGTCGGCATTGCCGTGGTCTGCGGTCAGGAGTATCTGTCCGTCTTTGGCAAGGATAGCATCGGCTATATTGCCTACAAGGCCGTCGAGCGTCTCGATGGCCTTGACAGCAGCATCGAATACTCCCGTGTGGCCGACCATGTCAGGGTTGGCGAAGTTGAAGATTATGAGATCATAGATGTCCTCGCCTATCTTCTCTATGACTGTCGATGCAACCTCAGGGGCGCTCATCTCAGGCTGCAGGTCGTATGTGGCGACCTTTGGCGACGGGATGAGTATCCTGTCTTCGTTCTTGTTTGGCTCCTCGACTCCTCCGTTGAAGAAGAAGGTCACGTGTGCGTACTTCTCAGTCTCTGCTATCCTGAGCTGACGCAGTCCGAGGTCGGCGATTGTCCTGCCGAGTGTCGGATCCACATCCTCCGGAGGGAAGGCTACCAGTACGTTAGGCATGGTGGCATCGTACTCCGTCATGCATACATATGTGAGATCCTTTGGTGCGGACTTGCGCTCGAATCCGTCGAAGTCCGGATCCACAAGAGCCCTGGTGATCTCCCTGGCTCTGTCAGGTCTGAAGTTGATGAATATTACGGAGTCGCCGTCCCTGACCGGAGCTGCATTGACCACTGTAGGCTGTACGAACTCGTCAGTCTCGTCCTTTGCGTATGAATTATCAATGGCCTCCTGAGCGCACGACGCCTTGAGACCCTCGCCGAGCGTGAGAGCGTCATAAGCCCTTACGAGCCTCTCCCATCTCTTGTCTCTGTCCATGGCATAGAACCTGCCGGAGATGACTCCGATCCTGCCTGTGTCCTTCTCTTTGAGGTAGTCCTCGAGAGGTCCGAGCCATGTCATGGCGCTCTTTGGAGGAACATCCCTGCCGTCGAGGAAGCAGTGCACAGCTACATCCTTCAGTCCGTTTTGTGCGGCCATGTCGATCACCGCCTTGAGATGCTCGAAGTGGCTGTGTACTCCGCCGTCGGACACAAGACCCATGATATGAAGTGTGTGTCCCTTTGAGGCGTTATCCATCGCAGCCTTCAGCGCTTTGTTCTCAAAGAAGTCTCCGGACTCGATCGATCTTGTGATCTTGAGGAGATTCTGGTATACGATGCTGCCGGCTCCGATGTTGAGATGTCCTACCTCGGAGTTGCCCATCTGTCCCGCAGGCAGGCCTACCGGCTCACCGCTGGCCTCTATCGTTATGAACGGGTATTCCGCAAACAGCCTGTCAAGTACAGGTGTGTCTGCGGCCGCTATTGCATTTCCTTTGGTTTCTTTTCTGATGCCGAATCCGTCGAGTATCATCAGCATCGTCGGTCTGTGTTTCATTAAATAATCCTCCTATGTCCAGATATCTGAGGCGAGTTCATTTAGGTACTTCTGCACCCTGCGCGCTATGAAGTACACAAAGCCCTTGAGCTCGTAGTTGTATGAATTACCCTCGCCGGTCTTGGCTTTTCTGTCCCCGAATATCCTTGAATTGATGAGCACCATGTCTGATGTCTTTTTGTATATCCTGTCCCTGTCATTAAATAACTGTGTCAGGTCGATATTGATGCCGGGCGGTTTGCCTTTGATCGACAGCAGGTCCAGCGGACGTTTGACATATATCACTATCCCGTTGGCCTTGAGCATGTCTCTGTTTTGAGGGTTGAGGAGGGTCCCTCCTCCGGTCGCGATCACCGCGCCTCTGACGGTGGAGAGCTCCGCGACAGCCTTGTGCTCCATGGCCCTGAAGTAGTCCTCTCCTATGGCCGAGTCCGATACGACATCCTGTATAGGACGGCCCATCAGCTTCTCGGTCTCCTCATCCGTATCTATGAATCTGAGTCCCAGCTCGTAGGCATAGCGCCTGAAGATCGTGGTCTTGCCGGAGCCAGGAAGGCCCACTGCCACGACATTGAGCTGGCTCTCGAGTATCTTGCGCTTGACCTTGCGCAGGATGAGCTCCGCCTCCTCCTGATCCGCCTCCATGCCGAGCCAGAGATTGCGCGAAACGTAAGCCTGGATTATCAGCATGTCAAGGCCCGACTTGGTATTGCACACGGTGAGCCTCCTGGCATCCTGGAGGAACTTCGTCCTGTACGGATTGTAAATGAGGTCTATCGCAAGCTCGAGGTTTGCAAAGAGCCTGAGGCTCAGTCTGGCTTCGCTGAGCACGGTTGTGTTGATGTAGGGCGATCTGCCTACCGGCGTACAGTTGACTATGATCTCGAAGTCATAGTATGGATACAATCTGTCGTATCCGGCTATTGTGTACGAATCTCCGATCTCCGCCCTTGCGGCTTCGGGGTCCCTCGATACCAGCACGACCTCGGCAGCCCTCATGTCTTCAAGCACTGCGGCTGCGCTTCTGGCAGCGCCGCCCGTACCGAGCACAAGACACCTGAGCCCGTCGACCGAGCCGTTGACAAGGTATCTGAAGCCCTCTATATCCGTATTGCAGCCCCTGAGCCTGCCGTCCGGAAGCTTGCACACCGTATTGACGGACTGCGTCCTCATGGCATCATCCGAAAGCTCGTCCAGATACTTTATGACCGATCTGTTGAAAGGATGCGTTATGTTGAAGCCGTCAAACCTCTTATCGCTCAGAAACAGTCTGAGTTTGTCCTCATCATCGGTCTCAAGATGTATGTATTCGTAATCTCCGATCTCGCTGTGCACCCTGCGAAGCTGCACGTGCTCAAGACCGCTCCCAATCAGTCCGAATCTCTTCATCCCCGTTACCCTCTCACTAAAAATCAAAAAAACTCCCTGCATCCGAAAGACGGCTGCAAAGAGTCTCAGGTCAAATGACAGGCGCCGCAGAGACTACTCCGTCTCTCCCGGCCTTTTATATGTGATCATATCGTCTGCGATCTCTCTGGCAGCCTGGCTTACAGGTCTCTCGGCCTCATCCTCTGTGAGTGCCGGCTTGCCGTCGACGATGTCTCTGGCCCTCTTTGCAGTAAGAATAACAAGTGAATACCTGCTGTCTGTCTTGTCTCTGAGTGTGTTTACTGATGGATAAAGCAGCATTATAGCTCCCCTTTCTAATATTATTGTAATTCGTTTTCGTACTCCCTTATGATGCCTCTTACGGCCTCAGGGACTCTGTGAGACTCCGCCTCGATTATGCTGCGGGCCTCATTCGCCGCAGTCTCGAGATCATCATTGATGATGATGTAATCGTACTCGCCTATAAGCTTGATCTCGCTGAGCGCCTGGCCGAGTCTCTTTTCGACCTTGTCGGCCGTCTCGGTGCCCCTGCCCTCAAGCCGCCTGCGCAGCTCCTTGAGGCTCGGTGGAAGTATGAATATGAGTATTGACTCAGGCATGGCCTTCCTGACCTGGAGTCCGCCCTGGACGTCTATGTCGAGGAGCACGTTGTAGCCCCTGTCCAGACGCTTGATCACCATGTCCTTAGGCGTACCGTAGAGATTGTCGAATACCTGAGCGTGCTCGAGGAAATTACCGGCCTCGACGTTGTCAAGGAACTCCTCTCTTGTCACAAAGAAATAATCCTTGCCGTGCACCTCGCCTTCTCTCGGGTCGCGCGTGGTCATCGATACCGAGAACTCATTGTGCTTGTCCTTGAGAAGCTCGGCACAGATAGTGCCCTTGCCTGTACCCGATGGTCCGGATATAACGTATAGCTTTCCTTTCGTGCGGCTCATTACGACCTCCCGTTAACCAAGTGATTCTATCACTTTTGACTCGGTCTTTGCAATTATAAGATTGGCGGCCACGTCTCCGCTTACATTGATGGTGGTAAAGGCCATATCCAGCAGTCTGTAGAATGCCGCGATCGGTCCGATCAGATCTACCGGAAGGCCGAATATGGTCAGGAACGAAGTCATCAGCACTATACCGCCTCCGGGTATGCCAGGAGCCGCCATGTTGATCAGGGTAGCCACGACGGCCATCATCACAAAGCGGCTAAGCGGCATGCCGAGCCCATAGAATTCATTTACGAATACCGCCAGGCAGCAGAAGGAGCACGCCCCTCCGCACATGTTGATCGTACATCCGAGCGGAAGCGTGAAGTTCGCGATGTACTCCGGCACTCCGAGATCCTCCGTACTGACCTTGAGAGTCGTAGGAAGCGTAGCCGCGGAGCTTGTCGTCGACATCGTCATCAGAGCGATCTTGCCGCTTGCCCTCAGATAAGTCTTCGGGTCGGCCCCGCCTATGGTCACAGACGGCAGGAAGAACACGATGAAGAACACCGCGATGCATGCAAGCCAGCAGCACAGCATGTACTTGCCTATGGCCATGAATACGCCGGCACCGAACTCCGCCACCGAGTAGGCGATGAGGGACATTACTCCGATCGGAGAAGTCTCCATGATCATCGACAGTACGTAGAACATCGCCTCCGTCAGGCTGTCTATGAATTCCTTTACCGGCCTGCCCTTATCCCCGATAGCCACGATCGCTATGCCGAGTATCACCGAAAACAGCAGCGTCGGCAGTATGTTGTTGGCTGACATGGCTTCGATTATGTTGTCAGGGAAAAAGCCCCTCAGGACATCCGAGAAGCTGACCGGTCCGCCGACCTCCCCCTCGTATACAGGAGGGTTCTCAAAGCTGATGCCGGATCCCGGCCTGATAAGCGACGCTACACCGAACGACACAGCAAACGAGGCCAGGAACATGATGACATAGAGTCCTATCGCCTTGAGGCCTATCCTCCTCAGGCCGGATATATTGCCGGAACCCGTGATGCCGCTCAGCACCGCGCATACCAGCACAGGTATGACCAACATCTTGATGAGGTTGAGATAGATCTCTCCCACGACCTTTGTCGCTATCGAAAACCCCGGCGCCGCAAAGCCCAGGATCACTCCTATCGCAAAGCCTATGGCTATCCTTATGAACAGATTCTCTTTTTTGAACAGTATCTCCATCCCTGCTCCCTGCTACTCTATGTTTTGTACCTGCTCCCTGATCTTTTCGATCTCCGCCTTGAGATCGAGCATCAGGGAGGTTATCTCAGTGTCATTTGACTTGGAGCCTATGGTATTGGCTTCGCGGTTCATCTCCTGGATGAGGAAGTCAATCTTCTTGCCTATGCCCTCGCTGCCGTCTGAATTAAGGAAGCTCCTGAGCTGGCTCACATGGCTGTCGAGCCTCACAAGCTCCTCAGTAATATTGGCCTTGTCAGCGAATATGGCAGCCTCGAGAGCAACTCTCTCGGCAGGAACCTCATAGACGCCGTCCAGAATCTCCTCGACTCTGGCTCTGAACTTGGCTGCATACTCCTTTTCGATCTCAGGCGCTCTTTGCTCAATGCGCGATCTGAGATCCGCGACCGCATCGGCCCTCTCAAGGAGGTCAGCCGCCAGTCTGGCACCCTCTGTCTCTCTCATGGAGCAGAAGTCGTCAAGCGCCTTTGATGTCGCGGCGAGAAGCCTCTGTGTTACGGCCTCTTCGTCCTCCTCGGCAGCGCTTGTCCTGATCACATCCGGCATCCTCGAAAGCAGGCTGAGCGACACTCTCGACTCCTCGCCGAAGTCAAAGTTGTCCCTGAGCTTGCTGAGTGCGTCGTAATACTTGGATGCGAGGTCCATGTCGAGCCTCACGTCGCTGTCGCTCTGTCCGATATTGTCCACCATGATGCCGACCTCGACCTTGCCGCGGTGCAGCCTCTCCTTGATCGCAGCCTTGATCTTCTCCTCTGCGAACGCGTACTTCCTCGGCATCTTGACGAATATGTCAAGGTATCTGTGATTGACCGATCTGATCTCGACGGTCACCTTGGCCGCCTCATCGGTGAATTCACCCCTGCCGAACCCTGTCATGCTTCTTATCATTTCCGAAAGCCTCCTGTCCTTAATATAAATATCGATCTTTCGAACAGATATATAATACCATATTGCCACGGAGTTTGCCCGATAGTATTATTCTTGTAACAGTTATCTCAGATCAGAGAGGTCAACGGAAATGAACGATACCGAGATCAAGGATAAGGATATCCCTGTAGAGGAAGCCTCCGCAGATAAGGATACAGATAACAAATCGGATAACAAAAGAGAAAAGAAAAAGCCCGGTATATTCCGGAGGATACTCAGGACGATACTGGCGGTGATAGTGATCATATTGCTCATCGCCGGAGCGGGCATCGGCTGGCTCAGCGTAAGGGAGTACAAGCCGGATGATGTCACAAAGATCGAGCCCGAGGGCACATCAGACCGCACTCTCAAACGCTATGACAGCTTCTCTGTCGTCAGCTGGAATATTGGCTACGGCGCGCTCGGAGACAACGCCGACTTCTTTATGGACGGCGGCGAGAGCGTCATGACCGCAGACGACGAGAGGCTCGAGTCCAACCTCAGCGGCATCGAGCAGGAGATCGCAAGACTTGACCCGGATGTCCTCTTCCTCCAGGAGATAGACGAGGACTCAAGGCGCTCCCACTATGTCAATGAGGCTGAGCGCATGCAGGACAGATTCCCGGGATACACGACCGCGTTCGCCTACAATTACCACTGTGATTTCGTGCCTTTCCCTATGCCGCCTATCGGCAAGGTCAGATCAGGCATCATGACATTCTCGGAGTTCCCGTTTGAAAGCTGCACTCGCTACCAGCTGCCGTGTCCGTTCAAATGGCCGGTACGCGTGGCCAACCTCAAAAGATCGCTTCTTGTCACGCGCATCCCGGTAGAGAATTCAGATAAGGAGCTGGTGCTGATCAACCTCCATCTCGAGGCCTATGACAGCGGCGAGGGTAAGATCGCCCAGACAAAGATGCTGGCTCAGATGCTCGACGAGGAGTATCAGAAGGGCAATTACGTCATAGCGGGCGGCGACTTCAACCAGATATTCTCATCCGCCAGCTCCAAGAAGTTCCCACTCCAGGAGGGCATGTGGCATCCGGGCGTCATCAAGATCACCGGAATCAACGGCGTATGGAACTACCTCATGGACGAGTCCGTTCCATCCTGCCGAAGCCTCGACAAGGCCTACGCGGGCAACGATCACACGAACTTCCAGTATTATCTGATAGACGGCTTCATCACATCGGGCAATATGGATATAGAGAAGTTCGAGAACAAGGATCTCGACTTTGTCTACTCAGATCACAACCCGGTATACCTCAAGGTGAGGCTGAGATAAGCCCACCGCACGAGACTTCAGACATCAAAACAGCTTTACGGCAAGCCGCCCGTAAAGCTGTTTTTGATTTAAATATCAGATTAAAGTCTTACTCCTCTTCGGAGTCCTCGATCACCTCAGGATCGACATCGATGGCCTCAGCCCTCATCATCGCATCCTCGGCTTCATCCTCGGCCTCCTGAGCGAGTCTCTGCTCCTCGGCCTCACGCCTTGCATCCTCCTCGGCGAACTTCGCCCTCATGTTGAGAGTCTTGAGTACAACGTAGGCGATCGCCAGGACGCCCAGCAAAAACATTGTGAACATATACAGTCTCCTTATCAGTAATCACTCGACCATCCGGTGATGACGGCGCCGGGGAAATTGACCTCCGCGAACCTCAGCATCTTGTCCCTCCCGCTTATGTGCGTGGAGTGGACGTTGATGTGAGCCGGCTTCATCTCATGTCTCTTCATGTACTTGAGCGCATCGAAGCCGGTGAACAGGCTGTCGTATCCCAGATCGTAGTCAAGATCCACCATTTCGAGACAGTCCCTGTACTTGTCGAGCAGGGCCAGGAAATCCGCATAATTGTCCGCGGACCTGAAGCCGTCGCCACGGGGAGCTGTCCTCCAGTCGTCAAGATACAGCTTCATCTTACTTCTTCTCTTTGAGAAGGTCTCTTATCTCCGTGAGAAGAGCGATGTCTGCAGGAGTCTCCTCAGGAGCAGCTTCCTCTTCCTTCTCCTTAGTAACAGCATCCTTGGCCTTGTTGAGAGCCTTGATGATCATGAACAGCACGAGTGCAACGAGCAGGAAGTCGATGACAGCCTGCAGGAAGGCGCCGTATCCGATGGATGCATCGCCTACCTTCCATGCCATCTGCTCTACGCTGAGTCCGCCGCTGAGAGCTCCGATGATCGGCATGAGTATGCTGTCAACGAGAGCCGTTACGATGGCAGTGAATGCGCCGCCGATTATGATACCAACGGCCATGTCCATTACGTTGCCCTTGCTGATAAATTCCTTGAATTCCTTCATAAAGCTTTTCATTTTGTTGTCCCTCCGGGTTTATATAAATATTTTTGCTATCTGTAGTAGATGTTTTGTGGCCTCAGGGCCAGTATGTCGCAGTCGAGCTTAGTCACATCCGTATCCAGGAAATAAAGTTCGCCCAGGCTTATGGTGTGATTCCTGCCGGCGGCAGCGATCAGGAACTCCTCGATAGTGCCTATGTCGGCGAGTCCGAATCCCGCAGCCTCGGCCCTGTAGTGCATAGGGATCACCATCTTAGGGGAAGTCCTTTCGATGAGATCGAGAGCTTCATTCTTGTCGTAGGTGTATGTGCCTCCCACAGGTATGAGCGCAATGTCGGCGCCGCTGAGAAGCTCTTTGTTGTCCTCCGTCATGAGGTCGTCGAGCACCTCACCTATGTCTCCGTAGTGGATGATCTTCTCGCCGGTCTTCTTGTGTGTGATCACGTAGATCCTGTTAGGCCCCCTCCTGGCGCCCTTGACATCATCGTGATATGTATCGATGAACTTTACATCAAAGGGGTCATCAAGACACGGCTCCACAACTATCGCGTCCCTGTAGTTGTGGTCGAAGTGATCGTGTGTGCACAGCACCTCGCTGGCGCTGTCGCGTATCGCCCCGAAGCCCGGCACGCTGCCCGGCTCATACGGATCGATCACGATCGAGTATCCCGTATCTCCGTCCTTGATCTTAAAGCATGAATGTCCCAGATATTTAAGCAGCATTGCCTGACCCTCCTATATGATCATGGTTATAGCCGATTCGAGCGTGTGTATCTCGCACACTCCGGATCCCTCTTCGTACTCTCCGTCAAGCGTCCAGTGGACGTCCTTGTCTATCTGTATCGTGAGGTCCCTGGCTGAGAATGACTCGATCTGGTTTGACTTGAAGCTGCCTCCCAGAGTGCTGATGGCGATGTCGTTAAGAGCGATGATGTCCCTCGGCATCTTGATCAGCAGGACCTCCATAAGGCCGTCGTTCATGTCCACATCGAGCTTCTCGAGGTTGAGTATGCCTCCGACCGATCTTGAATTGCATATGGCTCCGAGCACGTAGTCGCCTTCGACCACCTTCTCGTCCGGAGTGCCCGGATCGGCGGTGATCCTTGCGTGTATCGGCTTTAGATTGGCAAGCTCAGTAATGCCTCCCATCACATAAGCGGCATGTCCGAATATGTTCTTTAAGTTCTGAGGTACCGAATACGTGACCGATGTGAATGCTCCGAAGCTGGCAACGTAGCTGAAGTACCTGCCGTTGAAGCTTCCTATGTCAACCTTCTGGGGTCTTCCCTCAATGACTGTATCGACGCAGTCAAAGATGTACTTGGGAAGTCCTATAGAGTTGGCGAAGTCGTTTGTCGAACCCGACGGGATATATCCGATAGGCGTATGGAAGCCTCCCGAGATGAGACCGTCTATGACCTCGTTGAGAGTGCCGTCTCCGCCGGATACCACGACCACGTCAGACTCTCCGCCGTAACGATGCGCGAATTCCCTCGCATCGCCCCTGGCAGTCGTCATGAGGACCTGAGTAAGATAACCCGCATTCGAGAACCTCTCGATGATCTTTGCCATGTACTTCGGCGCCAGCATGACTCCGGACTTTGGGTTCATTATCAAAAGCAGCCTGCGTCTGTCTTGCATCTGTTAATCCTCCGAACTGTTGTCAATGGTCTCTTTGCTCTCGGTACTGTCTCTGAAGTACTCGGCTTCGAGTTCCTTTTCGATCCTCTCTGTAACTACTCTCTTCTCCACGAGCTCGGCGATTTCCCTCTCGCGTTTCTCGTTATACCCGGGGTCGAACTTCCGTGATGCCCTGACAGCAAGGCTGTCAAGCGATCTGTCGACCATGTCGTACTCACCTATGATGAGTTTGTTCCACATCTCTTCGCCGTGCTCGCCGTACTGTCTGAGCAGGTACTCCTTTATCTTGGCAGGCGTGAGTCTGCCGCGGCGCATGTGGATATCCCACGATTTGTTGAACATCATGCCTATACAGAGCACCCAGCTGATGAGGTAGAACCACAGCATCATGGCCACGATGTTTGAGAACGCGCCGTAGAGCAGGTTGTAATTGGTCGCCCTGGAAATGTACTGCGAATAGAACCACGTGACCATCATTATGCCTGCTGTAGCGACTATCGATCCCGGCAGCACAGCACGCATCGGCACTCTGATACGCGGGAGTATGTAGTAGCTTGCGAGTATCATGAGGAACACCACGAGCAGCAGGAGCGGTGTCCTGATCTGACTTATCAGATCGTATACGAACATGTTCCTGAGCACCCTCTTGGCGATGATCTCTCCGTATACATATACGATCAGCGCGATAGCCACAACGAGTATGATGAGCACAGCCATCGGGATCGCCTTGAGTCTTTCGGTAAAGAAATTGTATCTGTACTTGCCGTAGCTGAGCGTATAGGTGGTGAGTCTCGAAAGAGAGAATGCCAGCGATGAGCTCGCCCACAGTGCAAGCAGTATCATGAAGAAGTTCGGGATCGCTGTGGATGATGCGGAGAAGATGCTCTCCAGGAAACTGCCCATCTCGGTCGACAGATGCGCATCCAGCCAGTCCTTGATGAAGTCCATCGAGACATCGAAGATACCGAGGACCTGCGTGAGCACGATCAGCATCGGCACAACAGACATAAGGAAGAAATACGCGATCTGCGCTGCAAATCCCGCATAATACGGATCATCAAACTGCCTCCACAGGTGGAAGCCGATCTTCAGAAGGCGCTCCCAGGTAAGGGGGAGTTTCTTCTCTCTGTTCTTGTCTTCCTCAGCTACTGTATTGCGCCAGAAATCACTCATTTGTCAAGCAGTCTCTCGAGCTCCTCAAGGGCCTTGGCCCTGTGGCTGATAGTATTTTTGAATTCGGTGCCCAGCTGGGCAAAAGTCTCTTCGTATCCGTCAGGGATGAAGACCGGATCGTAGCCGAAGCCGCCCTCACCTCTTGTCTCTGTTGCGATGTGTCCGCAGCACTCTCCCCTGGCCGTAAGCACGTACCTGCCGCCCTGCTCAACGGCAGCCTCAGGCGCGCCCTGCTTATCCGGATAAATGAGAGTTATGACGGTCACAAAGCGGGCCGTCCTGTCCGCCTCATCAACGCCCTCAATAGCCGCAAGCAGCTTGGCGTTGTTGTCGGCGTAAGTACAGCCTTCGCCTGCATATCTCGCGCTGTATACTCCCGGCTCGCCGCCGAGGGCATCGACCATGAGTCCCGAGTCGTCGGCGACCACAGGGCTTGCGAGATATTTTGAGAGAGCCGGATCATCCCGGATCATGTCCATGATGACAGCAGCCTTGAGAAGTGAGTTCTCCTCAAAGGTCTTGCCCGTCTCCTCTATATCATCTGTAGGGATGCCCGCGTCATCTCTTGATATGACATCAAGGCCGTACTTCTCAAGTATGGCGCGGATCTCCTTTATCTTGTTCTTGTTTTGTGATGCTAATATTGCTGTTTTCATATTACCCTATATTTTACCATCTCACCGCTGATTAAACCATATCAAACGTTTTCTTCGCTGCGCTCCTGCCTTGCGACCTCCATCATCAGAGCGCATTCTATCCTCTTGCGGTGGAGCTTGCAGCCGAATTCATAGACCTTGTTGATATCTCCGTTCGAATGATAATTATTGGCGGCGCATCCGCCTGCGCAGTACAGCCTCGCCCAGCAGTCCCTGCACTTGTCTCTTGTGTAGATGTTGTTGTTGCCCGCGAATATCTCAACAGTCTCAGGATGAGTGATGCCGTCGTAGATATTGCCGACTATCATGTGATCATCGCCCACGAACTGGTGGCACGGATAAAGGTCTCCCGTCGGTGTCACCGCGAGATACTCCGTAGCAACGCCACAGCCCGAGACCCTCTTGTATATGCATGGGCCTCCCGTCAGGTCGACAGTATAGTGGTAGAAGCTGAAGCCCTCGCCTCTCTCCTCTCTTGCGAGCATCTCAAGAGCGAGCTTCTCGTACTCTCCGAAGAGCTGAGGCAGATCATCCTCGCAAAGCGCATACGGAGCGGAAGGGTCTGCGACCACAGGCTCTATGGAAGTCTCCCGGAATCCGAGATCGGCCATCGCCAGCACATCGGCCGCGAAGTCCTTGTTGTATGCGGTATAAGTGCCGCGCATGTAATACTCCCTCGACCTCGGCTCAGCATTCTCATCCGTCCTGGCATCCACCAGGGCCCTGAAGTTGTCCATGATGGAATCGTAAGTACCTCCGCCGGACTTACTGTGTCTCATGCGGTCGTGTGTCTCACGCCTGCCGTCCATGCTGAGCACCACATTGCCCATCTCGCGGTTGGCAAAGTCTATCACTTCCTCATCAAGCAGCACCCCGTTTGTGGTGAGGGTGAAGTTGAATATCTTGTCGTGCTTCTTTTCGAGCTCTCTTCCGTATGCGACGATCTCCTTGCATACATCCCAGTTGATCAGAGGCTCTCCGCCGAAGAAGTCGACTTCGAGGTGCTTCCTCGTGCCGGAGTGCTCAACCAGATAGTCGAGGGCTCTCCTGCCGACCTCGGCGCTCATGATGCCGCTCTTGCCGGAGTAGTCGCCCTTGCCTGCAAAGCAGTACTCGCAGTCCATATTGCAGCCGTGTGCCACATGAAGGCAGATAGCCTTGAGCACCGACTGCTTGAGCTTGATCTCATCAGCAGCCGCCTCAAAGATATCCTCCGACCAGAGGAGGTGATCCCCATGCAGCTCCGCTGCATCATCTGCGATCTCCTGCGCTTCCTCAAGCGTGATGCCGTATTTGTCTGCGACCGCGGTGCTTATCTCTGTCTTTACTCTCTCGTCGCTCAGCATCTCAGCCGGATCAGCGCCCGCTCTTATCTTTTCGTCATAAAGGCTGATGAGTTCGAAGGCCGCATCATCGACCGAGTGCACGGCTCCGCTGGCCGCGTCCACTATTATATTGAATCCGTTTAGTTTGTATCCGTGTATCATATTGCAAATAAAAATGGCGCTGCCCGTAAGCAGCGCCGTCAAAAGCTTCTTACTTGTCCTTGCGCTGCTCGCAGTGCTGGTTAGCAACGCTGCAGGAAGTCTTGCTTGCAGACTGGCAGGAAGTCTGGCACTCGCCGCATCCGCCTGTTACCTGGGACTTAGCCATATCTCTTGTAGTGATTGTTTTGATCCTTTTCATTTTAATCTCCTCCGTTTCTGAGTTCCCATGTAGGATACCACCCTGCCCGGGATTAGTCAACGCTTTGCTGTTACTCGTGTATCTCTACCGCAAACACGGCTTCCTCCGATGGAGCCGGAGCATCCGTCCTGCCGCTCTTGATCTCCTCGACCACCGGTACTGCCTCTGCGGCCGGCGCCGGTGTCTCTTCGGTCTTTACTTCCTGTACTGCAGGAGCAGGCACTTCTACAGCCTTAACTTCCTCTGCTGCAGGAGCCGCTTCTGTGGCCGGCACAGGCGCCTCTTCGGTCTTTATCTCCTGTACTGCCGGAGCTGTCCCGGCTGCAGGTGCAGGCTCTGCCTTTATCTCCTGTACTGCCGGAATCTCCTCAGCCTGTACCTCCTGTACAGCCGGTACAGGCTCAGCCGGAGGAGCAGCCGGCTCTTCGGCTTTGACTTCCGGTGCAGCAGATGCTGTCTCAACCGGAGTCTCTGCCGACGGTGCAGGCTGGCCCGCAGGCTCGAAGGTAGGCACCTCAGGCGCCTCGAAGTCCTTCGGTATGAGTTCGTCTATCGAAGCCTTAGGTATCTCCATCGTCGCTCTGTCAGCGAGAGGTTTATTTTCGCTTGCGACCTCTGTCTTTGAGGCAGCCTCATCCGCCGATGCTGCAGATGAGATCCTGAAGCTGAATACGGCTTCTTTCTTCATGTCTCTGTTGACTATGCGGATCCTGTCCGCCTTGCCCTCTGTGCTGTCGGCCTTGACGAGGATGTTGACGGACTGGCCTGCGGCTATGTCCATGGTCACCTCCTGGCCCGGCTGAGGCGGGAGATCCCAGTTCCTTGTATCCGGGTTGTAGGCGGTGTGGAAGAACCTGACCTTTCCCACCGTTACGTCTATATGGTAGATGCAGTCCTCGTTGATGCTCGGCAGCAGGCACTCGCTCTGCTTGTCTCCGAGCTGTCCTCTGAGATTGACCACGCCCTTGGCCGTCCTGTAGATGAGTCCTCTGTACTCGTTCCTGGCGTTGATGCTCTCGCTTACGATGAGCACATCGCAGGATGCGTTATTGATCACGTACTCGGTCGTTGAGCCGATCGAGCTGAGCATGTCCTCTTTGGATGACTTGCACATGATGATCATGTCACAGCCTGTCTCGCGGGCAGCCCTTGTGATGCGGATGCCAGCCTTGCCGACAACGGCGACAGTGCTGACCTTGTAGCCCTCGAGAGTCGATGATATGACAGAGAGCTTGTCCTCGATATCTCTGATCGCGGCAGCCTCTGCATCAGACTTGGCTGAATACCCGAGTCTCTCATCCGACATCATCAGCACAAACTCCGCCTCCGCAGGTGCGTAGTGTTTTTTTGCATAGTGGAGAGCCTTGAGGCTCCTTTCCGTATCTTCGAGCGGAAGAAGTATTTTCTTCATTGTGTCTCCCTTTTCGCTCCTTTTGATAAGCGCGTTCTTTCGTAACGGTAATTGTACCACTAAAAACACGCTTCAATCAACAGACCGAAGCGCGTCTTTGATAATCTTTACGATGTTTAAGAATATCGGCTCATCTGAGGTATTTGCCGTTCAGCGTGAGTATGAATGTCTCGAGCACAGCATACAGCACCAGATAATCATCGTCGTACGACAGTATCACATCGTTGCGGCATCTCCCGCATGTGTCGAAGAGGATGTTTGGCGATCCCCCGATCACAGCCATGAGCCTGCCGTCCTTCTCGACAGTATGGTTGTTGGATATATTGGCTCTGAGGCAGGATGTGAACACATTTACCCTGAACTCGCCGTCATCTGTTGAGACGATGAAGCCCTCCCTGCCGTCCTCGCGGTACTTCCGGATATCTCCGTAGTGCTCGCCGTTGGCTGTGAGCTCGTATCCGCCGGAATCCATGACCACGCCTTTGCCGTTGAAGGCTCTCGGCATTACGGAAGCCATCTCCTCGCCGTCAGCATCCAGGACCCGCGAGACGAACGGAGTGTAGCCCGCCTCGACTTTGAGCACGTCATTGCCCTCGGAATCCCTGAAGTATCCCTCTGTGGAATTGTGGTAGTAGAACTTGAAGAAGTCCAGAGCATCCGGCATCTCCGCCGAGCGGTCCTTATCGAGAGCGCACACAAGCTCGTAGATATGCTGTACAAGCATGACCGATGCCAGCTTGAGGCCCGCGAACTTCGAGTATCTCTCAGGCGTGACCTCGACTTCGGATGTGCTGATGAGATCGTTGAACCTGTACTCATCATCGCTGCTGCGGATGATATTCTCGAGCTTGGTGATGTGCTTTATGTCAAGCTTGTCCTTATGGCGGGATATGACGACGACGTCCTTATAGCGGCTCGGCCCGAAGACTATGCTGTCTCCGGCGAAGCCCTTGTGCTCAGCGATCCACGCTCTGCCCAGAGGAGTGTCTGTGTCCCTGAGCCTCTCGTACAGCTCGTCTATGCCGAGATCCGTCCTGACGACCTTCTCATAAATGCTGCGGTCGTTGAACCTGCCACCTCCTCTGTTGAGGAAGATGGCAAATGACAGGAGCAGAACTATGCCTCCCATTATGAACTTGCCGACCGACATCATGAGTATCGCCATGACGGCAGCCGTCACACCAACTGCGGTGATCAGTCTGTCTTCTTTCATTAAGTCACTCCGTGCGGCCTGTGCCGCATTCTATGCATCGAGCAGCGCGTTGACTGCCTCGCGTATGGCCTTGCACCTCTCATCTGCCTCAGCAGAGTTTGCGCCCTGAGCCATAACGTATGTCTTTATCTTAGGCTCCGTTCCGGAAGGTCTCACTGCGACTGCGCAGCCGTCCGAAAGGTTGTAGAACAGCACATTGCTCTTCGTGAAACCCGGTATGTCTGTCATGTAGTCTCTGAGGCCCTCGACCTTGAGACCGATCTTCTCAGGCGGGTTCTGCCTGATCCTGGACATGACAGCTTCTCTTCTCTCAGCCGAATCATAGCCTGCAAATACAGTGGACTCGGTGTTTTCGATAAAGAATCCGTACTTGTCGTAGAGAGCCATCAGACCGTCATATACCGACATGCCCCTGGCCTTGTAGTAGCAGCCTACCTCGGCCATCATCATGGCCGCGAATACAGCGTCCTTGTCCCTTGCGTAAGTGCCGCCGAGGAAGCCTATGCTCTCCTCAAAACCGAATACGAAGTTCTCATCGCCGTTCTCGTCGAGCTCTTTGATTTTTTCGCCGATGAACTTGAAACCTGTCAGCACCTCGTACATCTTGACGCCGTTGACCTCGCAGATGCGGTCGGCCATTACGGTCGATACGATGGACTTGCAGGCAAAAGGCTTAGGCGGCATCGTGCCGCATTCCTTCCTTACTGTAAAGATGTAGTCCATCATCAGGCAGGCTATCTGGTTGCCTGAGAGCACCTTGTAGTCGTCGCCCGACTTGACCACCGCGCCGCATCTGTCGCTGTCCGGATCGACTCCGATAACGAGCTCGGCTCCGTTCTTCTTTGCGTACTCGATGGCAAGCGCAAAGCCTTCGGTGTTCTCAGGGTTCGGCGACTTGACCGTCGGGAAGTTGCCGTCCGGCACCATCTGCTCCTCAACAGGGATGATGGCTCCGTAGCCCTGTCTCCTCAGGATCTCAGGCACAAGCCTGTATCCCGCGCCGTGGAACGGCGTGAACACGATCTTCATGTCAGAAGCTACCTGATCGATGTACTTGCGGGTGATGGATGTCTCCATGACCCTGTCGATGTATACCTGGTCCATGGCATCGCCGAGAATCTCGATCAGGCCGCCTTCGACCGCCTCTTCGTAGTCCATGGTCTTTACGTCTTTGAAGATGTCTATCTTGGCTATCTCTGCGGATACCACGTTGGCATGCTCAGGTCCGAGCTGGGCGCCGTCAGCCCAGTAGGCCTTGTAGCCGTTGTACTCCTTTGGGTTGTGGCTCGCTGTTATATTGATGCCGGCGATAGAACCCGTCTCCCTGACGGCGAACGAAAGCTCAGGTGTAGGACGCATGTCGTCAAAGATATACGCCTTGATGCCGTTGGCAGCGAGCACGGACGCAGCCTCCTCGGCAAACAGCCTGGAGTTGTTCCTTGAGTCGTGAGCGATGGCAACGCCGCTGCCCTCCTTTGAATCGCCGCCGATCTGACCGCCCTTGGCGATGATCAGGTTGGCGAAGCCCTGTGTCGCGTATCTGACTGTGTATACGTTCATGTTGGCGATGCCGGCTCCCATGATGCCGCGGAGTCCCGCGGTGCCGAAGCTCAGCATCTTTTTGAATCTGCCTTCGATCTCGGCCTCGTTGCCCTCGAGAGCTCTTAGCTCCTCTTTGGTCGCAGCGTCGACCGTATCCGATGCCAGCCAGTATTCGTACTCTTCTCTGAATGTCCTCATATCTGTGCCTTTCTTTTAACCAACTTCCTCGAATTGTGAATAATATAGTCCGGCATATGCTCCGCCCTTTGCGAGCAGTTCCTCATGCCTTCCCTGTTCGACTATGTCTCCGTGATCCATTACAAGGATCATGTCCGCGTTTTTGATCGTCGACAGCCTGTGAGCAATGATGAAGCTCGTCCTGTCTTCGGTCAGGGCATCCATTGCCTTCTGGATCTCTTCCTCTGTCCTGGTATCTACCGAGGATGTCGCCTCATCGAGTATCAGGAGACGCTTGTCTGCGAGCACCGCCCTTGCGATGGTCAGAAGCTGTCTCTGCCCCTCGGATATATTGGTTGCATCCTCATTGAGCATCATATCATATCCGCCCGGCAGCGTCTTGATGAAATGGTGAGCTTTGGCTGCCTTTGCGGCTGCGATCATCTCCTCTTCGGTCGCATCCTCCCTGCCGTACATTATGTTCTCGCGTATGGTGCCGCTGAAGAGCCATGTATCCTGGAGCACCATGGCGAAGTTGTCCCTGAGCTCCCTGCGGGTAAATGAGCGTATGTCCCTGCCGTCTATGGATATGGATCCGCCGTCCACATCGTAGAATCTCATCAGCAGCTTGACCATGGTGGTCTTGCCTGCACCCGTCGGTCCTACGATGGCGATTTTTTGTCCCGGCGCGACGCTCGCGCTGAAGTCCTTTATGACCGGCTGGTCCTTTTTGTATCCGAATTTTACATGTGTGAATTCGACAGCGCCTTCGATGTCGCTCATCTCCTCTTCGGCTCCCGGAGCGTCAATCTCCTCATCCTCATCGAGGAATTCAAACACCCTCTCTGCAGCAGCCGCCATCGACTGCACCTGGTTCATTATCTGTGCGATGTCCTGTATAGGCTGGCCTATGTTTTTGACGTACTGCACGAAGGCCTGGATGTCTCCGACTCCGATGGCGCCCCTGACACAGAATATGCCTCCGGCAACGACCACGGCTGCATAGCCGAGATTGCTCACTATCCTCATGAGCGGCCTCATCAGGCCCGAGAGGAACTGCGACTTCCACGCCGACTCATAGAGCATGCCGTTGGACTCTTCGAACTCCTCAGTCATCCTCTCCTCCCTGTTGAAGGCCTTGACCACAAGGTGTCCGGAGAACGTCTCCTCGATCTGTCCGTCTATGATACCGAGATACTTTTGCTGGGCCTGGAAATGCTTTTGCGATACCTTGATCAGCACGCCCATCACAAGGGCCGACAGCGGTATGACAAGCAGGGCAATCAGGGTCATGGTCACATTGATGGTGAGCATGACCACGACTATCCCCGCCATGCTGATTATCGCCCAGATGAAATTGGATATGCTCTGTGAGAGCGACTGTCCGAGCGTGTCTACATCATTTGTGATCCTGGAGAGTATCTCTCCGGTCTGGACCTTTTCGAAGTAGCTTATCGGCATGCGGTTGATCTTTTCGGATATGTCGTGTCTCATGTTGTAGACGACCTTTTGTGTGACGTTCGTCATGATGAGCGCCTGCACATACTGGGCGATCGCTCCTATGGCATAAAGCGCGATGGTCATGAGAAGCACGTTCCTCACAGCCTCGAAGTCGATGCCGCCCGTGCCGTGTATCTTGGCCATCACGCCCTCTGCGAGCAGCGTCGTGGCGCGGCCCATCACCTTAGGTCCGACCGTCTCGAATATGGTCGCAAGTGCAGACACGACAATGACGACCGCTACGGCGAACTTGTACGCGCCCATGTAGCTGAGCGTGTCTTTGATGGCCTTGCGGAAGTTCTTGGGCTTCTCGCCCGGAGCGAGTATGGAGCTCGGTCCGCGGCCTCCGCGTCTCTGACGCCTGCCGTCACCCTGACCGGTCTGCTGCTCCTCCTGAGCCTGGTCTTCTTTATTCAGTTTTGTGTCTTTCTCTTCAAATGACACCTTGCTGAATCTCCTTTATGCCTAAGCCAGCGCCGCTTCCGACAGCTGGGATATGGCAGTCTCTCTGTAGATCGGGCAATTCTCCATAAGTTCTTTGTGGGTGCCCTTGCCCACTATGCGTCCCTCGTCGAGCACTATTATCTGCTCAGCGTGCAGTATGGTGCCGACCCTCGTGGCGACTATGATCCTGGTACTGCCGCCTGTATGCGCGGCGAGAGCCTTCCTGAGCTCAACGTCTGTCTTCATGTCAAGCGCAGAGAAGGAATCGTCGAATATCATTATCTTTGGCTTCCTGATGACAGCCCTTGCTATTGCAAGCCTTTGCTTCTGGCCTCCGGATACGTTGGCGCCGCCCTGCGACACCTCCCTGTCGTATCCCTCAGGCCTCTCGTCTATGAAGCCGGATGCCTGCGCGATCTCAGCCGCAAGCCTGACCTCTTCGTCGCTCGCTTCCTCATCGCCCCAGCGGATATTGTCCGCTACAGTTCCTGAGAAGAGTATGCCCTTTTGAGGCACATAGCCAATCTCCTCCCTAAGGGATTCGAGGGTAACATCTCTGACATCCCTGCCTGCGACCGTGATGCGCCCTTCCGTGGCATCGTAAAATCTCGGGATGAGATTGACAAGAGTAGTCTTGCCGCAGCCCGTCGATCCGATGATAGCCGTCGTCTCGCCCGGTCTGGCCGTGAAGTCGATATCCGTGAGGACGTTCTCCTCCGCATCCGGATATCTGAAGGACACGTGCTCGAATCTTATCTCACCGTCTGAATCCTCAGGCAGTGCATACGCATCATCGATGTTTTTGATCGAGGTCTCCCTGTCGAGAACCTCATATATACGGTCTGCGGCTATGCCTGCCCTCGGCAGGAATATCGCCATGCTTGCGATCATGAGGAACGAGAAGACTATCTCCATTGCGTAGGCGATAAAGGCCGTCATAGTGCCCACCTGCATCTCTCCCATGTCTATCCTGCCGGCAGCGACCCATGTGATCCACACGCTGAGGCCGTACATGATGATCATCAGCATAGGCGTGATGGAGATCATCGCTCTGTTGACGAAGAGCTGGTTGCGGTAGAGATTGGTGTTGGCGGTATCGAACCTCTCCTCTTCTGTCTCCTCGCGGCCGAAGGCCCTTATGACCTGTATGCCCGTGAGCATCTCTCTCGATACGGCGTTAAGTGCGTCAATAAGCGTCTGCATGACCTTGAACTTAGGCATGGCAATGGCAAACATCACAGCCACCATCGAGAGTATGGCAAGCACTCCCGTTATAACTACGAAGTTCATGTGAGCATGCATCTGGTAGACCTTTATTATGGACCAGGTGCAGATGCAAGGCGCCATGAGCATCATGCGCAGCATCATGGTGGAAGTCATCTGTACCTGCTGTATGTCGTTTGTGGCACGGGTTATGAGAGATGATGTCTTGAAATCGTCCATCTCGGCGTTAGAGAAGGACATTACATTGGCAAAGAGCTTTGACCTGAGCTCGCGGCCTATGCCCGCGCCCACTCTCGCAGAGAGAAGCGATACCAGCGTTGTGAACACCATTACTATCACGGACATCAGCAGCATCATTCCGCCGCATCTGAACATGAATGAATTCTGTATGGCGAGAAGGTCAAGCCCGGCCTCCTCATCACAGTCGCCCGCGTAAGCAAGGCCCATGGCCTGCAGATTGCGGTCATCCCCGTCGATCGTCTCAGGGAGGGTCTCGTTGTGTTTTGAGGCATATCTCCCGGCAAGAGGCGCCAGCAGCTGCGCGTCAAGGCTGTCAAGCTCATCCTCGCTGAGAGCCTCTCTCCTGTAAACGCTAACTCCGTCCGCCTGCTCGGGCTTGTCAATGAAAGCGCCGTCCCAGAGCACCCTCTGATCGGCCGTCATGAGCTCCGAAGCCGAATCAAACTCATCCGTTGTGATCGCCTCCGGGATCACATGCTCGATGCCGCGGTTCTGTATGCCTGTATCTATAAGGGCCTGGGTGTACTGAGGTAAATTCATCTCACAAAAAGCCTGCCCTGCCATAAGCAGCAGAACAAGCAATGCCGTGAACTTATATGGAAGAAGCGTTTTAAAAAGGTTCTTCATTCTCTGTCGTCCCTGACCTCGTAAATTACTATCTCATGCCGTCGTAGAGTCTGTTGCGGGTGCTGTCCTCGCCTCCCGCGGTCTCAAGCGCGGCGGCTATGTCCTCTATGCACCTGACCTCTATGACTTTCGACCTGTCTTCGTGTCTGTAGAACTCCTGAGCCTCCATCGCATTGAGGAAGTCGAAGAAGCTGTCGTAGTATCCGTTGACGTTGTATACCATCACAGGCTTGTATGTCTCTCCGAGGAGCCCCAGCCTGTTGTTGGCTATGACCTCGGAGATCTCGTCAAGCGTGCCCGTGCCGCCCGGCAGGGCTATGAAAGCATCGGCCAGGTCAATCATTTTAGAACGCCTCTCGGTTACGTCAGCGGAGAGTATGAGTTCGGTCATGTCATCCCTGACTTCATCGGCCGTAATGAAGAACTCCGGAGTAACTCCCGTGAGCTCGCCGCCCGCAGCGATGACCGCCTGGGAGATGACTCCCATCATGCCGGAATTACCTCCGCCGAAGACCAGCCTGTGGCCATGCTCAGCCATCCATCTGCCGAGCTCAGCGGCTCTCTTTGCGAATTCGGGATCCCTGCCTTCGTGGGCCCCGCAGTATACTGTTATGTTCACTCTGCGGTCCTCCTCCAAAAACTACCTGTTATTCTATCAAAAAAATGAGTCCCGCGCATCGTTTTGTCGCGGGACTTCTGTGTATTTTTGTGAACTGTCCGGGTCTACATCACGGATGCGGCCTTCATTGCCGTCAGGACGTTCTCCTCTGCATCCTGGTCGGAGTTCCACTCAGGGTCGTAGAAGAGGTTGAGTCTCAGCTCGTTTGAGATCTCTCTGAGGAGCTTGCAGCCTGCGATGCTGTTGCCCTGTGCGTCGAGAGCCGGTCCGAAGACTCCGATGCCTGCACGTTTGTCGGACACGGAGAGCAGTCCTCCGCCTACTCCGGACTTGGTCGGGATGCCGACCTTGATAGCGAATGCGCCCGAGCCGTCATACATGCCGCAGGTGAGCATCAGCGTCTTGGCGATACGCGCTGTACGCGAGGACATGTATCTCTTGCCGTCGAGGCTGCACACACCGTCGTTGGCGAGCTTTTTGCCGAGGTTGGCAAGCGACTCTGCTGTTACGTTCATCGAGCACATCTTGGTGTAGAACCTCAGTGTATCCTCTACGTCTGTAGTGATGATGCCCTTGCTCTGGAGCAGGTACGCTATGGAGCGGTTGCGCGAACAGGTCTTCATCTCGGAATCGAATACATCCTCGTTGAGCTCGATCCCTGCGTCCGAGCAGACATTCCTTGTATACCTGAGCATATCCTGGAAGGATACCTCCGGCAGCAGAAGTCCGCATACGGCCAGAGCTCCGGAATTGATCAGCGGATTATAAGGCTTTGAATTGCTTACGTCGAGCTCGACGAGCGAGTCGAAAGCTTCGCCCGAAGGCTCCATGCCTACCTTGCGGAAGACATTCTTGAGTCCGCAGACCTCGAGCGCTACTATGAGCATGAGGACCTTGGATACCGACTGCATCGTGAATCTCGTATTGTAATCCCCGAGGCAGATCTTGTCTCCCTTGAGCGGATACAGGCATATTCCGAGCTGGTGAGGATCCTCCTTGCCGAGCTCGGGTATGTATGTGGCGACATGGCCCTTTGGGATCTCCTCCCTTGCGAGGTTCATCGCCTTTTCGATTATCTCCTTGGCCTTGGCGGTCTCCCTCAGCTGGTAGTGCATATCTATAACAGGCTCGAGATGCATTGTAGCCCTCTCTTTGAGCTTGTCGTGGATGCCCTCAGCCTTGTCATTTATGTCCTGATGGACTTCCCTCAGGTCTTTGTTGTTAGAGTCACTCATATGCGGCCTCCTGATTTCAACACGCTGAATTGTTACCTGAATAGTATATCATATCCCCCGACGGGGTTACCAATCCTATCTGAATCTGTTATTATTGCAGTGCACTGCATCAGGCAGCGCATATACTATGCAAGATTTGGAGATAGACATGTCAGACAACCACGTTCACACACACAGCCATGACCACGATCACGGTCACATACACGAACATACACATACAGACGAGCACGGCCATGAGTACTCACATACTCACGTCCACGCCGACGGAAGCCACCACCACGATCACGGCCACATCCACTCCGAAGAGCACACCAAGGCGGTGCTCAACCGCATGGCCCGCATCATAGGCCACATGGAGTCCACCCGCCGCATGGTCGAGGACGGACGCAACTGCTCAGAGGTCCTCATCCAGCTCTCAGCCATAGAGTCGGCCATCAATTCGGTCAGCAGGGTCATACTCAAGGAGCACCTCTCCACCTGCATGGTAGAGGCAGTCAAAAACGATGACGTTGCAGCCATTGAAGAGCTGAACAACGCCATCGACAAGTTCATAAAGTAATTGATTGTTTTATCTGGTTTTACGGCCGCCGAGTTTATCGGCGGTCTTTTCAAATACAGCCGAATAGTACGATCTGCCGGTCCGCTTCCTCATCCGGCGGAAGTACGGCAGCCTGTACCACATCACTGACGGAAGTCCCACAAGCAGCAGGTATAAAGGCCCCAGCAGGATCGACTGCAGCGTGTGTCCGTACTCGTGATCGAGAAGCGTCTGCCGGCCGCCTCTTCGCGGTATGAAGATGAATTTGCCCAGAGAGAGCCCCGCATTTCTGTCCCATTCGGTGACGCGTGCCCCCTTGTGGTCGAAGTGGCCGTCCTTAATATGCGCAAGATAAACCGCAGACCCGATAAGAGTCTGCGGTAATCCCCATGTCCATTGCAGTATCGTATATGGCTTGATCTTCATCTACCTGTACGCAGCTGCAAGCTCGTCTGCAAGGGCATCGATCTGAGCCCTGCTCTCGTCACTCAGAGCGGACACGATCTTGACATCGTGCTCTGCGTATGTCATGTTCTTGCAACCCTCGAGCATGCTCTTCATGACCTTGGCAGCCTGAGGCGCCCATGAGCCGTTCTCGATGAACGCGAGTCTCTTGTTCTGGTAGTTCCTCTCGGTCAGGGAATTGATGAACTCCTTCATAAACGGGAAGATATCGTTGTTGAACGTTGTAGTTGCGAATACGACGGTGTCATATCTGAACGCATCCTCGACAGCCTCAGCAATGTCGTCTCTTGCAAGGTCGGTCACCTCGACAGCCGGAACGCCCTTTGCCTCGAGCTTCTCAGCCAGGAGTTCAACGGCCTTCTTTGTATTGCCGTATACCGAAGTGTATGCGATCACGACGCCCTTTGACTCGGACTCGTACTTCGTCCATGTGTCATAGAGACCGAGGTAGTATCCGAGGTCGTCGACCAGCACCGGTCCGTGGAGAGCACAGATGGCCTGTATGTCGAGCGCAGCCGCCTTTTTGAGGACAGCCTGAGCCTGCATGCCGTACTTGCCGACTATACCGAAGTAGTAGCGTCTGGCCTCGCACGCCCAGTCATCGTCATCCCTGCTGGTCTCGCCGATCACATCGAGGGCACCGAATCTGCCGAAAGCATCAGCCGAGAAGAGCACCTTGTCAGTGCTGTCATACGTCATGATGACCTCAGGCCAGTGCACCATCGGAGCTGCGATGAAGCTGAGTGTGTGTGATCCGAGTTCAAGAGTGTCGCCCTCCTTGACGACGATCCTCCTGTCTGCGAACTCCTCACCCTCAAAGAAATTGGCCATCATTGTGAATGCCTTTTGCGAGGATACGATCACGGCCTCAGGGAATTCCTTCATGAATCCGAGGATGCTGCCGCTGTGGTCAGGCTCCATGTGCTGTATAACGAGGTAGTCAGGCGACTTGCCGTCCATAACACCCTTGATATTGCCTATCCACTCATCGGTGAAGTGTCCGTCAACCGAGTCCATGACAGCTGTCTTGCCGCCGTTTACGACATATGAGTTGTATGCCATGCCCTCAGGTACGATGTAGTGGCCCTCAAAGAGATCGATGTCGTGGTCGTTGACACCGACGTATAAAATGTCATTTGAAATCTTCATTATCTGATCTAATCTCCTTTAACTATTCTGCCTTCCAGAGTGAATGCAGGTTGCAGTATGCGTATACGGCCTCTACCTTGTCGCCGTCGCAGATCCTGAAGCATGCCTCAGGCTTATCGCCAGGCTTGAGCGCCTTGCGCTGATTGCCCTGCTCTGTCTTGAGAGCGATCCACTCGATGTAGTGCTCTTCGAGCATAGGATGCTCGACCGAACCGACCTTGACGCTTACTTTGTCGCCGTTCACCTCGAATACAGGTACGTGCTTTTCGACCGCTGCATCGGTAGTGCCCGGGATGATCTCCTGCATGGCCTCTCCGCAGCACATTACAGGAACGCCCGTAGCCTTGACAACAGCGATGATCTGTCCGCAATGGGAACATCTGTAGAACTTCATTTCCATGGTATTCCTCCTTTGATCAACATCATTGATTGAGAAATAATGATACGCGCATATTCTAACATATGCGCATGTAACGGGCAATTAGCGAAACGCTCCGTTTTCTTGACCGCCGGCGCTTTTGCATGCTAAA
The DNA here is from genome assembly GCA_015058275.1 of Clostridiales bacterium. Lineage (GTDB taxonomy): Bacteria > Bacillota > Clostridia > Peptostreptococcales > Anaerovoracaceae > Crickella. The sequence continues at coordinate 33,564 of SVCQ01000021.1, forward strand.
TTAAGAGCAGATCCAAAAGCATATACGAGCACTATAACTCACGAAACGGAGGTGCCTTTTTATGGAACTTATGACTTTACCTTTCTCGCAGGAACTCATGAACGGCAAAGGCGAGCCAAAGCTCTTCAGCTTCAGGAAGGCAGTGCCTGAGGATATAGACGCGGTCTGCGCACTTCAGGACCAGATAATGGACGCTCTGCCTGACAAGGATATCTATGCAACCTACACAAGAGAGGAGACTCTCAACCAGCTGCACAACGACGTCTGCTTCATCGCAGAGTGCGAAGGCGAGCTCGCAGGCTACTCGGTGCTCATCCCAAACGACCCTGAGAACCCTGAGAATTACGGCAAGCTCTACAACTACGACAAGGAGCGCCTTGCCGTGACGGCTTCGCTCGACCTGACCATGGTAGTCCCGAAGTTCAGAGGCTACGGTCTCCAGCGCATCTTCAACAAGCTGCGCCTCGGAGTCGCGATCAATATGGGAGCCAAAGAGGCATTCACGACGATCTCACCTGACAATCCGTACAGCTACCGCAACTTCCTGGTCCTCAACTTCGAGATACTCGAGACCAGAGAGCTCTACGGAGGCAAGCAAAGATACATACTCCACAAGGATCTGTAACAGACGAGGTACTCTCTCATCAGAAATGATGAGGGGGTATTTTTTTGACCCGGTTGCACGCCTTTAAGCCTGCTCCCCCCCCTGATAATACTGACTTTGTCGCAGTGAAGAGCGCATTGATTTTCGTCGGCGTCGTTCCTTCGATAAATGCTGCCCGGGCGGTCTGAGTAGTGACTGCCGTCGCAGCGCGGGTCGCTCGGGGCATTCCAACTAAAAAAGCGGGATAGCTTTTATTCGCTATCCCACAGAAATTCGTGACGAACCTTAATTGTTCCCTGTAGCACCCGCCCGGACAGGTCGGGGCAATATCAGTTGACAGTGACGCTGACCGTCTTCCAGATGCCGTTTACAGCCTGAACATATATCGTGCAGCTGCCGGTACCGACTGCCTCGACCTTGCCTTTTGCACTTACCGTTGCGACCGCAGGATTGCTGCTTGTGTATCTCAGCTTCTTGGCATGCTTCAGAAGCGCCTTGCCGCCCTTAACCTTCCTAATGACGGTCTTCACGCTCTTTGACTTGCCGACGCTGAGCGTCATCTTTGCCGGCTTCACCTTGAGTGATTTAGGGTTCGTGTACTTCTTATTTGAACCGCCGACGATTACGTGCGCAGTATTGGCCTTTGCGATAGTAGTCCACTTGCCGTCCACCATCTTCTGCGCGACCACCCTGAACTTATAGTTCTTCCTTGCCTTGAGGCTCTTCTTTGTGTAGCTCTGCTTCGATGCCTTTACAGTTTTGATCTTCTTGAGCTTCTTGCCGCATCTTGTGCCGTATATGACATATCTCTCAGCACCGTCGGCCTTGTTCCACGAGATCTTTACAGCTCTCTTGCCCTTTGCGACAGCCTTGGCAGCAAACACCTTAAGCTTTGGAGCCAGCTTAGGGATAGCCTCTGTCTTTGTTTTGCCGCAGATCTTGCAAGTGAAGGTCATAATGCCCTCCTCAGTCTCAGTCGCAGGCCTGGTGAGCACGCCTTCATCCCACATGCAGTCGTGATCCTTCGGGATATGGATAAACTTATAGTTTGACAACTTGCTTGTTCCATCCCAAAGCGTGCAGCCTTTAGGATCAGCCTCAGTACTGACCCATACACCCTGAGCCTTCGTACTATCTGACAGTCTGATATTCTCGCTCAGTGCCCTTCCTTTTGAAATCGCAAGAAAGCTACCGGCTTCAACAATTAAGTCATCATTATTGCTTTCGCTGTTTCCAAAAGCATCGCTATTATTCTTGATGTTTATCGAAATTTTCGCATTGTTGCGCAAAGTCAATTTGTATCCATAGACCAGATATAAGCCTGCAGAAACGCGCCCATCTATAATGCTATCATCTCCTTCCATATCTATGCTTATTGATGGGCCATCGATAATTGTATTCTTCCTTACTTCGATACCTCTATATAATGGCGTGTTTCTGCTACCAATAACACTAAGCGCACCTGACCCAGTAAAAGATATCTGCGGAACTACGCCATAAACTTCAATCCCATACTTTGCAATCGTTCCGGTTTCAGTATCGTTATCCACAATCTTATTATCACCTATAAGAACTATATTTAATGGATTAGAATAATCCTCTGATCCTTCTTTATTGAATCGAATACCCCACTCATTATTATCATCACCTGACTCTCTTCGTTTCATCTCTATCGTTGCATTTGTCAACGTAATCGTATTTGTCGACGGATCATACTTCACACTTCCGCTCCCGTCACCAAGCACATCATCTTTATTGCTTTCACGGACACGCTTTCCACCAATATATATATTATAAGAAACATCTTGCATTGCTGACATTTCATCATCAACAGCGGCTCTCTCCGCAGGTGTTTCTTCATCTTCAGCAGTTTCATTTTTACTTGCATCTGTATCCTGCGTCTCTGCATTCAACGTCTCAGAATCAAGAATCCCGACAGTCTCTGACTGATCATCAGGATCAACATCATCGGCAAATGCCATCACCGGCATGAATGTCAGTGTGATGGTAAGGGAAAGCAATATCGCTATCAAACTTCTTTTCTTATCCATAAATAACCTCTATTTCTCCAATTCGTACTCGTTACTATCGATGCATTTTCAAATTGATTCTATCACAGGCTTACCGCAAAGGCGATATTTCAGCTCAGATTCTTGCTTTACTTCACAAGGGAGCAATGCCCTTTATTAATACTATTTCATTTTTCATATACTATTTTGAATAAGTCATTGTTAGCTGCAACAGCTTCAAACACTCCGCATAATTACTTTTGCTGATCATAATTTCGCGTCGGTGCTGATGGCGGCGGTGAAGTGCGCCTTGCCGTCTTTATCTACAGCGCCTATCTCGAGGCCTGAGGCTGTGTGGCGGCATTTGAAGATGAGGTTCTCGCCCTCAAAGGTCTGTGATATATAGTTGACCTCTATCTCCCTTATCTGCATCTCTGTGAGCTGCTCTGAAGTGAAGCATCCCAGCATGGCCCTGACATAATTCACGTTGTTCATATGTCCGCCGAGGTCTATATCTACCGAGCGCACAGTGTATTCGCCTATCACGTCGGCGTCGTCAAACTTCCTGCCTATCTTGAGAAACGGCCTGTCGTCAGGCGGCGCTATATCGAAGTCAATATTGGGATACATAGTGTCGAGATGTGAGAGCCTGCCGCTCTCTCTGCTTATGACCGCCCAGATGCTGCGGCCGTAAGCCAGGGTCTCGCCGCCATCGTTTATGGAGAAGTCCCTCTCGCAGCTCACACGCTCCGCAGCCTGTATCCAGGTGCTTACCGACACCTCGTCCATCATCTTTGGCATGCGACTTATGTTTATTCGTGTTTTTGTAATGATCCAAAAGCTGCGGCGGCGTTCCATGCCGGCCGGCCCTATGTCGAAGAGGTCGGCATGCATGGTCGCAGTATCCTGGAACATGTCGAGGGCAGCGGCCACGCTGAGCCTCGAGCCGCCGTCGCACATGCTCGGCAATACCTTGATCTTTCTTGTCAGACTGCAGCCTGTATCTGTCATCTATTTGCCCTCCGTTGATTCTTCGCTATCGCTGTTCAATTCATCCTTGAACGCTCCCGCCACCTCCTACAATAAGATTGTGGTGGTTACAAGCCTAACAACCAGTTAGGACTAACCTATTCATTGCTCAAGCTGTAAAATGGTGTGGCATTGGTGTGACGTCCGCCACCTTGGACCATAGGCGTCCGTAATCTAGCCCGTCAGCCAGCCACCCGTTCGCAGCCGTTCGGTTTATGCAGGTAGGACTGTCGTGTACATGTCCGTGTGAAACCCGGGAGATAGAATAAGCAATGGGTAACCGCTGGTACCATGCAATTTTATTTACCAGGAGGTACGAGTATGTTCAACGCAGTCGGTATTGATGTTTCAAAGGGTAAAAGTACCATCGCTGTCCTGCAGCCTGGAGGTGTTGTGATCAGGAAACCCTTTGATGTAAAGCACTCTTCTTGTGAGCTCAATGACCTTGCTAAATACATCAGTTCACTTGAAGGTGAAACCAAAGCGGTCATGGAGTGCACAGGCAGATACCATGAGCCTATCCTTCAAGTATTATCTGATGCCGGTATATTTGTCTCTGCAGTCAATCCGCATCTAATCAAGAACATGGGCAACAATACGCTTCGCAAGGTCAAATCTGATCCGGCAGATTCCAGAAAGATTGCCAGATACGCTATTGACAATTGGGCTGAACTGCGAAAGTATTCCATTATGGATGCTACTCGTACACAACTTAAAACCCTTAATGCGCAGATGGACTTCTTCACTAAGCAGAAGGCCGCCGCAAAAACGAATCTGATTTCTCTGCTGGATATGACCTATCCGGGTGCCAACGATCTGTTTGACAGCCCGGTTCGTGATGATGGTCACGAGAAGTGGGTCGACTATGTCGCTAAGTACTGGCACGTGGACTGTGTCCGCAAGAGAAGCCTTAAGGACTTCACAGAAAGCTACCGTAAGTTCTGCAAGAAGAACCACTATAACTTTCAGGCCAATAGGCCGGAAGAGATCTACGTTGCAGCTAAGGAACTCGTAGCTGTATTCCCGAAAGATGATGAATACAAGCAGCTTGTCCAGATGGGTGTCGAGCAGGTCATCACCGCCTCTGCTCATGCAGAGCAGATACGTAAGGAGATGAACAGACTTGCGCAGACTCTTCCTGAATACAACATTGTAATGTCTATGCGTGGCGTTGGGACCACGCTTGGCCCTCAGCTCATGGCTGAGATCGGCGATGTTTCAAGGTTCACTCACCGTGAGGCACTCACTGCTTTTGCGGGTGTGGATCCCGGAGTGGATGAATCCGGCCAGCGTCGCAAGAGAAGCAATGGCTCTTCCAAATGCGGCTCTCCTAGGCTTAGGCGCACTCTTTTCCTTGTTATGGACTCACTCCTCAAGACGAAACCTATTGATGATCCTGTATACCAGTTTCTTGACAGGAAACGTTCTGAAGGCAAGATTTACAAAGTCTACATGACCGCCGGAGCCAACAAGTTCCTCAGAATCTACTATGGCAAAGTGAAGGAACATCTGCATAAGCTCGAAATGGAGGATGAACCTAGATCATCTGCTGAAGATCAGGATTCGGGGCAGAGTCTCGTAAACTGATTCACCTGAAAAATCCCAATCTTTTCAAACCCTCGACCGCCTTTTCAATAATACGGGGCTTGTTTGAGTGCTCCAATCTCACAATTATCTGAAAACCTCAAATTGCTCGAAAAAGTGCTTGACTTTTACTTAGCAGGCTACGCTAACGCTTAGAGGTGGGGGATTCCTGCTTCACAGAGAACCGCGCCTCTTCCGAAGATCCGGCGTCTTACACTCTCTACTACAATATATTTGTGGTTAATACTCCTAACATCCAGTTGGGATGTTATCCATCTCGTTGCTTAAGCTGTTAGAATGAGGCGGCAATCGGTCTGACTAGACACTCTCTGGATCCTTACGTCCGTTGTGGAGTCTGTCAACCAGCCCTCATTCGCAGCGTTCGTTTTACGCAGGTTGAACTATCGCGTTCGTGTGAATACACCCAGTAGATTGAATAGGCAATGAGAGAAGCTGGCCTCGGCCATTGCTAATAACAATCAAAGGAGTATTTACTATGTTGAACGCAGTTGGTATCGACGTTGCAAAGCGTAAGAGCACTGTCACAATCAGAAGACCTGGTGACGAAATCGTCCTTCCACCATGTGATGTCCATCACAACCAGGCAGAGATCAATGAACTGATCGACTACATCAAGGGCCTCGAAGGCGAAACCAAAGTCTGTATGGAACACACCGGCAGATACTATGAACCGATAGCTCACTGGCTTTCCAGTGCCGGGATCTTCGTCAGTGCGGTCAACCCCATCTTGATCAAGGACTTCAATGATGATGACACATTCCGTGCTCCCAAAACGGATAAGGCCGATGCGGCGAAAATAGCTCGCTACACGCTTGACCGATGGACCAGATTGAAGCAATATGGTCATATGGACGAGACACGCAACCAACTCAAAACTATGAATCGGCAGTTCGGGTTCTACATGGATCAGAAGACCGCTATGAAGAACAATCTCATTGCACTTCTTGATGAAACCTATCCCGGTGCCAATAACTTCTTTGACAGTAAAGCCCGCAAAGACGGCTGCCAGAAATGGGTGGATTTTGTCTACACCTATTGGCACGTCGACTGCGTCAGGGGCAAATCTTTCAAGGCCTTTGCAGAGCACTACCAGAATTGGTGTAAGCGCAAAGGCTACAATTTCAGTGTGCGTAAGGTCAAGGAAATTTATGAGAAATCTTCCGGCCTTATTGCTATGTTCCCTAAGGATGACAACACCAAAATGCTCGTCCGTCAAGCTGTAGATGTCCTGAATACAACTTCTGCTACAGTCGAGCGACTTCGCAGGGAGATGGACAAGCTTGCATCTACGCTTCCTGAATATCCTGTAGTTTTGGCTATGGATGGAGTTGGCCCGACTCTTGGACCTCAGCTCATAGCCGAGATAGGTGATGTCACCCGGTTTACCAAGAGAGGTGCTCTTACTGCTTTTGCCGGAGTCGATCCCGGTGGTGATCAATCAGGAGATCATGAGCGCAAGAGCAATCGCACCTCCAAGAAAGG
>SVCQ01000022.1 GCA_015058275.1 Clostridiales bacterium
CAAAAATTTGACAATAAAAAACAAGGCGTTGCAAGGCCTTGAGCGATTTTTGCTATGCACGAAGTGTTAAACTACCGATTCCATACACAATAATTCTACATCGCCATTCCTTAGAATGCTATAAGAAATATAGCCGTCAGCCGCGCGAAATAGTACAATGCAGTATATATGTATTTTACGAGTTCAGGAGAAGCGATATGGCAGATACGATTGCGGCGATATCCACAGCCCCGGGTGAAGGCGGCATTGGCATAGTAAGGGTGAGCGGACCGGCGAGCGAAGGCATCATGAGAAGCCTCATGCGTTCATGTCCGGACGAGATCGAGCCGCGCCACGCATATACAGGCAAGGTCGTAAGAGACAGCAGTGACAGCTCAGCGGAAGTGATCGATGAGGCTGTCTTCATATACATGAAAGCTCCGGCTTCTTATACCGGTGAGGACATGGTCGAGATACAGGGCCACGGCAGCAATGTCTCCCTCAAGGCCATACTCTCAGCCGTGCTTGCGCTCGACGGCAGGATCAGCTACGAGGGCGAGACCGGGACCGAAAGCTACTCGGTCCGCATGGCGGATCCCGGCGAATTCACCAAGCTCGCCTTCCTCAACGGCAAGATGGACCTCTCGCAGGCCGAGGCAGTTATAGATATCATCAAGGCCAAGACAGACTTCTCGCTTGAGATCGCGGAGGGCCAGAGGGCCGGACGCCTCAGCGACGCCATCAGGGAGATCAGAAGCGGGCTTCTCGATACACTCGCCCAGATGGCAGTGGACATAGACTATCCGGATGAGGATTATGGAGATGATTCGGCCGCATACAGCGAGACGATCAATCAGCTCAGATGGGCTCTTTCGGAAGTGACCGAGCTGCTTGATACAGCTTCGATCGGCAGGATCGCGCGCGAGGGCGTGAGGGCCGTCATCGCCGGAAAGCCAAATGCCGGCAAGAGTTCCCTCATGAACGCAATTCTCGGCGAGGGCCGCGTCATAGTGACTGACGTGCCGGGCACGACAAGGGACACGGTCGAGGAGAGCGCTTCTCTCGGAGGCATTCCTATCGTGCTGACTGACACGGCGGGGCTCAGGGATTCGGACGACAAGGTCGAGCAGATCGGCATCGAGAGGACGACCCGCGCGATAGCCGCGGCTGACTTCCTCATACTGGTCCTTGACGGCAGCAAGGCGCTTGACGAAGAGGACGAGAAGGTCCTCTCATACATACAAAAGATGAACACAGACCACATGCTGGTCGTCATAAATAAAGAAGACCTCGGTCATTCGATAACCGAGGATGAGGTGCTTGAGAGGCTGCCGGGAGTCAGGATCATCTCCACTTCTCTAGTCGGCAGGGGCGCTCTTGAAGCGGCCGCCAAGGTCTCCGAGACAGTCGCGGAGATGTTCGACTTCGGAGGCATACGCGCAAGCGAGGCCAATATAATCACGAACGAGAGACACGTCCATATGCTGCGCAATGCCGAGATGAATCTGGACGAAGCTATTACGATGCTCCAGAACGGCGAGCCGATGGAGGTCGCCGAGCTCTCGGCACACTACGCCTACGACGCCCTCGGCCAAATCATCGGCGAGGAGGTCGGCGACGAAGTACTCAACACAGTATTCAGCAAATTCTGTTTGGGGAAATAGTGGTCCGTTACAGAGATAATTCTTTTATCAGCTCGTGTGGAAGCAAAGTCTCCACCGGGCTTTTTTTAAACAACTCACTGTCTCGTGTGACGAAGTATTCACAATCGGCATCGAGAGCGCACTGGATCTGAAGAGAGTCTTCGACATCCCGCGTGTAATTCGCAGTGATAGCCTTCTCGATGTTCTCAGCCGTGATCGGCATCACATTACAGATCGCACAAAGATTGAGGAGGGTCAAATCACGCTCCGCGGGGGTAAGATCTTTACGGACACTATAATAAAGGTTGGTCAGAGAATGTGCTGCGATATATATTGAGATAACAGAATTCATCGCCGATTCAAAGATGTACTCAGCAGCCGGTGCTTCCTCTCCACGGAATAGGACGTAATCAATAAGAATATTTGTATCTAGAAATACTCTTGGAGTTTTACCTTCCGTACTTTTCATCTAAATACTCGTTCCTTTCCTTTCTGTAATCATCGCTGCTGAGAATTTGTCTCTCCTTATGGGCGCTTCGTATCGCCTGCAGAGATTCCCAAGCTCTGCGTTTTACATCGGAGGTTTCATCCTTACGTATTAGAATTGTATTACCGGATACACTTATTTCCACAGCATCATTGACCTGAAGATTTACTTCATTTAATAGTTTTTTTGGTATGTACAGCCCCTGACTGTTGCCCCATGAACGGATGCTTGAAATCATAGTATAATTCTCCTTTTACAATGTATATACATCTTGTATATACATTGTACTGATTATGCAGGTTTTGTCAATTCTTTTTTTGTGTTAGAATTCCGTTAGTTTATTTTGAGGTCTAGATGAGAAGAAATGTCTGAAGTCGAATCAGGTAATAATAAGTTTGATGTAATAGTGATTGGGGCCGGGCACGCGGGATGCGAAGCCGGGCTCGTTTGTGCGCGCATGGGAATGCGGACCGCGATGTTCTGTACGGATATCGAGTCCGTTGCGATGATGCCGTGCAATCCCTCGATAGGCGGCACGGGCAAGGGCCACCTCGTGCGAGAGGTCGATGCTCTCGGCGGAGAGATGGGCCTCAATATAGACAAGACCTTTATCCAGTCCAAGATGCTCAACACATCCAAGGGGCCGGCGGTCCACTCTCTGAGGGCTCAGGCCGACAAGCAGAAGTATCATCTTGAGATGCTCGGTACGATAAGGGAGCAGGAGAAGCTTGATCTTATTGAAGATGAGGTTACAGAGCTTATCGTGGAGAATGAGGGTCAGAACGGCCGGATTTCTGAAGAAGATAACAATAATCGCAATAATCTTACAGGAATCAGCCTGGGTACTGTAGTTGGCGTCAGGACTTCAGACGGCAGTGAGTACAGCTGCAGGGCGGTCATCGTGTGCACGGGGACCTTCCTTGCGGGCAAGATATTCATCGGAGACGATGTCAGGATCTCCGGTCCGTCAGGCCTCAGGCCGTCGACTGAGCTAGGCAGGCAGCTCCGCGAGATGGGCTTCCCTGTCCGCCGCTTCAAGACGGGTACACCGGCGAGGATGCACAAGGATACGCTCGACTATGAGGTCATGACAGAGCAGCTCGGCGACGAGCATATAGTCCCGTTCAGCTTTATGAACGAGGATAAGCAATTCGATATCGACCAGATATCCTGCTGGCTCTCGTATACCAACGAGGAGACCCACAGGATCATCATGGATAATATAGAGAAGTCGGCCATGTACTCCGGAAATATCGTCGGAGTCGGGCCGAGATACTGTCCGTCTATCGAGGACAAAGTATCGCGATTCAGAGACAGGAAGAGACACCAGCTTTTCGTCGAGCCGGAGGGTCTGGACACCGATCTGATGTACATACAGGGCATGAGTTCGAGTCTGCCGGAGGATGTCCAGCACGAATTCTACGCGACCATAAAAGGGCTTGAACATGCTGAAATTCTAAGCCCCGCGTACGCGATCGAGTACGACTGCATCGATCCTCTATCGCTTCGACCGAGCCTCGAGAGCAAGCTGATGGATGGCCTCTTTTGCGCCGGACAGTTCAACGGTAGCTCTGGCTATGAGGAGGCTGCGGCTCAGGGACTGATCGCGGGCATCAATACGGTCAGGAAGCTCAGGGGAGAGTCCCCTCTCATCCTGAGGCGCGACCAGGCTTATATAGGAGTCCTCATAGACGACCTTGTCACCAAGGGCACAAACGAGCCGTACAGGATCATGACCTCCAGGGCCGAGTACAGACTCCTGCTGAGGCAGGACAATGCCGACCGCAGACTGACTGAGATCGGTTATGAGTTCGGTTCGGTCAGCGAGGAGAGGTATCAGAGATATCTGGCCAAGAAGGCTGCTGTCGATGCCGAGGTCGAGAGGCTCAGGAAGAAGAGAGTGGATATAGATGTCTTCAGAGGATTCCTCTTAAAGCATGAGGTGGATGAGCCGCTTGAGAGGGCAGCCTCGGATGATGAGATAAGGCTGCTTGAGAGGAAGAGACTTGAGATCGGCGAGACCGCCAATCAGAGCTTCGCGGATATGCTCAAAAGACCTGCGATCTCTTATGAGGATCTGGCGGAGATAGATGATGAGTCCCGCCCGGCTCTCAGCCAGAACGAAAAGACTGAGGTCGAGGTAATGCTCAAGTATGAGGGATATATACGCAAGCAGATCGGAGAGGTCGAAAAGCTCAGAAATCTCGAGGACAAAAAATTGTCTGATGAACTCGACTATAATTCCATCGGAGGACTCAGGCTTGAGGCCAGGCAGAAGCTCTCTGAGATCAGGCCGGTGACGGTCGGTCAGGCGAGCCGCATATCCGGAGTATCGCCGGCGGATATAAATGTGCTGCTGGTATATCTCGAAAAGGAAATGAGGTCAAAGAAGCAAGCCTGAACTTTAACTGAGGAATGACGAACTGAACATATTCAACATATTATGAAAGAAGATAGTAAGCGGATAATAGAACAGCTCAACAACAAGTATGGGGAGGATAAGACTGACCGGCTTCTCTCCTATCTTGATATGGTCCTCGAACGCAACGAGCATATCAATCTTACTGCGGTCAGAGACAGGAACGAAGCTCTTGTAAAGCACGTAGCCGACTCGCTTGCTGTGACCGATCTGCCGGAGTATGTCCAAGCAAAGAGAATTATAGATATAGGTACCGGCGCGGGATTCCCCGGAGCGCTGCTCGCAATAGTCAGCCCGGATAAGGAATTCGTCCTGCTGGATTCGACGCTCAAAAGACTCAAAGTCATTGATGAGTTTGCGGAAACTTTGGGGCTAAAAAATATAACTACCGTTCACACCAGAGCGGAGGAGATCTCAAAGAAGCCGGAGTATAAGGAAGGCTTTGATCTCTGCGTCTCGAGAGCTGTTGCAAGTCTCGATAAGCTCGCCGGATGGTGCCTGCCGTTCGTTAAGAAGGGAGGCTCGTTTGTCTCCTACAAAGGCGAGAATTATCTTACCGAAATCGAAGAAGCCGGCAAGGCCCTGAAGCGATTCAAGGGAAGCGTTGATCGCGTTGCTGCATACCCTGCCGACTCCCCTGCTGACATCTCCGGACACGTACTGATTGTGATCGGGAAGTAGGGTTAAGGAACGATTCGGGGCGATGTTTCACAAGAAACATCGCTCTGGTTTTTTATACCGGGAACAGGGGATGTAGGGACGTCCCCGATTGAGGGGCATATCGTTTCAGAGCTCAGCGGAGGAGTGAGAGAGTTCAAAATGTTTCACAAGAAACATCGCACGAGGGCGTCATTTGAGCCAGATTAATGAGCTGGCCGAAAATTGCAAATTGTTTCACATGAAACGTTGCCGAGACCTCAATATGTTGTGGTAATAAAACCGAATCGATACTAGGTGTGCGATGCATTGGATAAAGGCCACAAAAACCACGGAAACGTCACATAAATATGCATATATAAAGTAGAAAAGGGAACACATTTTGTCGTATAATACGCTGAAGTGTTTAATCGGGCACTGCGCCCGAAGGAGGTGTATCAATGGGCAAAGCAATTGCTATATTCAATCAGAAGGGCGGCGTCGGCAAGACGACTACAAATATCAATCTTGCGGCCTGCCTGGCATACAGGGGCAAGAAAGTCCTGATGGTGGACATCGATCCGCAGGGGAACACGACCAGCGGTATCGGCATCCGCAAACGGACTTTAAAACTCACTGTTTATGATGCTCTGATAGATACGACTTTTGACGTCAGGAAGGCAGTGCTGCCGACCAATACGGAGAACCTCTTCCTCCTCCCTGCCAGCGTTGATCTGGCCGGAGCCGAGGTCGAGCTTGCCCAGCTTGAGGGCCGCGAGGGACGACTAAAGAGAGTTATAGATTCAGTCAAGGACGAGTACGACTACATCCTCGTCGACTGCCCTCCTTCACTGGGAATATTGACGATCAATTCTCTGACCGCTGTCGACAGCGTGCTCATCCCTATCCAGTGCGAGTTCTATGCGCTCGAGGGAGTAAGCCAGCTGATCAGCACGATTGAAATGGTCAAGAAGAGGATGAACCCGGATCTCTATGTCGACGGAGTAATCCTCTCGATGTTCGATGGGAGGACCAATCTTTCGCAGGCCGTAGTCGAGGACGTAAGGAACTTCTTCGGCCCTGCAATGTACGATACCATTATCCCGCGGAACGTGAGACTCGCCGAGGCGCCGAGCTACGGCAAACCGATCATCGATTATGATCCGACCGCACAGGGAGCTAAGGCATACCAGGATTTCACCAAGGAGTTCCTGGCAAGAGATAAAGCAAGAAAGAAAGCGAAGAAAAATGGCTAAAAAAGCAGGACTTGGAAGGGGTCTCGACGCACTCTTTGCGGACGCCGCCCCTATATTCGAGGAGGAGCCGGCAGCTGAGGAGACCTCGGAAGATACTACGGGGGACGACAGTTCCCCTAAAAAAGCTGCTTCGAAAAAGGCTGCGCCAAAGAAAGCGGCTACGGCTAAAACCGGGGCTAAGACGGCCGGCACGAAGGACGACGTTCCCCCAGAGGAAGATGACAGGGTGCTGTACATAGATATCAACGATATCCGTCCCAACAGCGCTCAGCCTCGAAGGAACTTCGACGAAGAGAAGCTCAAGGAGCTCGCTTCGTCCATCAGGACCAACGGCGTCATTCAGCCGCTGATCGTGCGCGAGAGCACGGGCGGCTACGAGCTGGTTGCCGGCGAGAGACGCTGGCGTGCTTCACGCCAGGCGGGCCTTCGGACCGTCCCGTGCATCATAAGGAACTTTGACGACAAGCAGAATGCAATAGTCGCGATCATCGAGAACATGCAGAGGGAGGACCTCGATCCTATCGAGGAGGCTCTGGGTCTCAAGTCGATGACGGAGACATACGGCTTCACGCAGGAACAGGTGAGTGCTTCACTGGGACGTAGCCGTACATATATAACGAATACGATCAGGCTTCTCAAGCTTCCGGAGGAGATCCAGCATTACGTGTCCACCGGACAGATGTCCGCGGCACACGGACGCACGATCATCAACATCCCGGACAAGAAGAGGCAGATGGAAGTCGCCGAAAAGATCATCAAAAATGATCTTTCCGTAAGGGCGACCGAAAAGCTCGCCGAGAAGGTCAAGGATGAGCTGAGGCCGGAGCGCAAGAAACGCAAGAAAAAAGTCGACTCAGCAACAGCCGCTTCGGCCGAGATCCAGGCTGTCGAGAGAGAGCTCATGTCGCTGACCGGGACCAAGGTCCGCATTGCGGGCAATGAGGCGATGGGCAAGATCGAGCTCGAGTACTACAGCCTCGAGGAATTAAACCGTCTTATAGAGGTATTCAGGGACGCATTCAAGTAAAGATATCGGGGAGATATCAGTATAAGGTATCTTGACCGGATGTCTTTACGGAGATATCGGGACGGGATATCAGTTCAGAGGTATCAATTATATGGATAACAGTTATATCGCGTCGCTGCCTATACCGGCGTGCACGGTCGATCCGGACGGGATCGTAGTTGCGGCCAACCCGCTCATGAAGAACGTCTTCGTCTACGAGGACATCATAGGGAACAATTTCTTTACGCTCACGGGCGTCAAGAGAGAGCAGCTTCTGACGGCCAACGTTGAGGAGATCATCGTCGACCGTAACGACAAGTACTTCAAGCTCTGGGTCAACGAGGACGCTACCGAGGATACGGATCTGGTCGTCTTCTTTGACGAAGCCACGGCCAGGGAGTCCTACAGGACCCAGCTCGAGAGCGACAAGGCAGCAATCGTATACATCAGCATTGACAACTATGACGAGCTCATCGCGAGCGCGCCGGAGGACTACAGGAGGGTCATCCCTTCCCAGATCGACGGCATCGTGCGTAAGTGGGGCGACAGCTATGAGTCGCCGGTCACAAGCACGGGCGATGACACATACATAATGTACACAAGGCAGGCAAAGCTCTCCGAGATGATCGAGGACAACTTCAGTGTCCTCGATGAAGTCAGGAAGATCGAGTCACAGATCGACTTCCCGGCTTCGATCAGTATCGGAGCCGGCATCTCGTCGATATCCCTCATCGAGTCTTCGGAGCTCGCTGAGGCGGCGCTCGAGCTGGCGCTCGGACGCGGAGGCGACCAGGCCGTCGTCAAGGATGACGAGGGCACGCGCTACTACGGGGGCACTCTTCAGTCCCTCGAGAAGAACAACCGCGCCAAGGCCAAGGTCATCGCCCACGCGATGAAGAACCTCATCAGTGAGGCAGACAAGGTCTTCATCATGGGACACAGGTGGCCGGACATGGACTCCTTCGGAGCCGCAGTCGGAGCCAGCGCCGTGTGTACTTACATGGACAAGGATTCGTATATAGTCATCGACAAGCACAATTACGCTCTGGATACCATATACGAGCAGGTCATGGACACTGAGGACTACAACATCATCAAGCCGGAGAGGGCTCTTCGGATGGTGACAGACAAGTCGCTTCTCATCATAGTGGACACCAACCGCCCGGTGCTTGTAGAGAGCCCGGAGCTGGTGGATGCCTGCAACACAAAGGTCATCATCGACCACCACAGGCTGACCGACGATTCGTACCAGAACGTGGCTGTCGCATACATCGAGTCGTACGCCTCATCGGCAAGTGAGCTTCTCACGGAGCTGATGCAGCACTTCTCGCAGAAGAGATTCATCAACAAGCTCGAGGCCGAGGCGATGCTGGCGGGCATCATGGTCGACTCCAACAACTTCTCCGGAAGGACGGGAGTCAGGACCTTCGAGGCGGCTTCGTGGCTTAAAAGAGGCGGCGCGGATACGACAGAGGTCAAGCGCTTCTTCCAGGTAAGGAGGGAGGACTTCAAGGCCAAGGCCGACGCCATAGCTCACGCGGAGTTTGCCGACGATGATGTGGCCTATGCGATCAGCGAGGGCACGACCAGCAACACCCAGATCATCAACGCCCAGGTGGCGGATGAGCTGATGACCGTCAAGGGGACAAAGGCTTCGTTCGCACTCGGACGAAACGAGCGCGGCCAGACGGTGGTGAGTGCGAGGTCCCTGGGGGAACTCAACGTGCAGACCCTCATGGAGAAGCTCGGAGGAGGCGGCCATTTCACATCGGCGGCTGTCCAGACGGATGAGCCTCTCGCCGAGGTGCTCGCCCAGATCAAGAAGCTCGTCAAGGAAGCTTTCGAGCGCGAGGAGGAAGAGCGCCGCAAAACAATGAGCAAAACACAGGAGATAGAACTGATCCGATAGAATTGTCATCCTGAGCGCAGCGAAGGATCTCGAGGAATCGGATGGCTGAGATCCTTCGGTCGCTACGCTCCCTCAGGATGACAAAACAGTATCGGATGACAGTAATGTCGTCCTGAACAAAGTAGTTATCGAAGGAGCTCAGCCTCCGAAGATCAATGCTTTCATCATTACGGCAACGCCGTTATGAACGAAGAAAGCATTTAGGATCTCACGGAGCAGTACTGTCATCCTGAGCGCAGCGAAGGATCTCATAGAGACATAGGAGATATAGATATGGAAGTAATTCTCAAAAAGGACGTAAAAGGTACAGGCAAGGCAGGAGATACTGTCAAGGTTAGCGACGGCTTCGCAAGGAACAAACTGATCCCGCAGGGGCTCGCTGTTGAGGCTACGGCTGCCAACGTAAAGGCCATCGAGAGAGAGAAGGCCAAGGCTGCCGAGAAGTACGCTGCCGACAGAGCCGAGGCTGAGGAGTTCGCAAAGAAGCTCGAGAGCAAGGAAGTCGTACTCAGGACCAAGGTCGGAGACAACGGCAAACTCTTTGGCTCGATCACTTCGATGGACATCGCCAATGCCATCAAGGAGCAGACAGGCGAGGATATCGACAAGAGGAAGATCGTGCTCGACAAGCCGATCAAGGAGACAGGCGTGGTCAAGGTAGAGATCAAGCTCTTCCAGGATGTGAGCGCCAACGTCGGTGTAAAGATCGAGGGCTAAGGGACTTCTCATACTGATCACATATTAATTGGTAGACAAAATGGACGAAGAAAGAAAAGAGGTGCTTCTGCCTCCAACAGACATAGACGCGGAGAAGGCGGTGCTGGGATCCATGCTCAAGAATCAGGATGCCAGGGCCGACGTCAGCGCGCTCTTGAGGGGCGAGGACTTCTATCTCAGAGAGCACAAAGAGATATTTGAGACCATGCTCGACATGGATCGCAAGGGCACGGGCATAGACATCACGACCGTGTACTCCGCGCTCAAGCAGCGCAAGACCTCGGACATGGTCGGCGGCATGACATACTTAAGCCGCCTCATGGACGAAGCCATCGTGCCTTCGAATGCGCGCTACTACGCCGAGACCGTCTCGGACAAGTCCAAGATGAGACAGCTCATCAATGAGGCCGAGGTCATTCGCGATGCGGCCTACACTCAGGAGCTACCTCCGGAGGACATACTCGACAACGCCGAGCAGAGGATACTCGAGATCGCACACAAGGCCCAGCGCACGAGCTACGTCCCAGTAGGCGATGTACTAATCGAGAACATCCGCCAGCTTCAGGAACTCGAAAAGAACGGCAACGACAAGGGCATCCCGACAGGCTTCAGGGACGTCGACAAGATACTCGGAGGCTTCCAGAAGACAGACCTCATCATACTCGCGGCCCGTCCGGGCGTAGGCAAGACGGCCTGGGCCCTCAACGTGGCGGAGCATGCCGCATCGATAGGTAAAAAGGTAATGGTCTTCAGCCTTGAGATGGCCAACACTCAGCTCGGCGAGAGACTTCTCTCGATGACTTCGAGCGTTCCTCTCGAGCACATCCACAAGGGCGAGATCAGCGCTGACGAGTGGGAGGATCTGAGCGAGGCCCAGGAGAGCTTCTACGGACTCGACATGGCGATCGACGAGACTTCCGTCATCACGCCTGTAGAGATGAAGAACAAATGCCGCCGCTTCAAGCAGGAGAAGGGAGACCTCGACCTCGTGGTCATCGACTACCTCCAGCTGATGAGCATGGGCGGATACAGGATAGAGCAGAGAGAAAAGGAGATCGCGGCGATCACAAGGTCGATCAAGATCATGGCCAAGGAGCTCAACTGCGCGGTCATACTCCTCTCCCAGCTCTCAAGAGGACCGGAGCAGCGCGGAGGCGATCACATGCCGAAGCTCTCAGACCTGAGAGACTCCGGAGCGATCGAGCAGGACGCGGACGTCGTCATCTTCCTAAAGCGTGACGACTACTACAGCTCGGAGGACGAGAGGGCCAACATCGACGACAGCACGGGACTTACCTGCGCGGTCAACATAGCCAAGCACAGGAACGGTCCTGTCGGCATAGCCAACCTCACATGGATCCCGAGATACGTCAAGTTCGGCAACATGGCCCGCGAGCAGTAGAACCGTCATCCTGAACGAAGTAGTTATCGGAGGAGCTCAGCCTCCGAAGATCAATGCTTTCATCATTACGGCAACGCCGTTATGATTAGGAAAGCATTTAGGATCTAATAGAACCGGATGAATGAGATCCTTCGGTCGCTACGCTCCCTCAGGATGACAGAAGGGAGTAGGATGACAGCACTGTCATTCTGAGCGAAGCAGTTATCGGAGGAGCTCAGCCTCCGAAGATCAATGCTTTCATCATTACGGCAACGCCGTTATGACTAGGAAAGCATTTAGAATCTCACAGATCTCATAGAGTAATTAAGAAGAGAAGTGAATGGCAAAAGTCATACTTTCAATAGAAAAAAAGAAGGACATCTTCCTGCATAAGAGTTCGATAGAGAATCTCTTCATCAGTGAGTACCTGCCGGATGCGCCGGGCGATTACGTCAAGGTGTACATCCTCGGCAGCATGTACGCGCAGTTCGATGAGGACATGGATTCGCGCAAGCTCGCGATCAGTCTCGGGCTCAGCGAGGACGAGATCGAGGAGGCCTGGATCTACTGGGCATCGAGAGGAGCCATCCGCCGCCGCAAGGAGCTCACAGAGGACGGAGAGGAGATCGAGAGGATCGACTTCCTCAGCCTCATAGGCCAGCTCTACGGCAGGGCGGCCGAGGAGCCTGCCGATGTCGATGTTGTCGCGGTCTCTGATGCAGAGGAAGCGGCCGAAGACCCAGGCGAGGATCTGTACGTTTCACTCGATGATCCTGAGTATGACAATGAGGAGCCGGCGGTCAGGCTGACCGACACCAGGCTCAGAGAGATATACAGGAAGTACCAGGAGGTCACGGGCCGCACGGTATCCAGGCAGGAGACAAGCAAGATCGCGGATGCAGTCAAGGTCTACGGCATAAAGCCGGAGATATTCGACTTCGCGATAGACTACTGTGCCGACCTCGAGAAGTACAGCATAGACTATATCTTCAAGGTCGCGCTCCGCTGGACGGAGGAGGGCTGCGAGACTGTCGAGGATGCAAAGCGTCTTCTCGACAAGCACAGCCTCAGGAACTCCTACTACAGCCAGGTCTTCAGGTCGCTCGGCTTCAACAGACTGGCGGCGCCGGCCGACAGGGAGATCATGGACCGCTGGTTCGACGAGATGGGCTGCACCATAGCCGAGGTGCTCGATGCCTGCAGGGCTTCGGCCGGGCTCAGGGAGCCAAATCTGAGATACGTCAACAAGGTCCTGGAGAACCGCAGGCTCGAGGCGGGCGGAGTCAATACCAGACTCGAATCATCGAACGCGACGGGCGGTAATCAGTCAGGAGACAAGAGCAGTCAGGACGGCGGCAGCATGGTAAGCCGCAAGGTCCTAAACGACTACTTCGAATATATAAGGAATGAAGGCGAGGCCGAGCAGGATGCGAGGATCGCCGAGGTCAGAGCAAAGATCCCTGAGATGGAGGAGATCTTTGAGGCCGAGAGCCGGATGAATCAGAGACTTCTCTCGATAAGGCCGGGAGCGGACGCAAGCGATGCGAGGAATGAGCTCCGGGCACAGAGGGCGGCTCTTGAGAAGAGAAGGAAGGACCTCCTGGATGCCAACGGCTATCCGGAGGATTACCTGAGCAGGCGCTATAGATGTTCCATCTGCAGAGACACCGGATATACCGACGAGGGCATGGTGTGCAGCTGCTGCAGGGAGCGCGCCGAAGAAGCATATAAATGGATCGGAAATAACAAACAGTGAGCGACAGGCAGGACAACAAACAGGACAGGAAGGGCAAGCGTACAGAGGTCTACTCGGAGGTAGCCGAGCCTAAGGCACCGGATCTTACAGCCGATGAGATGAAGACCCTGGCTCTCGCCTACGCCAAATACCTTAAGGATCAGAACTTAAGCCCCGGCGATGCCACATTCGTGGAGCCGGAGGATATTGGCTTGCCTGCATTCACAGAGCCTACCCACGAGGAGCCGGTCAAGCCTGTGGTCATACTTCAGGATGTGGTTGACGGCAAGCCTGTGGCTCCGGTAAAGCATACAGAAGCTGCGCAGCCTGCAGAGGAGGCAAAGCCGGAGGAGATCCCGGCAGAGCCGGCAGCAGATACTGCGGCAGAGGCTGATCTCGGTGATGCCGACATGAAGTCGGTCGCCCTGGCCTATGCCAGATACTTAAAGGAACACAATCTCAATCCGGGAGATGCGACCAACATCGATCCGGAGGATCTCGGGATCGGGCTCAAGATAATGGAGCCTGAGAGAGCCCACGTGAAGATACTCGGCGACGAGGAGGCGGCTGCGGCGGCAGAGACGAGCACGGTAGCCGCAGCGGCAGCGGCATCAGAGCCGGTAGCTCCGCTGCCGGAAGCTACGGCCGCAGAAGCCGTTTCCCATGCAGAGACTGCGGCTGTAGTTCCGCCTGCGAGGGAGCCGATCGAAAAGGCTGCGACTACAGACAAGACCGAGCGCAGCAGGAAGGCCGGCCAGCAGGCTAAGCGCAAGGCAAGGGCCCAGGCCAAGGCCGCAAAGGCTCAGGCAAAAGAGGAGAAGAAAGCCGCCAGGCAGGCGCTCAGGAAGGAAAAGTCCAAAGCCGGCATCAGGGGCAACGCAGGACAGAGCGCCAGCAGCGCTCCGGCCGAGAAGAGCCTGTACAAGATGAGCGGCTTCGGCGCTGCTCTCACATCGCTTCTCGATGCCCACGACAGGGCTCAGGACAGGGGCGATGAGAGGCTGGAGCGTCTCGGCACGGGCTTCGCCAAAGAGGCTCACAGCATCGCTTCCACATACAGGAACTCCAGGAGGCAGATCGGCATCGGACTTCTCGTAGTCGTCATGCTGGCCGCAGGCATCCTGGTCATATTCGATCGCTTCACGGTTTACGAGTACGCATACAACGGCAAGGTCCTCGGCTATGTCAAGGAGCAGGAGGAAGTCACAGACGTGCTCGAGATCGCCGGCGACAAGCTCTCACAAAACAACAAGGGAGAGACCGGAGTTGAGTTCGTGGCCAACCAGAACGTCACATTCAACCTCGTCGACGCCAGGGGCAGGAGCACGGACGATGCGGACACCGCGGTCAACAAGTTCATATACATGACGGATATCGAGACCGGGGCCTTCGCCGTATACGACGGCGACAAGGTCGTGGCCATCGTCAAGGACGAGGCCGAGGCGGAGAGTCTTCTCAAGGATACGCTTGAGGTCCTGAGCCAGCCTGACAACGGCATGACTCTCGAGTCGGCCGAGTTCACCAACGAACTCAGCATCAAGCCTATCAATGTGCTTCTCAGCAGCGTGCAGAGCAGCGCCGAGGCGGGACGCATCATGGCCGAGGGCGGCAATATGGAGACCTTCCACATAGTTGAGGAGGGCGAGACCGTCACAAGCCTTGCCAAACAGTTCGGCGTCGAGGATGCCAATATATATAACGAAGACAACAGCCAGGTAGCGACAGAGGTCGAGCAGGGCGACAAGGTCTGCATCAGATCGTCGGTAGAGCCTGTATCAGTCAAGATGGTCGAGACGGGCAGACTCAAGGAGGTCATCGAGTACGAGACCATCAAGAAGGAATCCGATGAGTACTACCAGGGCGACACTCACCTCGAGCAGGAGGGCGAGAACGGCGTCCAGGTATTTGAGGGTACGCTCACCAAGGTTGCCGGAGAGGTCACCCAGAGGGATGAGATCAGCACCGAGGTCATAAGACCAAAGAAGGACAAGATCATCCTGGTAGGTACCAAGGAGAGACCTAAGACTGCTCCGACCGGCACATACATGCTGCCGCTCCAGAGTTACGTGGTCACATCCGAGTTCGGAGGACGCTGGGGCCGTATGCACGAGGGTATCGACCTCGGAGCATCGACCGGTACACCGATCTACGCTGCCGACGGCGGCAAGGTCATCAGGGCGACCTGGTACTCCGGATACGGACTCTGCGTGGACATCGACCACGAGAACGGCCGCGTCACCAGATACGGTCACTGCAGCCGCCTGCTTGTAAGCGCGGGCGACAGGGTATACCAGGGACAGAACATCGCTTTGGTAGGTAATACAGGCAACAGCTTCGGAAGCCACCTGCACTTCGAGGTCAGACTCGACGGCACGGCTTACAACCCGAGGAAGTTCCTCGACTTCTGATAACAAACGGAGGCAGTTAATTGTCCGATCAATTCATACACAGTGCAGATACAAAGGAGCCTGATCTCGACTTCACCTACAGCGAGGAGGACCTCGCTGCGAGGATAGATGAGAGGCGCCGCTTCATGCAGGCGAGGAAGACACGCAACAAGAGGATCATGATCATCCTGCTCGTGCTGGCCTTCGCTTTGCTTGCGACCATGTGCGGCAAGGACATAGTCCGACTCAAGGCCGAGAACAGAGCGCTCAAAAAGCAGCAGATCGCTCTCCAGAAGGAGCGCGATGAGCTCAAGGCCGAGCTCGAGAACACCAGCGAGCAGGAGTACATAAGAGACCAGGCCCGCAGGCAGCTGAGGCTTTTAAATCCGGGAGAGCTGCTCTTCATCTTTGATGATGAGGGCGCGTCCGGCGCCGAAGGCGGTGAGAGCAGTGGACAGTAAGCTCTCACTCAGCCGCGCGATAGTGGTCGAGGGCAGGGACGATGTGGACGCGGTATCGCGCGCTGCGGACGCGCTGATCATACCGACCCACGGCTACGGGATCACAGCGGAGACCTGGGCGGTCATAGCCAAGGCGTATGAGGAAAAGGGCCTGGTCATACTGACTGACCCCGACCATGCCGGAGAGCAGATCCGCCGCAAGCTGACAGAGAAGTTCCCGGATGCCGTGCAGGCGTATGTATCCCGAGAGGATGCGACACTCGCGGATGACATAGGAGTCGAGAACGCATCGCCGGAAGTGATAAGAGAAGCACTCGAAAAGGCACTGGCAAGAGTAGCTGGCTCAGGGGACAGGTCCCTGGGCCAACCCGGATCATTTGGCCCAGGGACCTGTCCCCTGAGCCAGTCACGTCATCCTGAGCGAAGCGAAGGATCTCGGCTGGACATCAGGACTCTGACGGAGCTGGGGCTTGCCGGCAGCGAGGGAGCCTCGGAGCTGAGAGCCGCGGTCTGCAGGGAGCTCGGCATAGGCTACGGCAACGCCGGAGCGATGGTAAAGAAATTAAGAGGATTCGGTATAGATACAGATGAGCTCAGGGAAGCGGTCAAAAAAGTCAAAAAGCAAACACGTTAAAAGGGAGTTCAGGGGCAGGCCTGCGAGCCTGGCCGGGGTCAGGCCCGACAAGAGGCTCGGACAGAACTTCCTCATAGACGATGAAGTTATCAATAGGATAATCGATGAGAGCGGAGTGACGGACAAGTCGCTCGTGCTCGAGATCGGGCCCGGGACGGGCGCCCTCACCCTGCCGCTGGCGGAGAGGGCCGGCTATGTAATAGCCGTCGATCTCGACCCCGAGATGATCGAGGGCCTCAGGATCAAGACCTTCGGCATGGACAATGTCGAGCTGATCCTCGGGGACATACTCGAGGAGGACATCCGGACCATAACGCATAACGCCATGGAGGAGCACGGCCTCGATGAGCTCCGCATCATCGGAAATCTACCTTACTATATAACCACCCCTATCATCATGAAGCTGCTCGAGGCCGGCACAGGCGCAAAGAGCATAACGGTGATGATGCAAAAGGAGGTCGCGGACCGCATAGCGGCTGAGCCGGGCACAAGAGCCTCGGGTGCGATCACCTATCAGGTTCACTACCACGCCACAGTCACAGAGATAATCGACGTACCACGCGAGTGCTTCTACCCGGTACCGGGTGTGGACTCGGCGGTACTGAGGCTCGATCTCAGAGACGAACCGGCCGTATCGGTCAGAGACGAGAAACTGCTCTTCGACTGCGTCAAGGCGGGGTTCTCGATGAGGCGCAAGACGCTGGGCAATTCGCTGGCGGCGCTTCACAACTACGACAAACAAACACTGTCTGAGGCGCTCGAGGCCGCGGGCATAGACCCGGGCCGCAGAGCCGAGACTCTGAGCCTCGAGGAATTCGCAAGGCTCGCAGACAGTTTGCAGGAGGCATGACTTTGCAGGACAACGAAAAAGAAGCTATCAAGAATACAGCGAGGAAGATAGGCGGCAGGCTGCTCGTGATACTCCAGAAGATAAAGCAGTTTGTACAGAAGATCTTCTATAAGATCTTCCCGAAGAGAGAGACGAAGTACTACGACGCCAGCCAGCACGAGGCCAAGTACCTCGGACTCATGGCGCTCTCGGCACTTCTGATCAACCTGTACATGGAGATCTTCGCAAGGGTGACAACCGGTCCTTTTGAAGGCATCATCTGGGCGTTCACCCACCCTATAGTCTTCCTCTTCAACACACTCCTTATCTTCTGCCCGATGACCCTGGCGCTGCTCTTCAAAAGGCGCAGGTTCGTGTGGTTCATCGTATCCCTTGTGTGGATAGCCATAGGAACGGTCAACGGCGGTATACTGCTTTCGAGGATGACGCCGTTCACGCTCTACGATCTCCAGAACGTAGCGGACGGACTCACCATCGCCAGGACCTACTACAGCGGTACCCAGATCACGCTCGCTATCGTGGCAGTCAGCCTTGTGGCCATTGCGATCATCATGATCTTCATCAGGAGCCGCAAGTGGGAGAACATCAACTACAAAAAGAGCATAGCCGCCATACTGGTGACCGCCCTCATTACCGGAGGCGCGGTGCTGGGCGCTATCAGGACAGGTCTTGTGGCGACCTTCTTCGGTAACCTCAACTACGCCTACAGGGACTACGGCCTTGCGTACTGCTTCCTCACGACCTCGGTCAGCGGAGGCATAGGCAAGCCTAAGGGCTACTCCGAGGACATGATCACGGGCATACTCAAGGACAAGACCGAAAAGGGCACGGATACCATCCTGCCTGACAAGACAGACAGCCTCGATCACCCTAACATCATAGTCCTCCAGATGGAGTCCTTCACCGTGGCTCAGGACTACTCCAACATCAAGGTGTCGCAGGACCCGACTCCGGTATTCAATGATCTGTACAAGAACTACACTTCAGGCAGCTTCGAGGTGCCGGCCTGCGGAGCGGGCACGGCCAATACCGAGTTCGAGCTCCTGACCGGCATAAGCGCCAAGTTCTTCGGACCGGGCGAGTACCCGTACAAGGGCAAGCTGAGAGACAAGACTCTCGAGAGCATGGCATACGTCACGCGCAGCCACGGCTACGCGACGAGCGCGCTCCACGACCACAGGGCTCTCTTCTACAACCGCAATGAGGTATACGCCAACCTCGGCTTCGATACCTTCACATCGGTCGAATACATGAACAACGTCTCCTTCACACCGACCAACTGGTGCAAGGACACCGTCCTCACGGGCGAGATCATGGACATCATGGAGAGCACCGAGGAGAGGGACTTCATGCACGTCATCTCCGTCGAGGGCCACGGCGCCTACCCGACAGAGAAGGTCTTCAAGAACCCGTACACGGAAGTCACCTGTGACGATGAAGAGACCAAGTGGAAGTACGAGTACTACCTCAACGAGTGCCACGAGATGGATACCTTTATAGGCGACCTGATCGAGGCCATCGAGGAGAGCGGCGAGCCGACCGTGATGATCATCTACGGCGACCACATACCGGCCCTCGATGTCAAGGAGGAGAACTACAAGCAAAAGGATCTGTACTGCACGCGCTATGTCATCTGGGACAACATGGGCCTGCCAAAGGAGGACAAGGACATCTACTCCTACCAGGCCGGCGGCATGCTGCTCGAGGACGCGGGCCTCGCTCACGAGGGCATACTCTTCGACTACCAGCAGAGCAACGACATGGAGGATGACAGCTCCTACCTCGAGGATCAGAGGGCCCTCGCCTATGACATGCTCTACGGCAAGGACTACGCGTACGGAGGCACGAACCCTTACGAGCCTATAGACCTGCAGATGGGTCACAAGAAGATATCCATCAAGGACGTCGTCAAGATCGGCGACAGATACTACCTGAGAGGCAAGAACTTCACAGAGCGCTCGATCATAAGTCTGGACGGCAAGCAGCTGTCGACTGTCTACCTGTCGCCTACGCTGCTCGCGCTCAACGAAAAGATAGAGAACGAAGATATAGGAAGGCTCGAGGTAAGCCAGGTCGATAAATCCGAAAAGGAAGCCCTGACCACCGTCGGCGCCAACGAAGAACTGTAACACCCCTGTCATCCACCCCTGTCATCCTGAGCGAAGCGAAGGATCTCAAAAGGCGCTTACGGGCATATCCCTCCCGTATTTTGCATCGCCGTTTGCAGGCTGTGTTACGCTTAAGGGCAGTGAGTGTGTAGTAATGCGGGAGATAAAGCTCAGTCGTACTTCGTGCAAAATACGACCCGGGACATGACCCTCCGCGCACTACCCGTGTCATCCTGAGCGAAGCGAAGGATCTCAAAGTAATATAGAAGGAGACCAATAATGGCCCAGACAGAAGAAAAAACGATCGAAGAACTTACAGAAGAAATACCGCAAACAGAGGAGGCTGCCCCTGAGGCTGAGATCCCCGAGGAGGAGCGCCCTGAGGTCGAGGGCATACTTGAGATAGCCGAGGACGGCTTCGGCTTCCTCCGCTTCGACAACTACCTGACCTCCAAGCAGGACATCTACGTATCCGTGACGCAGATCAGGAGGTTCGGCCTGAGGACGGGAGACAAGATACTCGGCATCACGAGGAAGCCGAGAGGCACCGAGAAGTTCGGCGCCCTGCTCTACGTAAAGGAAGTCAACGGCATGGATCCGGCGGAGTCGAGGAAGAGACCTCACTTCGACAACCTCACACCGGTCTTCCCTGACGAAAAGATCGTGCTTGAGAATTCGAGCATCGACCTGTCGACCAGGGTCATGGACCTCGTCGCCCCTATCGGGCGCGGCCAGAGAGGACTCATAGTCGCCCAGCCAAAGGCGGGCAAGACCGTCCTCCTCAAAAAGATCGCCAACTCGATCGAGGACAAATATCCGGACATCGAGCTCATAGTGCTCCTCGTCGACGAGAGGCCGGAGGAGGTCACGGACATGAAGAGGAGCCTCCACCGCTCCGAGGTCATATACTCCACCTTTGATGAGGAGACACGTCACCACGTCAAGGTTGCACAGATGGTGCTCGAGAGAGCCAAGAGACTCGCGGAGACCGGCAGAGATGTCGTCATACTCCTCGACTCAATCACCAGGCTCGCAAGAGCCTACAACATGGAGGTGCCTGCATCCGGCAGGACGCTCTCGGGCGGTCTCGACCCGGGTGCGCTGCACCCGCCGAAGAAATTCTTCGGTACAGCGCGCAAGCTCGAGGAGGGCGGCTCGGTGACCATACTCGCTACCGCGCTGGTCGACACCGGCTCGCGCATGGACGATGTCATCTACGAGGAGTTCAAGGGCACCGGCAACATGGAGCTCCACCTCGACAGGCAGCTCTCCGAGAGACGCATCTTCCCGGCCATCGACCTGTACAAGTCAGGCACGAGGAGGGAGGACCTCCTCCTCACCCAGGAGGAATACCAGGTGATGTACATGCTGCGCAGAGCCATGAGCTCCGGCAGCGTCATGGACGTCACAGAGGAGATCATCGACAACCTCTCCTCCACCAAAAGCAACAAAGACTTCATCAACTTCATGCTTAAGAAATTAAACTGATGGCAAAACTGGATTACGACAAAATCTTTATAAAAGAAGCCTGCCCGACCAGCATAGGCGGCCAGGCGATAATGGAAGGCGTTATGATGCAGGGGCCTGACCGCACGGCCATAGCCATGAGGCTGCCGTCGGGCGAGCTCTACCTGCGCACTAAAAAGAAAGCCCCTCAAACGAAAGTGATGAAGATCCCGTTCGTCAGAGGGAGCGTCGCCTTCGCGCGCTCGCTTGTAAGCGGCATGGGCACCCTGATGGAATCCGCAGACATACTCGAGGAGTACTCGCCTGAGTACGCAGAGGAGCCGGGCAGATTCGAGAAGTGGGTCAACTCAAAGTTCGGAGCGAAGGCCGCATGGAACATCCTCATGACCGCGGCGGTCATCTTCGCCGTAGTCATATCCATCGTCTTCTTCGTGATACTTCCGACCTGGCTGACCAATTTCCTCGGCAAGTGGGTAAGCAACGCGATCATCCTCAACCTCTTCGAGGGCATACTGAGGATAGCGATGTTCATCGGCTACGTAGCGGCCATACGCAAGATGGAAGACATCAAGACGCTCTTCCGCTACCACGGAGCCGAGCACAAGACCATACACTGCTTCGAGAACGACAGAGTTCTCTGCCCTGAGAACGCGGCGAAGTTCCCGACCCTCCACCCGAGGTGCGGCACGAGCTTCATGGTCTTCGTACTAATCATATCGCTGCTCCTCTTCAGCTTCCTCGGCTGGCCTAACCTGGCCCTCAGGATCGCATCGCGCATCCTCCTGATCCCGGTCATCGCCGGCATCAGCTACGAGCTCCTCAAATGGGCCGGCAGATCAAACAGCGCTATCGTAAGAGTGCTGAGCTGGCCGGGCCTCATGCTCCAAAAGCTCACGACAGCCGAGCCGACCATGGAGCAGCTCGAGGTAGCCATACTCTCACTCAAGGCGGTCAACGTCGATCCGGGCGTGCCTGAGATAGACGGCTTCGTCGACAAGGACGGCAACATCGTAAGATCCTCCGCAGAGGAGGAGCAGGTGAGCCGCGAGATGGAGGAATGGGCCGCAGAGGTCGAAGCCCACAGCGAGCAGAACGCAAAGGCAGCCAAAGAGGCGCTCGCCCAAAAAGATACTACAATATTCGAAGAGCCGGATGTGCCTGCGACCGAAGAGGACATACAGGAAGCCATCAAGTTCCTCGAGGATCTCGACAACAACGAATATACGATAGTAAAGCCCGAGGAGAACGACGGCCGCACTATCGCAAGACAGATCGCGGACATAGAGACCCAGGCCGCCAAGGCCAGGACCATGGCCCGCAGATACACAAAGGATATAAAGACATACGAGAACGCGCTCGCCTGGGGCCAGGCGGCACTCGGCATGCTGGCAAACGGCAAGAACGAAGCGAGGATGATCATGTCCTACGCGACGGGCCTCAGCCGCACCGAGCTCATCACAAGAGCGAGAGAGCTCATGCAGGACGACGACTTCGCAGAGTACGAGAAGAGGATCTATGCCAGGATCGAAGGCATGCCTCTCCAGTACATAGTCGGCCTCCAGGAATTCATGGGACTTCCGTTCCGAGTGAACCCGTCCGTACTGATCCCGCGCATGGACACCGAAGTGCTGGCCGAAGAGGTCCTCAAAATCATCGACCGCAAGAACCTGCAGCACCCTGAGATCCTCGATCTCTGCACGGGAAGCGGAGCCATAGGCGTATCCATCGCAGCTAAGGTACCCGGAGCAGTCATCACGATGACCGACGTCTCCGAGGAAGCCCTCCACACCGCGATAGGCAACGCCGGTCTCAACGGAGTCAACCGCCGCTGCATCTTTCTGCTCGGCGACATGTTTGACGCTATACCGGAGGACAAGACCTACGACATCATCGTATGCAACCCTCCGTACATCGAGAGCGATGTCATCGAGACCCTCGATGTAGAAGTAAAGGACCACGAGCCGCGCCTCGCCCTCGACGGAGGACGTGACGGCCTCGACTACTACCGCATCATCGCAGATAACGCGAGCATGCACCTCCGCTCAGGCGGAACCCTAGCCCTCGAGATAGGCGCAGACCAGGCATCATCCGTCAAACGCCTCCTTACCAAGGCGAAGACCTACGAAGGCCTGCGGGTCGTACGCGACCTCGCCCACCTCGACCGGGTCATCACCGCAGAGCGGGTGTGACCCTACATAATGTGGCACACAAAAGAACAGCCACAATTATTGAAATATCAACGATTATTAAATATTGTTTACTTGCAAGTTCGCAAAAACAAGGTTATAATCCTTACGATTAGGCGAACTCGGCTCTTTTGTCGAGAGCCGACAATTCGTTAGAGGTATAAATGAAAGGAGAGAACATGAAGAAAGGAAAGAGACTGCTGGTCGTACTGCTGGCAACACTGGTCCTGGTGACCGGCGCAGTTAGTGCGGTGTATGCGGAAGCGCCGTATGATATAGTCCACCACCGCGCTTCGCACGGACCTGCATCAGTTACGGTCAACGACGGATCGCTGGACATTAACTGCGATTACTCCAGTAGTGATCATTATTGCGAGTTAAAAAAAGCGAAGATCGAATTATCTGCCGAAACTGTTATATATGACGGGGCTGCGCATCCCGCTAGTGTAACATACAAGAATGATGGTACAAACTGTACAAAGTTTACCAGCGTCAATGTCGGAACGATCCATTACAAGGGAACGACTGCTGCCGGTACAGAATACGACAGCGATAGCGCTCCTATAGATGCCGGAAGCTATGTAGCAACAGTATCAGTCACAATCACTGACGAAGCCGGCGGACCTTATACTGTTAGAAAATCTTTCAAAATCAACCCACGCGCTGTATCAGCCAGCTGGAAAACCAGTTCGGCTACGGACGCAAGTACTACTTTAGAGTACACTTATGATGGAAACTCGCATGTTCCATACGCATACTTTGCTAATGATGTTATCAAGAGCAGAGGATCTGCCAAAGATGATGTTACTCTGACTGTAGACCAGAGCCAGGCCCAGACGAAGGCCGGTAATAACTATCCTGTTGTAGCAACTGTAAGCGGCGCACAGAAGGACAACTATACTGTATCCGGACTGAAAACAACATTTAAAATCAACCCGGCTACAGCAACGATTTCTGAAATTAAATGGAGCCCTTCTTCATTGACGCATGTTTACGATGGAGAGAACTGGGCGCCGACAGCGAAAGGAAAAATTGAGAACACTGAAAAGTGGATTGACCTAAAAGTTGTTGTAATTGATGGACAAGCACATGAGCTTACAACTTACAAGGATGCTGGGGTTTACACTGCAAAAGCAACAGAGTCCAAAGATCCAGACTATAACAGTGTGCAGTTCGTGCAAGGCCTGAATCAGAGGGCGTCATACACAATCACACCATGCCCAGTAAGCATCAAGTGGACATATGAGTCGCAGTATGTATATAACGGTCAGCCACAGGAACCTACAGCTACAGTTGAGGGCGTTGTGGAAGGAGAAACGGTCGCTCCAAAGGTGACAATTGATGTGACTAACAAAACTACAAAAATGACTGTTGCAAAAGAAGGCGAGTATGCTGTTGGTGATATCAAGTCCATACATGCAGGAGATTACAAGGCAAGAGTTGTAAAGACTGGATTAAATCAAGAAGGATTGGTAGATACTAATGCGGGCCTCTTAGTGAACGGAGCGGCGAGCACGAACTACAAGCTCGTAGACGATTCAGTATCCGCCCTGTACACAATAAAGCAGAAGCTGGTAGATATCGATTGGTACAGACCGAATGTTGATAAATACGGAAATCTCATAACAACAGAAGGAACAGAACCTGTTGTTAAAGTAGAAGATAACAGCACACCGCTGAACCTGGTATATAACGGCCAGCAGCAGGCTCCTACAGCCCAGCTCAAAGAGAAAGAGCTTATTACAGACAGCGTCGCTGAGGGCGGAGCAGCAAAGGCTGATGTCTGCACAGTATCTGTTCAGGGCCCTACTGCCGCAGTAAAGGTTGGCAGATACGATGTCCAGAAGATCGGTCTTAGCAACAATGACTATGACTGTCTGGAAAAGGGCAGGTCATACAACATCGTACCTAGACCTGTTAAGCTGGCGTGGGATCACTATCAGGATATCTACAATGGAAAAGAGCAGGGCACTACTGTAACTATCACAAACCCACAGTACAGAGACACAGTTACAGCAGAGACCCAGTATCCGGCTACAGACGTGGATAAACAAATCGTCAGAAAGCACTTCGGCGCAGATGGCACTGATGGAGACGAAACCGATCCTGTTACAAGCCTGACAGATGAAGAAAAGAAGACTGCAGTTACAGATGCTCAGAAGAATAATGCGGCAGGCTCTAATATAGCTGATAACAGAACACCTGTCGATGCCGGATTGTACACGATCATTCCGGGAGAACTGAGCGACCCGGATAACTACACATATCATACGCTTCTCATTGAGAACGCAGCAGATTCGGTGCTCAATCCAGAAGATTATGTAGACCTGTACAAGACTTCATACATGATCCACCAGTATGTCATCAAGAATATCGAGTGGTCGAAGACAACTACAACCTATAACGCTTCGTATCAGATCCCTACAGCTGTTGTCGCAGACAAGCAGGGCCCAGATACAGATGAACAGGTTAAGCTTGTTCTCGAAGATCAGGAGATGCAGTACAGAGAGAATAACTATGAAGGAGAGGTCAACGCCGGAAATTACGAAGTCTTCATAGGAACATATCAGACTGGAAAGACCGGTGAGCGTGCTATGAACTATCTGATTGATGGAACAAAAGCACGTAAGCCTGATTCAACCGTAACGCCTAAGGATGGATATGGAGTTCACATCTTCGTCATCAACAAGAGACCGCTGCAGGTGATCGCTAACAATAAGACCATCTGGTACAAGGATGCTCCGACCAACGCTGGTGTCACATACAAGGGCCTTATAAATGGCAACCCTAACGATAAGGATGACCTGGGTGGCGGAACGCCGGGATACTATTTCAAGAATCCGGTCGAGAAAACAGACAAGACAGATGTTATTCTTGGATCGCTTAAGTATACATACAGCTATGCCAAGAATGGCAAGCCGGGAACTTACAAGATTTACGTATCTGGAATTACTTCAGACAACTACGACATCCAGCCGGTAGCCGGCAACCTGACAGTTCTTGATAAGTATTCGTATCTGAATGCTAAGGGAACCAAGAAGGGCAAGAGGGGCATCCTCGTAAGCTGGAACGGCATTACAGGCGTTGCTTCGTACGACGTATACATGTCGCTGTGCAACACTAAGAAGAAAGTTTACACACCGGTATACGTTGGCAGCACTTCGGGCACAAGCCTCAAGGTTACCAAGATTGGTAAGAAGAAACTCAAAGCTAAGAAGGCTTACAAGTACTATGTAGTAGCTAAGAACGCTTCCGGCGCAGCTATCGCACAGAGTGATCTCGGCCACTTCATCACCAACAACGTGAAGGGCAAGAAGGTCAACGCCAAGAGCATGGCTGTCAATACTCACGTAGTATCGATCGGCAAGGGCGGCACTGCCGGACTCAGCGCAAGCTACACAAAGGCTAAGAAGGGCAAGAAGTACAAACTTCTGGATGCATGGCATTCACCGCTGACTAGATATGCAACAGAGAACCCTGCAGTAGCTACAGTCGATGCTAACGGTACTGTTTACGGCGTTGGCAAGGGCTGGACAAGAGTATACGTCATCGGCGTATCCGGAATGTGGGAGACTGTTGAGGTCTACGTTAACTAGTACTACAAACTAGCCTTGAGCAGACAACTGCTCAGACACAAACGACAACGGGGAAATCGGACCATCCGATTTCCCTGTTTCAATTACCGGGATGGGTCTCCAAAAAAGTTTGGGGTTTTCCCAAAAACAATTGGGGTTTAAATTTGGGGGCTCCAAAGAAAACTCCAAATAATCTTGGGGGCTGGTAAACAGCTTCGAAAAAAAGAACAACGAGGAAATCAGACTATAAAAAACTGATTTCCTCGTTTTCTGATGGAGTAATAATAGCTTGAAATGAGCTATTTATAAGGCTCATTTCAAGCTTAATGAAATCTATTGGACGTTGAATAGATACCAGATCAGATGGATCGATTCACTTTAGTCCCCTAAAGTTCGCCCCCAAACTAGGTGTACGAAAAAGCCATCCCCCAAATTAGATTTCATTTTTTATCTGCCCCCAATTGTTTTTGGATACCCACCGGGATCTTTGACGAATGACCGGCAGAGTTTAGCGGATAATACAGGTTACTTGCGATTCAAAGCGGTAGCCCCAAAAGTCGGGGATTTATTGTCGAAAAAGTGCATTTTTCGTTCGACAGTTTGGCGCAATTCCTTTAGCATCGTAGCAATCAGAATTATCTAAAGGAAACAGAAAGGAACGTACTGGAATGACTAACGTTAAACTCAACAGAGAAGACAAGGATGCTCTATTCAAGCTGGTGTTCGGGGACTACCCTGAAAATGCACTTTCGTTGTATAATGCAATCAACGGTACAGACTATACAGACTGCGATGATCTGAAGATCACAACGCTCAGAGATTCGCTGTATATCGGGGTAAAGAACGATGTCTCGTTTCTCTTCAACCACGATATGAATCTGTACGAACATCAATCGACATACTGTCCGAACATGCCGCTCAGAGGACTGGGGTACTTCGCAGACCTGTATATGGCGCATCTCGGCGGTGAGGCGGAGTCATACATCAGGATGTACGACAGCAAGCTGATCAGTATACCTGCTCCGAAGTACTATATCTTCTACAACGGCATAACAAACGAACCGGAGAAGCTTGATCTGCGCCTGAGCGACGCATATGAAGGCGATGGGGATATCGAGATCACAGCTCATATGCTGAACGTGAATGCAGGCAATAACACCGAGCTGATGGGTAACTGCAAACCGCTGTCAGACTATTCTGTATTCGTGGACAGAGTCAGAGAGTATCTGAAACAGGGTCTGAGCAAGGAGGAAGCTATCGAGAAAGCCATAGACAGCTGTATCGAGGATGGCATCCTGGAGAAGATCCTTAGAGAGGAGAGAGCCAAAGTGGAGAATTTACTTATAAGAGGCTTGACCGAAGAGGAACAGCAGATGCTGAAGGAACTGCAGATCAAAGATGCCCGTGAAGAGGGCATAGAGAAGGGCGTCGAGATTGGTGCTGCGGAAGCTAATATGGAAGCTGTAGAAAAAATGATTGAAAAGGGTCGTGCAAAAGATGCTGAGGATGCATGCGAGGTCCTTGGTGTGTCCATGGAAGACTATCTGAAATGGAAGGCAGCTAAAGCCTAAGGTCGCGGGCCAGCTGCAGAAGCAATAAATACATTGTTCAGCAGAAATGTCAACCGCTAGATATATGGTTGTTGAGTGCAGAATCCGCAAGGTTCTGCTTTTTTGATGGTGCAAACAGTGCGATTTCTGGCGAAACCGCATTTTTTCTTGCGATTCTTCAGGCGCTTGGCTTATAATATCCATGTATGATTGGCTCCGACTATTATGAGATGGGAGTCGGCACTGATTAGTTATAGGTATTTAGAAAAGGAGAAAGTTATGAGGAACAAAGGCAAGAACTTGTTAGTCCTGCTGATGTCAATGCTCATGGTTATCGGCGCATTCGGTGTAACGTCGTTTGCTGGGGTAGGTAGCTATGACTGGAAGTATTATTCGAAGTCAGATGAT
Source organism: Clostridiales bacterium (assembly GCA_015058275.1). Lineage (GTDB taxonomy): Bacteria > Bacillota > Clostridia > Peptostreptococcales > Anaerovoracaceae > Crickella. Next base: position 28,795 of record SVCQ01000022.1, read on the forward strand.
GATGTTTATACTTTCAAAACAGACGCAACAGGTAAAGAGAACTCTAGTATCACCATGACAATTACTGGTACTGGAAAGAAGGCATATACAGGTAAAAAACAAGAAATTAAGGTGACTAATGCTGTCTATCATCATTCAGAAAACACAGATTATACCCTTTCGGTTGATGAAATAAGCTATACAGTCGGAAATGAGTTAAAAGATCCTATTGATGCAGGGGTATATGATGCAAAGATTAAATTGACCAATACTGCTGATACGGGAGCTGATAGGTCAGTTACCTTAAACCTGTCAGGTGCTATAACAATCACAAAAAAAGTTGTCGAGCCAATAATCAAAAGCAATTTGATTTATAATGGAGATGATCAGGATCTTGTTTCCACAGACATCAAGGGAATGACATTTAGCGTTGCTCCTGGAGCTCCTGATACATCTTTTGATAATACTATTCCTCAGGGAAATGACGCAAAGACATATACTGTATACTATAAAGTTCCAGAAGATAGCAATTACACAACTAATCAAAAGGCTTCTAGCACAAGAAATATTGGACTAGTTGAGGTTACAATTGATAAAAAACAACTAGATGCACCAAGTCTGACAGCAATTGATTCGATCTGTGATGGTGAATCAAAAGAACTGGTCGAGAAGATAACATCAGATAAAGGCAAGGCGTTATACAGTAAAGATGGTGGAAATACATACTCTGCAAGTGTTCCGACTGAAAAAGAGGCAGGAGAATACACCGTTACTGCATATATTAAGGCAGATGCTGACTCCAATTACAAAGATTCAGCTACATCAGAACCTGTAACAGCTACAATATACGAAGAACTGACAATTGGTGCTGAAGTAACAATGGACAATCTCGTTTACGGAGATGGAGTTAAAAATGTTCCGAGTGTTGCTTATGACGAAACTACAGTAGATACCAGTGCCTTTACATATACTTATAACTACAGAGTGTATGGTCCTGGAAATGAATGGCAAGAGAACGACTTAACAGCTGATGAGCTGAAAGAGGCTCTGAAGACTCTTGATAGAGGACATTATTGGTTAAAGATCAATATTGGTACGGGTGTTTCTGGCCTTAATGTAAAAGACAATAAAGGCAAGGATAGGGTTGGATATGTTTGTGATGATTTCAAGGTCACTAAGAGACCTATCACTGTCAGCGTAAATCCTACAACAAAGGTATACGATAATAATCCAGGCAACCCTGAAAGTTTTGAGTACACAATTAGCAACCTTCCGGAAGGAGTTTCTAAAGAAGAGGTTATTGCTGGTTCTGTAGGAAGACTTGAAGGTGAGAATGTTGGAGACTACTCGTTTACTGGTCTTGAACTGACTGATGATGCAGAGAAAAACTACACCATTTCAAAAGCTGAAGGGTCAGAAAACTTCACAATTACAAAAGCGACAGAGAATGAGGTGACAATATCTGTTGAAGGCTGGACATACGGAGATCCGGCTAATACACCTGAAGCGACTGCAGATTATGGTAACCCGACTGTGCATTTCAGAAAAGCAGGTGAAAATGAGTGGGTCACATGGAACAAACAGAATGTTCCGACTTATGCCGGCACATATGAAGTCAGGGCTATAGTTGCTGGAACTGATAATTATGTTGGCGGAGAGGCAAGAGATACATTCGTAATTGCGCCAAAAACTGTAAGCCTCACATGGACTGACGCTAAGAGTCTTGTGTATGATGGCCAGTCAAAGGCTCCAACTGTTGCTACTGACGTTGAGGGTGTAACAGTCAATACAGTTGAGTATACAAAAGATGGAAAAGAGGTTGCAGTGGATGCTGTCAAAGATGCAGGTACATATACAGCAACTGCAAAGAGCCTGAACAATTCAAACTATGCTCTTCCTACAGATGGAACAGCCGTACACACATTTACCATTACACAGAGACCGGTGAAACTCCACTGGCTTGATTCTGATAAAGATGAAGAGAAGTATGGCGATTTGGAAATGCTGTATACCGGAGATGATGCATATCCAACTGCGGAAGTAGTTGACGGTGTTGTTGACGGAGATAAAGTTACTGTAGAAACTTATGCAAAGAGCGAGAAACAGGAAGACGGCTCATATAAGGGAGCCGATATGACCGTTGAACTTGGAGATTACCATATCACAGCAACAAAACTCTCCAATCCTAACTACAAAACTGTCAATGACAGCAACTACAAGAACGATAAGGGCAATTACAACAGAACAGTTGCTTACACTATCGCTAAGGGAGAAGCAGATCTCGAGGTTAGCGTAGATAATTGGATTTATGGAGAAGACCCTAGCGTTATTGACTGGGAGTCTGAGAATGAGAGCGAAATTGATCTGGATGATGTTGAATTAGGATACATCACCGAAGAACAGTACGAAGCCATAGTAGAAGAAGCTGACGGAAACTATAAGAAGTTCATCGAGGCTCTGTATGAGGTTGAGCTCAATAAGGGAATGCCAACTGATGCCGGATCTTACTATGCTATAGTAAGAACTCCTGAGACTACTCATTATGAAAGTGACATTGCCAGGGATGCGTTTACGGTACGCAGACGTCCTGTAACAATCACCTGGTCTGGAAATAGGCATGTTTACGATGGTAAAGCATATGCGCCAACAGCAACAGTAGATCCAGGAGAAGTAGGAACAGGAAGAGGTCTTATTGATGGAGATGAGTGCACTGTAACAGTTACTGGAGAGCAGACAGACACAAACAGACTCACTGATAAGAGAAACTATACTGCAAGGGCAGCTTCTTTAAGCAATCCAAATTACAGATTCTCGAGACGCGCGGATAGAAGTTATAACTTCAGGATAACAAGAAGAGAAGTTGTCGTAAGCTTCACTGATCCTGCTAGTCTCGTCTATGATGGAACTGCAAAGGTTCCAACAGCTGAAGTTTCTAACAAGCAGAGGGATACTGACGATGTTAATGTTACTGTTACAGTAGATCCAGAAGAAGCGATCAATGTTGGCGACTATATTGCAACAGCAGTTGCGCTTACAGGTGAACAAGCAGATGATTATAAACTACCTAAACCAGCACCAACTCACGAGTACAGTATCGCTGCTCGCCCTGTAGTGATTCAGTGGGCTAACACCGTTGGCCTTGTATACAACGGCAAAGACCAAAAGCCAGGATGCTATATAGAGAACCTCGTTGAGGGAGAAACTGAGCCAGCACTGACTATCGTAACGAAGGATGCAAATGACAACGTCGTTGTTGAGGCTATAAATGCTGGAGATTACACTTCAACAGTAACCGCTGTTGATAGTACGAACTACACTATAACAGGCGGAGAGAACCTGACAAAGCAGTTCAGCATCTCACCTGCAGATGTCACCGTCACAGCTGACAACAAGACTGTAAGCTATGGTGATCCAGTGCCTAAGCTGACATCCAAGACTAGTGGTGTTCCGGCTAAGGGTGATGAGGTCAAGGCAACTCTCACTACAGACTACTTCCAGAATGCTAAGGCCGGTGCATACACGATCAAGGTAACAGCCGGCGACAACCCTAACTACAACGTCAAGGTTGTTAATGGCACACTGACTGTTAATGACAAGGTCACCACTCTCGTTGCACAGGGTAAGGCCAGCGGCAAGAAGGCTGTAGTAGTCAGCTGGAACGGCGTTACAGGCGCTGCTAGCTACGATGTATACCTCGCTAAGTGCAACACCAAGAAGAAGACATATGCTCCTAAGTATAAGGGCACAACTTCTGGCAACAGCCTCAAGGTCAAGAAGCTCAAGAAGGGTACTTGCTACAAGTACTTCGTAGTTGCTAAGGCTGCTAACGGTGCTGCTATCGCTCAGAGTGAGGTAGGTCACTTCATCGCAGGCAACGTAAAGGGCAAGAAGACCAACGCTAAGAGCATTACAGCAAGCACAAACGTTGTATCGCTCAACAAGGGTGGTTCGTACGTACTCACTACTTCCCAGGCTAAGGCTAAGGGCGGCAAGAAGTACAAACTGCTCAACGGCGGACACGCGTCTCTGACAAGATACATCAGCTCGAACCCGGCAGTAGCTACAGTCGGATACGACAACGGTGTTATCACTGCAGTAGGCGGCGGATACTGCAAGGTATACGCAATCGCTGTAAACGGTATGTGGTCTGAGGTTGAGGTTTACGTCAACTAATTAGCTACATGCTGAGGACTTGATACAGTCCTAAAACGAATGACAATGGGGAGATCAGAGGAATCTGATTTCCCCATTTCAATAAGTGTAGATTTAAGGGAAGGTGACAGATATGTGTCTTTCGACTGTGTACAGGAATGAAGTAAACGACGCCAATCTGCTGGCAAAGAATGTAGCGGATATCAAGGTGGATAAGGGGCAGATCATATTCACCGATCTGATGGGCATCCGGACGACCTTCAACGGATCACTTGAGAAGGTCGACCTGATGGACAACTACGTCATAGTTAGGGAGGATTAGATATGTATTATAACGACTTTAAGGACATTAAGCTGTCGGGCCTGGGCCTTGGCTGCATGAGACTGCCGGTCGTGGGTGGAGACGATACAAAGCCTGATCAGGCCGCTGTGCAGGAGATGATCGACTATGCCATGGCTAACGGCATCAACTACTATGACACAGCCTGGGGCTACCACGGAGGTAACAGCGAGACAGCTGTAGGCGAGGCACTGTCCAAATACGACAGAGAGAGCTACTACCTTGCGAGCAAGTTCCCGGGATATGATCTTTCGAACTTCGGTAAGCACGAGGAGATCTTCAACAAACAGCTCGAGAAATGTCAGACGGACTACTTCGACTTCTACCTCTACCACAATGTGTGCGAGGCCAATATAGATAAGTATCTGAATGATGACGGCGGACTGACTGAATTCCTGCTAAAGATGAAGGACGAGGGCAAGATCAGGCATCTCGGATTCTCGTGCCACGGCAGCTTTGAGGTGATGCACTCGTTCATCAAGAAGTACTGGCGGCATCTCGAGTTCTGCCAGATCCAGCTCAACTATCTGGACTTCGAGTTCCAGAACGCCAAGGACAAGGTGGAGGAGCTCAACAACCTCGGCATGCCTATCTGGGTCATGGAGGGGCTGCGCGGCGGCAAGCTTGCGGGCTCTGTGCTCGGCGCCGAGAAGATACTCGAAAAGAGCAACCCTGACTGGACGCCGGTCAACTGGGCGTTCGGCTTCCTCGAGACAGTACCGGGCGTCACCATGATACTCTCCGGCATGTCGGATATGGATCAGCTGAGGCAGAATATCGAGTTCTTTGATGAGAAGAAGACCATCTCCGATGACGATATAGCGGCGCTGCTGACCGCGGCCCACTACGAGACTACGGGCAAGGCCGCCGGTACTGTACCGTGCACAGCCTGCAGATACTGCATGTCCAAGTGCCCGCAGGAGCTCGAGATACCTCGCCTGCTGTCGCTTTTCAACGAGCACGTATATACAGAGAACGGCTTCATCGCGCCTATGGCGCTGTCGGCTATCGACAAGGACAAATGGCCTTCGGCCTGCATCGGATGCGGCGCCTGCGCGGCTGTATGCCCTCAGAGGATAGATATACCGGGCACAATGAAGAAGTTCACTGAGATGCTCAGTAAATAGCTAATGATAACAGCTTAGTGCTTGAATTATTAAAGGCAGGGGGCTACACTTTAAACAAGAGGTTATATGCAAACTGAATATTGAGAGAGAGGGAAGTTTGTATGAAGGATCTGAAGCATCTTTTGTATTTTGAAAACCTCCTGCAGACCGCTGATAACGAACTGATAGAGCAGGCCAGAAAGGAAGGCCGGGTATGCGCCGCATTCACATGCGAGAACATACCTGAGCCTCTCCTGAATGTGGGCAATGCTTTCTCAGTTCGTCTTTTTGCGCCTAAAACCGGCTCGCTGGATATAGCTACATACTACATGACCAGCTTCCTGTGCGAGACTTCGAGGGCGCTGCTTGAAAGAGCGATAGAGGGGGGATTCAATTTCGCGGACTGCCTGGTAGCGGCAGACGGCTGCACCATGATGAACCGCGCTGCCGAGAACATGGAGCTACTTCATACCATGGACGAGGGCAAGGACAAGTTCTTCTATGAGTTTATGGAGATCCCACTCAAGGCCACCGAGAACGGCGTTGAGCTGATGAAGCTCCAGGTACAAAACCACATCCTGAATCCACTTCATGAGAATTACGGGGTGGATATCTCCGAGGAGGCCATACGCAAGGCTGTCGAGGAGCACAACGAAGTATGCCGCCTCATACGCGAGATCGGAGACTTCCGCAAGGAGGATGATCCCCGTATCACAGGGTACGAGTTCCACGTGCTGACACTTGCGACCTATCTGGCGCCTAAGTATCTTGTCATCGACAAGCTGAGAGAGACGCTCGAGGAGATAAAGACCAGGGAGCCTGACGGACGCAAGTGGAGAGCCCGCGTTGTCGTAGTCGGATCTGAGATCGACGATATCGGCATGATCAAGCTCCTGGAGGAGTGCGGCACTTATGTATGTGCTGACAGATTCTGCTTTGGCTCGCTGCCGGGCAGAATGCCTATCCCTATCGACGATGAGTCGGACGAGGATATACTCACTCAGGTATGCCGCCACTACACGATGCTGGGACAGTGCCCGCGCGTGATGAACATGGAGAAGGTCTACGGCCGCAAGCAGTACGTTGCGGACCTGGCCAAGGAGTACAGGGCCGACGGGGTCATCTACGAGCAGGTCAAGTTCTGCGATCCGTGGGCTTACGAGAGGATGCTGGGCTCGTACATGCTGCGTGAGGACTACGGCTATCCGGTACTCTCGGTCGACAGGCCGTACAATATCGACGCGGGCGCAGGACAGATGCGTACCCGTGTGCAGGCCTTCATCGAGAGCATAGAGATCAAGAAGCTGCAGGGAGGTGAGAGATAATGGCTTTCAAGCAGGTTAAGAAGATCACTAACCCTAATAAGAGAAAGGGAGAGCAGACCCTGGGACAGCTCTATCCGACCAACGGCAAGACAAAAGTATTCAGGCGCCGTGAGTGGAGGGGCGTCAAGGATACTCTCTACGATTACTCGAGATGGCTGTACATATGGTCCATCCTCATCCGCTTCACGTCGAAGCCGAGGAATATCAAGGCTATGTTCCGCTACAGATGGATGGCCAACTACCTGGCAGTGCCGTACATGATGGACAAGTTCACACTGGGCCTTAGAGATGAGCCTCTGCGCATCACCCATACCGCGATGAACTTCGTCATATACGACGTAGCCAAGACGATGGAGAACATTTTCAGGGGCGATATCCGTACGGGCAACGACAAGGAGTGGTCGAGCCATTGCGTGCTGACTGACGAGAACGCCATGACAGCATTCATGATGGGCTTCGACGAGACGAAGGCCATACTGCGTGAGGTACCGACCATGTTCGTCGCCAACCTCCTGACGCAGAATTCCACGACCCACTACCTCGATGTCGCTCAGGAATTCGGACTTCCGGGCGATGTGTGTCCGATGCCTGAGGCTGAAGCCGGCATCTCCATAGACGATGACTTTGCAGTGCTCGGATGCTGCGCCGTCCAGGTCAATACGACATGCGACGGATCGCTGATGGGCAACGGCATCATCGCGCACAGGCTCGAGAGGGAGTACGGCATACCGACGTTCCAGCTCTCGGCTCCGATGCGCCACCGCGAGGAGGATGTGCAGACATATGCGGCCAACGATATAAAAGAGGCGATCAAATTCGTCGAGGACCACGCCCACGAGAAGTGGAACTGGAAGCGCTACTTCGAGAGCGCAGCGAGGGTAAACGATGCGACAAAGCATCGCGCCTTCTGGCTCGACAACAACAGCACCGACTACCCGCAGTTTGTGGGATCGGTATTCTCGCTGTATAACGATACCAACTACATGGGTAACTGCGGGCGCTCGCCGCTCTTCCCGCCGATCGACAAGAAGATCAGCAAGCTGGTGGAGCAGGGCTACAAGCGCAGGACCATGATGGCGCCTGAGTACAGGCACCGCTGCATCGTATGGGGCGTGCAGCCGCAGTACAACATCCACATGCTCTACTGGATGATCCACTGCTGGGGCGTGCTGCCGCTGACGGACATGCTGTCGATGGTCAATACAGACATGATAGGCGAGGAGGACACTCCTGAGAATAGAGAGAAGGCCTACTACGACATGGCATGGCTCAACGAGAACATGATCATGCGTAACCGTACGCACGGCGGATACAAGGTGCTCGTGGATGAGCTCTGGGAGTTCTGTGAGGTCATGAACGCCGACATGGTCATGATGTGGGAGCACATGAGCTGCAAGGCGCTCGATGGTCTTCACGGCCAGTTCGAGGAGCAGGGCCGTGAGCGTGGCATCCACGTTGTCTGGGTATGCCACGATCTCTGCGATCCTCGCGTCTACACCAGGCAGTCCATCAGGGATCAGTTCAGCCAGTACATGCGCACTGTACTGCGCGAGGAGCCGCTCGATCCGACCATCGAGCACATCCCTGATGAGAATATGTGGTAAGCATTGTTCACAAAACGAATACATAGTGTTCACTGAAAGCCGGTTGAAGAATCGAGATTTGTTGATATAATCGAGCCGATAAGAAAACAAGACGGAGAGCCAGGCGCGGCTCTCCGTTTTTGTGTATGACGGGCATGCCGTCAGTCTGTGGTGAAAGTCCACAAGGGGCGTAGTTGCCGACGAACCCCATAGCGACTTG
>SVCQ01000023.1 GCA_015058275.1 Clostridiales bacterium
AATTCCTGTGCTATTATCTCAGATTCTGTACATCCTTATTTGATAATTATTGAGCATTCTTATCTTATTACTAATATACGATCTGCGATGCAGGTGACATAAAACTGCCCAGAAGTTCCTCTGCCTGATCCTCTACGGTTCTTTTGCGATATTTGAATCCTTCAAGGGACATGCCATGCGCTTTGGCCCACTGCCGCTGGGTGAGTCCGCTTCGCTTCCAGTCCTCGATCTGCTCTGCCCATTCCTGCAGCCTCATTTGTCTGGTTATGTCTCTCACGATAAACCTCCGTAGTTAAAAATGGTTAGAAAAGGTTCTGCACTTTTCCAACCATTTTAACCCTCGTTATATTCAGTTTGTAGGTACCTGCGGTTTACCGCTTACGAAGCGCCTAGTCCCTTTAGGGAAACCCCTTGGGGTGAAAGTCCCTCCCAGACAATAAAAGAGCCTTGCGTATGCAAGGCTTACTTGGTTGCGGGGGAGGGACTTGAACCCTCGACCTCCGGGTTATGAGCCCGACGAGCTACCAACTGCTCTACCCCGCGTCATCATATTAAGTTCGGAAGGTGGTACCGGAGACCGGACTCGAACCGGTACGGGTATCACTACCCACAGGATTTTAAGTCCCGGGTGTCTACCAATTCCACCACTCCGGCTTATAAAATGGCTCCGAGGGTGGGGCTCGAACCCACAACCTACCGGTTAACAGCCGGTTGCTCTGCCATTGAGCTACCTCGGAACAGCAATTGTCTGATTGCGACTTGTTTATTATAGAGCAGACAATGCTCCATGTCAACACTAAAATCCGGCTGAGTTGTTGATTCAGCCGGATTTTTGATTTTGCCTTATTTGTTATCTCTGCCTGAGCTCCGGATACTCTCTGTAAAAGGCTTCCTTGTCCTCATACATCCTGTCATCAGCGATCTTCAGGGCCCTGATGACTGACTCGCTTCCGTCATTCCAGAATGACCCGACAGCAAGCGATATATCGCTACTCTCATGAGCCGTGCCCATCAGCTTATCCATCCTCCGTGTGAATGCCCCCTCTTTTATATCAGGGATTATCACCACGAACTCGTCTCCACCGGTGCGGAATATGTCTGACTCTGAAAAGTTCTCCCTCAGGACCTCATAAGCCCTTTCGATTATCCTGTCTCCGGCATCATGTCCGAGGTTGTCGTTGACCAGCTTGAGCCCGTTCAGATCCACTGATATGAATCCCGCAGCCTTGCCATCGGTCTCCTCCAGTCTGCGTGCCATCGACCTGCGGTTGCCTGCGCCTGTAAGAGGATCTGTCAGCACCATGCTCTCCATCCTTTCCATCAGCAGGCTGTTAGATATCTCAGTACCCAGGAAGAATGACAGGAGTTCAAGCATCTCCTTGATCTCAACTATCCTCTCGGTATTGAAATTGACCATGTACAGATATCCGAAGATCTTGCGGTTGCTGTAAAGCGGCAGGAAGATCAGGCTGTTGATCTTATCTCTGCGCAGAGTACCTGCCCATACAGGATTTCTTGCCTCCAGGAGCTGCATGTCGTTTTCATTCTGTATGATCACGACATTGCTCTGATCTATCATGGATTCCCATGTACTGACAACATCGTAAGGATGTACATCCTCTTTGGCCATACCTATCGTACTGCTGTCATCCCGTGCGACGCAGTAATTGCTGACTTCCCCGTTGTCTTTGTCTACAAGTATGACCCTGCAGCTCAGCGCATCGGATATGACTCTTATCTCCTCGAGTATGGATGAAACGCTGGTTCTGAGATCTTCGGCACCAAGAAGCTTGATGCAGGCTTCTATGACCATCGAAGCAGTCTCCATGGAGACATTTGCCATGCGCTCGGCATCCGGACCGTTTGTGAATTCAAATATGAACTGGCAGTAGCCGATATCGTCTCTGTCCGATGTCATCGGGATAAGCTCGAAATCCGTCCAGGTCCCGAGAGCCTTCGTCTCAACATAACTACGCATCCTCTGTCCGAGGACAGCCGCACGATAGCAGAACCTTTCGAATTTGATTTCCCTCGGCACCAGTTCGTAATACGGCATGTTGTCGTAGTACCTGTCGGCACCCATGATCTCTCTGTATCCGCGGTTTGCGCAAACGATGCGTATCTCTCCGTACTCGCCGTCAGGCTTCTTCTCAACCGAAATGACCGCGCACGGTTTGGCTGTGTGCTCAGGTATGAATCGCAGGTCTGTCTCCCCTGCCTTGTATGTCTCTGCAGAGCCGCTCTCCCTAACGCCGGATGCGAAGCCATCCTCTGAGATGCCCTTCACTCTCGAATCGATGTCGTTGATTCCGATGATCAGTTTGCGGCCGTCCGGCTCTTCGGCAAGCCCTGCAGTGAGGTTGACATACCTCGGCTCCCCGCCCATCATGAGCCTGTAGCGAAGAGAATAAACGCCGTTCTTTTCGATGCTGCTGAGCACGTTCTCCTTTGTGAATTCGGCAAGATATCTGTCGAGGTCCTTGTTATATACAACATTGACACCGTTCTTTCGTGAATTGGCGAAGAAATCGTGTCCTGTCTTGTTGACTCCGAACTCAGCATAATCATCGACGGCAAAGTACTCGGAGTAATCATCTGTTACCGGGTCGACCGTATAGAATACGATGTAGTCGCCTGTGATCGCTGTGAGTCTGGAGTACAGGATGCGCTCCGACTTGATCTTTTCGAGCTCCTCTTTTTGCTTCATCTCAGCGTCGATGTTGTTGACTCCCATGATCACATGTGCATCATCGCCGGCGATGCCGGTTATCTTGAGGCTCACATAGGTAGGCTCTCCATCCATAATGAGCCTGTAAGTGTGGGTAAATACACCCTGGTCCTCGAGCGCGTTAATGACGTTCTTTTTGGTAAACGCATTGATGAATTCATTCTGATCAGGCTTGTACAGGTATTTGAGAGAGTCATTTCTTGCCTCCTCGAAGAAGTCATTACCGTGCCTCTCCGGCGAGATCTCTCCCGTCTCCCTGTCCGTGATGTAATGTATAAAATCTTCGGTCTCGATATTGATGTAATAGATGTCGAAATAGTCCGCGGACAGCGCCCTTGCTACTGCGGCAGAGGTAGTTCCCGGAGTCCTGTCCTTTTTGCTCATGGTAGCAAGCACCGCAAATGCGACCGCGACAACGCCCGTGACCGGGTTTTCGGCTACCTTCTTGAAATAGGTATGTACAACGGTGCCGTTTGGCATTATCTCGTCAGTGACGAGGTTGACGCCGGTCTCGGCGCACTTCTGCAGAGCCTGCAGGAACGAGCCTGTCGTGTTCGGTGCGATGCGAGCCCTAAAATCCCTGAAGGATTTATTGTCACGGAGGACTTTGTACGACGATCCGTCGTACTCAACTATGGCCATCGGAAGAGTATCGAAGTACTCCTCGAGCTCCTGATCGTCACGGCCCAGTCCCGATACGTCGTAGAGGCTGATGCGTCCGATAGCCTCGTAGTAATCCGACTCTTCGGGATTCTCAAAGCCTATCTGTTCGCCCTTCTCGTAGCGCTCCATTATCTGTTCTTCGGATATAGGCCTGCAGAAGTAATAGCCCTGGAGCTTGGTGCATCCGATCTCGCGCAGGAATTCCACCTGCTCTTCATCCTCTACCCCCTCTGTGACGGTATCGAGGCCGAGATTCAGAGCCATTCTGACCAACTCGGTGAGTATTACCCTGGTCTTTTCGCTTTCGTAGAACTGCTTCATGAATCTCATATCAAGCTTGATGAGATCGAACGGTATGCTCTGCAGGAAGTCGAGTGATGAATAATCCGATCCGAAGTCGTCCATCCAGACATTGAATCCGAGCTCATGGAAGCGCTCCACCTGGGCCTTCATGAAATCAAAGTCGCTGCCGATGACGCTCTCGGTGATCTCTATGGTGATCTTGTCGTGGCTGACGCCCGCGTCATCTACCCTCTTGCGGATCTCTTCGACTATATCGCATGACTCAAAATCGTATCTGGACAGATTGACTGACTGAGGTACGATATACAGCCCGGCATCATCACTTCTTTTGATCTTTTTGAGGATCTCGTCGAGCATGTAAAGATCGAGCCTGTATATGAGATGTGCATTCTCGAGTATAGGTATGAATTCGTCCGGCGGCATGAAGCCCTTCTCGGGGTCTATCCAGCGCGCCAGAGCCTCCTCATCGCAGACACAGCCGTTGGCTGCGCGCACGATAGGCTGATAGTGGACCTGTATCCAGCCCTCTTCGAGTGCTCTGTCAAATCTGTCGATTATGTACTGCTCGTGGTCTATCCTCGCGAGCATCTCATCATCAAAATACCTGTATGCGGACACCGTAGTGTCCTCTATGCTGTTGGCAGCAGCCTTGGCCCTGTCGGCAGCTACACCGGCATCCAGGTCGACCCCTCTGACCTTGAGGAAAATACCGGCTTTGACGGTAAGTGTCCTGCCGCAGTTGATGGACCTGCACTCCTCAAACAAAGTCTCCAGCTTCTCCTTGAGGCCTGAGTTGTCCGCATATACGATGAACTTGTCCTGTCCGAACCTGCCGCAGCTCTCCTTACCGAAGTGCTTCACCAGAAGTCTGGCGAATTCCCTCAGCAGCTCATCACCCTCAGCGAATCCGTACTTGCTGTTGAAGGCTTTCATGCCGTTCAGGTCAAAGAATACCATTGCAGGCTGCCTGCCCTCAGATATCATGGCGTCCCTGCCGGACTCAGAAAGCTGGAAGAAGTATGATAGATTAGGGAGCCCGGTAAGAGTGTCATATGTATTTGAGTACATCAGACTGTCTCTGTGTATGGCATCCTTGAGCACGCGGTTCAGCCTGCTGAGATGCGTGTCGATACCGCTGTCATACATGCCTTCGTCTGTATACCATATAACTGCCAGACGTTCGCCCGTCTCCTTGAATATGTGTTTGCCCTTGGCGTGGATCACGCGGTAATCCTCATCCTTTGGTGATTTGTTCCTGTATATGGCCTCGTAGTCTCCGCCGTTAACGGCAAAATCGACTGCGATCTCTTCGATCCTGGCCACATCATCAGGATGGGCATCGCGATACATGTCGTGATCCATCAGATAATAAGCTTCTGCAGGGTCGTCAAAACCAAACAACTCGCAAAAGCCTCTTGAAAGCGCAATGGTGACCACCCTCCGGTCGATGAACTGATACACAGCAACCGGAACGGCCAGACCTTCTATTAATTTGCGCTCGCTTTCGCTGTACTGAAATCTCTTCATTCCAATCCCCCCGGAGTACCTTCATCAGGACCCCTTTTAACGATTTCTATCTTTTTCCTGTACTTGGAAGCGTTTTCTTCGTCGCCGGCAAGAGCGTATATCGCAGCCAGCTCCTCCATCGCATCGGTATTGCTCGGAGACAGCCTGAGCACCCTTTTGTAGCAGGCAGCGGCCTCATCAGCATTGCCCAGAGCCGACTCTGCCGTGCCCAGGTAATACCACAGCGGCCACCATTCGGCAAATCTACCATCGCGATACTCATCGAGTATCTCCTTGCCTCCCTGATAGTCCCCGCTCATGATGCGGTTACAGCCCTGCTCTATCTGTACAGGCGCTTCGAGTTCCTCAAGTCTGCCGGATATCTCATCTCTGAGTGACGCCATCATGTCATCGTCCATTTCGGAAGTCTCGAGCTCCGTACCGGATGAATACTTCATGAAGTCCTGCCATGTCAGGCTGGTCTTGAGATAAAGGCCCATGTTGAGGTATGCATACCCGAGGAAGTAGTATCCCATGGCGAACTCAGGGTGGAGCATGGTAAGGAGCTCGAATGTCTCCATGGACTCCGCTTTGAACATGCCTATTCTCTCCTCATCGGCCTCACCCTCGCTGAAGGCCTCCGCCTCAGCCTCATAGCACTCCTTACAGGCTCTTGCGTAGAGGTACAGGGCCTCGCGTGACTTAGGCTCAAGCCTGAGTGCGGCTCTCAGGAGCATGCACGCGTCCTCATAATCGCCGGCATCCGCCGAGCGCGCGCCCTCAGCAACGAGCATCGGAGCGGCGTTGTCCCCCGCGGCGTGTCTGATGAAGCCGGCATATCTGTCGGCGTACACAAAAGAAGGATCAGCCCCGATGACTCTCGCCATGTCAAATACTATCCTGCGCACATCGATAGCGCCGGACTCATCATCCGGATCTGAATTGACGGGGACGGCTATGCCTCCCAGTATATCCAGAGAGTCCGTCCTCATCAGGTAATCCGGCGAGAGCTCGCCGAACATCATCTCGCTGATGTGTGGTGTCAGATATTTACTGATCCTGTCCTGTTGTTTTGATTCCAAATCAGAGTTCCCAGCCTTTTTTGTCGAATTTTTTGATGCTCTCTTCGGATACGGCAGCGCTCAGATCCGAGTATATGACATCCCTGAGGATGTCAAGCTTTACGGGATCTGCGAGCTCATCGTAGAGCCCGGCTGCATATGCGTACAATATGCGCGCTAAGTTCTCCTTTTTGCGCATCTTGCCTGTGAGGTCATGCTTGACGGTGTATTTGGTAAGCCCTCTGAAGAGTTCATAAGGCTTGATGCCGGTATCGTTAAGTATCCTCGGCATAGCGCCGGCAAAGCCGCCGTCGCCTACATAGGCTTCGACCGTCCTGGCGATACCGCGTATCCTCAGGAGCTCATCGCTGCTCATATGTCCGGTCGAAATGACCTCATACGGAGCATCGGCTGCATAGATGTATCCGAATCTGTCAGCCAGTTCTCTGAGCGCACTGCCCTTGCTGACGCATACGGTCCTTATATGTACAGGCATGCCGGCTGCCATGCCGAATGCCTTGTTGAACGAACGGGCAAACATAGGCTCTGTCTCGAGCGGAAGTCCCGCCATCAGCGTTATCTCCGCACGTACATTGCCTGACTGGAGAAGCCTAGTCGTATTGTACATGAGCCTGTAGACGTTCTCTCCGCGCCCTATGGCACCGAGCACCTCTGCATTGGTGCTGGCTACATCCAGATTGAAGATGATCTGGCCGTCTCTGGCCTCGGACAGAAGTCTCAGAGTCTCTTCGTCGAGCTCGTCGCCGTTTATGTTGAACTCGAATGATGTGATCCCGTTGTCGTTGTTGATTATGTACTCGAATATCCTGTAGGCTCTCTCGCTGTTGTAATTGAAGAACCTGTCAAGGAATACAACCCTGCCCACCTCGCTGGCCAGGAAGTATCTGAGCTCTGTGCATACCCTGCCGAGGCTCAGTGCCCTGACTCTGGCATCAGGCAAGTACTGAGAGTATACCGTCCTGTCGGATGTACCTCTGATGGTCTCGTAGCATACGACATCCTTGTCTGCCTCGAACCTGTCATAAGGGAAAGGCAGAGCTTCTGCATCGATAGGCGCATCATACGGATTGACGACCACCTGATCGCCCTCTCTGTACGCAAGACCAGCTATGTTCTCGTAATCGAACTCATAGCTGAGTATCGATTTGATGAAATTGAACAGGACTCTCTCGCCCTCTCCTCTGATGACGTAATCAACGAAGAGATTCTCCTTCATGAAGGCGCGGGTCTCAAAGGATACCTGCATCCCACCGAACACTATGGCAGTGCTCGGCACAGCCTTTTTGACAAGCTCCGCGACCCTTTTAAGTTGATACTCGTTGTACTGGTTGGCGTGGAAGTAGACTATATTGTACCTGCCTTCGGCTATCTCCTCGAAGATATCCATGTAAAGGTCATTGCGTCCGAATATCTTTGTCTTGACCTTCATCGGAGAATCCGCCACCACGCAGTAGAGCGACTTGATCGCCATGTCCGTGCGCCTGCAGTCCGATTCTATTGTTGCAAGAAGTAATTTCATGTCACATCCTCTCAGGTGCTTTGATGCCGAGCAGTCCGAGGCAGTTGGCTATGACTGTCTTAGACGCCTTGACCAGCGCGAGTTTTGCAAGCTTTTCGTCCTCGTTATCCACCAGAATATGTTCGTCATGATAGAACTTGTTGAACGCCTGAGCTATGTCTACGAGATGTCTTGTAAGTATGGAAGGCTCGTACTTGTCCGCAGCCTCCACGACCGTCTCAGGCACCCTGTATATGAGCTTGACAAGAGTGTATGCGCTGTCGCTCTCGAGATACTTCGGATCGATGGCGCCGAGATCGTCGATATTGACACCTGCCTCAGCAGCCTTCCTGAGCACGCTCGATGCTCTCGCATGCGTGTACTGCACGTACGGGCCTGTCTCTCCGTCAAAATTGAGGACCTTGTCCCAGGAGAATACATAGTCCTTGATCCTGTTGTTGGAGAGTTCCTGGAAGATAACGGCTCCGATGCCGACTTCCTTTGAGACCTCCTCAACATCGACCCCCTGTGTCTCCTTGTCTCTCATGATGTCCGCTGTCTTTTGGACTGCGGTATTGAGTACGTCCTCGAGGAAGACTACACGGCCCTCTCTTGTGGACATCATCTTGATATCGTCTCCGTCGGACAGGCTCACCAGTCCGAAAGGCACGTGGATGCAGTCCTTCTCCCACTCATAACCCATGAGTTCGAGGACTTTCTTCCATTGTTTGAAGTGGAGGTTCTGCTGTGAAGCCACAACGTAGATGCACTTGTAGAAGTCGTAGTGCTCCTTGCGGTATACGGCAGCCGCGATGTCTCTTGTGACATAGAGGCTTGATCCGTCTGACTTTGTGATCATGGCGGCTCCCATGTCATATGGCTCGAGATCGACTATCTGAGCTCCCTGCGACTCGACAAGGAGTCCCTTCTCCCTAAGCTCGTCTATGAATCTCGGCATCTTGTCCGAGTAGAAGCTCTCGCCGGCATACGAATCGAATGTGATGTCGAGCATGTCGTATACGCGGTTGAACTCCGCGAGGCTCAGTTCTCTGAATTTCTTCCAGAGCTCTGTCTCTTCAGGCTCACCGGCCTCGAGTCTTACGAAGGTCTCCCTGGCCTCGTCCTCAAGCTCCGGATGTATCTTGGCCTCCTCGTGGAACTTCGTGTAATAGGCAAGCAGGGTCTTGATAGGATCCTTTGCAAGCTCCTCCTCGCTTCCCCACTTCCTGTATGCGACTATCATCTTGCCGAACTGGGTGCCGTAGTCGCCCAGGTGGTTGATGCGCGTCACATCATATCCGACAGCATCATAAAGCTTGTACAGGGCATTGCCTATGACAGTGCTCCTGATATGTCCTATATGGAAGGGCTTTGCGATATTAGGAGATGAGTACTCTACTATCACCTTGCGTCCCTTTCCGACATCCGATCTGCCGTAGGAATCGCCCTCGCTGTTGACCTCATCTACTACCTGGCCTGCAAGGAATGCCCTGTCGATAAAGAAATTGACATAGGCATTGACATTCTCGACCCTGGCGAATCCCTCGCTGCCCGAAGCTCTCTCAGCGACCTCCTGAGCTATGAGAGGGGGCGCCTTGCGCAAGACTTTGGCAAGCCTGAAGCAAGGGAATGCATAATCTCCCATAGACTCATCAGCCGGGATCTCGATCCAGCTTTTGATCTCGTCGACTTCGAGTCCCATTGACTCATCGTATACTGCATTTGCAATCAGTTGTTTGAAATCTATCATCTTGTATCCGTCGTTCCTTTTATTAATATTTCCGGCTCTTAGCCGAATACTCTCTTGACATTGTGTTCGTCGCATATCCTGAAGTCGTCTGCAAAGACTCTGCTGTCAGGATCTATGTCCTCATTGGCTCTCTCCTCGAGGCAGGCCTCAATGAGTTTGTCAGTAAATATGCCGTTGCCTCCTGTAAGCTTGCCCGAGAAGGATCCGTCATAAACGGCTCCGTTGCCGCAGGACGGGCTGTTGGCTTTAAGTATCGCCCCCTCGATCTTACAGGTACCGTGCTTCCGTGAGCCCTGCTCCACAAGCGCGGAATTGAGAGAGAACTGAGCTCCCTCGTCGAACAGGCGTGTAAGATCCCTGCCCGACTTGTCCTTGACCTTGAAATAATTATCGTCTACAGGCACTATCTCGGCCGGATCTCTCGGTGCCGGGAGTCCCGCCGCCGTCTCAGGGCATACAGTGACATAATCGTGTGTCCTGCAGAACTCGATAACGTCCTCGTTTTTGTTATTGCCTCCGTCGTATTTGCAGTCAAATCCGAGGAGACATCTGCTGATAATATACATCTATATCCCTCTTAAAAAACAAATAGTATGGCGTATAACATACGCCATACTATTGTAACACATTAAAGGTGTCCACTGATACACTCTTTTGTACTGTTTAGCTGTTCTTATCAATAAGCTGTACAACTGTCACGCCGTCGCCGCCCTGAGCGTATGGGGCAGCCTTGTACGACTCAACATGCTTGTTGCGCCGGAGCTCTGATCTGAGTCCCTTGCGGAGTATGCCGGATCCCCTGCCGTGGATTATATTGACGGTCCTGAGTCCGGCCAGGAATGCATCGTCTATATACTTGAGCATCTTGTCTGTGGCATCATCGAGATTCATCCCTATGAGATTGATCTCCGGACTGACGGATTTGGACTTACCGAACGACATATTGCCGTATTTGGCTTTGTTCTTATCCTTGTGGCCGGCAGGCTCCGACTCTGCTATCACGAGGTCCTTTACATTGGCATCCATGCGTATGGATCCCAGCCTCAGCTTGAGATTGCCCCTTGAGTCAGGCAGGCTCTCAACTTCTCCCGTCTGGTCGAGCTTTGTATACTTGACCCTCATCCCGACCTTGATGTCCGAAGGATCGGGCATCTTGCCGGTCTGGAGAGTCTCCACCTTTGGAGCATCCGCAGGTCTCAGTGCCGATTCCGCCTGTCTGAGCTTTTTGCGGCTCTCGGCAGCGCCTCCTGCTATGTGACCTTCGTTGAAGCCTGCATCAGCCTTCCTGTGCTGTATTTCTCTGAGCTCGGCAGTGATATCGTCTATGGTGCCCTGCGCGTCTCTAAGCATGGTCCCTGCCTGACGGCGGGCGTCCTCAATCAGTCTCGCGGCCTCTTCTCTGGCAGCTGCGAGTTCGCGTTCCGCCTCGCTCATGGCCTCTCTGGCAGCCTCTCTCTCCCTGCCGGCATGCGCAAGCGCAGCTTCGGCCTCGGCCTGATCAGCCTCGACTCTGGAAACCGCCTCTTCGAATTCGAGCTGCTCCTCGCCCATGAGCTCGGCCGCCCTGTCTATGATGGACTTATCCAGTCCGAGTTTGGCGGATATCTCGAAGGCGTTGGACTTGCCCGGAAGACCCACTCTCAGCCTGTACGTAGGAGATAGAGTCTCAACGTCGAATTCCATCGAAGCGTTCTCAACTCCCGGAGTGGACAGCGCGTACTTTTTGAGCTCTGTATAATGGGTGGTCGCTGCTATGAGGCAGCCTGCATCCTTGAGTCTCTCAAGCTCCGCTATGCCAAGAGCCGCACCCTCAAGAGGATCCGTGCCTGCCCCGAGCTCATCCAGCAGCACAAGGCTGCCCTCACCCGCACTTGCGAATATGTCTATTATGTTCTTCATGTGGGACGAGAAGGTGCTGAGGCTCTGCTCTATGCTCTGCTCGTCTCCGATGTCTGCAAATATCTCTTTGAGAACCGGCATCGAGCTCTGTTCGTCAGCCGGTATGTGAAGTCCGCTCTGCGCCATCAGGCACATCAGACCGATCGTCTTGAGCGTGACGGTCTTGCCGCCTGTGTTAGGCCCTGTTATGAGGAGCGTCGTCCAGTCCCTGCCGAGCTCGATATTGACAGGCACGACCTTGTCCGCCGGTATGAGCGGGTGTCTGCCCGCTTTTATGTCTATGTAGCCCTCATCATTGATGAGAGGCTCCCTGCCGTCCATGATCATCGACAGCCTGCCCTTGGCTCCGATGAAATCAAGCTCAAGCAGGAGCTTTTGGTTATTCTCAATGCTCTTTGCGTGCTCTCCGACACGGCTGCTGAAGAGCTCGAGTATCCTGGTGATCTCGGCCTGCTCGTCCATCTCGAGCTGTCTGAGCTCGTTGTTTAGATTGACTACGGCCTGAGGTTCAACGAAAAGCGTGGCCCCCGTAGACGACTGGTCGTGCACCATGCCCGGGAAGAGATTGATGTACTCCTTTTTGACCGGTATTACGTACCTGCCGTTGCGCATCGTGACTATGGCTTCCTGGAGATGAGACTTAGCTGTGCCGGAGCTTATCATCTTTTGGAGCCTTGACCTTATGAGGCTGTTTTTGTTGGTCATCTCGCGCCTGATGGATCTCAGCTCAGGCGAAGCATTGTCAGACATCTCGTCTTCGCTCAGAATGGCGTCTGCAATGTCATTCTCGAGCTTTGGGACAGGCTCCAGAAGTCCCGCGATCTCCGGGATCACGCTGAGCCCGTCAGGCATGTCATCCGATGTGAGGAATGACTTGACCGTGCGCGCTGCCGTAAGTGCAGATCTGACCCGGAGCAGCTCTCTCATGCTGAGTATGCGCCCCTTTCTGGCCATGCCTAAAACGGCGTTGAGATCGCCGGTCTCTCCCACCGGAATATTGCCTTTAGACAGAATAACGGAAACTGCTTCTGTAGTTTCCGTCAGTGCGTCCTGCATCATGCGCTTGTTGGTCATCGGTGCAAGCCCGGATATCCTCTCTCTTGTGAGGGCCGAGCCTGCCTGCTCACTCAGCAGGTCTGTTATTTTATTGAATTCGAGGAGTTTGAGTATCTTAGAGTTCATCGTCCGTTTTTAATCTCTTGATGGATTTGATTTCGTTTTTGAGATTGACGTTCTCCATCTGCAGATCAAAGTAGGCGTTCTCCATCTCGACGAGCTTCTCCTGGAGCTTTTTGTAGTCCTGGGAGTTGCGGGACTGCTTGTCTACCTCTGTGCTCATCTTGTCCTTGAGGTCGGTCACCTGCTTTTTGGTCTGCTCCCACATGGAGATGTAGTGCTTGACATCGTTGTCCAGCTGGTAATTCTCGGTCTGGAGCTTGAGTATCATGTCCGAATTGTCCATGAGCCTCTCTGCGATATTGAGTGATGTGAGCACTGCAGCCTTGAAATTAGGATTGACATTCAGAGCTTTGCTGGTGGCACGGATCTCCTCATCGACCATCTTGGCGATCTCCTTGATCCTCTCTTCACTCTTGTCGCTTGAAAGCACGTAATTTGTACCGCAAATCGTAACATCTGCTCTGTTCTTTTCCATTATCCTACCTCGTAAATCATATATATCACTCTCTGACAGCCTCATACATGAGTATGGCGGCTGCCGCGGCGGCATTGAGCGACTCTGTACTGCCTCTCATAGGTATGGTCACTCTTACATCCGCCATAGCTGCGATCTCATCTGATACGCCGCGTCCCTCATTGCCTATGACAAGGGCTATGCCGCGTTTAAGATCCTCACTGTAGTACGGGCGTCCTCCGTCCACGGCTGTGACGGCAAGGCGCCTGCCCGAGCAAAGCTCCGCCAGAGCGGATACATCGCTCACATAGATCACCGGAACCTCGAATACCATGCCGGCTGTGGCCCTCAGTACCTTTGGCGAGTATATGTCAACAGTACCGCTCATGGCGATCACTGCCCTGTATCCCGCGGCTGCGGCCGTGCGTATGAGGGTGCCCATATTACCGGGATCCTGTATGCGGTCGAGCACCAGGATGTTGTCATCAGGCTCAAGGGAGCTGATGATCTCCGGCCCGTAAGAGCCTGTCCTGACAACTGCCAGCATGCCGACGCCCGGCCCGGCATCCGTAAGTCTTGCGAACTCCCTGTCCGGGACCTCACAGACCAGCATGTCCGGTCTGCCGGCGCACTCGCGTATCAGAGATGAGGCCTCGCCCCCGTCTCCCCGTATAACGCTCTCAGGCGCCATGATGAAATCCACATCAAGACCCCTTGAGAGTATCTCGGTGATGAGGTTGCGGCCCTCTGCCACAAAGCGGCCCTCCTCTGTCCTGCCCTTGCGGGTGGCGAGTCTGCGGACCAGCTTGAGTCTGTTGTTGTCCTGAGATGAGATCTTGGTCAGCATATCCCCGGTCGCGGTCTGATCGCCGCTGCCTACTTGAGGAATTCAGGGATATCGAACTCGTCGCTCTTGCCGGCCGGCGCGCTGTCATTGCTGTCGAGCAGCTGATCGAGCTCAACCTCGACTGCATCGAGTCCGTCCACTGTGATCCTCTTTGCTGTAGCGAGAGTATCCCTCTCCCTTTCCGGAGGATTGAGGATGACTCCGTCCATACCCTCAGTGACCTTGCCGAAGTCAGTAGCGATGATCGTAACGGAGATCTTGTCTGTCATCTCCTCGCTGATAGTGGCACCGAAGATGATGTTGGCATCAGCATCGGCCTCGCTCTGTACTCTGTCGGCGATGGTGTTGATATCAAGCATGCCCATGTCGTAGCCGCCTGTCACATACAGCAGTATGGACTTGGCGCCCGAAATGGATGTCTCGAGCAGCGGGCTGTGGATGGCGTTCTGGATAGCCTCCTCGATCTTGTCCTCGCCCTCTCCGATGCCGACACCCATGTGAGCCACTCCGCGGCCCTCCATGACTGTCCTGACGTCTGCGAAGTCGACGTTGACCAGTCCGTACTCGCTGATAAGATCCGAAATGCCCTGTACGCCCTGTCTGAGAACGTCGTCGGCCATTGCGAAGGCCTCGAGCATTGAGGTGTTCTTTTCGCTTGTGTCGATCAGTCTGTCATTAGGGATGACTACGAGAGAATCGACGAAATTGCTGAGATACTGGATGCCCTTGGCAGCTCTGTTCCAGCGCTTCTTGCCCTCGAAGGTGAACGGCTTGGTAACGACAGCTACAGTAAGAGCTCCGCAGTCCATCGAAGCCTTGGCGATGATAGGAGCAGCGCCTGTACCGGTACCGCCGCCCATGCCGGCTGTGATGAATACCATGTCCGCATCCTGGATATGGGAGACGATCTCGTCGAGAGTCTCCTCGGCGGCTTTCTGGCCGATCTCAGGATTGGCTCCGGCGCCTCTGCCTCCTGCGATCTTCTCTCCGAGCTGGATCTTGATCTCGGCCTTGCACTTGGCGAGAGCCTGTCTGTCTGTATTTACACCGATGAAAGTCACGCCCTGCATACCGGTGTCAACCATGCGGTTGATAGCATTGCATCCGCCTCCGCCGACACCGATGACCTTGATAATCGCGGCATTATCCGAAACGGACACAAAGTCGGAAACAAATTCCATAATGAAGTCCTCCTCAATAATATACAAATAAAAATATATAGTTATATTAGCACAACAAAATGCCTAATTCACTATGTTTTTGGCAAAAAAGCACAATATTTAGGGGTGATTTGCTTTACATAGCACAATTACTTGTAAACTCAGATGATAGGCATGAACGATGCCGTACCATCCTCGGCAAATGTGATCGTACCCCTTCTGATGCCGTCCTCAAACAGCCTTGAGACTACAAGGTGCAGCCGGCCGTTATTGAGATTGGTCATCAGTGTATCGTAATCCGTCCTGACCATGAGAGTATCGTATATGTACGCCCTTACCATCCTGCGTGTGGACATGTCCACCCTTACGAAGTACATGTCAGCCCTGGATGCCGCCTTTATCAGACTGAGCGTATCCGAAAGTCTCTCATCATCCTCCGTGCCTATGACCTCTCCGAGCTTTATCCTGTTGACGACATTGCCCTCAACAAGTGTCACCTTGGGGACGTTCCTTGTCTTTTTGAGGAGTATGCCGTCATCGTCGAGTATCAGGTAGTCATCGTCGTATTTGAACGCGAGACTTTCGTTCCTCTCGGTCACTGTTATGACCAGAGTCGAGGGAAGCTTGCGTGTCACTACGGCCTTCTTTATGTACGGGTTGTTCTCAAGGTAAGATGTGATCTCGTCCTTGTTGGCATGGTATATGACATTGCGCCCCGGTACCGCGTGAGACATGTTGATTATCTCCTCGGTCGAATAGTGGGCATTGCCCTGTACCTCGATGGAATCCACAGTGAAAAGCCCCGATAACGAAAGGATGAATCCGGCTATCAGGACTGTCAGGGTGATGGTTAAGACGTAGAACCGGGTGCGGAACTTCTTTTGCTTGCGGGCCTTTTCGGCCTTGCGGTAAGCTATGCGCTCCCCCAGCTCTCCGAGTCCCTCGTGGGATTCGGGAAGGCCGTATTCGGGTTCCGCTGGCCCGGGAGCGGGCCCTGCAGGTGATGAAGGTTCCCTGCCCGTCACCGTCCTGTATATGATATCCGTTGCATCAACAGGGGCTATCGCCCTGCTGGCCTCGGCCATGCGGCTTATCTTGTCGCGGTTGTTGTCAAGATCCGCAAGCGCATCGAGCACATTGACAACGGTATTGTCGTCCTCGCGTACTATTATCGCTCCTCCTGCATCGGAAACCGCCTTGGCATTGTAGTACTGATGGTCGGCTGTGACATTGGGAGACGGGATGAATATCGCGGCCCTGCCGGCCATCGTCGTCTCAGCCGTCGAGAGCGCTCCGCTCCTGCTGATGGAGATGTCCGCCGCAGACAGCATGCGCGGCATGTCGCTTATGTATGCGCTTATCCTCACATTGGAAGGCGCAAACCCCTCCTCTGCAAGCCTTGCGCTTATTTCGTCGTAGTAGTCCTTGCCTGTGCCCCAGATGACGGTATATCCGTCCTTGCCGGCGTATTTCCTGGCTACGGCCTCGCCTATCTCATTGGTCGTGGCAGAGCCGAGGCTTCCTCCGAACACCATTATGACGAGGTCGTTCTGTAGTATGCCGAGCTCATCCCTGTCGGCTTCCCTGTCCCTGCCGGCAAAGTCCGGCCTTACCGGGTTGCCGCTGTATACGATATTGTCCTTTGACTTGAAGTGCTCTCTTGCAGACTCAAAGCCCAGGAAGACGTTCTTTGCAAAGCCCGCCGCCATCTTGTTGGATACGCCCGGATAGCCGTTCTGCTCGTGTATGTACACCGGAACGCCGAGCTTTTTGGCTGCGAGCACGACCGGCACGCTGACAAAGCTGCCGGTACTGATCACGGCATCCGGTCTGAAGGTCTTCATGATGGTCAGAGCCTGATCCCTGCCCTTCATCGTCCTTTTGATCGTATTCATGAGCTTGACGGGATTGCTCCTGTCAAGGCCGGTCGCCTCCACCTCGTGGAGCTCGTAGCCGTGAGCGGGTATTATCTCCCTTTCGAGAGGCTCGCCGCAGGCAATATAAATGATCTTGCCGTCCGGATCCTCCGTACGGAACTTGTCGCCTATCGCAAGCGCCGGATATATATGACCTCCGGTGCAGCCTCCTGTGAGTACTATCCTCATCTCCTCACCGCCTTCCGCCGCTTGGAGACATTGAGTGCAATGCCCATCGCGATCATGAACGACCATATCGAAGTACCGCCGTAACTGATGAACGGCAGCGTGATGCCTGTCGCCGGCATCGATGAAGTTACAACTGCTACGTTTATGACGACCTGCAGTCCGAGCATTACGGCAACGCCCGTTGCAAGGTAGAATCCGAGTTTGTCAGGCGCCCTGAGGGCGACCATTATGAGTCTGAACAGCAGGATGATGTATACGAGCATCAGGATAACGAAGCCTATGTATCCGAGTTCCTCTCCCAGAACGGCCAGTATGAAGTCGTTTTGAGGTTCAGGCAGGTAGAGATTTTTGGCTACGCTCCTGCCGAAGCCCAGTCCCTTGAGACCTCCGTTGCCGAGGGCTATGAGCCCCTGCGACACCTGATATCCGTCGCCCTGTCTGTCTGCGAACGGATCCATGAAGCTCGTGATCCTCCGGTACCAGTGGTACGGTGTCTTGGCAGTTATGATGTAGAAGTAACCGGCTACACCCGCAGCCGCAGGCGCAGCCAGGAATAGCAGATTGAGTCCCGCCACGAGCATTATGGCTCCCATGATGGCAACGATTACGATAGCCGTGGAGAGGTTCGGCTGCTTGACGATGAGACCGAAGTGAACGAGCATGACAGCAAAGAGCACGCCGAGTCCCCTGAGGCTCCTGATATTATCAGGGTCCTTTGCAAGGAATACCGATGTGAATACGATCATGGCCACCTTTGAGAACTCGGAAGGTGTTATGCGTATGCCGAATATCGAGATCCATCTCTGGGCGTTGTTGACCGAAGTACCGATGAGCATTACCAGTATCAGCAGCAGCACCGAGGCCGCCATTATGATATTGCCGAACTTCATGTAATAGTGGTAGTCGAAGTTGGCCACAACCAGCATGATGAAAAAGCCCGTCAGCACAAAGAACAGCTGCCTGAAGAGATAGTATGTAGGGTCCGGATTGGACGAATTGATCGTCTGGTAATAACCCGCACTGAATACCATGGCTACGCCGAAGAGAGACAGCAGCAGTACAATGACGACCACGCCAAAGTCATAGCCGCCTATGACGCGGCCAAGACCTGTGCCGAATGACTTCGCCTCGCCTACGATGCGTCCGGCTCTGCCTGTCTTGTTTACCTCAGCATTTCCTTGAGACATTCCTTGAAGTGCTTTCCTCTCTGCTCATAGCTGCTGTACATGTCCCAGCTCGCGCATGCAGGTGACAGGAGAACCTTGTCCCCCGGCTTTGCAAGCTCAGCGGCCTTACGCACGCATTCAGGCATGTCCTTGCAGTTGTGTATGTCTGTGAATCCGCTCCTGCGGGCGCTCTCCTCTATGATTGGAGCGTCCCTGCCGAGCAGTATGAGCTCTTTGACGGCACCACTGAAGTGGGCTGCAAGCTCGTCAAAACTCTGCCCCTTGCCGTCTCCTCCGGCGATCAGGATGATCCTGTCTTTGAGGGCCTTGATGGCTATAACGGCTGCATCGACGTTGGTGCCCTTTGAATCGTTGTAGTAATCGACATCGTCTATTGTGCCGCAGTACTCGATCCTGTGCTCTACGCCGGCAAAGTTCTTTACGGTCTCCGAGATGATCTCAGTGTCTATGCCCGCAAAGAAGCATATTGCGGAAGCTGCAAGAACGTTCTCGACATTGTGGTCTCCTATGATCTGAAGCTCCGCCCTGTCGCAGATGAGATGCTTCTCCCCGTCGAACCCCTTTACGACAATGCTTGATCCGTCAAGGTAGGCGCCGACCTCAGGCTCTGAAGTCCTGCTGAACGGTATGACGGTCGCTTCGGTATCCGATGCGATCCTAAATGCATCCTTGTCATCTGCGTTGATGACCAGATAGTCGTCTGAAGTCTGGTTGGCGGCTATCCTGGCCTTTGCCTGTCCGTAAGCCTCCATTGTACCGTGTCTGTTGAGATGATCCGGCGTCAGATTGAGTATGGCGGATACGACCGGTCTGAAGTCCTCTGTAGTCTCGAGCTGGAATGACGAGACTTCCGTAACGAGCCAGTCTTTGTCAGTAGTACCGAGAGCCTCGGATACCACCGGGTTGCCGATATTGCCTACAACGGCTGTATTTCGCCCTGAGGCCTTGAATATCTCCCCCACCAGCGTAGTAGTCGTTGTCTTGCCGTTCGTGCCTGTAATGGCCGCAAACTTAGCATTTCCTATCCTGTAGGCCAGCTCTATCTCTCCTATTATCTCGAGGCCTATCCTCTGCGCTTCACGTATGAAGCCCAGGCTGAGAGGGACTCCCGGGCTCATAACGAGCATGTCGTAATCCCTCATGTCATACGGCTCTTCGCCGAGCCATGCCTTGATGCCTTCGTTCTCCATGTAGCTGAGGAACTGAGTGTCGAGTCCGTCCGGGGTCTTTGAATCCTGGACGCTTACAACAGCGCCGGACTCATTGAGCGCGCGGACAGCAGCCTTGCCGGATTTACCGAGGCCTACTACAAGCACTCTCCTCCCTTTTAAAGTCTGTCTGTATGATTCTCCTCTTTTCATGGTCTTATGTCCTTTTATTATTAAACTACTGATAATACGGCAATGATGCAGCATACGAACGTGAACAGGCAGAATACCCTTACCACCTTGGTCTCATGCCAGCCGCCGAGTTCGAAATGATGGTGTATAGGCGCCATCCTGAAAACTCTCTTGCCACCTGTCTTCTTGAAATACGTTACCTGGATGATCACCGAAAGAGCCTCTATGACGTATATGAGGCCGGCTATCGGGAGCAGCCATTCCATGTGCCCTACTATGGCCATGGCAGAGAGCACTCCTCCGAGGGCCATTGAGCCCGTGTCTCCCATGAATATCCTGGCCGGATAGTGGTTGTACACAAGGAATCCGAGCGTCGCACCGAACACCGCCTGACCTGCGACTGCCATAGGCTCGTTGCCGGCACCGACGCACATGCCGATTATCGCAAATGTGCATGCGACTATCGATGAGGTGCTGGATGCAAGTCCGTCAAGTCCGTCCGTGAGATTGACGGCATTGGCCATCGCGACCTCGATGAATACTATGAACGGTATGTACAGCACTCCCATGTCCACCGTCCTGCCGGTGAAAGGTATCAGTACCGTCGTGCCCTCCTTGAGCATCATGAAGACCGCAAGCGCGAGTCCGAACAGCACCTGGAGCACTATCTTTTGCTTTGGTGTGAGACCTTCGTTTTGCTTTTTGGCGATCTTGTTGTAATCGTCAATGAAGCCTACGGCGCCGAAGGCGTACATGCTGAGCAGTATGGCCAGCTTGGCTGTCAGGTCGCTTCCCGGCAGGAACATGCTGATGATAAGCGATACCGTGACGCCCGCCACCATGGCTATGCCGCCCATAGTCGGGGTGCCTGCCTTGCTGAGATGGGCCTGAGGGCCCTCCTCCCTGATGAACTGCCCGAACTGCTTCTGTCTCAGAAACGGTATCATCCTCGATGTCACAAGCATGGATACCGCAAAGGCAGCCGCCGCAAGCATCGCGTATGTTGCTATTCCGTGATGATGAATCATGACTTGATTATCTCTCCTGTCTTTTGATTACTCGCTGTATATGTACACCGTAGAGCCCTTTTCGACCTTGGATCCGGCCTTAGGGTACTGGTCGACTACCACGAACGACTGGCCCGCCGAGCTCTCAGGCATCACAGTGCACTTGAGCTTGCCGTTTTTGAGGACAGTCTCTGCGTTCTTGCTGTCGGAGCCCGTCACATCCGGCACGCTTACCATGCTCTTTTTGGTGTTCTGCTCTTCATTCTTGCTGTAGACGCGCTCCACTCCCATGTACTGGAGGGTCTTCTCCATTATATCCTTGACGATAGGTCCGGCTGTATATGCGCCGTACTCGCCCTTGGTAGGTCTGTAGACTATGACGATCATGGACACCTGAGGATCATCCATCGGCGCCATGGCTATGAACGAAGTATTGGTGGCCTCGCTGTACTTGTTGCCGGATACACGGTTAGCGGTACCGGTCTTGCCGCCGACCCTGTAGCCCGGTACGTAAGCTGTGGTGCCGCCCGCATCGGACACGTAGTACTCCATGATGTCGCAGAGCTTGTCGGCAGTGGCCTCGGACACCACCTGCCTCACCTTGACATCCTCCATCTCCTTGACGGTCTCGCCGTTCTCGTCGACGATCTTTTTGACGACCTTAGGCTTCATGAGGACGCCCCCGTTGCCGAAGCTGTTGACCGCGCAGAGCAGCTGAAGCGGAGTCACGGCTATACCCTGTCCGTAGCCTGTAGTCGCAAGGTCTACATCGCTCATGGTCTCAGGGTCCTTGATTATTGAATATCCCTCGCCCGGCAGATCGATGCCCGTCTGGTCATTGAAGCCGAAGAGGTCTATGTAGTTGTAGAAGGTCGGCGCGCCCATGTCCAGAGCGACCCTGGCAAGCGCAGGGTTGCAGGAATTACCTACCGCGACTTTGAGGTTTTGCGTACCGTGGGAGTGCAGGCAGTGCAGATCGTAGTCGCCAACGTGGATGCTGCCTCCGCAGTAATACGTCGACTTGCTGGTGGCGCTGCCCGACTCAAGGGCGGAAGCAGCAGCTATCAGCTTGAAAGTGGAGCCCGGCTCGTATACGTCGCTTATGGCCCTGACCGTCCACATCCTGCTGAGGTATTCGGTCTGGTCCTTTTCGCTCATCTTTTCGAATCTGGCCTTCTCTTCCTTGTCCGAAGGCTCCCAGGAATTGTTAGGATCGTACTCCGGAGTAGATGCCATTGCAAGCACATCTCCTGTCTTTGGATTCATGACTATACAGGTGATGGCCTCCGCCCCTGTCTTGTCCATGCCTGTCTCAAGAGCATCCTCGGCAAAGTGCTGTATGACGGAATCCACCGTTGTGACTATGCTCTTGCCGTTCTGGGCTTTGTAATACTTGGTCTTGCTGTTTGAGAGAGTGTCTCCGTTGTTGTCGGTCGTCCTGACTGTCCTGCCCTTTACGCCCGCAAGCACGGAATTGTACTCATACTCGAGCCCGGAGCGTCCGACGTTGTCGGAATTGACGCCTCCGAGTATCTGTGATGCGAAGGCCCCGTTAGGGTAATACCTCGCGGCTCTTGTCTTTACTATCACGTTGTTGCCGAATTCCTTCTCGGCCTTTTCGACCTGCTCTCTTGTGAGTCCCTCAGCCAGCAGCACGAGATTGTCTTCTCCCTCGAGGAGCTTTTTGATCTCCTCCTTGTCCTTGCCGGTGATCTCGGCTATGCGGGCTATGGTCTTCTCTCTCTCGGCATTGCTTATCTCCTCGTCCTTGTAGAGATATTGCGTATATGCGTATAGCTCGTACTCTGTCACGGACTCTGCGAGAGTGGTCATCTGCGAGTCAAATATTGAACCCCTGACAGGATCGATCTCGGTGTCTACCTTTTGCATCTCGGCGGCCATGACGCTGAGTTCATCCGCCCTGAATATCTGCCAGTAGCCCATGCGCAGGATGAGGATGCTGAGAAGGAAAAGGATCGCAGCAAAACCGCCCGCCAGTCTCCTGCGGTTACTGGCGCTGATCCTCTGGTCGCTGACTCCGGATCTCTCAGGCTCTGCGATGAAGGCCTCCGGCTCGGGTTCCCTGTGTCTGCGGGCGGATTTGCGCTCCCTGCGAGACATGGTCTTTTCGAGTTCGGCTTCCTTTCGGGCCTGATTCTTTTTACGGATTTTGGCTCTCTTTTTGTCTGCGTTCATTCCTTATCGTCTGCATGCATAAATATGCCGATACATTATACTACATCTAGTAGCCGGATTCAAAAATTTATACCGCATTTAGAAAAAACGCCACCGAACCGCTACGGGATCAGTGGCCTTTTTCCTATCACTCCGAATATTACTTATATGCTTCGCTTCTTATAGCATCCGCAAGTCCCTGGTCGCTTTCGTCTGCCGATCCGAGTCTTATGCAGTTATCCGAAGTCGGATAGACCATGCCGTAATCCTGCGTAGCTATCTTTTCGATCTTTGTGACCTTGGTCTCCTCGACGATCTGGCTGCTGAGGGAGTCGATCTCCGCCTGCAGGTATTCATTCTGCTCTTCGAGAACGTTGTTCTCATGCTGGATGATGGCACCGTATGACCTCATGCCAATAAGAACGAATATACCCAGCATCATTATAGCCAGGATCTTTATCACGCTTTTCCTGTCAGCTCTGATTCTCTCGTGTCTTGACATACCTGCATCCCCTGAAATAACCTGCGTGTGTTTTACTTACAGTTTTTCGAGAACTCTGAGCTTGGCGCTCCTGGCCCTCGGATTGTTATCGATCTCTTCGTCCGAAGGTATCACCGGCTTCCTTGTGACTCTCTTTACGTCGGCCTTCCTGCCGCATACACATACCGGGAACTCCTTTGGACATGTGCACGGATCCAGCCTGCGCTCGAACTCGTTTTTGACTATCCTGTCCTCGAGAGAGTGGAAGGTTATCACCGCTATCCTGCCCCCGCTTGCGAGCAGGTCAGGCAGGTGCTCTGCCGCGTCCCTCAGATGTCCGAGTTCGTCATTGACCTCTATCCTGATGGCCTGGAATGTCCTCTTGGCCGGATGAGGTCCCGTCCTCCTTGCCTTGGCCGGTATGGCTGCCTTGATGATCTCTGTCAGCCTTTCCGTTGAATCTATCGGAGAGGCTTCCCTCTCCCTTACGATGAACTCCGCTATCCTGCGTGCCCATCGCTCTTCGCCGTATTCTTTGATGATCCTCTCAAGCTCGGCTGCGCTGTATCCGTTTACTATGTCGTATGCGGTGAGCTTGTCCCCTGCATCCATTCTCATGTCGAGAGGAGCATCGTTCATGTATGAGAAGCCTCTCTCCGGATTGTCGAGCTGGTATGAGCTGACTCCCAGATCCAGCAGTATGCCGTCCACCCCGGTCCCGGCCGCGCTGCTGATAGCTTCGATATCGCTGTAGTTGGCGTGTACGAATTTCTTATTGCATCCGTATCCGGCAAGTCTCGCTTCGGCAGCCGCCAGAGCCTCTTCGTCTCTGTCTACGGCTATCAGAGTGCCATTGGCGCTCAGCCTCTCGCATATGCCGGAGGAATGTCCGCCCCCGCCTACCGTGCCGTCTACATATATGCCGTCTGGCTTTATGTCCAGAGCCGTCATGACTTCGTCAAACATTACGGGTACATGTGCAAATTCCATGATCCCCTCCTATATGCCGAACTCTCTGAGTTTGTCAGTGAACGACTTGTCGTTCATCATCCCGGACGTGTCTGCAGCGGATCTTGTGTCTGCACTCCAGATCTCAACCTTGTTCATCGCTCCCATGGTCACCAGATCCTTGGTGATGTGTGCGTACTCTCTCAGATGAGGCGGGATGAGTATCCTGCCCTGTGCGTCGAGGTCGCAGATGACGGAGTTACCGAAGAAGTCTCTTATGAATTCACGGAAGTCCGCATCCGACTGAGGCAGCTGTGCTATCTTGTCAGCCATCTCTTCGTAGTCATCCATGGTGTAGATGTACAGGCACTCGTCGAAACCCTTTGTGAGCATGCACTTGCCACCCAGCTGATCTCTGAACCTCGAAGGCACGATCATCCGGTTTTTGCTGTCTATTGTGTTCTGGTAAGTGCCGTGAAACATCGCTTTTCGTTGAAATCTGAGGCCTGCAGAGCCCCGTTTAATTACAGACTGTAGTGTGGCTTGTTCAAATAATACCCCACAATTCACCACCTTTCAAACAAAACACCTTATTTTTTGTTAATTATCCCCCACTTTTTTATGTAAAGTTGCCTTTACAAACCGCTTTTCGGACAAAATAAAAAAACAGACACAATATCTTGTGTCTGTAAAGTATGCTTTACACTATATGTATAACAGCTATTGAGGCCTTCCGGCCGGCTTTGTGTCTGTCACTTTGAGGGCCACAATATGTAGTTCTAGACTATGAGACCTCCGTTGACGCCCACCACCTGGCCTGTCACAAAGGACGCCTCATCAGATGCGAGATACCTTATGACCGACGCCACTTCCGCAGGCTTTCCTGTCCTGCACAGAGGAGTCTCATCCTCTATGGCTGCCACAGCCTCCGGGTCCACGCTGCTGTTCATGTCCGTGTCTATCATGCCCGGAGATACGCAGTTGACCCTGATGCCTGACGGCCCGACTTCCTTGGCGAGAGCTTTGGTGAGGCCTATCACGCCTGCCTTGGCCGCAGAATATGCGACCTCGCAGGAGGCCCCTACCTGGCCCCACATGGAGCCCAGAGTGATTATGCATCCGCTCTTGCGGCTTATCATGGCAGGGAGCACCTGCTTAACACAATAGAAGACTCCGTTCAGGTTGGTGTCTATTATCTCTCCCCAGCCTGACTCATCTATATCGGTGATGAGATTGTAGTCGGCGACAGCGGCATTGCACACGAGTACGTCTATATGGCCCAGCAGGGATACCGCCTTGTCGATGGCTATCTTTACAGAGTCACTGTGCCTGACATCGCATCTCACCGGATATGCCCCGGTCTCCTGCCTGACTGCGTCCGCCTCGATCTCAGACCTGAGGTATGTGAACACCACCCTGTCGCCTGAGCGGGCAAACTGCCTTACCGTCTCGGCTCCTATGCCTCTTGATCCGCCTATGACCAAAACATTCTTCATTACTTGTCGTCCTTTTTGTCTCCGGCCACGGCCTGTTCACTGTCAGCTTTGTCCTGCTTCTGTTCGAGAGCGGCTTCTTTCTTTTCAGGAGCTTCCTGCTCCTTTTCGAGCTTCCTTGCCTCTCTCTCCTTGCCTGCCTTTTTGATCTTGTGCTTGATCAGCATGTAAATAATCACGACAGCCAGCACGACCAGTACTCCGAGAGTGAATCCGAAGCTGGCTTCTGCCTTGAATACTCTCCAGTTCATCCTTATGTAGATACCGAGTATGACAAGTGCCACGATGAGCACGACGATCAGCACGGTAGAGGCCGAGCCTTTTTTGTTTGTGAGTTTCTTCATGTCGGTATACTTCCTTTCGCGATGGATCACTTCATGTATTCGATCACCACATCCGCATCGGAAGGGGTGTCTATGTACTCTATGCCTCTCTTCTCCCTGGTCTCGCGGCCCTTGCCCGGCAGGAAGAGTATTGTGTCATCGTCCATGAGGCTGATGGCCTTTTTGATGGCCTCCACCCTGTCTGTGATGATCTCGCAGCTGCCGCCGGCCGCTCTGACATGTCCGGCGATCTCCTCGCAGATCTTGTTGACATCCTCCTCGCCGTAGTCCTCCTCGGTGATTATGGAGTGCACGCAGTTCCTGCCCGCTATGGTACCGAGTTCCTCCCTCCTCTCGAAGGCCTTGCCGCCCGGACATCCGAATACGATCATTATCCTGCGGCCCGGGAACTCATCGGCTATGGTCTCAAAGAACCTCTCGTAGCTGAGCTTGTTGTGAGCGTAATCCACTATGGCGATACGTTTGCCGTCTCCGCTGCGGAAGACTTCCATGCGCCCCGGCGAAGTGGCTTTGGCAAGACCGCTTCTGATGAACTCAAGCGGTACGCCGAGAAGCGCCGACAGGGATACAGCAGCCATGGCATTCTCGGCATTGATGGTGCCGAATGTACCCAGAGCAAACTCCTCATCGAAGTCAGGATAATCTCTGATGCCTGATCCTCGGACACGCAGAGATACCCTGCCGCCGTCGGATCTTACATCGTAGCCGTACACATTGGCGCTGTCGTCCTTAAGACTAAAGGTGATGACATACGGGCAGTCGTGTGAAGCCGCCTCTATCCTCTCCTGGTCATCGCAGTCGAGGTTGTAGCACGCCCTGCGGCAGTGAGAGAAGATCCTGAGCTTGGCTCCCAGATAATCATCGTAATCGGGATGCTCAATAGGGCTGATATGGTCCCTGCCTATGTTGAGGAAGGCCCCGGCGTCATATGTGATGCCGTCTACCCTGTCGTATCTCAGAGCCTGGCTGGAGACCTCCATGGTGAGGTATTCGATGCCGCTTTTGAGGGCGTTGTCCATGTGGGTATACAGCTCCATGATCTCAGGAGTGGTCAGATGGGATTCCTCCTCTATGACTCCGTCGTAGTTGTCTATACCGCTGCATACGGCGGTTCGTTTGCCCCCTGTCGCCGCCATCCAGTCATCAAGTATGTACCTCATAAAGTATGTCGTGGTCGACTTGCCTTTGGTACCGGTTATGCCGGTCATATGGAGCCTGTCCGAGAGCCTGCCGTAGAACGACTCGGCTATGACAGGCATGGCGCGCCTTATATCACTTACGAGGATCTCAGGGCAGTCATCGGTCCCGAGTCCGTACTCCTGCTCTGTGATATAGCAAACGGAGCCCGCATTCACAGCATCTCTCAGATACTGCACTTTGAAATGAGCTCCCTTGCACACAAAAGCAGTCCCTCTGCCCGCTTCCCTTGAATTGTAAGTGACGGCACTTAACGTGCCGTCACTTTTGTCTTCACGGATCTGAGGTCTTGTCTCTTTCAGCAGTCCCGCAGCCCTGAGGCCTGCGATGATGTCTGATACTTTTCTTGCACTCTTATCCATCAGCGAATGTTTGCCTTTCGAAATTGTCCTGTATTCAACCAGGAGCGAAGCTCCATCAAGCTCGCTTGGTTGGAGCGAGCGACGCCGTCAACAGACGACGGGAGCTTCAGCTCATGAGATCGTCAGTCGGGGATTGTGACCCGCCACTGACGATCGAATATGGAACCCGCCGCCTACTCCGTTGAGGCGGGGGACATCCGGCGTCTGTTATACGAGCTCTCCGGCATCTGCCTTAGCCTGCTCTTCCGGTGTCATCTTGGTAGCAGTGACTCCGAAGAACGCGAGCACGAAGCAGAGTATCGGCATCACATAGTTGAATACTGCCCATGGAGCGTATACGGATGTGCTGACGCCGAGAGTAGCGGCTATGAACATACCGCAGGTATTCCACGGAACAAGACACGATGTGACTGTACCGGACGACTCAAGAGCGTTGGACAGGCACTTTGGATGCAGTCCCGCCTTCCTGTAAGCCGGCGCGAACATCCTGCCCGGAACGAGGATGGAGATGTACTGTTCAGGCATAACTACGTTGGAGAGTATGCATGTAGCCTCCGTAGCTCCGATGAGTCCCGCGTCTCCCTTGATGTGCTTTGTGATAGCCTCGATTATGACAGCCAGCTGTCCTGTACCCTCCATGATACCTCCGAACATCATCGCTATCATGGTCATGAGGATCGAGCTTGACATGTTCATGAGTCCGCCTGTTGAGAGCAGGTCATTGAGTGCCTCAACATCGCTCTCAAGTACGAATCCGTTGAGTGCAACATCGAGTATGCCCCCGATATTGACTCCGCTCTGTGCGAACGGCGCCATGACAGCAGCGACGAGTAATCCGAGAGTGATACCCGGGATCGCCGGTACCTTGAGCGCTATCGACAGGATTACTACCAGTGGAGGCAGCAGCAGTATCGGGTTGATATTGAACGATGCCTTGATGCCGTCCATCAGTACCGTAGCCTGGGATGTATCGACATTGCCGCTTGTAGCGTGCATGAATCCGTAAACCGCAAAGAACGCAAGCGAGATGAGATATGCGATTATAGTGGACTTAAGCATGTACTTTACGTGGGTGAATACGTCAGTACCGGCCATTGCAGGCGCCAGGTTGGTCGTATCCGAGAGCGGTGACATCTTGTCTCCGAAGTAAGCTCCGCAGATGACCGCACCGGCAGTCGGTCCGATCGGCATGCCGAGACCCGAGCCGATACCTATGAGCGCGAGTCCCATAGTACCCATCGTGCCCCAGGATGTACCCGTGGCCAGGGATGTGATGGAGCATATGAGTACGGCTGCCACCAGGAAGACCTTAGGTGAGAGCAGCTTGAGTCCGTAGTAGATCATTGTCGGGATAGTACCGCTTATGAGCCAGGCTCCGATCATCATACCTACGATCGCAAGGATCAGTATGGACTGCATGGCCTTCGATATACCATCCACCATCATCTTTTCGATGTCTTTCCAGTTATATCCGAGCACCATCGCCATGATCGCAGCTACGATAACGCCGAGGAACATCGGGATATGCGGATCTACGCCGTACACCTTGATGCCTACCATCATGATGACGACCAGGCACAGGAATGTAATCAGTGCGTGATACAATTTCGGAGTTTTTACCTCTCTCTCTTCAGTGAAAATGTTTTTCATTTGTCCTTTCCTTTTCTAATGTACAACTATTAACTATTTATAATTAACCTTGATGCACGGACACTGCACGGCTGTGCAGTTCGTACAAGGTCATTACCGATACTGATATACCTTACCGGTGCTCGACGATTATCTCGCGCCCGCCTGCAGAGTCGCTCAGAAGGCCCTTTACCACAGCCTCGGCGTTCTCGCCCGCAGCCTCGAGAAGACCTGACTCAGCCGCCTTGGACCTTGCATCCTCCTCCGCGCGGACAAGGGCTTGCCTGAGTTCCTCCTTGCCGTCAGGCTTGATAAGCGTCAGTGATGTATTATACGTCCTGATCTCATCAGGGTCGATCGTGACCTCCTGTATCTCCATCGCAGGCAGAGTCACGTTGATCGCATCATCTGTCAGATCTATTTTTGTCTTTGACACATCGAAGCCTGCTCTCACGACAGCCTTGTAGGTCATAAGGAAGGTCTGCTTGTTGATGAAAGGCACGCTTCCGCTCTCTGATTCGATGACCCCGTTGTAGATCATCTTTTGAGTCGTGCACTCAGAGGCATCCTCGAGTCTTGTCATCAGCGTGTCAGCCGTCACAGCCTGTCTGGCCCTGTACTGCATGTAGTAATAGGCTCCGAATGCGACTGCCGCAAGGATCAGCAGCGCGATTATGAATGCTGTTATCTTCTTCATTGTCTGTGACCTCCCGCAGGCCTACTTGCGCGGCCCGATGAATTCTCTCATGATCGAATCGTCAGGTACCGCATCGGAGTTTTCGATCTTTTCGAAGTACTTCATGAAGTTGAGTATCCTGCATGCCTCCGGGTACTGCTCGCTCGTCTCAGGTATGGCCCTGAGAAGAGGCTCCGCATATGTCTTGAGCATGCAGGTCTCGTATACGTTGCTGGAGTTGAAAACCACATCTGCAGAGGAGCTGTACGGGAATACATTGACGCTCTCGCCCGCCCTTACCTTAGGCCAGGTCTCGAGAGTGCGCTCAGCGTCATATCCTCTGAACTGATTGTCCCTTACGATACGTCTCAGAAGCCGAGAGTCTGCCGTGGACAGCCTGTTGTGTCTGTCCATGGCTATCATTGTAAGCGGGCTGATGTATATCTTGAACTTTTCGTTGGCAGGGATGTGCTTTGTCAGCACGTCATTGAGACTGTGTATGCCCTCGATGACCATTATCTGGTTTGGCTGCAGCCTTGTGATGCGCTTGCCGAAGACTTTTGTGCCGTTGATGAAATCGAACTCAGGCATGTCGACTTCCTTGCCGTCGAGGAGATCCTTCATCTGCTGGTTGAAGAGATCGATGTCCATGGCATCGAGGCCCTCGAAGTCAGGCTTGCCGTCAGGGCCGATCGGGGTCTGGGTCCTCTCGACGAAGTAGTCGTCAGTACCGAGATAAAGAGGCGCCACTCCTGTGAAGGACTCGATCTCACGGCATATCCTCTTGGCTGTGGTGGTCTTGCCGCTGGACGAAGGTCCAGCGATGAGTACGACCTTGCGGCCCTCCTCGACTATCCTCTCGGCGAAGTCTGCGAGCTGTTTGTTTTGGAGCCACTCGCTGGCCTTGATGACTTCGTCCGTCATGCCTTCTCTGATCTTCTCGTTGAGATCGGCGAGGTATTCGATGCCCGTAAGCTTGCGGAGGCGGTTGCTCTCTGCGAAGGACTCGTAGAGCTTTTCGTCGTCCCTGTAGATCGGGATATGGTCGCCCTCGAGTGCGGTCGGCAGCCTCAGCAGCACGCCGTTGCGGTACGGCCTTAGGTCAAAGGTATGTATGTAGCCCGAGGTCGGCAGCATCGCGCTGTACATGCAGTTACGGTAGTTGTGGAGATTGGCTATCTCAACCTCCTCATCAGGAGGACGGTTCTCGAGCAGCCTGGCCTTCTCGGGATATCCGAGGGAATACCACTTCTCCATGGCGTGGGCTACGGTGTCATGCTCGATTACGATCTCGGTGTCGTACGCGATGATCTTTTCCATCTTGTCGCGTATCTTGTGGATATCCGAGGTCGTAAGCCTGGCTCCGCCGCGGTCTATATAGCTGTAATATCCCTGGTTGAGGGAATTGCCGATGGTAACATTTACATCGCCCATCACTCCGTGCACCGCCTTGAGATATATCAGCATGGCGGTGTTGTGGTAGGCGCGTTCCTCGGCGAAGTTTGTGATCTTGAATTTACGAGCCATATCAGCCTCCTGTCCGGGCAGCCGCCTCGTCGCTCCCCCGGCGGGGGGATGAGGGCATTATGCCTATATATAGTGGTATTTTACCACAAAACGGCACAAGATAACACACCCAAATCTGTCATTCCTCACATTGTTGTTTTCACTGCGTCAGGGTCCTTTCAGAGCATGTTTCCAATTGACTAACTTGTAAGTAATGAATTAAAATGTAATCAATATGTATTGACCCTTAATACGGTACAAAATGTATATATTTCAAAGGTCAGTGTAGTTGTTAATCAGGAGGGATAATAGTTATGAAAAAAGAATATGAACCTCTATTCACGCCATGGAAGATCGGCAACGTAGAGATCCCTAACAGGATCGTCCAGACTTCCATGGGAGGAACATCCCTGTTCGGCTGGCTTG
This sequence comes from Clostridiales bacterium, assembly GCA_015058275.1. Lineage (GTDB taxonomy): Bacteria > Bacillota > Clostridia > Peptostreptococcales > Anaerovoracaceae > Crickella. The sequence goes on from SVCQ01000023.1 coordinate 31,946, forward strand.
AACCTTGCCATTTCGACAAAGAGGCAGCTCACCACATCCTCGGCCGTGCTCAGGACGGTGTAGGTCTGGTACTCCCGGGCATGCAGTGCGTCAGAGACACGATGGGCCGCAGATGGCTCTATCAGAACAAAAAGATGTTCAAGGATCTCGCCGAGTGGATGCCTGAATTCCACAAGACAGGCTCCAAGCTCTTCATCCAGCTCGCCGGCGGATTCGGACGTTCGATGGCCATCAACGACATGTTCGTCAAGATGCTCGAAAACAAAGCGTTCGGAGCTATCGCAAAGCCCGTAGTTGACATCGAGTACTGCTGCGCTTCCGCAGGTGAGACTCCTAACAGATGGTATCCTTCGATCAAATCCAGGATGATGACAGTCGAGGAGATCCACGAGATGGTCGAGGCTTTTGCAAAGACAGCCAGACTCTGCAAAGACGCGGGCGTCGACGGCGTAGAGATCCACGCTGTTCACGAGGGTTACCTCCTCGATCAGTTCACTCTCGCCAACATGAACTACAGAACTGACCAGTACGGCGGATCATTCGAAAACAGATTCAGATTCCCTGTTGAGATCGTCCAGGCCATCAAGAGAGAGTGCGGAGACGACTTCCCTGTCGCACTGAGATACTCCGTAGTATCCAAGACAAAGGGATGGCTCCAGGGCGCTCAGCCTGGCGAGGAATTCGAGGAATTCGGCCGTGACATGGCAGAGTCCGAAAAGGCCATCAAGTACCTCTCTGACGCAGGCTATGACATGTTCAACTGCGACAACGGTACGTACGATGCATGGTACTGGGCTCACCCGCCTGTCTACATGCCGGACAACTGCAACTTCGAGGATGTAGCACACATCAAGAAGTTCACAGACAAGCCTGTAGTATGCGCCGGCAAGATGAACATCAAGTTCGCTGCCGATGCGATCAAAAAGGGCGAGATCGATGCACTTGGTATCGCACGTCAGAACCTCGTAGATCCTAACTGGGTCACCAAGCTCAGAGAAGGCAGAGAGGAAGAGATCAAGCCTTGCATCAGATGCCACAACGCATGCTTCAACTTCGCGAAGTCCAAACACACAGCCAATACTCAGCCGCTGTTTGACTCGCTCCAGCTTGCACGCTGCGCTCTGACACCTGAGACCATGCAGCACAACAAGTACAAGATCGTTCCTACCAACAAGCCTAAAAAGGTCGCCATCGTCGGCGCAGGCTTCGGCGGTATCGAGGCTGCTCTCGTACTCAAAAAGAGAGGTCACGAGCCTGTCATCTTCGAAAAGACAGACAAGAAGTACGGACTCTACAACACAGCTGCTGCCATGTCCTTCAAGGATGCAGACAAGGAGCTCATGAAATGGTACGACAGAGAGCTCGACAAGTGGGGCATCGAGATCCGCTACAATCAGGAGATCAACGACATCAACATGCTGCTCAAGGCTTATGACGATGTAATCGTATCCATCGGTACTTATCCAAAGTCACTGATGATCCCTGGCTTCGAAAAGGCCATCACATTCACTGACCTGCTGATCGGCAAGGACAGCAAAAAGTATAAGAAGATCGTCTTCCTCGGCGGCGGACTTTCATCCTGCGAAGCCGCATACGATGCGGTGCTCGCCGGCAAGAAGCCAGTAGTTGTCGAGTTCCAGGACGACCTCATCACAGCTCCTGGCACATGCCTGGCCAACTCATCGTTCCTGAGAGAGGCTCTGCCGTTCAAGGGAGTTCCTGTACATCTGAGATCCAGCGTCACTGAGATCGGCGACGGATACTGCATGATCAAGAACTTCGAGACCGGTGAGGAGTGGAAGGAAGAATGCGACTGCGTTGTAAACGGACTCGGATTCGTTCCTAACGACAGATTCAGCGGTGTCAAGAACAAACACCTCCACAGATGCGGTACATGCGTCAAGTGGGGAGCTCTCAGAGAAGTTATCTGGGGAGCATGGGATGTAGCAATGAAGATCTAGTCTTCATACCATCGCAAATCAAACAAGGGGGCTGTCGCACAATAAAATGTGTGGCAGCCTCTTAACTTGCCCGCCTGACGGCGGGCTCTTTTTGCGAAGGTAGC
>SVCQ01000024.1 GCA_015058275.1 Clostridiales bacterium
CAAAAATTTGACAATAAAAAACAAGGCGTTGCAAGGCCTTGAGCGATTTTTGCTATGCACGAAGTGTTAAACTACCGCTCCTTGTGGCCTTCGCCAATCCTGTACCACTTTCCCTCATACTCAAGTGTGCTGCCGTCGAATACCGGCCTGCTGTCACAGGCGATAACTCCTGTTGGTGTCACTGTGTTTGCGGTTTTGATGTTGCCATAGCCGTGATCTATGGCGATGATCTTGGTTTCTTTGAAATCTGTCATTAAGTTCCTCCTTTTTGAAATTTCTTGTTCATCCGGAGGAGCCTTGTGATATACTTATATATGCTTAGAGGTATATCGGGGCTCCGGCCGGATATTCCGTTACGTCAGCGGTTCCTGTGATGGACCGCTTTTTTAATTTAGCTGCCTGAGCGGGTGTACTTCCGCCTGATTCCTCAGATTGATGCCGCGGTTGAGCTCGAGGAATCTGTTCAGGTCTTCTGTCCTTATAAGGACCTTGCGTCCGATCTTCAGCGTAGGCATCATGTCACAGCGTATGAGCTGCCTGAGTGTATTTCTGCCTATACCGGTGAAGTCAGCTGCTTCTTCAACCGTCAGTGCGATCTTTTCCGTCATACGTTACCTCCTTTCTGCAATTGATGTTCTTTCTTGGTTGTTGCGATATGCAACTTTTATCCACTGTCATAATAGCACATTTGAATTATTTGTCAAGCAATAAGCAACAAAAATAAAAAATAATAAATTGCGTATTGCATATTTTTTGCAAAAATGCTATATTGAGTGTGGAAAATGGTCCAAAATGAAAAAGCCCGGCGAAACTATCGCAGGGATGACAAAAAAGGGGTGCAATAAAATGACTGATACAGAACTTCGCAAAACGATCGGAAGCCGTGCAAAGGCAAGGCGCAAAGAGCTCGGGCTTACAATGGACTACCTGGCTGAGAAGCTGGATGTAAACAAGTCCACGATCATGAGATATGAGAAGGGAACTATTGACAATACCAAGCGTCTGGTTGTCGAAGGTCTGGCTAATGCGCTGCATGTCACACCTGAGTACCTCAAGGGCGAGACCGATGAGTACAATACTGAGATTACTGACAGGAGACTGCTCCAGGTAAGGGATCTTATGGAAAAGGTGTTGGGCGCGATCCCGCTTGGCATAGCATCTTCCGATAATGAATTTGCGGAGAATATGCTGCTGGTCATGCTGGCAGAATATCTTGAATTTGCAGACTCGTTCACCAAGGCCTGCCACAGATTCGATTTTGATGGAAATAAGGAGAACGAGGAATTTGCAAAGATGATAGGCGAGTCGCTGGAAGACTTAAGCTCCATGCTCTTCCAACGTGAGATCATGCATACAGTGAGCACTCTGTATGATGTAAGCGAGACCCTGCGCAGTTATGTTAAGGACCCACAGGCGGCACAGGGCCACATGAAAGCGATATTAAAACTTTACAACTTATAATAGGCAGTACCGGACGGAGCCGCGATATACCTCTAAGCAATCTATATCCAGGTCCACAAAAGGTTCTGCCGGAAAAGGAGGATCTTTTGAAACATAAAATATCTTATCAGGAGGGAAGCGTAAGAAAGAGAGGAAGAAAATACTACTACAGATTCAGGATGGAAGAGCCTGACGGCACGATGAAGATGCACGAATTCGTCGGGACCGAGTCAAAGCGGGAGACAGAGAATATTCTGAAGAAAGCCATCGATGAGTACAACGAGCTTGGTAAGCTTCTCGACCCCGGTGACATCACAGTTGAGGAACTGATGGACGAATGGTTCCGGACTGAGATAGAACCGAGCAGCCGCGCGACTACTACGCTTGACAGCTACCGTAATGTGATGGATCACATAAGAGTGCACCGCATCGGCAAGCTGAAGCTGAAAGAAGTGACGGTGGAGGTTCTGCAGGCGTATGTCGATGAAAAATATTTCGGCGAATATGATGCAGATGGCAAAGAAATCAAACACGCTTACTCGGAAAGCTCTATGAAGGAAGAATTCGTGGTCCTGAACGGGATTTTCAAATTCGCTGTCTATCCGAAGGAGTACCTGAAATCGAGCCCTATGCAGCATGTTAAGAAGCGCAAGAAACCAAAAGAGTCAGATCTTTTCGGCGATGATGCGGAGAAAGTGGAGACCATTACCCATGATGAATTTCTGAAGGTCGTCGAATTCCTCAGCACTCATAAGAACAGCTACGGAGACGGTTACGAGTATATGGTCCTGCCTGTGCAGATCTCATACTACACCGGGCTTCGCGCCGGCGAGATCGCAGGCCTTTGCTGGGACGATATCGATATCCCGGGGCGCAGGCTCATTGTAAGACGTTCGATGTTCAAGGATACCGGAACAAAGTGCTGGGAACTCAAAGTGCCTAAGAACGGCAAGCAGAGAGTCGTTGACTTCGGCGAGACGCTTGCTGGCATCCTTACAGAAGCCAAGGAACATCAGGAGCGTGACAGAAAGCTGTACGGTGAGCTTTATCAGAAGCATTACTGCCAGATCCAGAGCATCAAAGGCAGGCAGCACAACATGATATTCACGGATATCCATACGAAAAACGGCGTTATCGGCAGCAGGGTAGGACACGGCAGGCTCGTTGAGGAAGCGGATAAAAAGATAAGACTCTTGCCTCTGGAATTCGTCTGCAGAAAGTCAGACGGCGAAATGGTCACGATCCAGACTCTCAAGAACTGCAACAAGGTCGTTCAAAAGAATCTGAATACCATCCCGTTCCATATGCACGGCCTTCGCCATACCTATGGTTCGAACATGATCGCAAGTGGAGCGAATTACAAGGACGTACAGGAGCTGATGGGACATTCAGATATAAGCATCACGCTGAATACTTATGCTCACAGTAACGAGAGAACCCGTAAGCGTTCAGTGGATCTGATGGAAAAAGAGCTTGCCCACTAACTTGTGGGCAAAAATGTGGGCAAACCGCCTGAATCTTGTATTTTTGGAAAAAGAAAAATCCGCAACCCCGGTATTTGCAAGTGGTTGCGGATTTGTCTGGTGGATGATCAGGGGTTCGAACCCTGGACACCCTGATTAAGAGTCAGGTGCTCTGCCAGCTGAGCTAATCATCCATATGCAATTGTGCAGGCCGGCGTTACTGCGAGCCGCTTGAGTATATTACCACTCGCATAGGGACAAGTCAATAGTAATCTTACAAGTTTTTAATAAGCGCGGGTTAATATGGGTCAAATCATTGAAAATATGGGAAAGATATAGTAGTATTTCACTGAATATTTGTGAAAAGACATATTTTTGATGTGCAAAAATTAGTTAATTCGTGTCCATGAGGACGTTATATAAAAATTGGAGGTAATGCAGTGTTCTGTAGTAATTGCGGTAACAAACTTGCAGAAGGAGCCAAGTTCTGCAGCGCATGCGGGAACAGGATCGAAGCTGCTGATGAGCAGGAATTCAGACTCAGTGACAGCTTCCTTTATGAGGACGCCGCAGAGGACAAGCCTGCCGCGGCCGAGCCGGCACCTGCGCACAAGAGCGAGCATCTGGCTTTCGACTGGAGCAATGTCGTAGATGAGCCGCACAAGAGAAAGATTCCGGACGTCAAGTCGCCTTGGGCAACCACAAGCGGTATAGACGAAAAGGAGCTATACGCCGAGATGACACCGTCGACTGACCGCAGCCGTACGATGAGTTTCATTGACGTGCTCAAAGCCGAAAAGGAAGAAAAGGAAAAGAAAGCCGAAGAGAGAGCTTTCGAATACACAGATGTCCTCCACGTTGATCCGGACCTGTCTGCATTCAACGATGCACCACAGCTTCACTACGCACCGCTTTACGAGGATGTCAATGAGCCTGTAAAGACTCCTTTCGATGATCCTGAGCCTGCAGTCAAAAAAGAGGCTGCTCCTGTTAAGAAGGAGCCTGTACTCGTGCCTGAGACTCCTGCAGTGGAGACATCCAGGGAGACTATCGCTCAGTTCGATGAGTACGTAAGGAGCTTTGAGAGCGGAGCCGGCATCATCAAGGACGAGCCTAGATTTGAGAACGGTGAAGACAAGGGAATGGATGAGACTCACAAGTTTGAGCTCCCTGATTTCCTTAAGAATATAGCTACGCCTGCAGCGGAGCCTGTAATTGAAAAGGCTCCAGCCGCAGAGCCGGTATTTGAGGAGGCACCGAAGTCGGTAGTCGAAGAGGCGCCGACCGTAGAGCCTGTATTCGAAGAGGCCCCTGCACCGGAACCTGTATTTGAAAAGGCTCCAGCCGCAGAGCCTGACTATTCCGAATATCTCGGCAATGATTTCGCTGAGGAGCCTAAGTATGAGGCCCCTGTGTATGAGGAGCCGAAGATCGACGTACCTGAGTACGAGGAGCCTGTATTCGAGGAGCCTAAGTACGAAGACGACGGATATGACACAGTATTCACAGATGAGCCGGATGAGGTCGAAGATATGGAGGACCTTTATCTCGGACTCAATCCGGTCAGTGCTGAGGACATAGCCCCTGCGGAAGAGGCTGCTCCGGAGACGCCGGTCGACGAATATATAGAAGAGCCTGTGGATGAGGCCAAGCTCTTTGCAGAGATGGAAGAGTCAAAGCCTAAAAAGACAGGCATGACAATAGCAGCGCCTGCCGAGAAGGATTCCGAGATCGAATCCCTCAAGAGCAGACTGGCTGAGCTCATGGGTACACCGGACGACGAGCCTGAGGCTGCCGCGGCAGCGGGGCCTAAAGACGAGAGTGCAAAGGCTGAGTTCTCATTCGAGCCTGTGGTCACACAGGGCGTGGATGATCTCTTTGACGGTCTTTCGGATGCATTCTCGCTCGAGGATCTCGAGGACGAAGATGACCTCTATAATGTTGAGCCTATCGTCCCTCCGGTCGAGAAGAAACCATCCGCAGCACCGGCACCTGCTGCTGCGCCTGCACCGGCACCTGTAGCTGCGCCGGCACCTGCGCCTGCACCTGAACCGGCGCCTATGGTAGAGCTCTCTACCGCAAAGGGAGAGGCTGCTGCTGTACGCACGACCGAGTCGATACCGACACCTGCACCTGCAGTTGAGCCTGCACCGGCACCTGTAGCTGCGCCTGCAGCCGAGCCTGAACCGGCTCCTGTGGCTGCACCTGCAGTTGAGCCTGCACCGGCACCTGTAGCTGCACCTGCAGCCGAGCCTGAACCGGCTCCTGTGGCTGCGCCTGCACCTGCCGCAGCACCGGCTCCTGCGCCTGCAGCTGAGCCTGCACCTGCAGCACCTGCTGCCGAGGCTGATGCACTTAAGGATTCCGATGCGCTTTCACTCGAGGCGCTCGAAAGAGATCTCTTCGGTGAGCTTCCGGGCGAGGAAGCCGAGGCCGAGGAGACCAAAAAGATAGATAAGTTCTATACTCTGTATCGCAAGAACGAAGAATTCCAGAGACTTCTGGATGAGGAGTATGACAAGCTCAAGGGCGAGGGACAGGCAGCGTCTGCAGCACCGGCTGCTGAGACAGCTGCTCCTGCCGCTGCACCTGCACCTCAGGAGGTACCGGGTGCTGCAGCCCCGGCTGCCGCTCCTGCACCTGCAGTTCAGGAGACAGTACCTGCCGAGCAGAAACCTGCATACAGACAGATCGAAGATGAGACCATCTACCAGGCGTTCGAAGTTCCTGAAGAACTCGTCAAGGACAAGGCTGCAGGGGCATCCCCTGTGGTTGAGAGAGTACAGTCCGGCCAGACGGCTGCGGCTCCGGCGGTAGCTCCGGCCCCTGTAGAGGCGGAGGGTCAGGTCTCATATAAGAAGGAAGGAAACAAAGAGGACAAGAAGGCTGCCAAGGCAGCTGCCAGGGCGGAGAAGGCCAAAAAGAAAGCCGAAAAGAAGGCTGCCAAAGCCGCCGCAAAGGGTGCAAACGATGCCAACGTAGAGTACGAAGAAGTGGATTCCGGAAGCGGTATCCTGACTGTACTTGCGGTCATCATCGCGATCATCCTCGTTATCCTGCTCGCCGTTATACTTGTGCTTCAGGTAGCACCGGACAGCGGCATAGCCATCGCGATCGACTCTCTTATCGAGAATATTACCGGAGGCATTAGTATGATAGACCCGGGCAGCGGACAGTCTCTGCTGTAGCCGGCAATCACTCATATCATCTCATGCAGCGACAGCCAGGCGCTGTCGCTGCAATTATTTTTTCAAGACACGGACTATACAAATGGCATTTGGCCGGGAGGAAACAGTCTTGGCAGACATGACATCAAAGAAATCTATGAGAAGGAACCCGGAATTTACCGGCAAGCGCAAGAGGAGAAGCCGCAAGGGGATCTCTCTCCTCATCATGATCATCGCTCTTGCGATGGCATTCCTTGTCGGCATGGTCGGATTCATCACCGACTGGATGTGGTTCAAGGATCTCGGATACACAAGCGTCTTCTGGAAGAGGCTCGTGACACAGCTCGAGATCGCCATTCCGGTGTTCGTGGTAGTGACGCTTCTGGCGAGATTCTACCTGCGCACACTCAAGAACGGATACTTCAAGAAGATTGAGTCGCATGAGATCCCTAATCTCAAGAGGATCAATTCGACCTCGTGGATACTCTCCATCGTGTTCGGCGGAGGCGTTGCTTTCTTTGCGTCGGCCGGCACATGGCTCACTTATCTGAAGTCGCATTACTCGACTGAGTTCGGACTCAAGGATCCTCTGTTCAATCTCGACATAGGCTTCTATATCTTCAACCTCGACTGGTATGACAGAGTCAACGAGATCGTGCTCGTATCGGTAATCGGCCTTGTTGTCGTAACCATCGTATACTACATGTTCCTCCTGAGCGTCAGGACTCCGGACATCTTCGAGTATGATGACATACCTGAGGAAGAGCCTTTCGAAGAGGAGGAGGAAGAAGAGCAGCCAAAGGTCATCTACCGCACACCGATCGATCACTCGGTGATCGGCAGGATGGCAAGGGCCGCATATAAGGCGGTCAATGCAGCCTTCGACGGCAACCGCAGGAAGAGAAGGGGCCGCAGGACTGATATCAATAATAATAATGTAGAGAAGCTCATGGAGATCGCGAGCGGCAAGCTCAGCATTCTCGGCGTCATCTTCTACCTGATGCTGGCGGTGGACTTCTTCCTCAAGCAGTTCGACCTGCTCCATACACATACAGGCGTCGTATACGGCGCGGGATTTGTTGATGTCAACATCACGCTGTGGGTATACCGTGTGATCATGGTGCTGTGCCTTGTCGGAGCCGTCACTCTGGTGATGCACATCAAAAAGGGCGAGATCACAAAGCTGCTCAAGGTGCCTGTGATCATGATCGTCGTATTCGCTCTCGGCTCGGGCCTCGGTTCGCTCGTACAGTCCCTCGTCGTAAATCCGGACGAGATCAACAAGGAGTCCAAGTACCTTGAGAACAACATCGAATACACAAGACACGCATACGGCATCGACAATGTAAGAGTCGCCACATACAAGGCTGACGATTCGCTCACGGCCGACGTCATCGCGAATGCCGACGAGACCATCGGCAATATCAGGATCAACGACTACGGTCCGGTAGAGGACTTCTACAACCAGACCCAGAGTATCCGTCAGTACTACAGGTTCAACGACGTGGATATCGACAGATACACATTTGAGGATTCACTGACCCAGACTTACCTCTCGGCCAGAGAGATCGACGAGGAGAAGATCTCCAATACGTGGATCAACAAGCACCTCAAGTACACTCACGGATACGGCGTTGCGGTATCACAGGTCGACAAGGTCACGGCATCCGGCCAGCCGGATGTTATCGAGGGCAATATCCCGCCTGAGACAAACGTCTCAGAGCTCAAGATCGACAGACCTGAGATCTACTTCGGTGAGCTCACCAAGGACTATGTAATAGTAAATACAAAAGAAGCTGAGTTCGACTATCCGGACGGAAGCGAGAATAAATACACCAAGTACGAGGGCGAGAGAGGCATCAAGCTGAACCTCCTCAACAGACTGCTCTTTGCGATCAGAGAGGGCAGCGTCAATATCCTCGTATCGTCCAACATTACTTCGGATTCAAGGATCATGTTTGAAAGAGACGTGGTCAGCAGAGTCGAAAAGATCATGCCTTATCTCTCCTATGAGGAGGATCCGTACATGACGATAATCAACGGCAAGCTCTACTGGATACTCGATGCTTATACAACAAGCAGCAAGTATCCGTACTCCGAGCCGTATAACGAAGAGGCCATGATCAAGACCAACTACATCAGGAACTCGGTCAAGGTCGTCGTCAATGCATATGACGGAAGCGTCGACTTCTACATCGTGGACGAAGAGGATCCGATCGCTCAGACTTACAGGAAGATCTATCCGAAGCTCTTCAAGCCTTCGAGCGAGATCCCTGAGGAGCTGATGAGCCACCTGAGATACCCGAACGCGATGTTCAAGATCCAGGCTCAGGTATACTCCAAGTACCACATGGACGAGGTCAAGGTCTTCTACCAGAAGGAAGACCTCTGGGATATCGCCCATCAGATATACGGTACAGAAGAAGTCGAGATGGATCCGAGCTACTACGTATTCAACCTGCCTGACACAGAGGAGGGTGCCGAGTTCATCAACATGGTGCCGTTCACTCCGAAGTCAAAGCAGAACATGACGGCCATCATGATGGGACGTAACGACGGAGACAACTACGGTCAGCTGATCGTGTACACGATGCCTAAGAACAAGACCATCTACGGTCCGATGCAGATAGAGGCTCAGATCGACCAGAACACCGAGATCTCCAAGGAGTTCTCGCTGTGGAAGTCCTCAGGTACTTCGTACAAGAGAGGAGACCTCTTCGTAATACCTATCGGCACAGCGCTGATGTACGTTGAACCGGTATACCTCGAGGCGACCAACCAGGCCATCCCTGAGGTCAAGAGGGTAATCGTAGCTTATCAGGACAAGATCGCTTACGAGCCGACTCTGGCAGAGGCTCTGCTGAACCTCTTCGGAGGCAATGCGGGCGACGGCGGCAGCAAAGTCGACGGCATCAATGACGGCCAGGGCGCTGCGAGCGACGACGTACAGACCCTGATCAGAAAAGCCCAGAATGCATACGACAAGGCGATCGAGTGCCAGAGGAACGGAGACTGGGAAGGCTACGGCAAGTACATCGGACAGCTTGAGAGCTATCTGACCAAGCTCGCCAGCGAAAGCTCGGTCAATACAGGAGATGAATCCACTGCCAATACAGGCGCCGCCGAAGTAGACGGCGCCGCAGCGGCCGCTGAATAAACCTGCCCGGGATAGAGAGGTAATCACGTTGATTAATTTTGATCTGAACAGAATGCTGTACACGCTGACTCCGGACGAGCACGATGAAGAGGCGGTCCGGAGCCGCCTTTTGGCCCATCCTGAAGTCAAGTTCGTGTCATTTTCGGGCGTCGACATGGGCGGCCATAACACAGAGGAGAAGATCCCTGTAGCCCTGTTCCTGGACGACATGGAGAGATTCCTGAGCGAGGGAGTCCAGACGGACGGTTCGTCAGTAGCTCTTCCGTCCATCGCGGATCTTTCAAACGCCAGGGTGGACATACTGCCTGATCCGGACGTGAACTGGTTCGTGGAGTACAACTACGACAACAAGGACTACGAGACGGGACTTCCTACGGGCACGCTGAGGATACCTTCGTTCCTGAGGCATAACGGTGTCCACAGGGTAGGCTCCCGCAGATTCCTCAAAAAGAGCGCTGAGAGATTCCTCGCAGAGCTCAAAAAGCTGCTGGAGGACAATCCGTATGTATTTGAGCACATCGCTGCCGTTGACAGCGTTGATGAGATTGAGGAGATACTCCTGACGAACGCGACCGAGCTCGAGTTCTGGGTCAAGACCCCCGAGGACAGGGCGGACAGGCAGCAGCTCTCGATCGCTCAGGAGCTCAAGGAGCAGTACTGGCAGAGAGTCACCGGCCCTGTGGCTACGGCTCTCGAGCAGACACTCGAACTTCTCGACCACTACGGCTTCGGCATAGAGATGGGCCACAAGGAGGTAGGCGGAGTCAAAGCCAAGATGGGCAACTCCGGCACCTTTGACCATATAATGGAACAGCTGGAGATTGACTGGAAGTACGCGGGCCCTATGCAGGCCGCGGACAACGAGAGAGAGGTCAGGAACATCATAAGAGATGTCTTCCGCATGAACAATCTCGAGGTCACTTTCCAGGCCAAGCCAATATACGGAGTCGCAGGTTCCGGAGAGCATACTCACTTCGGCATCGCGGCCAGGCTGCGCGACGGGAGGACGGTGAACCTCTTCGAGCCGGCTGTCAGGGAGGAAGACTTCATGAGCCCTGTGGGCTACGGAGCTCTCATGGGACTTCTCAGGAACTACGAACTTCTCTACCCTATAGTCGCTCCTGAGCACGACTCGTTCCAGAGACTCAAGCCGGGCTATGAGGCGCCGGTATGTACGGTAACTTCGCTGGGCGTGGATCACAGTACGCCTTCGCGTAACAGGACGGTCCTCGTCGGGCTGGTAAGAGACCTCAGGAACCCTCGTTCCACGAGATTCGAGCTGAGGTCACCTAACCCTCACACCAACTCGTACCTCATTATCGGCGCGGGCTACATGACGATGCTCGACGGCATCAAAGCCGTGCTCGAGGCAGGCAGGACGCCGCACGAGCTAGAGAAGTCGATCAGCAAGAAGTACGGTGAGGAGGATGCTTACCTCGAGCGCGACCGCGAGTACAGATCGGAGCGCAACATCTACACCGACTATTCGCCGGAGGAGAGGGAGAAGCTCTTTGGCAGGGCGCCTGCCAATGTATGGGAGGCTTTCAGCTCCTGGGGAGACGGCAGCTTCGACGCCGGCAAGGTCAGCCTCATAAGCGGCGGCGACGAGATACAGACGGTCATACTTCAGTCGTACCGCGAGCAGATGATACTCAAGTGGACCATGGAGTACCACGACAGATATATTGGCAATACCATGGATGTCCTCAGGGACTGCGTCAAGCTCCACGAGGATGAGAGCAACGAGTATGACAGGGAGAACTGGGCTAAGTGCTCAGAGCTCAAGAACCTGATCGGTCACGAGGAGAAGGACAGGGAGTCCCTGCTGATGCAGGCCCGCAAGGCCATAGACTCAGAGGACTACCGTGAGCTCAGCAGGCTCGAGCTGCTGATCGAAGAGAAACTCGCCGAGCTTCGCGAAGTGTATGCAAAGTACGGCAGGAATATATTGTAAGTAACAGAGGAAAGTAAAATGCTGGATATCAAGAGAATCAGAGAACACTTTGATGAGGTAAAGGCCGGAGTCGAGAGAAGATGCAAGGGCGACTTCGGTATCGACAGGGTAAAGGAGCTCGACGTTAAGAGGAGAGAGATACTCGCCGAGGTCGAGGCCCTTAAGAACAAGCAGAACGTCACTTCGCGCGAGGTGCCTAAGCTCAAAAAGGAGGGCAAGGACACTACCGAGCTCTTCGCCGAGATGAAGAGGCTCTCCGCAAGGATCAAGGAACTCGACGGCGCTGTCGCTGAGGTCGAGGACGAGCTCAGAGGCGTGCTGCTCGGCATACCTAATGTACCGAATCCTCAGGTTCAGACCGGAGAGGACGACTCAGACAATGTTGAGCTTCGCAAGGTCGGAACCCCTAGGGAGTTCGACTTCGAGGCCAAGGCTCACTGGGATATAGGCGAGGGCCTGGACATCCTGGACTTCGAGCGTGCCAGCAAGCTCTCGGGCGCAAGGTTCACCGTATACAAGGGACTCGGCGCAAAGCTCGAGAGAGCTGTCATCAACTTCATGCTCGACCTCCACACGGAGGAGCAGGGCTACACGGAGATCCTTCCTCCGTTCATGGTAGGGCGCGAGGCGATGACCGGTACGGGCCAGCTGCCTAAGTTCGAGGACGACATGTTCTACGTGCCGGCCAAGGACATGTTCCTGATCCCGACTGCAGAGGTCCCTGTGACAAATCTCAGAGCCAAGGAGATCATCCCTGGAGACGAGCTGCCGATCTACTACACAGCATATACACCTTGCTTCCGCAAGGAGGCAGGCTCGGCCGGCAGGGACACAAGAGGTCTCATCCGCCAGCACCAGTTCAACAAGGTCGAGATGGTCAAGTTCACGACTCCGGAGACTTCGTACGACGAGCTCGAGAAGCTGACCAATGATGCAGAGGAAGTGCTTAAGAGACTGGGCATTCCGTACAGAGTCGTAAGGCTTTCGACGGGCGATCTCGGATTCAGCTCTGCCATGACATACGACATCGAAGTATGGATGCCGAGCTACGGCAGATATGTCGAGATCTCGAGCTGCTCCGACTTCGAGGACTTCCAGGCCAGAAGAGCCGGCATCAGATTCAAGAGGGACAAGGACTCCAAGCCTGAGTTCGTCCACACACTGAACGGATCCGGACTCGCAGTAGGCAGGACGGTCGCAGCCATCCTCGAGAATTACCAGCAGGAGGACGGCAGCGTGGTGATCCCTGAGGCACTGAGACCGTACATGGGCGGCCGCGAACTGATCAAATAAAGTGTTGCTGTAGGACAGCCCCGGCCAGAATGTAATTATTCGTAAAGCAAGGGAGATGCAATGATTTGCTCATGTGCACCTCCCTTTTATAACAGACGCCGGATGTCCCCCGCCTCAACGGAGTAGGCGGCGGGTTCCATATTCGATCGTCAGTGGCGGGTCACAATCCCCGACTGACGATCTCATGAGCTGAAGCTCCCGTCGTCTGTTGACGGCGTCGCTCGCTCCAACCAAGCGAGCTTGATGGAGCTTCGCTCCTGGTTGAATGTGTGGTTGTCCGGGGCAACCCTGAGTGCCACGCACTGCTCACAATAATTCATGCCTGTGAAGCAGATTTTTAGCCAGAGGCGTGAAAAACGATTGTCTTGATCGCCGTATGTTCACGCCTATGGAGTTGATTTAAAGCCAGAGGCGTGAAAAACTGCCGTGGAGATTGCCATTATCTAATAAAAATTCACGCCCCTGACAATCAATTGGTGTCATAGGCGTGAATTATTCTTAAAATTGCGGCAGTCGCGTTGCGAATGCGACGGGTCAGTAGCCGGTGCCGACTTTGATGCGGCCTTCGTCGTCTATGCCGCTGACGGCATCGCCGTTTGAGAGGCTGTCGCTTATGCGGGATATGGCCTCCATGGTCATGACCTCGCCCGGGCAGACTATAGGGGTGCCCGGCGGATAGGTGATGACAGGATCATAGAGGACCCGGCCAACCGAATCGTAGAGTGGGACGAGCTCGCCTTCGACCGGGAGATCGGCCGTCTCGAGCACCATGTCATCGAATGAACGCGGACTGCGCTCGATCGCCTTGCCTATGCCGTAGCTGTCGGCGATGTCCTTGAGAGCGGCGAGCAGCTTTTCGTAATCGCTGCGGACATTGCCTGCGCCGGTCATAAGGAGCACATACTCGCCGTGGACCATCTCGCTTACGATGTCCCTGTAGCGGAGCTCCTTGTCAAGACGCTCTCCGCTGAGGCCGAGCTCGGCCATGCTGATATTGATCTTGGAAGGATCCGGGCCCTCTCTGTATCTGAAGAGCTGGAACACATCCGCATCCTGGGCTCCGGTGCCCCTGGCGCCTCGTCCGCTTACGACCGTAAGGCCGTTTATCTTTGAAGCCCGGTGGCTGAACCATGTGAGATCGTCCATCCAGCTCCTGATGATCTCAGAACCCTTGGAACGCATTATCTTTTCGGATATATCGAGGCTCGCCATGAGAAGGTATGACGGGCTTGTGGTCTGCACCATCCTGACGGCTTCGCCGATCGCATCTATGTCGACATCCTCGCCGCATATGTTGAGTATGGCGCTTCCCGTGAAGCTGAACAGGGTCTTGTGCGTGCTGTTTATGACTATGTCTGCTCCGAGCGACTCGGCTGCATGCTTTGCGTGAGGCACGAAGCTGCCGCTGTCTCTCATGCGCACGGCCTCGTCGTCAAAGAACTTGAGATGGGCTCCGTGAGCCTGATCGACTATGAGGAGCATGCCGTGATCGTGGGCTATGTCTGCGAGCACCGAGATGTCGCTGAGCATGCCACAGTAGTTTGGGCTCGAGAAGAATACTGCCGAAGCATCGGGGTTGGCCTCACAGGCCTCCTCGAGTGCGTAAGGAGAGATCTCCGCGGCGAGATTGAATTCTGGATCGGTCTCCGGTCTTATGTACACCGGATTGATGCCTCCGAGCCTGAGTGCGCTGTAGGCTGCGTGGTGGGAGCTGCGGCTCAGTATGAGCTTGCCGCCGACGGGCACGCTTGAGGTGATGGCCGCGATGATGCCCGCGCTGGAGCCGTTGACGAGCAGCTCCGTATGGCGTACGCCATACAGCTCTGCGTAATTATCCATGACGTTACGCAGAGCGCCGCGCGGGTCGAAGAGCGAATCGGCGCCCGGGACCTCGGTGATATCCCATGCGGACGCGTTCCGCAGCAGATCCCCATATCCGGCTTCGATAAAGCGGTCCGGGCGGCCCTTATGGCCCGGCATATGGAAGGAGACGAGGTCTTTAGCCGCATTCTCCTTCAGAAAGTCCGAAATTGTATAGTCGTGCATTCCGCATCCTCCCTTTTCCGTGATTATACCATATTGCGGACACGCGAGCAGATTCTCCTCGACCCGTCCGGGAGTATCATGGCGCGAAGCCGGGCGGCGAGACACTCCTCGACCGGGACGGCCCTGTCTGTTCGCAGCTTATTGTTATTGCTTTCGATGAAAAAGAGCTTAATTGGCAATACATTTTCATTGGTTTGAGTTTAATTAGTATTGCCTATGCTCATTATCTGATTGAAAAGCAATACTTTTAGCTCCTTGTCGGCTCTGTTTTTATTGCTGTAGGAGATTTTTTTGTATCAAAGCAATACATTTGCTCCATTCATTCTTATTTTTTATTGCTTTTGAGCGCATGCTTACAGGTATAGCAATACAATAATGGTAAGCTGGGATCTGGCTGTCCCTGTAACCGGTCGAGGCGGCGCGAAGCCGGGCGGCGAGACTCCCGCAGAAAGTTCAGAAGCTCACCGTGGCGGCGTACCGACGAAGAGAGGGCTCTCGGGAACTTGGAGCTCCCCGAAGCTTGCCGGGGGAGCGGAAATTCCCGGAGACCCATGGAGGGGCGACGAAGCGGCTTGAGCTTCGAACTTTTGAGGACTCGAGCCGACGGGCTTCGCGCCGCCTCGTATCAGCGGCGGTATAGCAGGTGAGGGATTTGAGCGGGAGCGCCCTGCGGGAGCGCCTTATGCCGTGGGATTGCACGCGAAAAGGAACAATATTGTACTGTTATGTTTTTGGCAGACATGTTTTTTACATTGAAATGTTATATAATGTGTAAGCTTATGGAAAAGCCCGTTTTTTTTGGTGTGCCAAAATGACAGGCTTACATGCAGAAGTTATTGTTTAAGAAGGTATTATGTGAAAGGAGTTTCTAAAGGGATGAGCCAAAGGAAACATTTGCCAAGCATCCACGTACCTCATCACAAGAACACGGCCGCTTGCGAGACCGTGACGATGCCGGTACCGGATGAAGTAAGCATCAGCATGTCCCAGAACATCGGCGCTCCTTGTCAGCCTCTCGTCGAGAAGGGTGATTACGTAAAGGTAGGACAGAGGATCGGAGATGTCGATGCCTTTGTCAGCGCACCTATCTTTTCGAGCGTCAGCGGTACCGTCAAGTCCATCGACAAGGTCCGCGGTTCAATGGGCGGCTTCGAGACTCACATAGTTATCGAGACAGACAAAAAGCAGGAGATCAGCGAGGAAGTCAAAGTACCGGAGATCAACAGCTTTGAGGATTTCATCAAAGCTGCCAGAGACAGCGGTATGGTAGGACTCGGAGGAGCTTCCTTCCCGACTCACGTCAAGCTGAACCCTAAGAATCTCGATGAGTGCGAGTATCTGGTCGTAAACGCTGCTGAGTGCGAACCGTTTATTACAACAGACAACAGAGAGATGGTCGAAAACGGCCAGGATGTGCTCGACGGCATGAAGCTGATCATGCACTGGCTGGATCTCAAAAAGGGATTCATCGGTGTCGAGACAAACAAGCCTGATGCCATCGCCAATCTCAAGAGACTTATCGAGCAGAACGAGATCAAGGACATTGAGATCGTACCGCTGCCATCCAGCTATCCGAAGGGAGCTGAGCGTGTACTCATCTATGAGACAGTAGGCAAGGTAATGGATGCAGGAGTTCTCCCTGCACAGCTCGGAGTCATACTCGACAACGTATCGACAATCGGCGTAATGGCTGAGTACTTCAAGACCGGAATGCCGATCGTAAGAAGGAGAGTCACGGTCGACGGAGATGCTGTCGCCGAGCCAAAGAATGTCTACATTCCTATCGGCACCAGGATCGCAGACGTAGTTGAATTCTGCGGCGGCTACAAGACAGAGCCTCGCAAGATCATCATGGGCGGACCTATGATGGGAAGAGCTACAAAGTCTGATGAGTCCCCGACCATGAAGAACACTTCAGCTATCCTGTGCTTCAGCCAGGATATGGCAGAGGTCAAGGAAGAGACAGCTTGTCTCAACTGCCAGCGCTGCCACACAGCTTGTCCGTTCGGTCTCATGCCAAGCATCTTCGCAGATGCATATGAGAAGAAGGACGTTGACACGCTCAACCGTTTCAAAGTCATGCAGTGCATGGAGTGCGGCAGCTGCTCGTACACATGCCCGGCAAGACGTCCGCTCGCACTGACCAACAAACTGGCCAAGATGATGGTAAAGGAGGCATCGAACTAATATGGATAACAAGTTTCATACTAATTTGATAGTATCCTCCTCGCCTCATATCGTAACCGAGTCGGATACTACAAGGCTCATGGGCACAGTGCTCCTCGCACTCGCCCCTGCATGGATCGCCAGCATCTACATCTTCGGTATAAGAGCTCTGCTGCTGTCGGTCGTATGCGTAGCCTCAAGCGTACTCTTCGAGTACTGCTACAACGCTATCACTCACAAAAAGCAGACTGTCGGGGATCTCTCGGCTGCTCTCACGGGACTGCTGATCGCGTTCAACGTGCCGGCAAGCTTCCCGTTCTGGCAGGCTATCCTCGGATGTCTCTTCGCAATCATAGTTGTAAAGCAGCTCTTCGGCGGCATCGGACGCAACTTCGCAAACCCTGCGATCACAGCCAGGATCTTCCTGTTCATCTCGTTCGCGTCCAATATGTCGACATGGCCTGTAACAAGGCTCTCCGGAGCTACTGACGCTGTGACAGGTCCTACACCTCTCGCTCTTTATGCAGAGGGCAGCAAGGACCAGATCCCTGGACTCTTCCAGATGTTCCTCGGATTCCACGGCGGTTCGACCGGTGAGGTCTGCGCTCTGGCTCTGCTGATCGGTGGCATCTACCTGATCGTCCGCAAGGTCATCAGCCCGATCATCCCATGCGCATTCATCGGCACAGTATTCGTGATCGGATTCATCGCAACCGGAAGCTTCAAGTGGGCGCTCTTCCACGTGCTCGCCGGCGGCGTCATGCTCGGTGCATTCTTCATGGCTACCGACTATGTAACATCGCCTAAGCTGCCTGTAGGACAGCTGATCTTCGGTATCGGCTGCGGCATCATCACGATGAGCATCAGGCTCTTCGGTTCGTATCCGGAAGGCGTGTCCTTCTCGATCCTGCTGATGAACCTCTGCACACCGCTGCTCAACAACCTGTCCTACAAGTTCTACCTGAAGGAGGGAGGTGCCAAGAATGGAAAATAAAAACAGCGCATTCAAGGAATTCATCTCGCCTATACTGGTGCTCGTGATCATTTGCTTTGTGGTCACATTCCTGCTGGCATTCACATACGGCATCACAGCGCCTATCATCGAGAAGAACACAGAGGCTGCCGCAAGCGAGGCAAGATCCGCGCTGCTCGAGGCTGCCGATGGCAAGTTCTCCGACAGCGGCGCCGACCTGGTAGTATACGAGGAAGGCAAAGTATACGCAGTAGACTGCTACACAGCAGACAACGGCGAAGGCATGGTAGTCACAGTCAAGTCCAACTCCTACGGCGGTCTCCTGACAGCCATGGTAGGTATCGACAAGAACGGAGCGATCACAGGCGTACAGGTAACTGAGCACGCCGACACTCCGGGCGTAGGTACCAAGGCTCAGGACCCTGGCCATCTGTCTCAGTACATCGGCCACGATGAGCTCGGCAGCGACAACATCAAGGCTCACGCCGACGATATCGTAGAGGTAACCGGAGCTTCCGTATCCTCGGGCGCTATCCACAAAGCTGTATACTGCGCACTTGAGCAGTTCAAGGCGATGGGAGGTGTTAAATAATGGAAAAGAAAAGCAAGCTTTCGATTCTCACTAACGGAATCATCAAGGAGAACCCTACTCTGGTACTCCTGCTCGGAACTTGCCCGTTCCTTGCTACATCTTCATCACTGATCAATGCGCTCGGAATGGGACTTTCGGCTACAGCCGTACTAATTTGTTCCAACATCGTAATCTCGATGCTGCGTAAGGTGATCCCTGACAAGGTCAGGATCCCGTGCTACATCGTAGTTATCGCGGGTTTCGTAACCCTGGTACAGTTCGTGCTCCAGGCTTATGCACCTGCAATCAACAAGGCTCTGGGAGTATTCATCCCTCTGATCGTAGTTAACTGCATCATCCTCGGACGTGCAGAGGCGTTTGCCAACAAGAACACCGTAGTCGATTCCGCGCTCGACGGTATCGGCATGGGACTCGGCTTCACACTCGCCCTCGCATGCATGGGAGCCATCAGAGAATTCTTCGGAACGGGCTGCCTCCTCGGCTTCACCATCATCCCGAACTTCTCGATCGGTTTCTTCAATCTCCCTCCGGGCGGATTCTTCGTATTCGGAGTGCTGATCGCGATCATGCAGGCTGCCACCAAGGGTAAGGCTCTCAAGGCCAAGAGCTTCAGCTGCGGACTGTGCCCGATGTACAACTCCTGCAATACAGCTGAGGCCAACGAGGAAGTTCAGGCAGAGAAGGCAGCTAAGGCTGCTCAGGCAGTATAGGAAGGAGGACAGACATAATGGTAAACCTTATAGTAATCTTTATGGCGATAGTCCTCGTTAACAACTTCGTACTGTCGCAGTTCCTGGGAATCTGTTCGTTCCTCGGAGTATCCAACAAGATGAGCTCAGCTGTAGGTATGGGCGGCGCGGTAGTATTCGTAATGGTTATTGCCGAGCTCGTTACATGGCCTGTAATGCAGGTGCTCAACAAATTCGAGATCGGATATCTGCAGACCGTAGTATTCATTCTCGTAATCGCCGCTCTCGTACAGTTCGTAGAGATGTTCATGAAGAAGTATCTCCCTGCCCTCCAGAAGGCGCTCGGAATCTTCCTCCCGCTCATCACTACCAACTGCGCTATCCTGGGCGCGACCATCAATGCAATCAGTTACGGTTATTCATACATCGAGTCCATCGTATATGCTTTCGGAGCAGGCGTAGGCTACATGGTAGCCATGGTCCTCTTCGCAGGCATCCGTGAGGAGAAGCTCAACAACCTCGATGGCGTACCGGCTCCTTTCCAGGGCGTCGGCATCATCCTGGTATCGGCTTCGATCATGGCGCTTTCGTTCATGGGCTTCACAGGTATGTTCCAGTAGAAAGGAGGCTTAGGAGATGAGTGGTATTATGACACCTGTACTGCTGGTAGCAGTCATAGGACTTATCTGCGCAGGCCTTCTGGTCTTCGCATCAAAGGTATTCCACGTCGAGGTTGACGAGAGAGTCACCAAGGTAAGAGAGGTGCTCCCGGGAGCCAACTGCGGCGGATGCGGATTTGCGGGCTGTGACGACTACGCTGCCAATCTGGTAGCCGACGAGGGTCTCGCCTGCACAAAATGCTCGCCGGGCGGAGCCGCTGTAGCCGCACAGATCGCCGAGATCCTCGGAAGGTCTGCCGGAGTCAGCGAGCCTCAGGTGGCACAGGTAATGTGCAACGGCACCTGCGACGCCTCCCGCACTGTCCTCGAGTGGCAGGGCATGAGCTCCTGCAAGGGAGCCAAGGGATGGTTCACTTCGCCTAATGCATGCATGTTCGGATGTATCGGACTCGGTGACTGCCATGACGCGTGCCAGTTCGACGCCATCGATGTAGTCAACGGAGTTGCCAGAGTCAACAGAGAGAACTGTGTGGCTTGCGGCGCGTGCGTAGGCGCCTGCCCGCAGAAGATCATCAGGCTCGTACCTCAAAAGAATCAGGTACACGTGCTGTGCTCATCCACAGACAAGGGCGCTGTTGCACGCAAGAACTGCGACAATTCCTGCATCGGCTGCATGAAGTGCACAACAGTCTGCAACTTCGACGCCATCCATGTTGAGGACAACCTCGCAAGGATCGACGAGACCAAGTGCAAGTCCTGCGGACTCTGCGCTGCGATCTGCCCGACCGGAGCTATCAACAGCTTCAAGCCTCTCCCTAAAAAGGAGCAGGCCGAGAAGGTAGCTGCCGCCAGGAAGGCAAAGGCAGACGCTGCCAAGGCTGCTGCAGCCCCACAGGCATAAGCAGTTAAGGAACTCTTGACACTTTAAATAAGGCAGATACCCGCCGTATGGAGGGTATCTGCTTTTGTATTGCGGGACTTCTATGCCGGCACCAGCTCTCCGGAGCAACAGAGATAAAGTCGGAAAGCAAGGATATCCTCTTCGGATACAACTGTCCGGTTCGCTGAGTGCAGCACCTCCGCCAGATGAGCGGGATCCCCTGTGTCCGCCGGGACCAGGATAAGCTCGTGTACCGACGAAGGTATCACATAGAAGTCGCCGCCGAGTACTCTGTGAAGCGCCGGCATGATCCCCGGATAAAAGAGGACTCCGGCACCCCAGAAGAGATCCGTATTGCTGAGGACGAACATCCTCCCGTGCACGGGGCAGGAAGCATCCTCTCTCAGGAGATTCTGCCGTTCGTCAGGCTCCGATTCGACAGCGTCCGTCAGATCGTAGAGCACAGGCCGCTCGTGCTCCGAACTGCAGGCCAGGGCCGCTTCGATCAGCTCATCCGGATCCATGCCCGCCTCCGACAGTAGTTCGGTCGTGACCAGGGCACGGAAGTCTCCGGAAACCATGTACGCTATGAGTGCCAGATCGTCGCATACCCTGAGATGCGGCGTAGTCTCAAGGAGATCGCTGTTCACATCGCTTCCTATGAGCCTCGCTCTCAGGCGATCTGTGCACTCTCTTATGTCGAAGTCATCGGCCGGGACGGTCTCTCCGCAGCCGAGGCCCCTGATGACCGCGTCCACAGCCTCCCTTCCCAGGTCCTCAAGCTCATGACCGTCCGCATACATCCTGTAGAAATCCTCGACGTAGAGCGTAGGGGCGCACAGCGAGTCAGGCGCTCTGAAGCACAGCCCCGTCAGCCTGCCGGCCTGAGCCTTGCTGACCACCCGTTCTTCGATCTCAAGCTCGGGGGCTCCTGATCTGAGAAGCTCGCTGCGGCAGCTGTCTATGAATTCGTTTTTGAAATCTCTTATGTCCATCATTTCCATTTTGTCGTCTCCTCCTGTTATCCGCTGAATGTGAGCAAACAGTACGGCAGGGAGGGGTCTTTTTGCAAAATGAGGGGAGAGGAGGCTCAAACCCGCTGATCGCAGGGCGCAGAGGCTCTCCTGATGCAAAACGCGGGGATATGATGTTCAAAAGAGTGCGTTTTATGACGGAAAAAGGGAGGCCCGGCGGGTGAAACTTACGCTTCATTAGTGAGCGCAAAAGGTTTAAAATCTACTTGTATAGATCACAACTTCAAACTTTAAGGAGATAGAGATATGGGCATAATGGAATATTTCACACCGACTCATGTGTATTTTGGTGAGGGCGCCGAGGACAAGGTGGCCGAGGTGCTCGGAGGATACGGAGCCAAAAAGGTACTCGTGCACTTCGGAGGCGGCTCGGTCAAAAAGAGCGGACTTCTTGACAGGGTCGAAGGGCATCTCAGAGATGCCGGCATAGCCTTTGTCGAGCTCGGCGGCGTAGTCCCGAATCCGAGAGTATCGCTTGTAAGGAAGGGCATTGAGCTCTACAAAAGCGAAGGCTGCGACTTCATACTGGGAGTCGGCGGCGGCTCCGTGCTCGACAGCTGCAAGGCCATCGGCTACGGCGTATACGGCGGCGGGGACGTCTGGGACTTCTACTGCGGCAAGCGCAAGGTCGAGGGAACTGCTCCCGTGGGATGCATACTGACTCTTGCGGCCACCGGCTCTGAGATGAGCGATTCGTCCGTCATCACAAACGATGAGACGGATCCTGTATACAAGAGGGGTGTCAACACGGACTTCGGCAGGGTGAAGTTCGCACTGCTCGATCCTGTGCTGACCGCGACGGTATCGAAGTACCAGACAGCCTGCGGTGCTACGGACATAATGATGCACACTCTCGAGAGGTACTTCCACGACGGATACGCTCTCGACTTCACAGACGAGCTCTCGTTCACGCTCCTCAGGGAGGTCATGAAGTGGGCCCCTGTGGCTCTTGAGAAGCCGGATGATTATGACGCGAGAGCCAATCTCATGTGGTGCGGCACGCTTTCGCACAACGGACTCATGGCTGCCGGCAATTCGACCAAGGGCGACTGGGCATGCCACCAGATAGAGCATGAGCTCTCGGCTGAGTATGATGTAGCTCACGGTGCGGGCCTGGCTGCGATCTGGGCTTCATGGGCCAGATACGTACTGAGTGTCGATCCTGAGAGATTCGTAAGGCTCGGCGAGGGAGTCTTCGGAGAGAGCGATCCTGAGAAGGCGATCGCCAAGTTCGAGGAGTTCTTCCGCTCGATCGGCATGCCGACAGACATAAAGGGACTCGGCCTTGACTTCGACGAGGCTGCCTGCAGGACGGCAGCTCTGGGAGTCACCTTTGGGGATGCGCGCACTATCGGCAACTTCAAGGTGCTTGATACAGAGGACATCTTCAATATCTACATGATGGCGTCCGGACTCAAGTAGTACCGGGGAGACAGGAGGCAGGCATTATGGACGATAAGATCAGGGAATTAAAGAAGATAATAGATGAGAGCAGGAACATCGTCTTCTTCGGAGGCGCGGGCGTGTCGACTGAGAGCGGCATCCCGGATTTCAGATCGGCCGACGGCCTGTACAACCAGGACCTCGGCAGGACCGTCTCGCCTGAGGAGATGATCTCGCATACGTTCTACGTAAAGCACCCGGATCAGTTCTTTGAGTTCTACAGGGACAAGCTGATCTACGAGGACGCAGAGCCGAACTACTGCCACAAGGCTCTCGCTGAGCTCGAAAAGCAGGGCAAGGTGAGCGCTGTGGTGACCCAGAATATCGACGGCCTCCACCAGAAGGCCGGGAGCAAGGTGGTATGGGAACTCCACGGATCGGTGCTCAGGAACTACTGCGAGAACTGCCATGCGTTCTATGATGTAAGCAAGGTCACGGGGAGCGAGGGCGTCCCTACCTGCGACAAGTGCGGCGGCAGGGTCAAGCCTGATGTAGTCCTCTATGAGGAGGGCCTGGACGACAGCGTCGTAAACGGTGCGATCAACTCGATCTCGCAGGCCGATACGCTGATCATCGGAGGCACAACTCTCATAGTCTATCCGGCCGCGGGCTTTATCCACTACTTCAGGGGTAACAAGCTCGTGCTCATCAACATGACCGCGACGAGCGCGGACGCATCGGCCGACCTTGTGATACGCGAGCCTATAGGCGAGGTCTTCAGACAGGTCATGGGCTGGTAGTATTTGCGCAGCGGCGATCATACGGCGGGTATTATTGATTAATTCAATAATACCCGTTTTAAAATGGGAGTATAGTTGTAGTTGTGGGCAGGGGAAGATCCCCTTGCGATAATAAGATAATCGGAGGTAATGAATTATGAGAATAGATGCAGGCGGCAAGCAGTGCCCGATTCCTGTGATCATGGCAAAGAAGGAACTCGAAGCAGGCGAGCAGGACGTTGAGATCATCGTTGACGGTCAGACTCAGATCGACAACCTCACAAGACTCGGGGACGCTCTTGGCAGACCCGCTACAAGCGAGCCTTGCGGCGACAAGTTCCTCGTCAAGTTCGCAAACGGCGAGACTAAGAAGGGCGCGGTAGTCGCGGAGTCAAACAGCTATGCCGTATTCTTCAACAAGGATTCCATCGGCACAAACGAGGGAGAGCTCGGACAGAACCTCGCCAAGATGGCTATCTTCACACTCAGCGAGTCCGACAACATCCCTTCATACGTTCTCTTCATGAACGAGGGAGTCAAGCTCGTTACAGGTGTTGAGCCTCAGATCGTAGAGAACCTCAACACTCTCATCGAGAAGGGCACAAAGGTGCTGGTATGCGGCACATGCCTCAACTTCTACGGTCTTACAGACGACCTCAAGGTCGGCACGGTGAGCAATATGTACGACATCCTCGGCGCAATGCAGGAAGTCAGCAAAGTCATCAAGCTCTAGCGCCGGACCGGCATACGGTAAAAGCATAACGCAGGCCCCACATGGACCTGCGTTTGTTGTATAATGGGAGTGTTATGGAAGAGTATTATCTTTACACATTTGAGTCGACTCACGCGGCTATCTCTACAGAGAAGCTTCTCAAACCGGCAGAGGTCACCATTATGCCCGTGCCGAGGTTTTTGTCTGCCTCGTGCGGCATATCCGTGCGCGTCCGCCCGGACATGAGGGAGAAGGCCGAGGAGATATTCACGGCGCAGAGCAGGCTGACGCCTGAGGAGTTCGCGTACTATCACGTGAGGATCGACAAAAGGACAAAGGAAGTTGAATGCGAGAGGACGGAGATGTCCCCGCAGGCGAGGTAGGACAAATGATAATATTTGATCTGGACGGCACCCTCTGGGATTCGTCCGATGTGGTAGCAGAATCCTGGAACATGCTGATCAGGAAGGAGACAGGCTGTGAGAGAGGTCTGAGCGGCGCCGACATAGCGCGCAATATGGGCAAGACCATGAATCAGATCGCCGATGATCTCTTTGACGATCTGGAGGAGGATGAGCGCTATGCCCTCGCACGCAAGTGCGAGGTGTTCGAAAACGCGTATATAAGCGAACACGGCGCCGTCCTATACGATAAGGTCAGGGAGACCCTGGCGGAGCTGAGAGAGCGCGGCGCAAAGCTCGCAGTCGTCAGCAACTGCCAGGAGGGCTACGTAAAGGCCTTCCTCGATTCCATGGACATGTGGGACTATTTCGTCGATTACGAAGAGTGGGGCAGGAGCGGCCTTCTCAAGGCCGACAACATCCGCCTCGTAATGGAGCGCAACGGCGAGGACAAGGCCATTTATGTTGGAGACATTCAGAGGGACTCGGACGCCGCTCATGAGGCGGGCATACCGTGCATCTACGCGGCCTACGGCTTCGGAGATATAAATGACGCTGAGGGCAGGATAGACAGCTTTGACGAGCTGCCTGCCAGGTTAGAAGAGCTTGGTTACCTGTAAATATCAGGAGGTTCACCATGAAGCTTAACAACAAGAGGACGGTCCTGGTGGGACTTGCATTCCTGTCGATCTGCGCTTTCTGGCAGATGTACGACAATGTGATTCCGCTGATCCTGACCAAGACTTTCCACCTGCATGAGACATTCTCAGGCGCCATCATGGCGGCCGACAACATTCTGGCGCTCTTCCTGCTGCCGTTCTTCGGCACGCTTTCGGACAGGACGACAGCCAGGACGGGCAAGAGGACCCCGTATATAGTCCTCGGCACTGTAGCGGCGGTCATACTGCTGAACGTCCTGCCGATCTTAGACAACTCATACTACGCGGCGCCTTCGGCAGCCAAGATGGTCGCCTTTGTGGTGCTGCTGGGATTACTGCTCATCGCGATGGGCACTTACAGATCCCCTGCCGTGGCGCTGATGCCTGATGTAACGCCTAAGCCTCTTCGCTCGCGTGCCAACGCCATCATCAACCTGATGGGTGCTGTCGGCGGCATCATCTATCTGGCAGTGGCTGCGGTGATGTACCCGAACTCCAAGGTGCTGGGGCTCGATCATGTCAATTATCAGCCGCTTTTCATAGTGGTCGGAGCCATCATGGCGGTCTCCGTACTGGTGATGAGGCTGACCATCAATGAGCCGAAGCTGGCTGAGGAGAACAGAAGCCTTGAGGCGGAGCACCCTGAGTGGAACCTCGCCGAGGATGACGGATCGGGCAATGAGGTCCTGCCTCCTGCGGTAAGGAAGAGCCTGTATTTCCTGCTCGCATCGATCGCTCTTTGGTTCATCGGATACAACGGCATCACCACATGGTTCACGACATATGTAGACAGGGTGATGGGCCAGGGCCTCGGAGGGGCATCGACATGCCTCCTGATCGCCACGGGCGGAGCCATCATCTCGTACATACCTATAGGAAGCCTTGCGCACAGGATAGGGCGCAAGAGGACGATAATGATCGGCATACTGCTGCTTGCGGCATGCTTTGCGGCCGGATACTTCCTGACCACGGCGTACAATGAGATCAATGCGGTCATGTTCGCAGTATTCGCCCTGGTCGGATTCGCATGGGCGGCTATCAACGTCAATTCGCTGCCTATGGTAGTTGAGATGTGCAGGGGCTCGGACATAGGCCGCTTCACGGGTTACTATTATACCGCTTCGATGGCGGCCCAGGTGGTGACGCCTATGCTCGCCGGCTTCCTGATGAGGAACGTAAGCTACAAGGTGCTCTTCCCTTATGCGGCGGTCTTCGTACTTCTGAGCTTTGCGACCATGACCATGGTAAAGCACGGGGATGCGGCGCCTGAGGTGAAGCACGGACTCGAAGCGTTTGAGGATATGGAAGACTGATGGATAAGAAGACAAGAGAGAGACTGGGGCTGGCCCCGATGTATGCGCACAGAGGCTATCACGACAAGCCGGCAATACCGGAGAATTCGATGGCTGCATTCAGACGCGCGATCAGGTTCGGCCTGCCTACTGAGATAGATGTACACCTGATCGCGGACGGATCGCTCGTGGTATTCCACGATGATGATCTCGAGCGCGAGACCGGAGTAAAGGGGACGATAGAGGATTACGACCTTTCGAACCTAAGGAAGCTGAGGCTCGAGGGGACGGATGAAGTCATACCGACCTTTGATGAGGTGCTGGACCTCTATGAGGACACCGGACTCGCCCTTCTCATAGAGCTCAAGGTCAACAGAGGCAATTACAGGGAGCTCAGCAGGGCGGTCGCAAAGAGGCTCGACTCGTACAAGGGGCCGTTCGCCGTGCAGAGCTTTGACCCGAGGGTGCTGGTGGAGTTCAAAAAGATAAGACCCGATGTCGTCAGAGGACAGCTGGCCAAGGACTTCCGCAAGAGCACCGAGGGGCTGCCGTTCTACCAGATACCGATACTGACAAACCTTATGTTCAATGCGCTGTCAAAGCCGGACTTCATCTCATATAAGTTCCGCGACAGGGACAACAGAGCGCTCAGGAGGTCGGTGGACAAAAAGGGCACGCCTGAGGCATCATGGACCATAAGGACGGCCAAAGCGTTCAGGGCGGCCGAGAGAGCGGGGTGCATCCCGATCTTCGAGAAGATAGAGCCGGAAGAGCTTAAGGAATTACTGAAAGGATAGCCAATAATGAGAAATAAAAGAAGAGACGGCGTGAGAGTAAAGATGCCGGACGGATTCCACAATATACTGCCTTACGTCATGCCCAAGAGGACGGAGGCCGAGGTGTCGATGACGGAGCAGTTTGATGTCACGGACCTCGTTAAGTACATGGCGGAGAGAAACGAAAAGGAAGGCACCGAGCTCAAGATCTTCCATGCGATATGCACTGCAGTCGCCAGGACGATCTATCACAGGCCGAAGCTCAACTACTTCATATCCGGCAGGACCTTCTACCAGAGGAACGACATCACTCTGTCGTTTGTGGTCAAGCAGAAGTTCAGGGACGATGCGGACGAGAGCCTCATGTTCCTCAAGGTCGAGCCTGACATGACATTCGAGTCGATCTCGAAGATGATACTCGGCGACGTCGAAAAGGTCAGGAAGGAGAAGTCCAACGACCTTGACAAGCTCATGGACTTCGTCGGAAGCCTGCCAAGACCTGTACTTGAGGCCTTCTTCGGATCACTGAGGTTCCTCGAGTACCACGGGATAATGCCTAAGAGCCTGACGGCCGGCGATCCTAACTACTCGACATGCCTTCTGGCCAACCTCGGCTCGATAGGAGCCGACTCCTGCTACCACCATCTCAACAATTACGGCACCTGCTCGTTCATGGTCACCATCGGCAAGCTCCACAAGGAGCAGAAGCTCATGTATGACGGGACCTGGCAGGAGAGAGATGTGATCAACTGTACATTCACCCTCGATGAGAGGCTGTCCGACGGCTTCTACAACGCCAAGTCACTCAGGATCGCCAAGTACCTGCTTGAGCATCCGGAGGCTCTGTCTGAGGAGATCAGGCAGCCGGTACCGGTAGAGCTTTAACTTGACTCAAGGGGGATAGAGATGTCTATAGGCGGGGTCAGGCTGACAAAAGTGAGCGCGTGGCATTACGTAAGGCTGGTCTACAGATCGGTCCTGCTTATTGTCGTGCTCATCGCCTATATTAGATTCAGATTCAGTAACGGTGTGCCTCTCATCATCGGCATCGAAAATATGCCGGTAGTGATCTATGTGGTCTGGGGCATATATACCGTGGAGATGATCGCGAGGTTCTTCCCGTCCAGCTTTGAAAGCCCGGGCTGCCAAAAGCAGTTCGCGCGCAACTACATCAAAACGGGCAACACCCGGATAGTAGTGCACGACAACAACGCCACCATGCTCGTCGCGCTCATATGGATAGTCTTCAACGGCATATTCGGCGCGCTTCACATGATGGGCATACTCGATGACGGTATCATGATAGTGCTGTGCAGCGTCTACTCGGTGTGCGACATGATATGCATACTGTTCTTTTGTCCGTTCCAGTCATGGTTCCTCAAGAACAAATGCTGCAGCGCGTGCAGGATATACAACTGGGACTACGCGATGATGTTCACGCCGCTGTTCTTTGTGAGCAAGACATATACCTGGAGCCTGCTGCTCCTCTCCGTCGCTCTGCTGATCAGGTGGGAGATCACCTTTTACAGACATCCGGAGAGATTCTCAGAGCAGACCAACGCGTATCTTAAATGCAGCAACTGCAGCGAGAAGCTCTGCACCCACAAAAAACAGCTTCACAGCCTGTGGAAGCAGATAGAAGAGTCCGCCGCGGAGAGAGCCAGGAGGCTTGAGAACTAAGTGAACTAAAAGGCATTGGGACCAAAACTATATTTTTTAGGAGGCTTAATAAAGCAATGAGCAGAGTAATTGACAGATTCATGAGGTATATCTCCATTGACACTCAGTCTGACGGGGAGAGCGGCAAGAGCCCGAGCACGGCCAAACAGTTTGACCTGGCCAGAGTGCTGGCATCAGAGCTCAAAGAGATGGGAGCATCGGATGTAAGGCTCGACGAGGAGCACTGCTATGTATACGCAGAGATCCCGGCCAATGATGAGAGCGCCAAGGCTCTCGGATTCATCTCCCACATGGATACGGCGGAGTCCGCTCCGGGAGATGCGAGCAATGCAAGGATAGTCGAGGGCTATGACGGCAGCGTCATAAAGCTTAACGACACAGTATCCCTCGATCCCGAGGTATACCCGGATATGAAGAAATACATCGGACAGGACCTCATCGTCACAGACGGAGTATCCCTCCTCGGAGCCGACGACAAGGCCGGCGTTGCGGAGATCATGGAGTGCGCACAGAGACTTCTCGAGGATGACAGCATCAAACACGGCAGGATCTGCATCGCGTTCACTCCTGACGAGGAGATAGGCTGCGGCACAGACTACTTCGACATCGACGGCTTCAAAGCCGAGAGCGCATATACAGTCGACGGCGGCGGGATCGGCGAGATGGAGTACGAGAACTTCAACGCAGCCACCGCATTCATCAGGATCAAAGGCAAGGAGATCCATCCGGGAGAGGCCAAGGATGTCATGATCAACGCGGTCAGGATCGCGGCCGAGTTCGAGGGACTCCTGCCTCAGCACATGAGCCCTGAGCACACAGAGGGCTATGAGGGCTTCCTCCACCTGACAAAGATCAGCGGAGGCGTAGGCTTTGCCGAGATGCAGTATCTCATCAGAGACCACGACGAGAAGCTCTTTGAGGACAAAAAAGAGCTCATGAAGTCCGCGGCGGCATATATCAATTCGATCTACGGCGATGTGCTCGAGCTCGAGATAAAGGATGCTTACAGGAACATGAAGGAGATCATTGACTCTCACATGTATCTTGTTGAGGATGCAGAGGCTGCATTCAGAGCCTGCGGAGTCGAGCCGCACGTGATCGCCATCCGCGGAGGCACAGACGGAGCCCAGCTCTCATACAAGGGACTTCCGTGCCCTAACCTCTCGACAGGAGGCCACAACTTCCACAGCAATACAGAGTACGTACCTGTACAGTCGATCGAGACCATGGTAGACGTGCTCACGGAGATAGCAAGATCCAAATGAGCCAGCTGAGCATTTTTGACAATGCGAATACGACGAGCCAGCCTCTTGCCGCGAGGATGCGTCCGAGGAACTTCGATGAGTTCGTAGGACAAAAGCATCTGATCGGCGAGGGCAAGGTGCTGAGGAACCTCATCGAGCGCGACAGCATCTCCTCGATGATCTTCTGGGGCCCGCCGGGTGTCGGCAAGACCACCCTGGCCCAGATCATCGCATCGAGGACGGACGCCCAGTTCATCACCTTCAGTGCGGTCACAAGCGGCATCAAGGACATCAAGACCGTGATGCAGCAGGCCGACAAGATGACGGCGATAGGCGCACGCACCATTGTCTTTGTGGACGAGATACACAGGTTCAACAAGGCCCAGCAGGATGCCTTCCTGCCTTTTGTCGAGAAGGGCAGCATCATCCTGATCGGAGCCACTACGGAGAACCCTTCGTTCGAGGTCAACGGGGCGCTTTTGTCGCGCTGCAAGGTCTTCGTGCTCCAGCAGCTCGAGCCTGAGGACATAGAGCAGCTGGTGCGCAATGCGATCAGCGATCCGAGGGGCTTCGGCGATCAGGACGTCAGGATAAGCGATGATGTCATAAGTGCTCTTGCGGGATTTGCAAACGGAGACGCCAGGACGGCTCTCTCGACGCTCGAGATGATGGTGCTGAACGCCGATCACTCCGAAGATAAAACAGATGGACATGAGGTGATCACCGTCACGACTGCGGACTTCGAGCAGTGTACCTCCAGGAAGTCCCTGCTATACGACAAGCAGGGCGAGGAGCACTACAATCTCATATCCGCTCTTCATAAATCAATGAGGAATTCCGATGCGGATGCGGCTGTATACTGGCTGGCCCGCATGCTCGAGTCGGGAGAGGATCCGATGTACATCGCGCGTCGCGTCACGAGATTCGCGGCCGAGGATGTCGGCCTCGCCGATCCGAGAGCCCTCGAGCTCTCGGTCGCGGCATTCCAGGCCTGCCATCTGATCGGAATGCCGGAGTGCAGCGTGCACCTCACCGAGGCCGTCATATACAACGCCCTCGCGCCGAAGTCAAACGCCATGGATGTCGCCTACATGCAGGCGGCAAAGGACGCCAACGAGAGCATCGCAGAGCCTGTGCCTCTCCAGATCAGGAATGCTCCGACAAAGCTCATGAAGGAGCTAGACTACGGCAAGGGATATATCTACGCCCATGATACCGAAGACAAGATAGCGGACATGGAGTGCCTGCCGGACAAGCTCCGCGGCACCGAGTACTACCACCCGGGCGATCAGGGCTTCGAGCCGCGCTTTAAGGAGCGTTACGAGGCAATCAAAAAATGGAGGGAAGAGCACAGGAAAAAATAGTAATAAAAAACAGAACCGGCCGCGAGGCCGGTTCTGTCTGTTTAGTATGACGGGCACGCCGTCAATCTGTGGTGAAAGTCCACAAGGGGCGTAGCCAACGACGAACCCCAGAGCGAC
>SVCQ01000025.1 GCA_015058275.1 Clostridiales bacterium
GAAAAGGTTCTGCACTTTTCCAACCATTTTAGCTCTAGGAATATTCAGTTTGTAGGTACGTGCGGTTTACCGTTTACGTAAGGAAGAGAGCATTGATCTCCGTCGACGCAGCTCCTCCGATAACAAGGGGGTTCAGAATCCGGGTGTATGATACGCATCTGAACACCCGGATCCTGCAAGGTCAAGGGCGGCGTAGCCGTCGCGCTGCGATCGAAGATCCTTGACCGCAGCAGACTCCCCCCCATCAGCTCCAAGACTCCGGACTTGTACCGGAGTTTTCTTTTGCCTGCAGTAAATCTTCACAGTAATCTGGCTTCTATAAAATGCTAAGCCACGATTTAACGGAGCTAATGCCGGAAGTCCATTCTTTTTCAGTTACAAATCTGAAGTATATGCGTTATTATTATGAGACTTTTCCTGATGCCTCAAATCGTCAACAAGTTGTTGACGATTTGAGCAGTGTATTTTGTATTCCCTGGGGGCACATAGTTCTTCTTCTTGGCAAGTTTAGGAACGATTCTCAAAAGATCCTTTTTTATGTTCACAAGACTCTAGAGAATGGCTGGTCCAGAGCGATGTTGCTCAATTTCATCGATACAGATTTGTATGAGAGACAGGGGGATTTGCACAGTTGCGGCGCCTTTGGTGATGCAAATATGTTATGATAAGCGTTGGGTGACAATAAACCGAAACGAAAGGTAATTCAGATGTTTAACGAAGAATTCACGGCGGCTGCGAACGGGGCCGCTGCCAAGGCGGGTCTTCTCAGACGCAATCCCGGCGGGTACTTCCTGCTGTCCATGCTGGCGGGAATGTTTGTCGGCTTCGGAGTGCTGCTCGTGTTCACTCTAAGCGGCGCCATGGCGGGCTCTCCGTTTACAAAGCTGGTGATGGGCTGCACATTCAGCGTCGCGCTGTCGCTGGTGATCATAGCGGGGGCTGAGCTCTTTACCGGCAATAACATGGTGATGACTGCGGGATATCTGCGCAGGACGGTCAGCGCGGCAGACGTGCTGAGGCTCTGGGCGGTATGCTGGATAGGCAATCTCGCAGGAAGCGTGCTTCTCGCCATTGTATACAACGCGACGGGACTCTACAGCGACGCAACGCTCGGAGCGATGACGACGGCCGCGGCTGCAAAGATGAGCGCGGGCTTTGTGCCGCTTCTCGCAAGAGGCGTGCTCTGTAACACGCTTGTGTGCCTTGCGGTTTGGAGCGGCTTCAGATGCAGGACCGAGTCGGGCAAGCTCATCATGGTGTTCTGGTGCATACTCGCATTCTTTGCCACCGGCTTTGAGCACAGCGTGGCCAACATGACTCTCCTGAGTCTGGCTCTCATCAATAACGGCGGCAATGAAGCGATCAGCATGGCCGGCTACTGGTACAACCTGGGAGTCGTGACACTGGGCAACATGCTCGGAGCGATACTCTTTGTGGCGCTGCCGTACCATATCGCATCAAAAGATAAATAAAATTCACAATAATGACCTTGAAACTCCGCAAAATACGTGTATAGTCTATCAAGGCGACACAAAAAGGAGATAAAAGTGACTCAGAGCAAACACAACAAACACAGTATTAAAACAGAAGAAAAGACAAACATTTTCAAGAGATATGCGGCGATGTTCATGGAGGCTTCGCTGGGGCGCAAGGCTCTGATGATCCTGGGAGATCTGGTGATCCTCGGGGTCGTTTTCGTGCTTGTGACCGTTCTCGTCACGGCGATCAGGGTCGGAAGGATAAACGAGGACAGCCTTTACGGCAGTATCGAGCGCTCATCCATACTCTACGACGTAACGGGCGAGCAGATCGACACCCTCCACTATTCCGAGGACCGTAGGATCGTCCCGATCGACGACATGCCCGATGACCTCAAGAACTCCTTTATAGCGATAGAGGACAAGACGTTCTATGAGCATCACGGCTTCAACTGGCGCAGGATGATCGGTGCGGTGCTTTCAAAGCTCACCGGCAGGTCAGATGCCATCAGCGGTACCTCGACAATCACCCAGCAGCTTGCAAGGAACGCTTACCTGGCCGACATCAAGAGCCAGCGCAGCATCCACAGGAAACTGTCCGAGATGTATATCGCATGGCGCCTCGAACACAACCTGACCAAGGATCAGATACTCGAGGGCTACCTCAATACCATTTATCTGGGCTACGGCAACTACGGCGTGAGCGCGGCTGCCAGGACATACTTCTCCAAGGACGTCAAGGATCTCACTCTGGAGGAGTGCGCGGCGCTTGCTGCTCTGCCTCAGGCGCCTGACGCATACGCTCTTATCACCGAGAGTTCAGAGGGCAATGAGGAGATCAAGCACGTCAATTACTATTCTCTCGATGAGATCTCCGATGAAGAGGATAGCGAAGAGGACAGCGAAGACAGTGCAAAGAGCAGATCTTCATCATCCGCCAAGTCAGATGACGACGAAGATAGCAAGGACTCTGAGGGCAGCGGCTTCTATGCTAACGACATATCCAAGGACAGGCGCGACCTCGTCCTTGATCTCATGGCTGAGCAGGGCTATATCTCCGAATCCGAGGCAAAGAACGCATATGTGGATGTTATCGACATACTGAACCCGAGCTTTGAGCGCAAGGAGAACGCTTACACATACTTCTCGGACTATGTCGCAGGTGTTGTCATCAATGACCTGATGGAGAAGTACGACATGAGCGAAGAGGACGCCCAGCGCATGGTATATACCGGCGGGCTCCAGATACATACGACGCTCAGGAGCGATGTCCAGAACGCCATTTATGACGAGTTCCAGAACGACGCCAACTTCCCGACTGCCGTGGACGGCAGCAAAGTCCAGGCCAGCATGGTCGTGACCGAAGTCGGCACAGGATACATCAGCGGATTCATGGGCGGACGCGGAGGCGAAGGATCCAAGCTCTTCAACAGGGCGGTGAGCCCGAGACAGCCGGGATCCTCGATCAAACCTCTTGCCGTATACGGCGCGGCTCTCCAAAAGAGCTTCGATTATGCGGCCAAGGGCAAGAAATTCCCGTTCACAAATTACAACTTCGACCAGCAGGGAGCGAAGTACTGGGGAGATTACATCACGGCGAGCTCAGTCGTCGTCGATGAGCCTCTCAAGATCAACGGCAAGGAGTGGCCGCAGAACTTCTCAAAGACCTACTCCGGCAGGAATTCTCTGAGGACTGCTCTTCAGAAGTCCATCAATACCTGCGCCGTCAAGATACTCTGGCAGGTCGGGCTCGAGGAGTCCGTCGAGATGCTGGAGAAGTACGGACTTACCACTCTCGTGACGGATACCAGCGAGAAGGCCAATGACGTCAATCCGGCGGCTCTTGCGCTCGGTGCCATGACTCAGGGCGTCACGCCTCTTGAAATGGCGCTGGCATATTCGGTCTATCCGAGCGGCGGTTACGTCAACACGGCTGTATGCTATACAGATGTCAGCGACGGCAACGGCAAGAAGCTCCTCGAGGGCAAGTCCAAATCGACCAAAGTCCTCGACGAGGGCGTTGCATGGATCATGACGGATCTGCTCAAGTCGGTCGTCTCAAGGGGTATAGCGGGCAATGCCGCAATATCCGGAGTAGAGGTCGGAGGCAAGACCGGTACAACAAACGATACATACGATGTCTGGTTCGACGGTTTCACGCCTGAGTTCTCGGCGGCGCTGTGGATCGGTACAGACCTCAACGTCGAGATGCAGGGCTCGTCCGGACAGGCGGCTGCACTGTGGAGCAGGATAATGAGACAGGTCAAGGGCATCAAGAGCGGCGAGTACCGCGAGCAGCCTTCCAATGTCATAAAGCAGAACGGCGAGTACTACACAAAGGGCACCGAGAAGAACGCCGGCAAGTACTACGGCGGAAGCACCAAAAAGAAATCTGAAGACAATAAAGAGGAGACCGTAGAGACTCCTGCAGAGGATCAGACCCAGACTCAGCCGGCGGCGGATACATCAAAGGGCAGCAGCGACTCGGGCAGCGGCAGTTCCGGCGGCTCTGGCGGCAGTGGTGACTCCGGCAGCGGCGGCTCGGGTGGCAGTGGTGACTCCGGCAGCGGCTCCGGCGGCAGCGGCGACTCCGGCGGTGGCACAGGCGGCGGCGATTCCGGCGGCACGGGCGGCGGTGATTCCGGCGGCGGTACGGGTGGCAGTGGTGACTCCGGCAGCGGCTCTGGCGGCAGCGGCGACTCCGGCGGTGGCACAGGCGGCACCCAGGGGACCGGCGCTCAGGGCAGCGGTAACTAAGTTTAATAATCAGTAAAGAGGGCTAGTGGATAAGGAATTCAGAAGAAGCTTAACAACTACGTTTGTCATATTGGTCGTGATCATAATGCTGATCGCGACCTTTTGCATGGGCGTAGGGCTTACGGCGAAGTCGGCCGGAGCTATCGGCAAGGTCACAAATGACTACATGCTCAGCGTGGCCAGATCGGCTTCCGGCCTGATCGACGGGGATGAGCTTGCCCACCTGGATTACGGTTGTGAGGACAGTCCTTCCTACCTGCAGATCCGGGATACGCTGTCTTGCTTCAACGAGAACGCCGGTCTCGAGGACATATATATCCTGAGGCCTGAGAGCGGAGTCGGCTTCATCTTTGTCATGGACATGACGGAAGAGCGTCCGGCTCAGTTCGGAGACCTCGTAAAGAATCCGACGGACGCGCTCAGAACTGCGGCCCAGGGCGATGACACGGTAGATGATGAGCCGTACGAGGATGCCTGGGGCAGGTTCTACAGCGCATACAGTCCGGTTC
Source organism: Clostridiales bacterium (assembly GCA_015058275.1). Classification (GTDB taxonomy): domain Bacteria; phylum Bacillota; class Clostridia; order Peptostreptococcales; family Anaerovoracaceae; genus Crickella. Next base: position 4,745 of record SVCQ01000025.1, read on the forward strand.
TTGATTCAGAGGGAAATGTAGCAGGCATAGTCGCGGTAGACTTTGATGCGAACTGGTATGACGAGCAGATCAACTCGATATCAAAAGATGTATTCTACATGGGATCGGTATCCCTTATCATGGGCGCTGCTGTGGTAGTCGTCATGACGGCCACGACCAGGAGGAACCTCAGGCGCGCGCATTCACAGCTCAACGAGCTGTCGGATAATATCGAGGAGCTGATAGTAGGGATAGGAAATCTCTCTCATGCCGATCTTAGCAAGGAGCCTAAGACAAAGGTCAAGATGCTCTATGAGGATGACGGCCTCGAGGCCCTGGGCACAAAGATCGCAGGCATGCAGGCGGCCCTCAGGGAGCAGATCTCGCATATACAGGAGAACGCGTATATCGACATTCTGACCGGGGCAAGGAACAGGAATTCATATCTGGAGGATGTGAACATTGCGGATCATGCCATAAAGGCAGGGAACCTCAGCTTCTCCGTGGCGGTCTTTGATGTCACCGGCCTCAAGACCATAAATGACGCGCTCGGACATGAGTGCGGAGACAAGGCGATAAAGGATACTGCAAGGATCCTTACAGAAACATTCGGAAGAGACAACACCTACAGGATCGGCGGAGATGAATTCGTCGCGGCCGTAAGATTTGCGACTTCCTTGGACATGAAGACAAGTTTCGAAAAGATCGAGTCACTGCTCGCGGAGATCAATAAACAGGGCGGTCAGTACGAGATAATGCCTCTTGTAGTCTCCGGGGGATACGCTGAGTTCGATCCTGAGACCGACAGGGAATTCCAGGATACATTCAAGCGCGCCGACAAGAGGATGTATCAGGATAAGGCAGAGTATTATAAAAAGCACGACAGACGCAGGCGCTGAGCCGGTCTGTCATGCTGTCAGTAGTACTTGTCCCAGTGATGCCTGCGGCGGCCCCGCCGGCTGTCGTAGCATCTGGCGCAAATGCCGTAAGGGTAATTCCATCTGAGTATCCTCCCGCAGTACTTGCATGTACGATGCGGGAGTTTTGATTTTTTGAGGATCTCTGCGATGATGCCGGAGAGGTCCTTTTTGTATCTGAGGATGATCTCGGACTCCGATCCGTCTCCGAACTTCTCCAGGAAGGCGTAGGCGAGGTCGTACTGCTTGTAGAGCATCTCCGCATCTGTCAGACCGAGGTTGCCTGCAGGCGGATATATGTGCATACGGCTGAGAGTGATGCGGCCATCTGCGAGCACAAGTGCGCTCAGTCTGTTCCACAGCAGTCTGAGCTCCTTGTCGTCCTCATCGAACGGTATCGTGATGAGCCTGTATATGAGCCGCTTGTCATCGGTCATCTCTTCGAGGTAGCGGCAGAGGTCGTATTCGTGGACCAGCTGCGAGAGAATGTACCCCCGCGGAGGCTCGATGTTACGCCATTCGCTCATTATCTTGGAGAGGCTGCCCTCGATATTGATGAGGGATTCCGGGAAGCCAACGTAGACCGAATCTATCTGAGGGATCCCGATGTCCAGGGCTTCGCCAATGAGGTCCTTGTCCTCAAGGGAATTCCAGAAGCCCTGCTCATACAGTCCTCTGCGTCCGGCACGCCCGACGATCTGCTGTATCTCGGCGGGCCTGAGGAATCTCACTTCGTTGCCGTCGAATTTGCTCACCTCAAGGAAGACAAGCCTCTCGATAGGGAGGTTCATGCCCATGCCTATCGCGTCCGTGGATACGACCACATCGGTCTCTCCCTCCCTGAACCTGCGGGCTTCCTCCTGGCGCACATCGTAAGGGAGATTGCCGTATATGACGCTGCAGCTTACTCCCATGCTGCGAAGCTCGCCGGCTATGGCGTGCACGCTCCTTCTCGAGAATACGATCAGGGCATCGTGCTTGCGGATATGATCCTTTGACAGCTTGAACTTCGATCTGTCGCAGACAAGAGGGGTCTGCCTCTCGTGGCGGACGATCTCATATGTGTCGCCGCACTCGTCGATGAGGGCTGTGATAATGTCCTCGGCATACGGGGCGATGCAGACATGCAGCTCGGATGCTCTGAGGCCGAGGATGGCGGTGGTCCATGCCCAGCCGCGCTCGCTGTCGGCCAGCATCTGGGCCTCGTCTATCACGGCGATGTCGTACTCCTCATACTCGCCTGCCATCTCTATGGTAGATGCCTGGAGTCTCGCGCCCGGGACTATCTGATGCTCCTCGCCGGTGTACAGGGAGCAGGGGTAACCCTCCTCGTTGAGCTTCTGGTACTGTTCGTACGCGAGAAGTCTGAGCGGCCCCAGGTAGATGCCGTGCTCAGCCTCCTTGAGACGCTCGATGGAGCTGTATGTCTTGCCTGAATTGGTCGGACCTGTGTGTATGATAAAATGGCGGTCCATGCTGCGGGCCTCCGGGAAGAGATCCGGCATGCGCTCGGGCACCCTGTCTGTGATCTCGTCGCGCAGGAGCCTCAGCCCCTCGAAATCCTTTTTGAGATAGCGGTTGCGGCTGACCAGGTCGAAGAGCCGCCTGCCGCTGAAGTGATTCAATAGCTCAAGATAGAGACCTGCGGCTCCGTCAGCAAGCTCGCTGTCCCACACATCCATGAGGGACGCGGCTTTGAGATCAGCGACCTCCGGATGCCTGGCCTCGATGGCGGATATGAGAAGTCCGCAGAATGTCTCGCCCCGCAGGCCTGCCGAGGCAAGGAATTCCTCCTCGTACCGGGAGGTGAAGCGGGCTTCGAATTCATCGTAGCTGTCCGGAGTGAGGGGAAGCCTGTCGTAGAGCAGGTGTTTTTTCATCCTCCTGATGAAGTCTGAGATGACGCTGCCTCTGGCTTCGGAGATGAGGAAGCGTATGTCCAGCGACCTGAGGAACTGCTCCTCTTTGCGGGCGGTATATCTGCGGGCGGGTCCGGTAATGTTACCCCTGCATTCATCCGCGACCGCGTCAAAGGCCTCCTCGTCCTCCATGTATCTTGCGACCAGAAGGCTGTCCGGCCCGGTGTTCAGATCAATGCAGTCCTGATACAGTGCGTCTGCCGCAAGGGCCTCCTCGAGAGCTGCTCTGAACTCGTCGCTCCTGCGGAGAGCCTCTATCTCCTCCTTGCGGGGCATGCCCTTGACGTGGACGTGCATCTTTGCGGTGAGGCTGCCTGTCTTATTCTTTTTTATCTTTTTGGCTGTTTCGGCTGCCAGCAACCGTAGTCCTTTTTCGTTCATGCTGACATTGTATCAATTAATTCAGCTTTTGGGTGCAATTTTTGATTTATGTGGTATTATTACTGTGTTTGAAATGAGAATACATTATTACGAAAGGGTAAACAGATAATGAGCAAGAACAGATACAGCAAAATGCAGGGCAATATGCAGTACAACCGTCCGTCCGGCGGCTACCAGAAGAACGTCTACAAGCAGATGCTCAACGCCAACGATGTCAAGGCGCCTAAGGCCATCAGCGAAAAGACCATCAAGTACGGCGGGATCGCGATCGGAGCGACTCTGATCGTACTGATCATCGTACTGACCATACTGCTCAAGTGGAAGGGCCTCCTGATCGGTCTCGTGATCGGCACAGCCGTCTCGGCCGCTCTGTGGTTCTACATGAACAGCAAGCAAAAGGAAATGATCAGTTATTACAAAAAGATCGGTATGACTGAGGAGATGTACATCAACGAACTCAGGAAGAGGAACAACAATCCAAAGCAGCTCGAGGCCGCAAGGAGACAGTGGCGCAGGGTCAAGCAGGATTCCGTTGTCCAGCAGATCAGATAGTATTGGGGGGACCATAATGAAAGTAATCGAGACAAAGAACGCGCCTGGCGCTATCGGACCTTATTCACAGGGTTATGTAAGCAACGGGTTCGTATTCACATCGGGACAGATCCCTGTCGATCCTGAGACAGGCGATGTGCCGGCTACCATCGAGGAGCAGGCTGTACAGAGCTGCAAGAACGTCGGTGCCGTACTTGAGGCGGGCGGATCGAACTTCGACAAGGTCGTAAAGACCACATGCTTCCTTGCGGACATGAAGTACTTTGCCGCATTCAACGGCGTGTACGAGAACTTCTTCACATCGAAGCCGGCCAGGAGCTGCTTCGCAGTCAAGGAACTTCCGAAGGGAGTTCTCTGCGAGATTGAGGCGATCGCCGAGGCATAGTCCAAAGGACAACAAATATTAGATCATAAATGAGCGAAGGCGAGGACCTTCGCTCTTTGCTTGAGAGAGGATTTTTTTGGATTTCCATCCCCCGCGGGGGCTTGTGAGCCCTTTAAATCGAACTTATAATTTTTAAAGTACAGAACGATCGATTAAAGGGGGCAATATTATGCATATGGCAGACGCTTTGCTGTCACCGGCGGTAGCCACCACGATGTATGCGGCTACGGCAGCGGCAGCAGGATATTCTATCAACAAGGTAAGAAAAGATGATGACCCGGCCAAGCTGCCGGTTATGGCCGTCACATCCGCACTCGTATTCGCGGGACAGATGATCAACTATACGATCCCGGGTACGGGCTCATCCGGACATATGTGCGGAGGCATGCTGCTCTCGGCACTGCTCGGACCGGAGGCGGGCTTCCTGTCCATGATAGTGATACTTGCGATACAATGTCTCTTCTTTGCCGACGGAGGCCTTATGGCACTGGGCGCCAACTGCTGGAACATGGCATTCTACGGCTGTTTCGTCGGTTACTATCTGATATGGCGCCCGATGATGAAGAGCAAGTGCTTCGGAGAGGGACACAGCGCTCAGCGCACCAGGATCATAGCCGCATCGCTCATAGGCTGCATAGTGACCCTCCAGCTCGGAGCCTTCTCTGTAGTACTGGAGACCAGTCTGTCAGGCATCACGGAGCTGCCGTTCGGAGCGTTCTGCGCTCTGATGCAGCCGATACACCTGGCGATAGGATGCATCGAAGGTCTTATCACTTCAGCCGTATTGGTATTCGTATATGAATCGAGACCTGAACTCCTGATGGATGTCGATGCCGCAGAGAGCGGGGAGGCGAAGCGCTCCCTCAAGTCTGTGGTCGCCATCCTGGCGGTGGTGGCTCTCGTGGTGGGCGGCGGACTCTCGCTGTTCGCAAGCTCCAATCCTGACGGCCTTGAGTGGGCGCTCTTCGGAAATGCCGACAGCGGCTACTCGACCAACATGGGCCTCGATGAGGAGAACTTCGGAGTGGAGAGCAACGCGGCCGAGAAGGCGGGCGAGATACAGGAGAAGACCTCGTTCCTGCCTGACTACGCGTTCCCGGGCAGCGACTCTGCAGCGGGCACGACCGTGTCCGGCATAGTCGGAGGCCTGATAGTAGCGGCCTTCGCACTTGTGATCTGCCTCATAGGAGGCTTCTTCAGGCGTAAAGGCCATCAAAAAGAATAACAACTCTTTTCTCTCTCATTTGCCATAAGATCAGTTATGGTATATGGTATAGGGGCGTCGCAAGATGCCCCTTATTAACTGATTAGGATAAATAATAGATGAACAAAATGCAGAAGGCGCTGCACGAGCTCTCCGAGATGGACGAGCTGGCGTCGCGCCGCTCGCCGGTCCACAGGCTGCATCCGGCAGCCAAGCTGATCGCTACAATCGCATACATACTCATCACTCTGTCCTTCGACAAGTATGATCTTAACGGCCTGGTACCTATGGTGCTGTGGCCGGTTTTGCTGTTCCAGATAAGCGGCATAAACGTGCGGACCTGCTTCTACAAGCTGCGCATAGTGCTGCCTCTGGTAATGGCTGTGGGGCTTTTCAACCCGCTCTTTGACAGAGACATCATAGTCACTGTGGGCAATATCGGAATCTCGGGCGGCGTGATCTCGATGATCACGCTCATGCTCAAGGGAGTGTTCTGCCTGATGGCTTCATTCCTGCTGATGGCGACCACAAAGATCGAGAACCTCTGCGCGGCACTCAGAAAGATGCACTTCCCGCAGATAATCGTAACGCTGCTCCTTCTCACATACCGCTATGTGGGCGTGATGACGGAGGAGCTTGCGGTCATGACGGATGCGTACCACCTGCGTGCCCCGGGACAGAAGGGCATAGACATTTCGGCCTGGGGATCGTTTCTCGGACAGCTCCTGCTCCGCAGCATGGACCGCGCCCAGGAGCTATACTCAAGCATGCTGCTGAGGGGATACCACGACCACTTCCACTTCGCGGAGAACCGGCCGTTCAACTTCAAAGATGCCGCGTATGTTGCGGTCTGCATACTTTTCTTCCTGCTGCTGCGCTATGTGAGCATTACGCAGATCCTCGGCGGGGCAATAGTGAGGTAATAAGATGATAGAATTCAAAGACGTAAGCTTTGCATACGAAAAAGATAAATACGTCCTCCGGGACATGTCCTTTGAGATCGGAAGCGGCGAGTCTGTCGGCCTGATCGGAGCCAACGGCGCCGGCAAGTCGACTATAATGAAGCTCCTGCTCGGTCTTGTGCAGGGCGAGGGCTCAATACTGGTGGACGGGATCGAGGTAAAGAAGGAGACTCTCGGAGAGATCCGCAGCAAGCTCGGCTTCGTCCTGCAGAACTCGGACAACCAGATGTTCATGCCGACGGTGTACGAGGACATGAGCTTCGGCCCTCTCAACTACGGGCTCGGCCGCGAGGAGACTGACCGCAGGGTCGATGAGGTGCTGGCAAGCCTCCATCTTGAGGATCTGAAGTACAGATACAACCACAAGATCTCGGGCGGCGAGAAGCGCATGGCTGCGATCGCGACTGTCCTTGCGATGCAGCCGGATACCATACTCATGGATGAGCCGACTTCGGCGCTCGATCCGTACAACAGGAGGATAGTGATCAATACGATCAGGGAGCTCAGACAGACCAAGATCATCACATCGCACGACCTCGACATGATACTCGAGACCTGCGGCCGGGTGATACTCATCTCGGAGGGCAGGATAGTGGCGGACGGGCCTGCGGAGGAGATACTGAGCGACAAAGAGCTGCTCGAGGCAAACCGCATGGAACTTCCGCTAAGCAAATCTTCCAATTAAAAAATAGAATAGGGTGTGCTTATACCCGGAGGCGGAGACTTCGCGGTAGCCGGCACTTAGCGGTTACCGGAGGAGCCTAGTCTCCGGAGGTCAATGCTATCTACCTAACGGCAACGCCGTACCATCATAGATAGCATTATTGGCGAGCAGCAGCCCGTTGTGCAGCTGCGAAGACAGAGCTTAGTACCGCTGCGTATAGCCGCGACGAGGCGAGAGCCGTGCTCCGCGGACGGGTATAAGCACACCTATTTACCAGACATAATAAAGATCCCGCGACGAGCGCGGGATCTTTTGATGACTACGATTGTCCGTACCTGTAAGGGCTTATTATTTAGCCTTCTTAACAGGCAGGTTGTCGTTGTACTCGCCGGACTGTCTTCTGTTCCAGAAGTCCACTGTCTCCTTGGCAACAACGCCGGAGAGAGCAAAGAGAGCGACGAGGTTCGGGAATGCCATCAGACCGTTCATGAGGTCTGCGAAGTCCCAAACAACTGCCAGCGGCAGGAAAGGTCCGATAGCTACAGCAGCTACATAGAGCCATCTGTAAGCCTTGAGGGCAGACTTATTGCCGTTAGTGAAGTAGTCGAAGCATCTCTCAGCATAGTAGTCCCAACCGAGGATAGTGGAGAATGCGAAGAGTGCGAGGCATGTAGCGAGGATCACATATCCTACGATAGTAGGCCATGGGAAGCCGTGGCCGAATGCCCACATTGTAACTTCTACACCCTCGAGACCCTGCTCGTTGGCGCCTGTCATTACTACGCAGAGACCAGTCATTGTGCAGATAACGATAGTGTCGAGGAATGTACCTGTCGAGGATACCATGCCCTGACGTACGCACTCCTTGGTCTGTGCAGCAGCAGCAGCGATAGGAGCGGAACCAAGGCCGGCCTCGTTGGAGAAGATACCTCTCGCAACACCCTTCTGCAGAGCCAGCAGGAATGCACCCATTGCTCCGCCTGCAGCAGCCTGGAGTCCGAACGCGCCGGTGATTACCTTAACAAGAGCCTCGCCGAGGTGGCCGATGTTGAAGAAGAATACCAGCAGTGCGGATACTACGTAGAGAACCATCATTGCAGGTACGATCTTTTCGGTTACCTGAGCGATTCTCTCGATGCCGCCTACGATAACTGCGATAGTGCCGGCTGTGATGATGATAGCAGCGATTACCTTGACCCAGGAAGCGTCCTCACCGAATGCAGTGAAAGCAACCTTTGTAGCGCCCACCTCAGTAGCAACCTTGTTGATAGCGTTTACGATACCGTTTACCTGAGTGGATGTACCGATACCGAGCGCACCAGCGAGTGCTCCAAAGAGTGCGAAGAGCTTGCCGAGCCATTTCCACTTAGGACCCATACCTTTTTCGATATAGTAGAAAGGTCCACCGAGGATCGAGCCGTCTTCCTTGACGTGTCTGTACTTAACAGCCAGAACGCCCTCTGCGTACTTTGTAGCGATTCCGAAGAATGCCGCAAATTCCATCCAGAAGAGTGCTCCAGGGCCGCCGCCCATGATAGCTGTGGAAACACCTACGATGTTACCAGTACCTACCGTAGCAGCAAGCGCTGTTGTAAGAGCTCCGAAGCTGGAAACGTCACCCTCTGCGCCGTCCTCGTTGTTAACAGCGTATCTGAGTGAGAGTCCGAGTCTTCTCTGAGGATGGAACTTGGTGCGTACCGAGAGCAGGATGCCGACTACGATGATGAGTACCATCATTACGGTACCCCAGACGAGTCCGTCTAACCAGCTAATGAATTCACCAACGCTCATAAAATACCTCCTTACAAATTCCAATAACGTGTACAGTGATTGGTCGTATTCTTCAGATGAGCATGATACTCCAATCTGAATCTATACAAATAAATTCTAATGTGTTGAAATTGTGATGTCAAATATAAATATCGTCAAATAATTGTCAACATTTCACAAAGAGCCAATGAAAGCCCTGATATTTCAACATCTTGCAATATCAGGGCTTTGAGGCCTTTGTGAAATAGTTTTTTCGGATATGTGACGATGTGTGCACATACTACAAAATATGGTCGGTAAAGCACCTTACTATTGGCATATATAGAGCGCTGTGATATAGTTACGGACGGTATCAGGGAGTAGCCGGCGCACAGCGCGATATCATCCGTCAATACGGGACCCAGAATCCCCGGATCATGTCAGAACAGGCGAGACTTTTACCGCAGATGCTTTGCGGTACAGGTCTCTTTTTTTATAGAAATCATACCGCTCTGGTGGTAATATTACATAGTTACAATAATGGAGGAAAACGATGCGCGAAGATTACAGACCATATATCGAAAATGCAGAGTCGGTGTTCGCCGAGACCGGATCGCAGGCCGGGGGCCTCACATCGGCCGAGGCTGCATCCAGACTTGAGTCCGACGGACCCAACAAATTAATAGAAGCCAAAAAGAGAAGCAGCATCCTGAGGTTCTTCGACCAGATGAAGGACCCTATGATCATCATACTTCTGGTGGCGGCTCTGCTGTCACTTGTCACATCTCTCTACGAGGGAGAGAGCCCGGCGGATGTATTTATCATACTCTTTGTAGTAGTGCTCAATTCTCTGCTGGGAGTCATCCAGGAGAACAAAGCCGAGGAGGCCATAGAAGCCCTCAAGCAGATGACAGCGGCGAAGTCCAAGGTGCTGCGCGACGGACAGATCGTGAGCCTTGAGAGCAGTGAGCTCGTCGTAGGCGATGTTGTCATACTCGAAGCGGGCGACAGCGTTCCTGCTGACGGCAGGATCATAGAGGAAGCCTCGATGAAGGTCGAGGAGGCTGCCCTCACCGGTGAGTCCGTGCCTGTCACAAAGCAGGCTGATGCCATAGAGCTCGGCAAGGACGCAAAGGACGTCCCTCTCGGAGACAGGACCAATATGGTCTACATGGGCAGTACGGTCGTATACGGCAGGGGCAGGGTCCTCGTCACCGGTACGGGCATGTCCACAGAGATGGGCAAGATAGCCGACGCCATTTCACAGGCCGAGGAGGAGCTCACTCCGCTCCAGATCAAACTGGCCCAGCTCTCCAGGATCCTCACCAAGCTGGTAATAGGCATCTGCCTCTTTATCTTTGCCCTGGGAGTCGTAAGAGCGGGACATCTCAGCATGGATGTCATGATCGACACCTTCATGCTCGCAATCTCGCTGGCCGTTGCCGCTATCCCGGAGGGGCTTGTAGCGGTCGTTACCATCGTGCTTTCCATAGGAGTCACCAAGATGTCACAGCGCAATGCCGTCATCAGGAGGCTCACAGCAGTCGAGACCCTCGGCTGCGCCCAGATAATCTGCTCTGACAAGACGGGCACTCTCACACAAAACAAAATGACCGTCGTGGACTACGCCGGTCAGGATCAGGATATAATCGCGGCTGGCATGGCTCTTTGCTGCGATGCCGAGCTCAAGATAACAGACAAGGGAGAGGAAGTCGTCGGCGAGCCTACAGAGGCGGCCCTCGTCGCATATTCTTCAAGCCAGAAGCTCCCTAAGACCGAGCTTGTGAAGTGCTTCCCTAGAGTGGGAGAGGCTCCATTCGACTCGGGCCGTAAGATGATGTCCACAGTACATAAGAATGTAGAGATGGACGCTCCGGCGGATATCGGGACTGAGCTCGACAGGATGATCGCAGAGGCTCCGTTCGTACAGTTCACAAAGGGAGCTCCGGACGTTGTGCTCCGCCACTGCACGCACATTCTCACAGACCACGGTGTCGAGCCTCTCACTGATGAGCTCGCGGCCAACGTCAAAAGAGAGAATTCAAGGATGGCAGGCAAGGCTCTCAGAGTGCTCTCGCTCGCCGTCAGGGTATACAGCGAAAAGCCGTCTGACTTTTCCAGCGACAGCCTCGAAAAGGACCTCGTGTTTGCAGGCCTTGTGGGCATGATCGATCCGATCAGACCTGAGGTCAAGGACGCTGTGGCTGAGTGCCGCACGGCCGGCATCAGACCTATCATGATCACGGGCGACCAGCTCGACACAGCCATCGCCATCGGCAGGGATCTCGGCATCATCGAGAGCGCCGACGATGCGATACTCGGTTCTGCGCTCGACGACATGTCCGATGAGGAGCTTCTCAACAAGGTCGGCACTTACTCCGTATACGCGAGGGTACAGCCTGAGCACAAGGTCAGGATAGTCAAGGCATGGCGCGCCCGCAACATGGTCACAGCCATGACAGGCGACGGCGTCAACGACGCGCCGGCCATCAAGACAGCCGACATCGGAGTGGGCATGGGCATTACGGGTACGGACGTGACCAAGAACGTAGCCGACATGATCCTCGCCGACGACAACTTCGCAACGATAGTCGCCGCAGTCGAGGAAGGCCGCAGGATATACGCCAATATCCGCAAGTGCATACAGTTCCTTCTCGCTACAAATATAAGCGAGGTGCTGTCCATACTGACAGCGACCATACTCGGATTCACGATCCTCAAGCCGGCGCACCTGCTGTGGATCAACCTCATCACCGATTCGCTTCCTGCACTCGCTCTGGGCATGGAGGATGCAGAGGGAGACTCGATGAAGGAGAAGCCTCGCAGCGCCAGAGAGGGCGTCTTTGCGGGCGGCATGGACAAAGACATAATCTATCAGGGTGCGGTGACCACGCTGCTGGTTCTCACCGCGTACTTCGTCGGGGAATTCCTCGAGACGGGACAGTGGCATATAACAGCCAGCAATGACGGCATCACGATGGCATTCCTCACGATGTCGATGTGCGAGATATTCCACTCGTTCAACATGAGATCGAGGAGGAAGTCGCTGTTTGCTCTCCCGACTCATAATAAATGGCTCTGGGGCTCCGCAGCCGTGGCTCTTCTGCTGACGAGCACGGTCATCGAGATCCCGGCGCTTGCAAGACTCTTCGGCTTTACTACCATCAGCATCAAGGAGTATGCCGTGGCTATGGGCCTCGCGATACTGATCATTCCGATCGTGGAGATCATCAAGATATTCCAGCGCTCGGCTGAGAGCAAAAGGACAGCCGCCGAGGAGGAGAGCGAAAGAAGGGCCAAAAAGAGGGATCAGTAATTTTTGGCAATGAAAGGTATTGGTAATTAGTATTAATGGAAGATAAAAGGAAGAATGAAGAACGGACGGTAAAACGCGACTCGGACAAGCTCGGCACCGAGCCCGTCCACGGTCTGCTGCTCAAGATGTCGGCGCCTCTCATGGTGTCGATGTTCGTGATGGCTCTCTACAATATAGTAGACTCCATCTACCTCGGCCATTACAGCACGGACGCACTGACAGCGGTGTCGTACTGCTTCCCGTTCCAGAATCTCAACGTGGCCTTCGGTATAGGTACGGCTGTCGGCATGAGCGCTCTGCTTTCGAGATATCTCGGAGCCAAGCAGTATGACAAGGCCGACAAGGTCGCGCACAACGGCTTCATCCTGGCGTTCATCAACTACATCATATTCTTTGCTGTCGGATGCTTTGCCGCGCCTATCATGGGGCTCATGACCTCGGATGCCACAAGCGCCCGGGTCATCGCAGACGGGACGGTATACCTCAGGATAACCCAGTGGCTCTCGATAGCGCCTATGATGCAGTCGATGTACGAGAGGCTGCTCCAGGGCACGGGCAAGACCAACTACATATTCTATATGCAGCTTTCGGGCACTATCTTTAATGCGATAGTTGACCCTATACTCATCTTCGGATTCCTCGGGCTTCCGGCGATGGGAGCAAAGGGTGCGGCGCTTGCGACAGTGTTCGGACAGATACTCGGCTGCATACTCGGTCATATATTCAACAGGAAGTTCAACAGAGAGATCGATCTTTCGATCAAAAAACTCAGACCGCATCTCCAGACTATGAAGGATATCTACAAGATCGCCATACCTTCGATAGTCCTGCAGTCCGTAGGCTCTCTGATGAACTTCAGCGTCAACAAGATACTCTCGGCGTTCTCGGATCTTGCGGTCACCACCTTTGGTGTGTACTTCAAGCTCCAGAGCTTCGTGTTCATGCCGATCTTTGGTCTCAACAACGCGTCTGTCCCTATCATCGCGTATAACTACGGCGCCGACAGGAAGGACAGGCTCGAAAAGACCATGAGCATCGGAGTCAGGTACGGCATCGGCATAATGTCTGTAGGCACCATCATCTTCTGGCTCTTCCCGGAGCAGCTCATGGCGCTCTTTAATTCGCCTGCCGAGATGACAGCGATGGGAGTCGTCGCGCTCCACACGATATCTCTCAACTTCCCGTTTGCGGGATATGCTATCATGAGAGGGGCAGCCTTCCAGGCTCTCGGCAAGAGCATATACAGCATGAACATCTCGCTGGTGAGACAGCTGCTGATAATAATCCCGTGCGCCTTCATCTTTGCGCGTATCGGGGGAGTAAATATGGTATGGTGGGCATTCCCTTGCGCAGAGGTCGCAGGCACGACGATGTCCATCCTCTATACAAAGCGCATACGAAGGAATATACTGAGCAAGATGACGCCGCGTGATGCCGACGGTAACGCCATCCCGGCGCAGGCATAGATAATATGGACGAAATCACCAGAGGCAACGAAATAAAGCAGGCCAAGGAAGCCTGCCGCAGGGAAGCCAAAAGGCTCAACGATGCGGCGGGCGAGGATTACCGCGCCTCGGCATCCTCTGCGATCGCGCTCAATCTGCTGGGCCTTCCGGAGCTCAGGAGGGCGCGCAATGTGCTGGCGTACTGCTCGGTCGGATCCGAGCCGGCGACGCTTGCCATAATAGACAGGCTGCTTGGCATGCGCGGCAAGACGGTCTGCCTGCCTCTGTGCACAGACCTCGGAGAGAGCGGCCGCAGGAGCGGCGCTGCAGGCATCATGGAGGCCAGGGTGATCAAAAGCTTTGACGATCTGGTCCCGGGGGCCTACGGCATACCCGAGCCGGCAGAGTCCGCAAAGCTCATGGCTCCGGACAAGATCGACCTGATCATAATGCCTTGCGTGAGCTGCGACAGGTGGTGCAGCCGCATAGGCCACGGCGCCGGTTATTACGACTACTACCTCAGCATGGTGAGGCGCGACTGCTTCAAGGCGGCTCTTTGCTTCGAAAAGGTCATGCTTGATGAGATACCTCTGGGGGAGCACGACGTGCCGGTCGATGCCGTCGTGACCGAAGAGACAGTCTACCGATGGCGGGACAGGACTGTAGAGACGGACATAAGCATTTCACACGGAGAATAGCTGCATAAGGGCAGAAAGGACATACAAAATGGCACAGCAAAAGAAAAAGATAATGCTTACAGGCGACAGGCCGACAGGCAGACTTCACATCGGACACTATGTAGGATCTCTCAGACAGAGACTCGAGCTCCAGGACGACCCGGATTATGAGAAGATATTCGTCATGATCGCGGACGCTCAGGCTCTGACCGATAACTTCGACAATCCTGACAAGGTAAGGCAGAGCGTATTCCAGGTAGCCATCGATTATCTGTCGGTAGGTATCGACCCTAAAAAGACACACATACTGATCCAGTCGGAGGTGCCTCAGCTCCACGAGCTGACTGTTTATTACATGAACCTCGTTACAGTATCGAGAGTACAGAGGAACCCGACCGTCAAGGCCGAGCTCAAGATGAGAGGCTTTGAGGGAGAGAGCGTTCCTGTAGGCTTCTTCACATATCCTATAAGCCAGGCCAGCGATATCACAGCCTTCAAGGCGACCATCGTGCCGGTAGGTGAGGATCAGGAGCCTATGCTCGAGCAGTGCAGGGAGATCGTAAGGAGCTTCAACAGGACTTACGACTGCGACGTGCTCGTAGAGCCTGAGATCTATCTGCCTTCCAACGAGGCATGCCTCAGACTTCCTGGCACAGACGGCCAGGCCAAGATGAGCAAGTCCCTCGGCAATACCATCTATCTCTCGGATGACGAGGAGACCCTCCGCAAAAAGGTCATGTCGATGTACACAGATCCGGGACATCTCAGAGTCGAGGATCCGGGCAAGGTAGAGGGCAATACGGTATTCACATACCTCGACGCTTTCGTCAAGGAGGATTCCTTCGAGAAGTTCCTGCCTGAGTATAAGGATCTCGACGAGCTCAAGGATCACTACCGCAGAGGCGGCCTCGGCGATGTCAAGGTCAAGAAGTTCCTCTTCGCCGTGCTCAACGAGTTCCTGACTCCGATCAG
This sequence comes from Clostridiales bacterium, assembly GCA_015058275.1. Lineage (GTDB taxonomy): Bacteria > Bacillota > Clostridia > Peptostreptococcales > Anaerovoracaceae > Crickella. Next base: position 19,867 of record SVCQ01000025.1, read on the forward strand.
GGAGAGGAGAGCTTACTTCGAAGCTCATCCGGAGGAGGTCATAGCTGCTCTGACAGAGGGCACAGAGGAGGCAAGGCGCACAGCAGCTCAGACTCTGGCCGAAGTCAAGCACGCCATGAAGATCGACTACTTCGAGAGCTGGGCCAGGGAATACGGTGCATAGGGGCGATACCATGGACACGGCATCTGCCAATATTCGCCGCAAGCATCATTTCAAATATATTCTGATAACAGAGGGCATCGCGATAGGGCTTATCACCGGTGCCCTTATTTCAGTGTTCAGGCTTATGCTGACAGGCGCGGATGCTCTGAGGGGCCGTCTTGTAGCCTATGCTCATACAGGCGCGGGGGCCGCTCTTGTATGCGCCTTGGTGCTGCTGGCTGTCGCAGTGCTGGTGGCCATACTGCTCGGATTCGAGCCTGACATCGCCGGCTCCGGCATACCTCAGGTCGAGGCGGAGCTCAGGGGCCGCAAGGACATGAACTGGTATAAGGTGATAGCCGGCAAGATGGCCGGCTGCGCCCTCGCCATAGGCGGAGGGCTCGCGCTCGGGCGCGAGGGTCCGAGCATACAGATCGGAGCCATGGTGGGCAAGGGCTTCGCCAGGGCCCGGAGGTGCGTGATGACAGAGGAGAGGCTGCTTCTCACATGCGGAGCGGGTGCGGGATTGTCCGCGGCCTTCGGTGCGCCTCTTGCAGGAGCCATATTCAGTCTCGAGGAGCTCCACAGGAACTTCTCTGCCGAGGTACTGATGACGACGATGGCGGCCGCCGCCGCGAGCGACTTTGTGGCAGCCAACATACTGGGGCTCACTCCGGTCTTTGGCTTTGAGATCGAGCACGGCCTGCCTCTTAGGTACTACTGGGCCGTCATGGTGCTCGGTCTTGTGCTCGGAGCATTCGGAGCGGGATATAACAGGGTCATCGCGATGATGCAGGATGCATTCGCGCGTATCGGAGGCGGCATCGCTTCTCTTGTCTGCAGGATCGCAGGAAGGGAAGTCAGCATAATAAGCAGCAGCGACAGGGTCAGCCCTCTTGCCGAGAGAGCATCGCGCACAGGCCGCATGATAACTGCCTTCGCTACGGCATATCTCTTCATATTCATATACCCTGACGTGCTCGGCAGCGGAAGCGGCCTTGTGAGCAGGGTCTGCAGCGGGGAGTTTGCCGTACCGGCACTTGCGCTGCTTCTCATGCTCAAATTCATATTCTCGACAGCGAGCTTCGGATCGGGATCGCCGGGCGGAATATTCCTGCCGCTTCTCGTGCTCGGAGCTGTTACGGGAGGACTCTTCTCCGAGGCTCTCGGCATCACCGGTACGGGCGGAGAGTACATAACGGCATTTGTGGTCATCGGCATGGCCGGCTACTTTGCGGCCATAGTCAGGGCGCCGGTCACGGGCGTCGTCCTCATAACCGAGATGACGGGCGACTTTACGACGCTTCTGCCTCTTGTGCTTGCATCTCTGATCGCGTATGTCACGGCGGAGGCCCTCGGAGCCCAGCCTATATACACGCAGCTGCTCGGACGCATCACGGGAAGGCCTTCGGGCGGATCCGGCAGGATGTCTCTTCGCGAGCGCAAGACCATAATAGACGCGGAGGTCCATGTGGGATCCCGCATGGACGGTGGCAGCGTAGCGGACTTCGGCCTGCCTGTAGGAACTCTGATAGTATCCGTGACCAGAGACGGCGATGAGATAATCCCGGACGGACACACCATACTCAGGGCCGGCGATGAGCTCGAGATACTGACCAGGGAGAAGGACGTCGATGATGTCGAGGACGTTATCGACTCAGCCTGCCGCCTGCTCGGTGAATGATATTTCAATCTTCACAATATCTACGAATAAGGATATTTGCAGGGTGCTACAATTCATTTGTGTCAATAAAAATGAGATGCGGATGGTTAACGATTAGCTTATGATCAGAAAAGTCATAGGGATATATTTCAGCCCCGTAGGCGGGACTGAGATCATGACGGAAAGGCTTGTGAGCGGGATAGCTGCGGCCCTCAACGACTGCAGCCCCGAAAAGATCACTACAGAGTGCATGGACCTGAGTGAGACAAAGGGGCTCAGACTTGACGAGGAGACCATAGCCGTCATCGGCATGCCTGCCTACATAGGCAAGCTGCCTCTGCCGGGCATGGACGCATTGAGGTCTGTCGCCGGCAGCAGTGCCCTGGCGGTCACTGCGGTCTCATACGGCGGCAGGTCATACGGCAACGCTCTGTACGAGCTCAGGGATCTTGCCGAGGAATGCGGCTTTACGGTCGTGGGCGCAGGAGCCTTCGCCATCAGCTACATGGCGGCCAGGGGCAGTTCGAGGAGCTCGGCTCCGGGCATGGACATCGCATCCATAGCCGAATTTGCCAGGGCCTCATCGGCCAAGATCAGGAGACTCGGAGGTTGCGAGATCGAGGGGCTCAGGATCAAACCGGCGCCTCTTGAGGTCAGGGGACGCAAGCCGGTACACAAGATCAGCCGGATATCCCCGGGAGCGGCCGCGATCGCCCAGGATATAATCGGGAGGCTGGTCCTGAGGCGCAAGAGTTCGGAATGGTTTCTCTAGTACTCTGTAACAGTTAAAGGTGTCTTTCTGAACGAAGAGAAGAATCTCGATGAGATCGATGAGATCCTTCGCTACGCTCAGGATGACATCCAAGAATAAGGTGTTACGTAATACTAGGAGACAAAGTCCAAGATTGTATACAATATGGCCGGTTTTGACAGCAAATTAACAGCAATCCGGACGTATCAAATATGAGAGATCTACAGACGCTTTTGCAAAAGAGCGTCTTTTATATTTGCAGAAATGCCCGCTTCCGCCGAAAATACGGCAAAAGAGAGCTTTCTTCGATTGACAAGCAGATGATGTCACGGCTAAAATACATGTATACATTTTGCGCTTTCATAAGGGGAGGAAGACCAGATGGCAAAGGACATGACCAATGACAGCTTCAAGCACAGACGGACCAGGCTCAATGACAGGACCAATCTCCTCGAGATGGAGAACTACCACTATGAGGTCCAGGAGATTCCGGATCCTAATCTGCTGCGCGAATTCTTCGGATATACCGAGATACCAAAGGTCGGCTTCAACTTCAGGACCAGCCCTTACGGGATGCCTGAGGAGATAGTGATCACCGACTCCACTTTCCGTGACGGCCAGCAGTCAAGAGAGCCGTACACGACAAAGCAGATCGTGGATATCTTTACGATGATGTCAAAGCTGTCCGGCCCTAAGGGGATCATCAGGCAGACTGAGTTCTTTACATACTCCGACAGGGACAAGGAGGCCATAAGGGCCTGCCAGGATCTTGGTCTTGAATTCCCTAAGATCACGACATGGATAAGAGCCAAAAAGGAAGACTTCAAAATAGTAAAGGAGATGGGAGTCAAGGAGACGGGCATACTCACAAGCTGCTCTGACTACCACATCTTCTACAAGCTCGGCATGACCCGCAAGCAGGCCATGGAGCACTACCTCTCGATAGTGCATGACGCCTTCGAAGCCGGCATCACGCCGCGCTGCCACCTCGAGGATATAACGAGGGCGGACTTCTACGGATTCGTGGTACCGTTTGTAAGCGCCATCCAGGACATGGCCGCAGAGGCCGGCATGCCTGCCAAGATCAGGGTCTGCGATACCATGGGCTACGGAGTTCCGTACGCCGGTGTCGCCCTGCCGAGGTCCGTTGCGGGCATCATCTACGGTCTTCACCAATACGCCGGAGTCCCGAGCGAGTGCCTTGAGTGGCACGGCCACAACGACTTCTACAAGGCTGTCGCAAACGCAGCCACCGCATGGCTGTACGGCTGCGGAGCAGTCAACACGACGCTCTTCGGCATAGGCGAGAGGACGGGCAATATCCCTCTCGAGGCTATGGTGTTTGAGTACGCACAGCTCAGAGGCACGCTCGACGGCATGGACACCACCGTGATCACCGACCTTGCGAGATACTACGAGACGAAGGTCGGATACACCCTGCCTGCACAGACTCCTTTCGCAGGCGCCAATTTCAACGTCACAAGGGCCGGCATACATGCTGACGGTCTTCTCAAGAACGAAGAGATTTACAACATCTTCGACACCGACAAGTTCCTCAAGCGTCCGCCGCTGGTCAATATCAGCCAGAGCTCGGGCGCTGCAGGCATCGCTCACTGGCTCAACGCGAGCTACGGACTCAAGGGCGACAAGATGGTCGACAAGCACAGCGCAGTCGTCATATTCATCAAGAACTGGGTCGACTCCGAGTACGAATCCGGCCGTGTGGCCGAGATCGGCGGCGACGAGATACGCAACAAGGTCAACGAGTTCATGACCATGCAGGGCGACTGATACCCGGACTTCATCTTTCGTCTTTGAGAATCGGGCGTTATGCTGTACAATAAGGTTTGGGTAAAGGAGGCGGTGATATGGCTATCAGGGATTACGCACAGGAATTCATCAACAGGGGCGGTATCTTCAGGGACATTGCAGACCGTAAGGAGACGCTCTGGATCAACGACAAGTATCTGCCGTTTGAGATGGTGGATGCAGTTACGGAGCTTGTGGTATCCGACGATGACATAGCCGATGCCGCAAGGAGACTCGAGAGATTCGCTCCGTATATACGCAAGTGCTTTCCGGAGACAGAGGCCGACAACGGTCTGATCGAATCCCCTCTTGAGGAGATCGCCTCGATGAGGGACACTCTGGCCGCGGAGTATAGCGCGGACATCCCGGGACGCTTCTTTCTCAAGATGGACAGCCATCTGGCCATAGCCGGTTCGGTCAAGGCCAGGGGAGGCATATACGAAGTCCTCAAGCATGCAGAGGATCTCGCCCTCGAGGCAGGCATGATCACAGAGGACGACAATTACGAGAGATTCGCCGATGACGACATGAAGGAGTTCTTCGGCCGCTACACCGTACAGGTGGGATCGACAGGCAACCTCGGCCTCTCGATAGGCATCATGAGCGCCTTCCTCGGATTCAAAGTCAAGGTCCACATGTCGGCGGACGCCCGCCAGTGGAAGAAGGACTTACTGAGGAGCAAAGGTGTCGAAGTTATCGAGTATGAGGACGACTATTCCAAGGCCGTGCTCGAGGGCCGCAGGGATTCGGACATGGATCCTTCGAGCTACTTCGTCGATGACGAGTACTCAGTGCCGCTCTTCCTCGGATATGCCGTTGCGGCGGGCAGGCTCAAGGGCCAGCTCGAGGCGAAGGGCATCACGGTCGACAAAGACCACCCGATGATAGTCTACGTGCCTTGCGGAGTAGGCGGAGCCCCGGGCGGAGTCTGCTACGGACTCAAGAGGGTGTTTAAGGACAATGTCCACGTCTTCTTCTGCGAGCCGACTCTCTATCCGTCGGTGCTTCTCGGCATGGCGACAGACATGCACAACGCAGTCAACGTAAACGACTTCGGACTTAATGAGATGTCCGAGGCTGACGGTCTTGCATGCGCGAGCCCATCGGGTTTCGTGACCAGGATAGACCGCAATCTGGTGTCCGGCGACTTCACGGTCGAGGACGGCAGGCTTTACGACTTCATGAGATCCCTCAAGGAGACAGAGGACATACTCATCGAGCCGTCGAGCTGCGCGGCATTCATCGGACCGGTGACTCTCACGAAGAGCGAAGCCGGCAGGGGCTACCTCAGTGCCCATGGACTGACTGAGGACAAACTGAACGACTGTATCCAGATATGCTGGGCTACCGGAGGGAGACTGGTGCCTGACGAGATCTGGGACAAATATATGAATACACATATCACTTATTAAACATCTGGAGGATCACTTTATTATGAAGGATTACAAGTACACACATCCTGACTTCACTCAAAAGCTCTTCGCTGACGCGCCGAACATCGTCACAGAGCCTGCACCGGCGGACGGAGTCGCACCACAGCAGTTCCACGCGATGAGCATCTATCCTGAGTACTTCAAGGTCGACGGCAAGTGGCTGCTCGCAGAGGAGAGCAGGATGGACTGCGTTCCGGTACTCACTGACAACAGGATCGAGGTCGTGGAATTCCGCAACCTGAGGAGAAACGATCAGGTAGTTATCGGCAGGACCGAGAACTGCGAGGATGGTATTTACGTATATCCTCACGGATTTACCGGCGGTGAGGCCGAGGTCAAGGACGCCTTTGCGTTCAGGACATCGAGGACAAGGGAGACAGCCTTCTCCGTAGACTATGATGAGCTCTACGATATCCTCAGACACGATAGAGACAACGGCAAGATCGTATGGGTCATGGGACCTGCGTTCTCCTTTGACCATGATGCCCGCAAGGCCTTTGCAGGCATCATCAATGAGGGCTATGTACACGCGCTGCTCGCAGGCAACGCCCTTGCCACTCACGATCTTGAGGGAGCCTACCTCGACACGGCTTTGGGACAGAACATCTACACACAGGAGAGCGTCCACAACGGACACTACAACCACCTCGAGACCATCAACCGCGTCAGATATCGCGGCAGCATCCGCGACTTCCTCAAAAAGGAAAATCTGACAGACGGCATCATGTACGCGTGCGAAGCCAACAACGTTCCTTACGTACTCGGCGGGTCCATCCGTGACGACGGTCCGCTGCCTGAGGTCTACGGAGACGTTTATCAGGCTCAGGACAGGATGAGAGCCGAGGTCAGAGGCGCCACTACGGTCATCTGCATGGCCACTATGCTCCACTCGATCGCAGTAGGCAATATGACTCCTTCGTACCGCGTTATGAAGGACGGCACTATCAGGCCGGTATTCTTCTACTGCGTGGACATCTCCGAGTTTACGATCAACAAGCTCGCAGACAGAGGTAGCCTCAGCGCCAAGGGTATCGTTACAAACGTACAGGACTTCATCGTCAACCTCAGCAAGGCTCTTGGCGCGTGGGATCCTAACGAGACCACACCTGTAAAGCAGCTCCGCTAGGAACTGACGGATCATTAAAGACAACGCCGCTGCACTGCAGCGGCGTTACTATTTTATTAAGAGTAAATATACCGGATTCATCGGAGGGACTTCAGCACGAGCGTAGATATGATGCCCACGAGTATGCCCGCGGCGATGCCGCTGAAGAGGAGCACCGGGAAGTAAAAGAATATGCGAAGGTCCTCGATCAGGGCGGCTGCCACAAGGAGCTGACCCAGGTTGTGGAGGACTCCAGCAGCCATGCTCACGCCGGCCACTGAAAAGAGGCCGGTATTTTTGAGGAGTGTCATGCCCGCAAGACTGACGGCTGCACCGGCAAGCGAGTAGAGCATGCCGAAGAGGCCGTTGAACAAAAGCCCCGCGATCACTATCCTGATGATGCTGACGCATACGGCATCCCTTGCTCCGAATTTGTACAGAGCGATCACTGTGACCACGTTCGCTATTCCGAGTTTGATGCCGGGTATGCCCGGATTGTATGGTATAATGGCTTCAACGTACGAAAAGATGAGAGCCAGGGCGGCCATGAGACCGACCCTTGCCACGAAGGACGCACTGAGAGAGCCGGAGGGCTTACGAGGTGACTGAGTCATAAGAGCCTCCTTTGCTTCCTTCTATGCTGACGACCAGACGGTTCGGCAGGCAGACGATGCTCTCGCCGGCCTTGGATATGGAGCCGTGCCTGACGCACACCTGGTTCCTGCACGAAGCCGAGCTGACGGTGACGCTGCCGCCGCTGATCTTGACTACATTGTAATAAGTATACTGTGTGCATTCGTCATCCTCATCCGCAGCGTGCGGCCGCGGCGAGTCATAGCTGATGCCGCCCGGAGCCGGGACCTCTATCGTCCTGTCTTCGGACAGAGGGTAGGTCGCAAAGACCTCGCCTCCCGATTTGATGACGACCTTTGAGCCGGAGTCATCTCCGCGCAGCGCAAGGACGGCCGTCGACGCCAGTCCGATGGCGACCAGCACGGCCAGAAGTATTATGTCCGCTTTGCGAATGTACTGCTTCATGAAGGCTCCTTTCCGCTAACAGTATAACATACGATACTATCAAGCGAGACAGCCGGAGCTTTGCTCCCGGTAAATCATAAAGAAAAGAAAAGAACTGATGAAACGAACCACCAACATTGCCGTCGCTCTGATGCTTGCGATGGCGCTGCTGCCGGCCGCGTTCCTGAGCGGATGCTCGGCCAAGGCGGAGCCTGTAAGCAAGGACGGCTACTATCTGGATACAATATGCATCGTCTCTGTATACCGCATGAAGGACGGCAATGAAGTCAAAGACGCATCGGAGATGAAGGACGATGCAGAGGCTGCCATCGATGCTTCCTTCGAGCTGTGCAGGGATCTCGAGGACACGCTGAGCCGCACCAGGGAGGGCTCCGATGTGAGCCGCATCAACAGCGCCCGCGGCGAGTGGACGGAGGTCAGCACGACGACACGCGAGCTCATTCAAAAGGGCATGGAGTACTCGCACGAATCAGACGGAGCCTTCGACATAACGGTCGGCGGAGTCACAAAGCTCTGGGACTTCCACGTAGCCGAGGGAGAGGCCAGGCTCCCTGACAAGGATGCTCTTGCCGAAGCGGTCAAACACGTCAATTACAGGGACATCGCCATCGAGGGTGACAGGATCAGGCTGACAGATCCGGAGACTGAGATCGATCTCGGAGGCATAGCCAAGGGCTATATAGGAGACAGGATGGCAGAGCTCCTTAAGGAGCGCGGAGTCGTATCCGCAGTCATAAACCTCGGAGGCAATGTCATCTGCGTAGGAGGCAAGACGGATACAGAGGACTTCTCCATAGGAGTCGAGACCCCGTTCAGCGATCGCAGCGAGATAATAGGTAAGGTCGATGTGCGCGATAAGACCCTCGTCACATCCGGCGTGTACGAGCGCAGGATAGAGGTGGACGGCAAGACCTATCACCATATACTGGACACGAAGACAGGCTGGCCTGTAAAGACCGACCTCGACGCGGTCACGCTGATCGCCCCTGAGGGCATGTCCTGCGACATAGATGCTCTCAGCACTACCTGCCTCATACTCGGGGCTGACAGGGGCATGGAGCTTATCGAAAAGAAAGGCGATATAGAGGGGATCTTCGTGCTTAAGGACGGGGATGTCCGTACCACAAAGGGAGCAAACTTCGAAAAGGAAGATTAACAACATACAAACGGAGCAGAGAAATGATCAGGATTTTAGTTACAAACGATGACGGGATAGACGCACCGGGCCTGCAGGTCCTCGCAGCAAAGCTCGCAGAGCACGCAGAGGTATATGTGGCTGCTCCGGCTACCCAGCAGAGCGGCAAGAGCCAGAGCATCACATTCTGGCACAGCGTAGGCGTCAAAAAAAGAGAGATGGATTGCGCTGTTGAGGCTTATGCGGTCGACGGTACGCCTGCCGACTGCGTGATCTGGGGACTGGGCATGCTCGCCTCAAAGGGCATACGCCCGGACTATGTCTTCAGCGGCATCAACATGGGTCCTAACATGGGCCTTGCGGCGTACTATTCCGGCACTATAGCCGCGGCCAGAGAGGGCGCAATCAACGGTGTCAAGTCGGTCGCACTCTCGCTATGCTCGCACGAGGCGGTCCACTACGACTACATACTCGGGATGATCCCGCAGATCCTGGAGATGTCCGATGCCGCCGGCCCTGCCACAATCGTGAGCGTCAACGCTCCTGAGATACCTTCGTGGGAGGTCAAGGGCGTCCGCGTGGTGCCGGCTGCGCCTTACGGCTACGGCGAGTATTTCGTGTTCAAAAAGCTCAGAGACGACCACTACCTGATGGAGCCGGCCCCGGCCCGCAGGGACGGCGAGATGCGCTACGACTACGACTGGGTGGAGGCAGGCTATGCGACTATATCTCCTATACCTACCGGCATACAGGATCCGCAGGCCCTGATGAGACTGCGCGGCCAGACAGAGAGCTCGGAATACCTTGCCGTCATAGTCGACGCTCAGGAGACCATCGCAGGCGAGGTCAAAAAGGCTGACAAATTCAGGAGGAACGTCGGGAAGTTCGCCCACTGCATGAGCAGGATGGGCATTCCGACCATCATATGCGAGACCTACGGCCAGGGCAACACTATAGAAGAGGTCAGCGCCTTCGCCAAAGAGGCAGAGACCGTCGAAAGGCAGATGCCTGATCCATGGTCATCGCCTGAGATGGAGAGGCTCGCCGGAGCTGTCGATGCCGAGAGAGTCGTCATAGCGGGAGCTCTCACCAACGTGGCGGTCAAGGACGCTGCATTCGGCTTCCTCTCAAGGGGCTTCAGCGTGACTATCGCCGAGGACTGCTGCGCGGCCACTTCCAAGCAGAACCGCAAGCTCGCGGCAGAGGAGCTGAGGGCAGCAGGCTGCAATCTCTGCAGCTCGGAATCCGTGATCATGGAGCTCGCGTCATGCTGCACCAAACAGGTGCTCGATGCCGTAAGGGAGATCCTGTGCGCATAAGAGATGAGGAGACGGGGCTGCTTCAAAACAGCCCTTTTTTACTGCCTTTGTACAATAAAAAATAAAACGAGATAAACTTTACAACTATAGGAAAGAATGATATATTAATTGAGCTATGCGCTGATGTAGCTCAGTAGGTAGAGCACTTCCTTGGTAAGGAAGAGGTTTCGGCAGTTCGAGTCTGCTCATCAGCTCCATGCAACCCGCTTAGGGACAGGGACGCTTGTCCCTAACTTTTTAAAATCGGAGGCAAGCTACTCCGGAAGAACGTTCTTATTTTAAAAGGAGGAAGTTTCAAAATGGCTAAGCAAAAGTATGAGAGGACCAAACCGCATATCAACATCGGTACAATCGGCCACGTTGACCACGGTAAGACAACTCTTACAGCAGCAATCACAAG
>SVCQ01000026.1 GCA_015058275.1 Clostridiales bacterium
GAGGCCGGATACAGCAGGAAGAATATATACAAAAGAAGAAAGAGAGACAAGAATAGCCGTGGATTTATGGATAACCGGCGCAGGACCATGGATAAACCCACGGACAGCGAGCTGCCCGCAGGCTTATCCATAGCCCTGCAACGAGGCCGGTTACCCACAAGCTCCACAGCTTCGGCGACGGCTTGCCAGACTAAATGCAACTATGAAGTTTGCCAGATTAAATGCAACAAAAAGTGTGCATTTACTTTGGCAAGTAAGGAAATATTTATTTGCCCTGTCTCATTACGGGGAGTACAATCGTATATATTATGTAAGCAGAAGCTAATATAGGGCTTGATACCTTTGAAAGGAGAGATAAAGATGGCATTTTTCAACTCCAAGAAGAATAATAATGATAATTTCAAGAGCGATAGCTTCTCGGACGGAAGGGCTATGGGAAAAGGAGGCGAGAGCGCTGATGATTCCTTCGCATTAGACCCAGCAGCACTCGATTGCGTCGCCGGCGGAGCAGGAATACAGACCGAGTTTGAGGAGACAGATCCTGAAAAAGACGCTGTGCTCAGGGCTGTTCAGCAAAGAAGAAGCATGTAACGCGGACAGATTTCTTTAGCACCAGAACTCCGGACCTGTTCCGGAGTTTTTTTGAGCATCATCCTCGCGATGATGCTTTTTTGTTGCGTCCTGTTACTTTATCGTTAATTGGCAGTCGTTTTTCCGCAAGACATATCACAGCACCGCGGCCCACTTGCTTCCCCGGGGAAGTTTGCAAAAAAATTGGCGGGATTTCACTCCCGCCCGTCACAAAACTGCGTATTTTATCTGTTCTGTATAAATCTGAGGGCTTCCTCACGCGAGACCTGCTCGCCGTTGATGTAATACTTGTTTCTGACAAAGCCGTCATATCTGCATTCTACGCCCGCGTCGGCCCAGCACTTCACGACCTCACGGCGGAGTTGCGGTCTGGTGACCAGATCAATTACATCCTTCGGAGAGCCAAAGCCCATCCTGCTCAGCACTATGCTGTCTTCGGCCAGCTCATCGGAGTTACCTCCCGATACACCATCGAGGTCCTGCGGATCAAGCTGCTTAAACTCATCTCTCTTGATATCTTCTTTAGCCATTGTTTCTATCCTTTCTTTCATCATCTTATTTAAGCTCCATCTACTGATTATACAATTATACATGTCGAATGGAGACAACCACCCTTGCACCGGCCTGCCCTCATACCTAGTACCTGTTGTGCACCTTCTCGGCAAAGCACATCACATCTTTTATCTTTATCTCAGTGCCGTCATCCAGCACGGCTGTCCCGCTCATCCTGCCGAACACCTGATGCTGATCCGAAACGATGACCTTGTAATCGAGGCATGCCGCCCTGTCGAGCACCGGTTCGAACTCCATCTCGAATCTCCCGTCTGATGAGCTGAAGGTCCATCTGTCCATGTAGCCACTCCCGGGGATGTTGAAGCTCACATCGTCGAGCTTGTGCGCCGTCCCATTCCAGAAGAGTATGTTCTCCGTGGCAGCGCTCGTATCTCCGAATCCATATCCGATGTTCCAGCCGAAGCTGTTGCCGTCAACGTCGGCGTTGCCCGATCCCCAGAACCAGGTGTTGTCGTATGTCCATACGCCCCTGCCCCAGTCGAGGGTGCCGAAGTCTGTCTCCGGGTCGAATCTGTATGTCTTGCCGTCAAAGCTCACATAGCCCGAGGCTCTCATGCAGTTGATCTTCTGGTTGTAGTAGAAGGCGTGTTTTTTGGGCCACGGCGTTGCTATGACCATCGAATCCATCGGCGGCTGGCTGAGGTCTATCTCGGCATCGAGCGCTTTGCCAGCCATGAAGTTCTCGAAGTGCACCCTGATGCGCCTCATTTCGTACTTCGTCTCAAAGCTCATCTGAAGCCTCTTGTCCTCGTACCTGGTCGTACCGTAGGACGAGTCCTCAGGCAGTCTGAGCTTGCCCATCGGGAATGCATTCAGCACTGTTTCTGTATGCTCCCACGGCTGATCGCCGAATGTCAGAAGGGATACCGACTGAAGTCCGATGTAACCATCGTCGGAGATGGTGAAAGCCGCGGCGAAATCCTTATTCACAACAAGGTAATAGTCCCATTCCTTGATGCGGAATTTCGGGGCCTTTATCATCGACCGCCTGTATTTCTGTACCTGGCTCCTCGACCAGCCCGGCTCTCTGAGTTCGCCATGTTCATCCAGGAGCGGCTGCGTATTAGTCACTTCATGATTTCGCATAATCGTATCCCTCCCTTTGAGCCCGCGCTTGTTCTCATAGGAAGTATAACATTAAAACGGACGCCGGAGCGCCCGTTTTTAAAACAAATAATATCTCTCTGTCTCTTAAAGGTCCTGCCACCTCATCGTTTCAGTACCAGTACATACTGAGCAGCGCCACTTGCCCCACTCGTCTTTTTTAAATACCTGGACGCATCTGCATCCAGCGCATACCATACTGAGTTCCGTCTCATTTCCGGTCCAGGCTCCACCGCTGACACCCTCCAGATCAGCAGGACTCAACCCTTCAAAGAAATTCTTAGTATCCATCTCGCTCCTCCTGTATTACTGCAGGTATACCCTATACCGGAATTCTATATCTTTTCTAATCATTTTGCGAGCGTTTCCTGATCAGCGCGACAATGGCAGCCAGAACAGCCGCTGCGATGATCGCCGCTATGGCCAGCACGCGCTGTTTTGAGCTCTCGTCCTCCACGTTGCCTGAGTCAGCCTTATCATGCTTATTGCTTGCGTCGATCCACTCCAGTGTTACGGGATCGCCGTCCTTGAGCACAGGCTCGAGCGGCCCGCCGGACCTGTCAGTCATCTTGATAGTCCTGTTCTCCGGCAGAGGATCCTCCTTAGGCTTCGGTATCTTAGGAATCGCTGTCTTCTTAGGCGTCGTCTGGGTCTCAGTCGTTTCCGGCGTCACAACTTCAGCCTCCTCGCATATGGAAGGCTCGTACTTCGCATCGTTATCCGTGGCGACCACCACAAAGAGGATGGCCGGGCACGTGCTCTGGAAGGTCGAGTATACCTTTGGCTCCTCGCCCCCGGGCTCCTTGGCTTCCCTTGTAGCGCCGATATCCAGATAGAATTTGACCGGGGATCCGTCCACAGGCTCAGCTTTTCGAATATTCGCAATGTCTTCCGCCCTGAGGAAGACACTGCCGTGAGTCTTCTCGACCCACTGATCTGCCGTGATCACGGGATGCGACTCATCTGTACAGTTCGGAGCCTTCATGTAGAAGCCCGAAGCTTCGAGTATGGCAGCCGCAAGGTCCTCGTCCTTTTCGATCTGAGTGATAGCCCCAGGGGTGAGGACCACATTGTGCTGCACATGGAAGCAGTACTCTTCGTTTTCGATCTTGACCTTGTGGACGCTGCGGATCGGCGCCACAGCTGAGTCCTCCGCCGCGGCACTGACGGTAAAGCATGCCAGAGCAATACACGCGGCAGCAAGCAGCCCCAGCCAGAGCAGAGCCCTGACTCCGGTCCTGCCGGCAAGATTATATTGTGCATGTCCTGCTTTATTCATTGTACTTACCTTTCGATCCTGGATATGACCGTCATCAGTTGACGTCGGTTCTTGCGAGTATCTCCGCAGGTCTCCTGATCAGAGTATGCATCGCCGGAAGAAGTCCGAAGATCAGATTGAATGCGAATATCAGGGCGAGCGATATCAGCATCGTCCGCGGATCGCACATGAACATCCCCTTGAAGAACGAGATGTCCTGCATCTTGTATATGATATACGTTATCAGAAGCCAGCCCGGAACCGAAGACATGACCGTGATCGCGATGATCTCGCCGGTGAACATCCTGTAGATATCCGACTTCTTGACGCCTATCGCCCTCAGAGTACCGACTTCCTTGATACGCGACATGAAGGACGCACGCATCATGAGGAATACCTCCACAAGCGATATGATCAGTATTATGCCTCCCACGATCAGGAACGCGCGTATCGTCTTGAGCTGAGCCTTCCTGTACTTGCTCTTCTGGTAGCTGTACAGGTCTCTGGCCTTGACCCCGTAGGATGACAGGGCCGAGATCGTCTCGTCCTTGTCGTGACGCGGCTTTACGATCATGTTCTTGCCGTCGAGGATGAGCCTGTACTTGATGGTGTTGGTATTGACAAGATACTTGCCTATCAGGGTATCGCTTGTGTAAAAGCCTACAACCTTGAGCTTGTGGCCGTTGATCTTTGTCTTGATCTCCTTGCCGATCTTGAGAGAGCCGGAATGCCTCTTGTCAACAATCACCTCGTAGTCATTCTCAGGCATCGCACTGCCCTGGGTGAGCTCAAAGTCGTTTGTGTAGAGGCTGTAATCAAGAAGTGCCGAAGCGTCCGGTGAAAACGGAGCCTTGTCGTCCTCGCCTTCAGCTGCATCCTCACTGCTGTCTTCATCAGTGCCGCCATCTCCGTCCTCGTACATGGAGTCTTCGTCCACGTTGCCGGCCAGCACGTCTATCATCATCGGCTCCTGCACGTAAATGCACGGGCTGTTTTTGTCTGTTATGCCGACTATCGTCAGATCAGGCAGGTTCCTGAGAGACAGATGGCGTCCGATAAGTTCCTCCGGATCCCTGAAGCCGACCTGGACTATGTCCGGATCACTTTCCTTAATGCGCTCAAGTATCAGCCCGTCGACCACTACTTCAAGCCGCTTCTCCGGGAGCCTGCCGCTGACAAGGTCTCCCTTGTCAAGATCATCTGCCGAACTGACAGAGCCCGCAAAGGCTGCATTGCCCGGATAGGTCTGCCAGTACTCGTCATACAAAAGACGCGCATTGACCTGGCCTGGGCCCGGAAGAGCATATTCGACGGATGGGTCCGATTCGTACTTAAGATACTCATCGACAGCTATCTTCTGCTTGACGACCTGCACGTAGGACATGTCGTCCTTCACAAACTTCTCATCAGGCATGTTCAGTATGCCGCCGATGTTGTATACCGCATATGAAATGAATATCGCGGCAAGGAAGAAGCCGATAAGCAGTATCTTCTTAAGTCTGTGGTAACTGCCCACACTGCGGAAGCCATCCCTGAGCATCGTATACGGGCCTACGATCGACGAATGCCTCAGAGGCTTTGAAGCCCTGAGCTTCTCAGGATCGAATTTGCGGGCCTCCGCCTCATCAGAGCTGAGCGCCCTGTAGTGATCATCCACCAGCTCTATGCTGGAATTATCATCCACGATCTCCATGCGGTTCTCGCTGTCTCTTGAGTGGATGAAGATATTGCCGCGGCTGATTACGATATCGAGGTTCATTTTACCGCCGCTCTCATTGAAGACCCTGACCGAATAGTCATCGTCCCTAAAGCCCCGGCAGTCCTCGATATCCTTGAGATAGATCCTGTTCTCTATCCTGTAGTCGAGATCCCTCACGTTGGCATTGACCTCATCCGAGATCACCACGCCGTCCCTGAGACGGATGATCCTGTCGGCGTAGAAGTCGGCAAGCTCCTCCTCGTGAGTAACGAGTATGACAAGCTTCTCCCGCGAGATCGCCTTGATGATATTCATTACCTCAAGGGTGTTGGAGCTGTCGAGGTTGCCCGTCGGCTCATCCGCTATGATGATGGCCGGGTCCTTGACAATCGCTCTTGCGATGGCCACCCTCTGGCGCTCTCCACCCGAGAGCATGTCGGCGTAGCGCTTCCTGTAGCGGTACATGCCGACAAGACCGAGCGCATACTCGACCTTCTCACGGATCTCATTCTTGTCCTTGATCCCGACCATCCTGAGCACCATCGCAACGTTCTCAAAGACGGTCTTGTTGTCTATAAGGTTGTAGTTCTGGAAGATGTATCCGATGTTGAGATTACGGATCTTGTCGACGGAGGAAGTGCTCCTGCCGCTTATCTTCTTGTCGTTGATATATATATTGCCGCTGTCAGGTCTGTCCAGGCCGCCGATCACATTGAGAAGCGTCGTCTTGCCGCATCCAGATGGCCCCAGCAGCGCGATCAGTCCCGACTCGCCGAATTCAAGCGAAGTGTCATTGATGACATGTATCTCGTTGGGTTTGCGGCGATAGAAATATTTGTCTACGTTTTGCAGTCTGAGCATTTCCTACGCCTCCTCCCTGTATGCGCCCATGGCCGAGCTCTTGAAGATCGATCTCATGAAGCGTCCGGATATGAGCAGCGCCATCACAAGAAGTATGCCGGCGAGTATCACGTAATCGCGAGGGCTCAGATACTTGATGTAATCAGACAGCTGGTCTGAGTGGATCACCCTGATCCGGCTCAGATATATGAAGAGCAGGAATACAGCGTAGGCTATCATGCTCTCGAGCATGAGCTCGATCCTCATGATGCGCTGCACTGACGGCCTGTCCATACCGAGCATCCTGACCGTGGCGAAGTAGACTCCGCGCGATTTTAATATCAGGCGTATAACGAAATACGCGATGAAGAATACAGCTATCGATACCAGCACAGCCATAGGCAGCTGTATTATATCGATCAGCGCTGTATCGATGAAGTTGTATATGTGATCTCTGAGTACAAGGACCTCGAAGCCTCCGCGCTCGAGCATGTCCTTCATCCCGTTTATGTTGCGGGTATCGTCCACAAAGACTGAGGCCTGGTAGCTGCCCTTCTCGTAGAGACGGCGGAAGTCAGTCTCGTTTATGTAGATCTCTCCATTGTGCTCCGACAGATCCTTGAGCCCCGTCTTTTTGGTAAAGGTCTTCTCGCCGTAGGTACCCATGATCATCAGCTCAAGGCTCTCACCGTAGTACAGCGTCTTGGAGCTGAGCTTTGTAAGATTGCCTGCTGCATAGCCCTTGTCGAACATCGAGTCGTAGCTTGTAGGCAGCAGTATGTAGCCCTCAGGCACATTGCTGTTGACCACAAGTCCGCCCTCACCCGGGACGACCTCCTCCTCGTTGCCGTCCACCACCAGAGTGGTAGTGCCGGCAGCAGCGTACATATCGGTCCTGATCTTTGAGATCAGCGCATCAGGCAGGTATGCAGTGCCCACACCCGATGTAGCGTAAAAGCCCTCAGAGTCGGAGCTGTCCTCAGATGATTTGTCCCTGTCCTTGATTATACCTGCGACCACGACTTCATACTCGGCATCGGAGCTTCCGTCTGTGCTCATCTTGTAAGTCTTGCCGATGACAGCCTCCGGATTCTCACCGAGCATCCAGCCGTCGTCAGCCCCCTCGAGCACTATCTCGTTGTCCGCCTCAGGCATCCTGCCGAGGTCAGGCTTCCTGCTCATGCATTTGACATCGGAAATGTATCCGTTGAACGGCAGATCGTCGCTGTCAAAGTACACCGAAGAGTCGTAGATCATGTCATTTCTTACAAGCTTGTCGACATGAGGCGCCTTCTCGATAGCCTCGTAGTCGGCCCTTGTGAAAGGCTGATGATCGCTTCTCTCGATGACGATACGCTTAGGGTCGTAATTGCTGAAGTAGAAGTTCGTGCCCTGTTCGGATACGGTGTCGCGCTGCTTCTTTACAGATACGTACTGAGCACTGACAGAGCTCGTAACAAAGAGGAACACCAGCAGCAAGAGAAGGAACTTTGCAGGCAGGTTGAATGTGTTCCTGATGCCGAGCCCGAGCTGAGCGGCATAAGACATGTGACGCCTTTTAGGCTCATCATCCGCTGCATGCTCCTGCGAAGATGCCGCTGATGCGTGAAGATGCCTGCCTGTATAGGTATCCTCGACTATCTTGCCGTCGTGCATCTTGATCACGCGTGTCGCGCGGTCCTTGAACTGCTCGAAATTGTGAGTGACAACGACCACGAGCCTGTCAGCAGCGATCTCTGTCAGAAGCTCGACTATGCCCTCTGCGGACTCGCTGTCGAGGTTGCCCGTCGGCTCATCGGCCACGAGTATCTTCGTGTCTCTTGCAAGAGCGCGCGCTATGGCTACCCTCTGCTTTTGTCCGCCTGAGAGCTTGGATACCTTGCGGTTCTCGAATTCAGAGAGGCCGACCTTGCCCAAAAGCTCCCTTACACGGCTTTTGATGACCGAGTGCTCGCAGCCGTCTATCTGCATCGCCAGCGCCACATTCTGGTAGACAGTGTAGCTGTTGATCAGGTTGAAGCTCTGGAATATGCAGGAAATGTACTTTCGTCTGTAGGCCTCGAAATCTGACGCAGCATAATGACTGGTCTCATGCCCCTCGATGTACATCTCGCCCTCTTCATAGGTATCAAGGCCCGAGATGACATTGAGCAGCGTGGACTTGCCGCTTCCTGACTCTCCTGTAATAACAACAAATTCGCCAACGTCCAGATCCAAATTGACCTTGGATATGCCGCTGGCGATTATGCCTTTACTGTAATAATATTTTGATACGTTTCTTAATCTGATCATTGGGATGATCATATGTTACTTTAAAGTATGTGCCCTGGCAGACATAGATCTGCTCCTTTGGTATTTTATGTACAGCCAAATGATAGCACAACAAAGGCTGCATCCAGTACAGATTTTTTGCACTTGTTATTCTTCTGTATTGATAGTGATCTCTACGCCGTTGACGGTCACGCTCTCGCCTGCCGGGACGAGTATGTATGTGACCCCGTCGATCTTCTTTGTTTTGATCCTGAGAGCGTTCTCGGGAGCAGTCACGATCTTTGTCTCAGGCGTCTTTACCTCAAACGAGCGCTTCTGGATCAGGTTCCCGATATTGAAGGTCCCCGCTCCGTCAAAGCGCTTGCCTACAGACGCGCCGAACTCCCTGACCTTTTCGTCGGATATGCCCTTATCCGTAAGGATCTCCTCAATATCCTCGATGTCCACTTCAGCTATCGCCGAAGGGCTCTCCTCCCTGACCGCCTCGGCTTTGGCAGACAGCCTGGCCTGGAGCGATGTGACTACGTCCAGGCTGCACTCCCTTCCGAGGGACTCGGCAAGAGTAGAGTTGAAGGTCTCCTTCTGGACCTCTGCAGCCATAGGCGGGTTCTCGATCCTGAACAGAGCTGTGATAAGTTCTCCGTGGTTCTCCGAAGTGCTCTTTGTGTAGTACTGAGCCTGATAGATATCTGCGCTGCCTTCATCAAGCACCGGGAACATGAATCCGAGAGCAGGCGGCGCGAGAAGCGTGCCTGTAGATATCCCCCGGAACTCCTGCTGGCCAGGCAGGTACTGAAGAGCAGCCTTTGACATCTTTACCGGGCAGATAGCGCAAATGAAGTACTCGAACTGGCCCGTCGACTCCTCCGACCAGTCCTCTCCCTTGACGTCCTTTGCTCTGAGATCGTAAGTATCCGCAGCCAGGATGATGACATAGCTGTCGCCGCCCATATCCACAGACTCAATGATCCTCTGATACAGCAGATCTCTCATATTCTCATCTCTTGCCTGCGTGCTCTTGAGAGCCATCAGCAGCCTGTGCTCATCACTGTCATTGACCATGTCGGTCGACAGCACGATGCTCAGCTGGTTCCTGTCCTGCGTGCCCGACAGCACTTTTTTAAGTATCGCCGCATACATCTCACGTTCTTCGGTCTCCATGTCGAGCACAGGGATCTCCATGGTGGAGACGATCTCGCTCGCCCCGTTGACGTAGCAGCCGTAGACGCTGCGGAAATTACTTAGTGTTGTATCTATTCTCTTTCTGATCTTCCTTATATCTTCAGGTCTCAATTGACAAATCTCCTTGCAGATCTATTTGATGTGCTGGCACAGATCGAACGCGAAGCCTGTAGGCGAAACTACCATCGCGGATCTTGCAGACTCAGTCTCTATGATGCGTCCGCTCTTGAGCTTGAAGCCCTCCTCCTGCAGCATAGCGAAGGCCTCGTCGAAGTCAGGTACATTCATCCTGATAAGCGTGATATCCTGTTCGACGTTAGCCTTTGAGATATCTACCTTATGTCCGTCAGGATGCTTCATTGTGAAGTTATATATGCTCTCGGCCGGATTCTGCTTGTGAGCGATCTCAAAGCCGAGCGATTCAAAAAGCTTTACGTTCTTGTTGATGTCATTTGTAACGATAAGCGGTGTAAAAGTAGTGATTTTCATAGCTGATCTCCTTAAATTATTTCCTTTGCCATGGTTTCTTCGCCATGACGGCATTTCACGTTATTCTACCACGACCGAATAAAAAATAGTCGTCATTGACGACTATTTTTTATCATTTCCAGCAGGCCATTGAGGCCCTCCGTAACATCACGCCAGGTCGCATCGAAGTTGCCGGTGTACCACGGATCTGCGACTTCATCCCCTGCTCTGTCTGTGAAGTCCAGCAGCAGGCTTATCTTGCCGTCAGGGTCGCCGCCGGTGATCCTGTATATATTCCTGATATTGTTATGATCCATGGCAATGATCATGTCGTAATGATCGTAGTCCGCCTTAGTCATCTGTCTCGCATGATGACCGCTGCAGGCTATGCCGTGCGCTGCAAGCTTCTGTCTTGCCGGAGGATATACGGGGTTGCCGATCTCCTCCCTGCTCGTAGCAGCAGAGGCGATCTCGAACCGGTCCGCTATTCCTCTTCTTTGCACCATGTCCTTCATCGCGTACTCGCACATAGGACTTCTGCAGATCGATCCGTGGCAAACGAAAAGCACTCTTGTTACCATGTCAGTTTAATTGTCTTCTCCATTATACTTTTTAACCAGCGTCCTGATGTAATCATGATACTCAAAAAGTATAGCTTCGTATTCAGCGACAGATATCCGGCGTGCGTCGCAATCCTTCATGGCTTTTTTCCATTTGGCATCCAGCTCATAGGCGCGGGTACGTTCTTCATCCGTCAGCTGTTCTACTGATATTCCGCCTGCTACGGATCCGAGATCATCAAGCTCCAGCTTCTGAAATCCATTATCGTAATATTTATTGTCTTCCAATTCTGTGTCCTCCTTGCTCGTCGACTGTCATGTGCCCGGTCAAGCGGGCTGTCTACACTGATTATACACTACTGCCCGTGCTGTGGAGACATAATGTATGTCAGCAGAGCTGCCGCAAGGAAGGCGATGCCTGCGACCGGGTAGATCACCATAAGATGGTTGGTCGTCCCGTATATATCCAGCACCCCCTGCATGAGGCTTCCCGCCGTCAGTGTCGCTACCGCAGCGAGCTGAAGTCCTGCGCCGGCTGAACCCGCATAAGCGGTCTCTTTTTTATCGCTTGTGAATGCCGCCAGCAGATTTGGCGCCGCGCCGGCCAGCAGCGGTACCACAAAGGCGAATACCATATATGCTGAGAACACTCCGTGGCTGAAGAGCTCGTAGATAAGTCCCATTGCAGCGACAGCCGCCGATGCCGCCAGGTAGCGGAGTCCTATTTTAAGATTTCTGTCAGTACCCGATGTAAACAATGTCACTCACGCTCCTTTCATTGCCCGATCCGTGTCCGGCCATGCCGCCGGTCGGATTATTGATCACGTTGCCGTTGAACACCATCGTCGAGGATCCTCCTCCGTCGAGGTTGTATGCCGTAACGGCTCCCTGCTCCTCCATGAACTCCGCGAGCTCATACAGTGACAGGCCCTCGCTCTCGTCAGTCCTGCCGTCAGCTACTACGAACAGGTACGTCCCGTCCGCCCTCACGCCTATCGCAGTCCTCGGATTGCTGCCCATGGCCTTTTTGACTTCATCGTTTGTGCCTACGCTCACCTGGCCGTTCTCTACCAGAGCCGGTCCGAACGACAGCGTCTGCACTGCCCCGTCAGCGATCAGATCCTCTGCGCTGACTTCGCTCTCATTGATGATCTTGAATGTTCCGTCTTTATATATTACGAGGTCTTCCTGTCCGCTTGCTGCTGTGCTCCTGTACAGCTCTCCGTTCTTGATGACATAGCCTCTCTCCTGCGTTCCGTAATAATCGCCGTTTATCGCCAGTATCGCGTTGTTGTCCTCAGCGATCTCGGAAGTGGTCGCAGTCACGTTCTTGCCGTATAGCCCCTGCGCCAGAGCCGTCTTAAGATATTCAGGCGATGACAGGCTGACCTCGGCTACATAGACCTGCGTATCGCTGACGGTGTAGCCGTTCACCGTGACAGAGATATTGCTGTCCTCGTAGCTGTTTGATGTGGTGACAGCCAGACGGCTTTCCTCACTCGTGCTGCCGCCTGAAGTCTGAGCCGCCTCCGTGCTCGTCGATGTCTGGGCATACGCCCCTCCGTAAACTCTGGTGATCACGAAGGTGTCCAGCGCGACGTATGTAGTAAATACTACGAGTATCAGCAGATACGCGACCAAAAGTCTGTGTTTCCTGATCATGCCGCTTCCTCCTTTCCTCCGGCCTGCATCTCCTCAGCGCTCTCGCGGCTGTAGAAGATCACGTACTTCTGCACCGTCCAGCTGATGATGAAGAACAGCGCCTCTGTTATGAGTTTTGCCAGCATGCTGTTTATTCCGAAGGTCCCTGTCAGCATGCTCAGTACAAGGGTGTTGCCCGCGAGTATGAATGCCGCAAGCACTGCGTACTGCACAAGCGAGCTTGCAAAGCCCGTGCGGCTTTTGAATACCATTTTGCGGTTCATCGTGTAATTGGCAGATGCGCTCACAAGCCTTGCCCCGATATTGGATATGACCAGGCTGTGCGCTATGCCTGCCGCTCCTGTCACGGCCAGCAGCAGAGCGTACATCGCGTAGTCGATCGCAAAGCTTGCAAGCGATGAGGCCGAGAACTTCAGTATCTCCTTATAGATCCTGAACGAGTCCTTTACGGTGCTGAAGTGCGAGCACTTGTTGCCGTCCTCGTAGACGGTCTGTATCCTCTCCTCGATGATAGGCACTCCCTCCGAAGCGAGCATGAGGAGCATGTTGATCTCGTACTCATAGCGCTCGCCTTCGATCTCGAGAAGCCTCGGTATGAGGCTCCTCCGGAATGCCCTGAGGCCTGTCTGTGTATCGTGCACCTGCACTCCCGAGGCCATGCTGTATACATGTCTGGTGATCGTATTGCCGAGTCTGCTCCTTACCGGGACGTTCTCCTCAAGGGCCCTGCTGCCGAGCACGAGAGCATCGCTTCTCTGCTCAGCGATCTCAGCCACCCTGAGTACATCCTCCGGCAGATGCTGCCCGTCGGCATCGACGGTCACGATCACGGCATCCCGTCCGCTCACGCTCACAGTGCCGTGTGCTGTCATCACGGATTCTGTGTATGCCATGTATCTGTCTATGTACTTCATGCCGGTCTTGAGCGCCGCTCCCTTGCCGCGGTTCTCCGCGTGGGTCAGCACTACCGCATTCTCTGAAGCCTCCTCGAATATTCCGTGGTAAGCCTCACCGCTTCCGTCATCCACGATGACTACGTCCATTCCCTTTTCGCAAAGCTCTGCAGCGAGCCCCGCCAGTCTCTCATCCGGCTCATACGCCGGTATGATCGCGATGTATCTGTTTTTCATGGTCCCGCTCCTTTCATATCCGGGATCCGGGGAGACGGCGAACCGTCTCCCGCCCCCTAGACTTCCTGTGTGGCTCCTGTCACCTGGTCAGTGCTGCCGGAATTGCCCGGGCCGCCCTGACGCATGCCGCCTCCATGGGCGCCTTCAGGCATCTGTCCATTCATCTGTCCGTTCATTCCGCCCCGGGGAGAACCTCCGCCGAAGCCGCCCTGCATCCCGCCTGAGATGTTGCTGTATATGTTGTCGCTGAGAGTGATGCTCTCGCTGTAGCTTCCGGCAGTCAGAGTGTAAGTGCTGCCCTTGGCCATGTCTGCTGTACTGATGTATACGACTGCGTAGTCGAGCTCCGGTGTGACCTCTGCGATGGTGTTTCCGTCAGCATCCTTGAGGGTCACTGCAGATCCTGCCGACTGATTGCCGACGCTTACCGCGATCAGGCCCTGATCAGCCGATGAGAAGTTCGATGCCATTCCGGCTCCGCCGGTTCCGATGAAGGTACCGCCTGTGATCTCTCCTGATGAGTTGAAGTCGAGCACCGAAGTGTCTCCCTGAGTCGGTCCGCATACTACCGTGTATCCGCCGCTGATCGAAACAGATCCGTTCGAGTCGACACCATCGCCGGATGCCTGGATATAGATATTGCCTCCGCTGATATTGATCTGTCCGTCGGTTCCGCCGTCGCTCATGGCGCCGCCCTTGCCGCCGGCCCAGTCGTCATCGCCGAATGTATTGCTGCTGCTTGTAGTGCCGCCTGCCGCGTTGAATCCGTCATCAGTCGCAGCCACCTTGATGTCTCCGCCGGACACATCGATAGTAAGAGCCTCGATGCCCTCGTATGAGTTGCTCACGTCTATTGCGCCGCCCTCGATATTTGCTTCGGCATCCGCGTGGATACCGTCGTCGCCGGCGCTTATAGTCAGGCTGCCGTCAGCGATATAGAAGAAGCTGTCCGAAGTCGTTCCTTCCTCTTCATCCGCATCATCTGAGACGTGGATGCCGTCCTTTGTATCCGCATTGATAGTTATGCTTGCCTCAGCGACTCTCACGCTGTCATTTGCCTGTACGCCGTGGTTGGCCGCATCGATCGTGATAGTGCCTCCGGCCAGCTTGACATCATCCTTGCCGACGATGCCGTGTCCTGCCGGTGAAGTGACAGTCAGGCTTCCTTCGCCGTTGAATGTGATGTCGTCCTTTGCGAATACCGCGCCGTCAACGTTTGTATCGCCGTCAGCTGTGAAGCTTCCGCCGTTTGCAAGCGTGTTGTCTGTTCCCTTCGCAGTTGTGACGAAGACCTTGTCAGCGGACTTCACGTATAACGCCGCCGAATCGCTGCTTGTAACGGATGCTCCGTCGAGCACGATCTGCACCTTTGCCGAATCATCAGCGTCTACGATGATCTGTCCGTCAGTGAGCTTGCCGGAGAATATGTATGTACCCTCCGCCGTGATGGTCACTGTGCTGCCGTCGATGGTGACACCGGATGTATCCGAAGCCTCGGCCGAATTGCCGCTGAGGCTTACCTTCACAGCGCTGCTCTCATCGTAGTCGCCCGAGAGGTCCCGCTCTGTGAACATCTCAGACTTGCTCGCCGCATTGTACTCAGTCGATGTGGTCGTCAGACTTCCGAGATCCGAGCTGCTGCCCGCACTCCCGCATGAAGTGAAGGTCAGCATCAGCGCCAGGATCAGTCCCAGAAGCGCCAGCAGCGATTTCGTCACTGCGTTCTTGTCGGCTGCACCTGACGCGTAATCTTTACCGTCATATGTCTTTCTTGTATTCATGTCTTTTCCCTCCGTATAGAGTTCAATAGTTAACTGCTGTCATGCCTGCGTCCTGCCAGGCCTTTTCCCTGTTTACAGCATAAAAATAAAGCCGCTGCCTTAAATGAAGTTAAAGCAGCGAACTTTTTTGAAATTTTTTTGATCCGGGGTCTGTCCTCACTGATGCATGATCAATATGGTATTCCCAGTATATCCAGCAGCCTGACAAACGTATCCTGACCATCAAGACAGGTGTCAATAAGCCAGCCCTTTTCATTTCTCCATTCGGACAAGCCTCTGTAATAATAGTTCTTCTTGGAATCTTCTATTATGAAAGGTATAACGTTATGCCGCAGGCACTCCTTCAGTGCTACAAGTCTTCCGACTCTGCCGTTCCCATCCTGGAACGGATGGATATATTCAAACTCGGCATGAAGCTCAACGATGTCTTCTATGACAACTGTCTCTTTTGAATTGTACTTCTCCAGAAGCGCTTTCATCTGTTCATGTACTTCAGAAGGTTTTGAAGTCTCTCTGCCTCCTACCACATTAGTACGCTTCTTGTAATCCCCGACAGCAAACCATCCAAGCGTCGAATCCTTCGTATCATGTTTTAAGATATAATGCAGATGCTTAATTATATCTTCCGTCAATTCATCCTCTGCAATATCGATCACATAATCTATCGCCCGGAAGTGGTGCACCGTTTCAAGAATATCATCGACCGGAATACCATCCCCCGCATCCAGCGTATTGGTTTCAAAAATCAAACGTGTCTGATCCTCAGAAAGCCGGCTTCCCTCAATGTGATTGGAGTTATATGTCATGCGAACCTGCATCTCATGATAGAGTCCGCCCGGCAGTTTCAGTTCCTTTTCCTCTCTAAGTAATTGAAGGATACTGTTGTCGGATACTTCTTTCATAAGAAGATCCGGGGCTACTCCCAGATACCCCGCAATCCTCTCAATGCTTCTATTTGAAAGCTTTTCGCCTTTACCTATCTTCGCAACGGTTCGGGATGAGAGCCCAAGCCCCGTGGCAAGTTCCGTTTTTCCAATGTGTTTATCTTTAAGCGCCTTTTCAAGGCCATCATATGAAACCACTTGCATTCCTCCGTAAATCTTTACTTATTTTATCTATTTGTGAGCAAAAAGTAAAGATTTGCAGCAGTTTTCGGTAAAAAAGTAAAGATTTACCTTTATTCTTTGGAATCCAGCCAGACCTTCGATCTGTATATGGCCGCCACGATTGTGTATACATACACCACCGTGATGAATATGTTGATATACATGTTGTCCTTAAAAGCGATCATCAGTACCGCGAATACGGCAGTGACAGCCGCAAGCCCGGCATCGAACGTCCTGCTCAGCCTGCACGACACCTTGGAGTACCTGCACGCGATGAATAGCAGCAGGTAGTAAGCGATCACCGATCCGACGATGAATACCATCTTAGGCATCAGCGCGACTTCCTCCATGCGCATGAACTCGAGCGAGACCGTGATGTTGTTGAGCGCAAATATGATGAATATATGCAGGATCATGTACAGAAGACCGTTGTCCTCCCTCTCCCTGTCCAGCAGGTGATCGTAATAAAGACCGTACGAGAGGAAGAGCCCTGCGACTATGAGGAAGGCCATGAGCGAGAAGTATATTACGTTCGGATCGAAGCTGCCGTCCCCTTTGAAGTACGTCGCAATGGTGATTATCATCTCGCCGAAGGTGAATACGACGTAGAGCATCGCGCGCTCAGTCAGGTGCATGAAGTCAATAGATCCGCCAGGGCTTCTGAACTTGCCGAACGAAGTCAGCACCACGCCCACTGCTATGGCAAGAGCAGACAGCACTATGCTTAGAGACATGCTCGTAAAAGCCGCGATCAGCACGACCGCAGCCTCTGCAAACAGAGCGAGCGCCATCCTCTTGATTATGTCCCTGTTCCATACATCGGCCTGATGGTTGCGCAGCTCTATCAGGTACTGCACCCCGATATTGATGAGTATCAGGGCCCATGCGATGTGGTACTGCGCCTGGTAAGGCGCGAAGTCCGTGCGCGTGGCTTCGCCGATGAAATACATCAGATACATGTTGATGAACAGGCAGACGTGATCCCTGGCGCTGTTGCGGCCGAACATGTTGATGTAGAAGGTCGTGAAATTCCATATCTGGATTATGGCAAGCGTGCACATCACGTATGCCATCATGTTGACAGGCGCGACAAAGCCTCCCTCAAAATGATGGAGCAGCGCGTTATTGCGTCCGACCATGTATACAAATACAAGATCATATATGAGTTCGATATATTCGACCTTTTTGTCGTCGCGTTCGAACAGATTCATTGCTTACTTAAGATTCTTTACCGCCCATGTGCTGACGGCCTCCTCCGAAGACGGAGCTACAGCTCCCTGCACAGCCAGAGCCTTCTCTACCTTCGCACCCTTGCAGACCTTCTTTAGATCGCGTCGGCTCCTGGCCTCGCCGCTTCCCTCGTGCGTCATCACAGGGAACACGGTCTTGCCCCTGAAGTCCAGTCTCTCGAGCTGAGAGAACACAGCGCACGGATAAGTGCCCCACCAGCACGGCCCGGCAACCACGATGTTATCGTAATCGTCGATGCTGTCAAGATACTCCTTGAGCTCAGGTCTCGCGCCGGCATTGAGCTCGCGCTTGGCGACCTCGGTGCATTCCATGTAGTCCTCAGGATAAGGATCAACTGTCTCTATCATGAATACATCGGCGCCCACGGCCTTTTGTATGTAGCCTGCGACCAGCTCTGTATTGCCCTTTTCGAGATCGGCCATGCTGCCGTTCACGTAGTTCTGTCCCCTGCGGGAATAACAGATAACAATAGTCTTTGCCATAAAACCTCTCCTCTTACTCCAGTCCCGGGAATCCGAGCTGCCTGAGTGCCTCAAACAATATTATATTAGCAGAATTCGCCAGATTAAACGATCTGAGCCGTGTGTTGCTGCTCATCGGGATCCTGATCGCCCATTCCCTCCTCGCTTCGATGAAGTCACGCGGAAGTCCTGCGGTCTCTCGTCCGAATAGTATCATGTCCTCATCTTCGAAGTCGGCATCGGTGTGAAGCTTTGAGCCCTTGGTAGTGGCGAGCCACATCCTCCTGCCCTCGTACTTCTCCATGAATTCATCAAGGCTCTCATGTACCTCAAGCCTGACATAAGGCCAGTAATCGAGGCCCGCACGTCTGAGGCTCTTCTCATCGAGACTGAATCCGAGCGGCTTCACCAGATGGAGCACGCTGTCTGTCGCAGCCGCCGTCCTCGCTATATTGCCCGTATTGGGTGGGATTTCGGGTTCAACCAGTACTATATGTAACGCCATTCTACCTTTGTATCTCCTCTTCGTTGTTGGCCTTGCTGTAGTTCTCCCGTATAGGCGCCAGGCAGTCTTCCTCTTCGAATACGCTCGCCATGAGTTTGGCCGAGCCCGCACTTCTCATCTTGCCTATCGCATCCGAGACCACCGAGTAATTGAGCCTTGTGCCTTTTGGGTCGCACTCGTATCTCGCGGCCCTGCTCTCGCTGATGCCGAACCTCGCAGCCTCTTTGGCTGCATCGATGTTGGCGCCGAGGAAGATGAATTCCCAGTCATGCTCCTCCTTCTGGCGCTCGATCATGCGGCGCACCTTGTCGTAGTCGTAAGTGCGGCTGGCATTCTCCATGCCGTCGGTCGTGATGACGAAGATGGTCTTCTCAGGCACATCCTCTTCCCTGGCATATTTGTGGACGTTCCTGATGTGCTTGATCGCGCCGCCCACCGCATCCAGAAGCGCCGTGCATCCGCGTACATAGTACTGTTTGTCCGTCATCGGCTCGATCCTGCGGATGTCCACACGGTCGTAGATGACATCGCTCCTGTCGTCGAAGAGCACGGTGGATACGTACACCTCACCCTCCTCCTTGCGCTGCTTTTCGATCATGCTGTTGAAGCCGCCGATGGTATCGTCCTCAAGGCCGCTCATCGATCCGCTTCTGTCGAGTATCATCACAAGTTCTGTAAGTCCTTTTTTCATTTTGCTTTCCTCCTTTGTCTGCATCGCTGCGTCATCTCTATCTGATGGCTATACGATACATCCATTAGAGGAAGCATATGTCCCCTCGCGGGCGACAAATCAGTATCCGAGAAGCGGCTGGTCATACTCGTAGAGTATCGAGTTCACATCGACTATGTCGCTGATCCCGTTGAGTATGCAGTACTTGACTATGAGATCGGCCTCGCTGCTCGGAGACAGAGCAAGTCCCGCCCGCTGGAGGAGGTCCGTCGTCTCATCGAGATTCATCCCGAGCGCTATCGCGAATGCCAGAGCCGTCGGCTTTGACGGCTTGTAGTTCCTGTTGGATCTGATCTTCGAGAAGAGCCTGCGGTCGATGTTGGCTTTGGCATAGACCTCTGAATCCTTAAACCCCTTTGCGTCTATGGCTGCAAGGAGCTTCTCCTGGAAGGTCTCGCCAAGCGGACCGATTATGTCATCCAGGCTGCTTCCCGCAGCGCCGGGCGGCATGGAGGAATCGAACATCGCATTCCTCTTTGAGAACATCTTCTTTTCGAGTATACCCTCCCGTGCTTTGGGCGCGGTCTCTTCCGTTACTATGGGCGCGTACTCCTCCGCCGCTTCGGATGCATAGCAAACAGACTCCTCATACAGTAGAGGCTCCTCCCACTCCGCATCGATGAATTCCTGCACCTGCCTCAGCAGCTCAGCCGGTACGGTCCTTATTTCATTTCGCATTTCTTCATTCTGATTGTCCATCAGTACTTTGGTCTCCGGTCTCCGTCTCGCCTTCCCAGGTATTGATACCTCCGAATTCGTATACATTGGTATAGCCCATGTCGGCCAGCTTCTGCGACGCCTCCTTGCTGCGGTTGCCGCTGCGGCAGTATATCAGCAGGAGCCGGTCTTTGTCCGGCAGAGCATCAGGCGCCTCGTCCTCTATCGTCTCATTCGGGACGTTGATCGCTCCTTTGATGTGCTTCTCCGCAAATTCATCCGGCCTCCTTACATCCACGATAAGATAGTCGGACTCATCCTGCATCATCCGCATGGCTTCGTCCTGATCTATCTGCGTGTACTCCGCTTTACCCGAGCCGCAGCCGCTGAGCATGAGAAGCACAGCCGCGAATGCCGCAAGCAGGCCAAGCGCCGCTCTTCGTCTCAAGACAGCCATGCCCATCAGTGCTTTACGGCCCTGCCGGCCGCCTCCTCGAAGTGGTATGCAGCAATGCCTAGGTCGACCTTGATGCAGGCTCCCATGCCCTTGATCCTGACCGAAGGCTCCTCGCCGTCAAGCGAGAAGGAGAACTTCTGCTGGTTGACAGCAGTCGGAGCCAGAAGCGCCGACTCGACGCCCTTTACGAACCACTCAGGCATGCCGCCCTTTACATCCACTACGCCGTGAATGTCCTTGCCCTTGTGAGGATGGCCCTGAGTCTCGCCGTATCCCAGAGCTATGACCATGCAGAGATCCTCCCCCGCAGGCACGAGCTCCTTTACCTTCTTTTTGTTGAATGTGAGCGCCGCCCAGCATGTATTGAGGCCGAGCTGCTGCGCCCTGATGACTATCTTCTCTCCGTAGTAGCCGCAGACGAAATCGAAGTCTGCTATCCTGGCTCCCTTGAGGATGATGTAATTATTTACGTTCCTGAAGCTCCCGTAGTGAGCGAGTCTCGAATCGAAGCCCTCCGGATCGTCATACCTGACCGTGATGTCCAGTCCTGACTCGCTGTTGCACTCCGCGACGAAGGCATCAAGCTGATCTCTCACTTCCTGCTCTACAGGGATATCCTTGTATGCCCTTACCGAATGCCTGGCTTCAATGGCTTCCATTATTGTCATATATCATTACCTTTCCGTAGGCAGGACTTTCCTGACTATGCCTATCCCCAGTCTGTATGGCAGAGGTCTGAGGTCCTTATCCGCCTTCTTTAACATATCTCTTATCTGTATGTGCTGAGGGCAGTGCATCTCGCACTTACCGCATCCAATGCACTTCGAAGCAAATCCCGGGTCCTTCTGCATGCCGACGTTTCTGGCATACTCGAACCTGACACCTGCCTTTTTATCCTCCACATACAGGAGATTGTAGTAGTGGAACGTGCCCGGTATATCCACACCGCTCGGGCATGGCATACAGTATCTGCAGGCTGTGCATCCGACCTTCTCCCTCTCCTTGATGATCCCCTTGATCCTCTCGACCAGATTGCGGTCCTTTTCTGTAAACGATCCCGGCTCGGCATCCGATGCGATGCGGATGTTCTCCTCCACCATCTCAAGCGAGTTCATGCCCGAGAGCACTACCGTCACCTCGCTCTGATCCCAGAGCCATCTGAGACCGAGCTCAGCGGCGGAGTACCCCGTGCCGCTCTCGCGGAGCTCTCTCATCGCGCTCACCGGCAGGTTGACGAGCTTGCCGCCTCTCAGCGGCTCCATGATGATGACCGGTATCCCCTTCTCGGCCGCAGCCTGCACGCCGCGCCTTCCGGCCTGGCTGGTCTCATCGAGATAATTGTACTGCACCTGGCAGAAGTCCCAGTCGTAGTCCTCCAGGATCCTGATAAACATCTCGGTGTCTCCGTGGAAGGAGAAGCCGATCTGCCTTATGCTGCCGTCAGCCTTGCGCGCGGCTATCCACTCCTCGATGCCCATCTCCTTGAGACGCTCCCACTCGGAGAAGTCGGTGAACATGTGCATCAGGTAGTAGTCCACATGATCGGTCCTGAGCCTCGCAAGCTCATCGCCGAAGGTCTTGTCGACCGCTTTCATCGATCTCAGCATGTACTGCGGAAGCTTGGTCGCGATATTGACCTTGTCCCTGCAGCCGTTCTCATCGAGTATCCTGCCGAGGCACTCCTCGCTGCCCGGATACGCCCAGGCCGTATCGAAGTAGTTGACTCCGTGCTCCATGGCATAGAGCACCTCACGCTCAGCCTTCGCGTAGTCGATCTGCGTGCCCTTCTTAGTGAACCTCATGCAGCCGAATCCCAGCTGCGAGAGCTCGTTGCCGTATCTGTCCTTTCTGTATCTCATATCTGTCCCTCCAATCAATACTCCTTCTTTATACTCTCCGGCAGGATCGAATTCGCCTTGCAGAATTCATCTATATCGCCGGGTGACCTGACAAGCATAAGCTCGTGAAGCTCGCCGCTTACTCTGTCCCTCGCGCAAAGTATCTGCTCACCGTTGCATATACTGCACCTCAGAACAGGCTCATAGTCCCCCTCCGGAAAGCTCGGAAGTTCCCTTTTTTTCTTATCGAATAGTTTCATTTCAGCCCTGTGCCCTGCACCGTCCGCAGTCGGCGCAGCCGTTACATATCAGTTTCATCGCACACTCCCTGCAGTTGTCGCAGTAGTGCTTCACGTACAGCTGATCCTCCGGTACCGGAAGACCCCAACTGTCGACTAGTTCGAACTGCATCGGCTTGCCCTGGTAGTTCATACCGGACTTGAGAGCCTGAGCAGTCTGAAGTCTCTTGCCTTTAAGAATATACCGCTTACCGTCTTTTATGAAAGTCGTACCGGTCTCCATAAAGCAGAATGTTATGTCTCTTGACTCACACTCTGCCCGTAGCGACTTCACCCAATCGAAGTCACATGGCCTTGAGCCTCCGTAGTTCTCGCCTCCGCATACGACTTGCTCTATCTGACCGCTATCGAGATACTCTCCCAAATTAACAGGACCCAAAATAGGTGCGACATATATTCCTTTATGTTTGAACGGCAGATCCAGCAGAATAGGCACTCTCTCGTCGGCCCTTTTCTGGTTTTCAGTAGTGACATTCAGGAATATGTTCTCCCATCCGTCACCCCAGTCAGCAGGCAGGCATTCCATAATGCGCTGCGGTCTCTTGGTCACGAGGATGAAGATCACATCGCTCCTCTGCCTCATTATGTCCCAGGCCTCACCGCGCCACTGATCCGCCTCCTTGAGGAAGAAGTCCGAAGTCATGCAGACGCTGATCTTCTCGCCGCTCTGAATCTTGTACCGGCCTTTACGATCTTTGGACAGAGGGTACCTGGCATTCTGAGTAAGATATATCTCAGATCCGTCATTGTCCCTCATGTCGTCGAGGTAGTACATATAGCAGTTTTCACAGCCCTCACTGCATTTGACGCAGCCGTGCCATGGATTCCAAATATCGTGCATGTCTACCTCTCAGGCAGGATCTCGAGCCAGTAGCCATCCGGATCCGTGATGAAGTAGATGCCCATGTCGTGGTTCTCAAATGCGATGCAGCCCATCTCTTCATGGAGTGCATGTGCAGCATCGAAGTCGTCCACACTGAACGCGAGATGGAACTCCTCCTCGCCGAGATCGTACTTCTGCGGATGCTCCTCAAGCCATGTCAGTTCGAGCTCGAAGTCCGCCTCTTCATTACCGATATACACGATAATAAACGACCCATCCTCGGCTGTCTTGCGGCGAATCTCCTTGAGTCCGAGCGCCTTCTCGTAGAACTTCATCGACACATCCAGATCCGCTACATTGAAGTTCTCATGTATCATTTTGAATCTCATTCCAACCCCTCCAATTCTACAACTCTGTGTATATCATACCGTGTTTGCCACGATCTGATCGCATAAGCGAGATGTGATCGACCGTCATCGAAGTGCCGAAGAAGTCTTCGAGCTCTCCGGCAGGTATGTCACGTGCAGTGCCTGTCGCCC
Organism: Clostridiales bacterium; assembly: GCA_015058275.1. GTDB lineage: Bacteria > Bacillota > Clostridia > Peptostreptococcales > Anaerovoracaceae > Crickella. The sequence goes on from SVCQ01000026.1 coordinate 23,786, forward strand.
TCCTCATCAGAGTGATGTGCGGAGAGAATTTCTTCCTGTCGAACGGCACCCCGGCATCTGCAAGACCTCGTCTCAACCTCTTACTGACTGCAAGCAGCGCCGGACAATTCTCAAGTCCGGCCCACCAAAGGTCTCCATATGCACCGATGCCGCTGAGTTTGATCTCAAACGGCCTGACGTCGATGCTGTCAACGATTTCTTTCACAAGTTCAGGATCATCATAGTCACCGATGAATGCAAGAGTCAGATGCATATTCTCCGGGACAGTCTCCCTGCCGTGCATACCATATGCTCTCATGGTATCCTGGATATCCATGAGAGCATCTTTCATCTCGTCATTCAGATTGATGGCTATAAACAATCTTGGCATATCACGGTTTTTCAAATCTGTATCTCTGCTTGATTTCAGGATACTTCTCATGATCCACTTCGCTGAGGAACATCTCAAGCGGGCGTACATACATTCCGCCGTTACCGTAAAGCGGCTTGTACACCATCATCTCCTCGCGAGTCTCGCTATGTATAGCTACTCCTATTATCTCATACAGATACATATTATCTGCACGATCTTCTTCACTCAGCATCTCCCTCTTGAAATGCTGCACTATGTCTCCTGACATGAATCTGTTATGCATTAGCTCTCCTTTTTGTTAAGTGTATATCCTGCCACCGCACCGACGATACCGCCGAGTATGTGGCCCATATTCGAAATGTTGTCCTGTACGAACAGCCCGTCATATACCTGCTGCCCTATGAAAATGATCGCGACCAAAATAACAGTCAGCGGGATCTCTCCTTCTTTAAAGCTGGTGAATGATGTCATCATAATAAATGCAAAAACAACACCGCTTGCGCCACACAGCGCTATGCCCGGAAATATCAACCACGTGACCAGGCCCGTAACCAGTCCGGTAATCAATATTACCTCAATGATAGCCTTTGATCCGTATTTCTCTTCAAGCATCGGCCCGAGAAGGAGCAGATACATCATGTTACCTATGTAATGACTCCAGCCAGCATGGCCAAGCACATGAGTAAAAAACCTCACATACGTCATCGGCGATGCCAACGATGAATGATAAGTCACGAAAAGCAGGCGATTGCTGACGCCTGCCGTGAGATAATTCGCAACCATAACACCAAAGCTAATTATTACAAAGCTCAGTACTACAGGTGAATTGAATGTTATGCGTCTGCTTTTCATATCTATTAGTCTTTGTTATTACCCGTCGTTTAAGTCACACAATATCTCACCAGGTGCTAAACGACCTTGTATCCCTCAGCAGCAAGCACTTCAAGAGCTCTGTCGAAGTTCTCCTCTTTAACAAGGATGTAATCCGTGTTGTATGTAGATACAGCGAATATGCCGATCTTGTTCTCAGCAAGCACACCGGATATCTTCGAAAGGATCCCTATCAGTGAGAAGTCTAGTACTCCCTGGATGCGGAAGCCTCTCCATCCATCCTCACGCTCGATCGTCTTTTGAGGTGTATCCTCTGTCCTGCAGACAAGCGACAACTCCTCATCGGTCTTACCGATGAAATAGAAATCTGCAGACATATCTATGTCAGATATGTCTGCGACCTTACATACTGTCAGTTTGTGTTCGATTCTTTTCAGTTCCATATTTCACTACTTCTTCAATGGCATCAGCTCATATGGCTGCACCTTTGCGAACTCATCAAGTGTAAGCTCAACGAGATATCCACCACCGCCACCATTGATAATTACCTTATCCATATCACCTGCGCATTCGTCAAAGATGACTCTGTACTGATTGATCATGCCAAGCGGCGATGTGCCTCCGTGTACATAGCCTGTCAGCTGCTTGAGCTCTACCGGCTTGATCATCTCAAGCGCATGCTCTCCGAGCGCTCTTGCGGTCTGTCTCTGGGACAGCTTGGCAAGTGCAGGTACAACGAATACGTATACGCTGCCTGTTGTATCGCCCTTCATTACAAGAGTCTTGAAGAGTCTCGATGCCTTCTCGGCTCCGATCGCGTTTGAGTAATCTTCTCCGCTGATAGCTCCCGGTGCCTCCAGGAATTCGTACTGAGCACCGGCCTTATCCAGTGCCTCTGTTGCAGGTGTTTTGATTACTTCCATTTCGTTTATCTTCCTTTCTCGTTTTATTGTCTCATATCATTCGTCCTGAGCTTCAAGCATTCTGGCGAAGTCTTCATCGAAAGCTGTCTTCTGACGCTCGTATTCTTTCCTGCCGGCAGCCATCGCATCCGCACTGAGTACCTCAGCATCTATCCACTGAAGCGCCTTTGCTCCCGCGTCCGTTTTTATGGCGACCTGTGTATACTCAGGACCTATCCCGAGCAGCTCCAGCGCCTGATCCGGCGTCAAAAGCCCGCTGGTAATTATACCGTAAGTCTCGAATAAAGTGTCGTTCGCTATTGATCCGATGATCACATCATAATCCGCGAGCGAGTCCGCCTTACTGCGGCGGTTATCGAAGATATAGCTGAACCACTCTTCATCCCGGCTGAGTACCTTGACCTTGATGCCCTCAGTATCCAGCTCATATCTGTTGACGTAGATATCTGACGTGGTCCTCTCCCTCGCCCAGCTACAAGCAAAGCTCTCATCCGGAGTCAAATAAAAGCCCTGGCCGAAGTCGGTGTTACTGCGGCCTCTGTGAATGTCCGGATCTTTTATGATCGTATCGCTTGTATGGAAAAGAATCATTTCGATTTATCTGTTTTTACTCTATACCCGTACTACATATCCATCCTTGCGTGGCTTTGCTGCAGGATGATCTCCGTCTGCATAGCCAAGTGCCATAGATGCAACACCTACAAGATCCTCTGGCAGGCCCCACTCCTTCAGGAGTTCCTTGCCCTCTTCCATCTCAAACATCTGCTTGCAGCGATGGATCCAGCATGAGCCGAGTCCGACTGCATATGCAGCGTTGAGCATGTTGGTGCATACTGCCGCTCCGTCAAGCTCATGCGTGAAGCACTCCGATGTCTCGAACACAAGGATTATAGTCGGAGCTCCGTAATACGGATCCATGTCCTTGCCGAACACCTTGGCATTGAGTGCAGCTACTCTGTCGCGGTACTCTGGAGTCTGCACGACAACGATCTTCACACCCTGAGTTCCGGCTCCTGTCGGAGCAAATGTACCCGCTTCCACAACAGCGTTCAGTTCTTCATCTTTGATCTGATCAGCCTTATACTTTCTGATCGCTCTTCTGTTTTTTAATACTTCCAATGCTTCCATCTCTTTGTCCTCCATTCATCTGAATTGATTTAACTCCGGGTCGTAAGTATAACCCGCTTCTTTAAGTATATCCTTTATTTTATCAGCATCTGCATCATTCACTGCGCAGAATTCCTCAAGAGAAGAATACCTGTCTCTGAGTATCATGTTCATATAGCTGTATAGGATATTCGGATCCGTAGGTATCTTATAGTTCATATGTCAGCTCATCATTTTAAATCGTACAATACCAATCCGCCCTTGCTGCTATAACCGCTTTCCCAAAGTCTCCTGAGATCAAGCCATCTATACCAGCTATAGGTCACAGTCTTGACCATCAGCGTTTCCTCAGTCTCTTCGTATCCGTTGATCAGAAACCAGTGCCACACATAATCTTTCAGATCCTTGTCCTTGTGATTTAGTACCAGGGTCGGGACAGGATATCCGGCATCTATCTGTTTTCTGACAGCGGCTACAGCCGCTTCATATGGCTCATTCCCATCGAGTATGTCCATGCTGATACCGGTAACATCTCTGTCATTCAGATAATTCTGATACCCTTCAACATAGATCTCCGCTTTGTTTATCCCGGACATCCTCGGCTTCAGATATTTCTCCATCACATGTGCAAACTCTACATAGTCATCTCTGGAAAGATTCGTATGATCGAAAGGATAGATGCCCGCAACTCCCTTATGGATCGCAAAGTACAGGCTGCTGTCACAGGCTGTCTCTGCGCCGCATCCTCCAAGCCGCATCATATATGTCCTGAACCAGTCCTGATTGCCCCCATATGAGTTCCCGATCATAAAATGCCCGAGTTCACGCTTCATCGATCATCCTCAATCAATTGTCTATTTTACTCCAAGCAGCCTCTCTGACGAGCCGCAGCTATATATAAGACACTCACGTCCGCCGATCGCTCTTACTTCTCTTGAATCAGTTGTCATCTTCCGGCCTCTATATCTTTCAATATCCTCGCTGTAAGCCCCCATATGCCATGACCTTCATATTCCAGCCAGTCCGTCTCTCCATGATCACGGTAGCTGCCGTAATGCGACAGATATCCAAGAAGTTTGTCGGGCAATTCGTCGTCTGCCAAGACGGAGAGATCGTAATGAACAGGCGGGTTCTCCTTCAGCCATTCAAGCGGGAGCAGAAAGACCTCAGCCACTTCATCCTCTGACAGCCTCAGTTCGCTTGTCCCATCGATACAAAGTCTCGCCTCTACAGGATGTATCTCTCTGCCGTCTCCCATTATAAGAGGATCTCGTTCAGATATGATTTCAATATCCTCAGGCCTTAGTCCAAGTTCTTCACAGGTCTCCCTTACTGCAGTCTCCGTCACGGTCTCTCCGCACTCCGATCTGCCTCCCGGGAAGCACACCTCTCCCGGCTGTCTGACCTTTTCAGATCTGATCTCCAGAAGCAGTGCATCGCCTGATTCAGTTTTGACTAGTGGTATAAGAACTGCATACATTTTCAATTATTTTCATGATATGAGGATAGCAGCTTTTGTCTATCAAATGTACTGTATTTATCACCAAGGATAGTTTGATGCCACTGTTATCTCCCTCTTAGCTTATTTGTCACAAAAGCTATTTCAGATGCATCATTGCCACCGGAATATGGCAATATCCGCCCGGGTTTTTATCCAGATATTTCTGATGATATTCCTCTGCGCTGTAGAAATTTAGAAGTGGCTTTACTTCCACTGCAAGAGGTTGACCGACATTCTTCTCTACCTCGGCGCACACTTCCATTATTGTGGGAAGCATGGATGAATCCGTGTAGTAAATACCCGTCCGATACTGTATCCCAGTGTCATTACCCTGCTTGTTTACCGCTACTGGATCAATCACCATAAAGTAATAGCGGAGTAAATCCTTTAGTCCAATCTTGTTCTCATCGTACTCAATAAGAACAGTCTCAGCATGGCCACTACTCTTACACACCTCCTCATAAGATGGCGCAGTATTAGGTCCATTAGCATAACCCACCTCTGTTCTGACAACTCCGTCAAACTGATCGAAGAACTTCTGTGTCCCCCAGAAGCAACCGCCTGCCAAGTATATTGTCTCCATTTCAATACGTATAATCCAGTTACCTCATTTTGAGGCTGGGTTTTTCCTTTCTCCCAACTCTATTGGGTAATTTGAAAAATCTA
>SVCQ01000001.1 GCA_015058275.1 Clostridiales bacterium
TGTTGGGTTGAACCGCCGTATGCCGAACGGCACGTACGGTGGTGTGAGAGGGGCTACGAGTTAGCCCCTACTCGATTCAGAGCTTCTGCTCTGCGTTTATCATGTCCTGAGGCAGGGGAGCCTCGTAACTGACGCGTTCCTTTGTGTGAGGATGATCGAACTCGATGTAGTATGCATGAAGGGCCTGGCGGTCTATCAGATCCGTCCTGCCTCCGTATAGAGTGTCTCCGGCTATCGGATGACCGATATGAGAGAGATGGACTCTGATCTGATGGGTGCGGCCGGTATGGAGGGTGACCTCGACCAGCGTATGCGGTCCGCAGGCGCTGCTGTCATAGCGCCTAAGTACCTTTACCTCGGATACCGCGGCCTTGCCGCCTTCGGACATCACAGTCCTCTGTATGGAGACCTGGTCCGGACGGCCGATCGGAAGATCAATGGTGAAATGGTCTTCGGATACATCTCCTTCGACCAGGGCTATGTATTTTTTGACGACGGTATTGTGTCTCATCTGATTTGAGATGTCGTTCTGGGCATTGGCATTCTTGCATACGATGATGATGCCGGTGGTATCCATGTCGATGCGGTTTGCAAATCTGACCTTGAATGACTGACCGCTGTCAGCCATGTACTTCATGATGCCGTTTGCGATGGTGTGGTAAGGATGGCCCTTTGTGGGATGGACTATGACTCCCGGCTGCTTGTTTATAAGTATGAGATCATCGTCTTCATGGATGATATCCAGAGGAATGTCCTCAGGAGGGAAGTCACTGGTCTCATCAGGAAGCCTGACACCAATAACATCACCGACCTCAGGCTTTATGTAGCCCGGTGCCGGTGTGCCGTTGAGATCGACGAGATGCTGATACTTCATCTTTGTCCTGAACCTTGATGAGAATCTGTAGTTCAGCCTGAGTATCGTATTGATCGTCATGCCGTATTCTTCGTTTGTGACTGTGTGTTCGTACTTGGCCATCAGAGAAGCTTGCTGGAGAGCTTGCTCCAGTGATCATATTCGGAAGTTCTGATAAGATGTATCTCCTTGTCGGACTGGGTTATCTCGATCCTCAGCACGCCGCCGAATTCGTGGGTGCGCCCGTCAAACGAGACGAGGACTGTGCCGCCTTCGCATCTGCCCGTACCTGCGATAGAGATCTTTTCGTACGAAGGCAGGAGTATGCTCGAATTGAAGCATCTGTAGGCGCTTGTACTCATAGGCGCGATAGGGGTCAGCTGGAGTACTTCGAGCTTTGGGGATACAAGAGCCCCGCCCAGCGAGTAATTGTAAGCCGTGGATCCGACAGGAGTCGAGATGATTATGCCGTCTCCGGAGAAATCCTGGATCTTGGTGTCGTCGATGGAAATCTCATAATGTGAGGCGTGTGAGTAAGGCCCGCGGACGACGATCTCGTTGAGACCCGTCCTCATGAATTCTCCTCTGCGGGTTATGATGCGTGCCTGCACGGGCCTGATATCCTGGAGCTTGTAATCTCCTCTGGAGATGAATTCGAGAGTTGACCTGAGATTGCGCGGCGAAGCCTCCTGGAAAAATCCCAGATGGCCTGTGTTGATGCCGATGATAGGGACAGAAGGAAAGCCGCATTTGTGTACAAAGCTCAGGAAGGTGCCGTCGCCTCCGATACATGCAAGAAGGTCGGCCTCCTCCGAATACTCGTCCAGAATCTCGTAACCGAATTCACTCAGAAGAGTTTTGAATTCGGCCAGAGCAACGCGGGAATCATCTTTGTAATTGCAGAATATGTATATCTTCATTTTGATTACTCCGTGTGCTATAATATTCTGTCGTAAATTGTAACATAAATAACCTAGGAATTGTATTTGTTTTAGACATGGATAAGGTACGCTTTTACCACATTCTCGATATAGACAGCCCGGATGAATTCACATATTATGAGAACCTCGCAGCTCTGCTCGAGGAGGATGAGTTCATCGAGGAGAATCTCATCAGGGATCTGCTCAGGGATGTTGACAAGGGCAGGCTTGCGGAGCACTTCGATTCTTACTTCGAGTCATTTCTTGGACACGTGCCCGACAGTGAGTCTGAGCTTTACATCACAGTCGACTCCATCAGGAGGGCATTTGAGGGCATGATCTATGAGGATATGTCGGACGAGGATATCGCCCGCCTGGCCTCCGAGATCAGCAAGTTCCGCAAGTGGTATGTCCATGACCTCAAGGTCTTTGACAGACAAAGCGGTGATGAGCTGAGTGTCAGGGATGCGAGATATGATATAGCGGCCGCAAAGCTTCTCGGTGACAGTACCGACCACGACTTCAGGCTTGCTCTTGATTATGAACTCGACGGATTCGATGTAAGGATAGCCGACATGCTGGCTTCGGAGCAGGACTGAATGACGACACGGTGATCGATAAGTGATATACAGACAGGACGCAGAGAAAAGAGAATACGAAATGCTCTCGCCTCTGGCTGCCAAGGCAGCCGACTCAAAGGGCAGAGTATACGAAGAGGATCAGTGCGGATTCAGGACTGTATACCAGAGGGACAGAGACAGGATAGTGCACTCAAAGGCCTTCAGGAGACTGCTCCACAAGACGCAGGTTTTTCTTGCGCCCGAGACGGATCACTACCGCACCCGTCTGACTCACACGCTTGAGGTATCTCAGATCTCGCGTACGGTCGCAAGGATACTCGCTTACAACGAGGATCTCACAGATGCCATAGCCCTCGGACATGATCTGGGACATACGCCTTTCGGCCATGTCGGCGAGGCTGTGCTGGACAGGATCTATCCCGGAGGCTTCAAACACAACGAACAGAGCCTCAGGACAGTCGATGTGCTGGAGGAGACTTCAAGGCGCAGGGGACTCAACCTCACATATGAGGTCAGAGACGGCATTCTCAACCACAGAGGCGACGTCAGACCGATGACCCTCGAGGGACAGATAGTCAAGATCTGCGACCGCATAGCATATGTCAATCACGACATCGACGATGCGATCAGGAGCGGTATTTTAACCCTTGAAGATCTGCCTAAGGATGATCTCGAGGTGCTCGGATATACACACAGCGACAGGATCAACAACCTCATAACCGACCTTTGTACCAACAGCGAAGGCAGAGACGTTGTTGAGCTGTCTCCGGATTTCAGCGATGCCCTTCTCGATCTGAGATCATTCCTCTTCAGGACCGTTTACCGCTCTTCGGATGTCAGGACAAAGTCCGATCTCGACAAGGTCGAGCAGGTCATAACTTCGCTGTACAATTACTTCATGGATCATCCGGATGAGATACACGGTATATACGGGACCGTTCGTGAGGAGGAAGGCACCACTGCGGCGGTCAAGGACCTCATCTCCGGCATGACTGACAGATATGCTATCAACATGTACGAAGACCTCTTCGTTCCGCAGGGATGGAGGCAGCTCTGATATATGGCTTATGATAACTTTACAGAGGATCTCAAGGCGCAGATCAATATAGTCGATGTCATAGGTCGTGAGGTCAATCTCAAGAGGACGGGGTCGGGCTACAAAGGCCTCTGCCCGTTCCATAACGAAAAGACTCCCTCATTCAGTGTAAGTGAGACCAAGCAGTATTATCACTGCTTCGGCTGCGGCAAGGCAGGCGATGTGATAAGCTTCGTATCCGAGTACTACAAGCTTCCTTTCATGGAGGCTGTAGAGAAGCTCGCAGGAGATTACGGCATCAAGCTCCCCGAGAGGAGGAGCAGCGGGCCCAGGATCGATTACGACAAGTACTACGGCATCAACGCCAAGGCTGCCAGGTTCTTTTACAACTCGCTCGGATCGGGACACAATAAAGGGCTGGCATACCTTAAGGGCCGGGGACTTACCAAGGAGACCATCACTGCATTCGGTCTCGGCTATGCACCGGCATCGGGACATGCGCTTGTCGATCACCTCAGATCCGAGGGCGTGAGCGATGATGACATGATAAAGCTCGGACTCGCCAACAAAGGCAATAACGGACTTTATGATAAGTTCAGGGACAGGGTGATGTTCCCTATCATCAATACTCAGGACAAGGTCATCGGCTTCGGCGGCCGCGCCATAGGGGATTACAAGCCAAAGTACCTGAACTCGCCTGAGAGCGAGATATTCCTCAAAAAGAACAACCTCTTCGGGCTCAACCTGACGAGGAAGGACATAGATAAAGAGCAGAGAGCCATCATAGTCGAAGGCTATATGGATATGATATCGCTTTATCAGAGTGGCATACGCAATGTAGCGGCATCGCTCGGCACTGCGCTCACGCCCAACCAGGCAAAGCTTCTCTGCAGATATTCAAAAAATATAGTACTGTCATATGACTCCGATGCCGCGGGCATTAACGCAGCTCTCAGGGGCATAGGTGTGATAACGGCTGCCGGAGGCAAGCCGAGGGTGCTGACCGTAACGGACGGCAAGGACCCTGATGACTTTGTCAAGGCACACGGCAAAGATGCATTCCTGGGACTCGTCGATGTTGCAGTTCCCGCTACAGACTACAAGCTCATGCTTGCGCGAAAGGGCTTTGATCTCAGCAGCGACAGGGATGTACTCGAATACATCGAAAGGGTAGTCCCGGTACTCAGAGAACTCGGACCGGTCGAACTCGACCTGTATACCCGCAAGCTCTCTGAGGAATTCGGCATATCCGCTCACGCGATAGCGATGGCTGTGCAGACAGAGGGGCGTGACAAGGCTCCTGCGCGCAGTGAGAGGAACGAGAGGAGAGCCGAACGCAATGTCAGAGACACTGCGGCCCGGACTTCGGACACAGGCTATTATGACAGGATAGAGATGGCATTCGCCGTGCTGGCGATGCACGATCCGAGATATATCAGGCGCTTCAGTGAGGACGGGATCGCATTCAGGAGCGCGCTTGCGAATAAAATACTGCTCGTTGAAGAGTCGCTTTACAACAACGATCACAAAGCGGCCCACGGGATCGATAAGGAAATGATATTCGAAGCGCTTGACCCTGACGAAGAGGCCGCGTTCTCAAAGCTGCTTGAATCCATACAGACAGGACCCGATGATGAGGCCTTCTACAGAGAGACGAAGGCAGGGTATCTGCTCGGCAAGTACAGAGACGAAAAGGCGGAGCTTCTCAACAACATAGCGGTAGCCGAAAAGATGGGCAGGACCGACGAAATCGAAAGACTTGCAGTACGCCTGATGGAACTCGACAAACTCATCAAAAATACAATGGAGGTAAGATAATGCCCGAAGATGTTAAGAAATCAATCAAAGAAAGCTCGATCTACGATGATGACAGAGACAGAGAGAATCATCCTGAGCTGACAAAGACAGAGGAGATCGCAAACTCCATAGTCGAAACAGCCAAGCTCACCGGTAACGAAGTTACCTATTCGGAGATCAACATGATGCTCTCCGATCTCAATCTCGACAAGGATGCTCTTGAGGATATCTACGATATCGTCGAGAGCAAGAACGTCAGCATCATTGAGACCAGAGAGCCGACCAGCAACGAGCTCGAGAATGACGACGTAGACGATGATGAGATCCTCGAAATGGAGATGGAAGGCGACGATATCATCAATGACGAAGAGGACGAAAAGAAAAGCGGAGTAGTCATCAAGTCGTCCGGTGAGATCGAGGTCACTGATGCGGCCAAGAACATCCCTACGGACGACCCTGTAAGGATGTACTTCAAGGAGATAGGCAAGGTGCCTCTGCTGACTGCCGAGGAGGAGCGCGAGCTCGCTATCCGCATAGAGCAGGGAGACGAAGAGGCCAAAAAGAAACTCTGCGAATCCAACCTGAGACTTGTTGTATCCATCGCAAGAAGATACCTCAACAGAGGTCTTTCGTTCCTCGATCTGATTCAGGAAGGCAACCTCGGACTCATCAAGGCCGTAGAGAAATTCGACTATACCAAAGGATATAAGTTCAGTACATATGCTACATGGTGGATCAGGCAGGCGATCACAAGATCCATTGCCGACCAGGCAAGGACGATCCGTATCCCGGTCCACATGGTAGAGACCATCAACAAGCTGATCAGGATCTCCAGACAGCTTCTCCAGGAGTACGGCAGGGAGCCGACCAGTGAAGAGATCGCCAAGGAGATGGGCATCAGCGTAGAGAAGGTAAGAGAGATCAAAAAGATCAGCCAGGATCCTGTGTCACTCGAGACACCTATCGGTGAGGAGGAGGACAGCCACCTCGGAGACTTCATCCCTGACGAAGACATTCCTTCGCCTGTGGATGCGGCCGCATATTCGATGCTGCAAAAGCAGCTCCGTGAGGTGCTCGATACACTGAGCGACAGGGAGAAGAAAGTCCTCATACTCAGATTCGGACTTGACGACGGTCGTCCGCGCACCCTCGAGGAGGTCGGCCGCGAATTCAATGTTACCCGTGAGAGGATCAGACAGATCGAGGCCAAGGCTCTGCGAAAGCTCAGACATCCGAGCCGCAGCAAAAAACTCAGAGACTATCTTGAGTAAAGCGTCTGCAGGTGGCATAATACATAATCGTTATGAGGCTGAGCAAAAGGATATACGCTATCGCAAATGCTGTTAATAAGGGCGAGACTGCCGCAGACATTGGGACGGATCACGGATACGTCCCTATGCTTTTGATTAAGAACGCTGTCTCTCCGAGAGTGATAATGTCGGATATCAGCGAAGGCTCGCTGGCCAAGGCAGCCCAGACCTTCAGACTCTGCGGTCTGGATGCTGATCCGGGGGACTTCAGGATCGGAGACGGCCTTGATACCATAGAGCCGGGAGAAGTCGACACTGTCATAATCGCGGGGCTCGGAGGACATACGATAGCCGATATACTCACAGCCGATATCCATAAGAGTATGAGCTTCAAAAGGCTCGTGCTGCAGCCAAGGAAGCATTCAGGCAATCTGAGATACGCTTTATATACAAACGGCTGGAACATAAGCGATGAGATACTCGTACCGGAAGGCAAGTTCGTATGCGAGATAATATGCGCCGTAGCTGACAGGGACATGTTACCCGGCAGTCGCAGGCAGGCTCCTTATCCTGAGGATGATATCAGGTGGAAGTATCCCGAGGCTATTGTAAAAGCCGACAGAGAGCTTGCCGCAAAGAGGATAGCGTGGAAGACAGGCAGCATCTCAGAGGAGATACATAACCTGAGACGAAGCAGTCATGACAGAGACGATCTTATCAGGAAGCTTGAAGCCGACAGAGATTATCTCGAAGAACTGATAAGATAAGATAAAACAAATAATTTAATATGATTTGGGCAGACCAGACGATCGCGTGCATTGCATGAGGAAAGTCCGGGCTCCGCAGGGCAGGGATGACGGATAACGTCCGCCGCAGGTAACTGTAGGGAAAGTGCAACAGAAACACACCGCCGAAACGGGTAATGCCGTGGCAAGGTTGAAATGGTGAGGTAAGAGCTCACCGGTGCCGTGGAGACACGGCAGCCGTGTAAACCCCATCCGGAGCAAGACTAAGAAGGGCATTTTGTGGTGCGGCCCGTACCCGCCCGAGGTAAGTCGCTTGAGGCCGCGGGCAACCGCGGTCCTAGATGGATGATCGTCAGATACAGAACCCGGCTTACGGTCTGCCCAATTCTATATATTCGGAATGGTTTAAGTAATGGAACTCAGATTAGGAATCGATGTAGGATCTACCACAGTCAAGCTCGTGCTGATGGACGAGTCCGGCGAGATAGTTTATTCGAAGTACGAAAGACATATGTCCAATGTCTTCGAAAAAGCCGGTGAACTCATCAGGGAGCTGAGAGATGTAAAGGGAAATCTGTCCGTCAGGCCTGTTATAACCGGGTCCGGCGGTCTTTCGCTTGCGGACCTTTTTGGCATTAAATTCGAGCAGGAGGTAATAGCCTGCAGCAAGGCGGTCGAGGAGATAATACCTCAGACCGATGTTGCGATAGAGCTCGGAGGAGAGGATGCCAAGATCACTTTTTACGGCCAGACCGTAGAGCAGAGGATGAACGGGACCTGTGCCGGAGGTACGGGAGCCTTTATAGACCAGATGGCTGTACTGCTCAATACAGACGCATCAGGCCTCAACGAAGCGGCCAAGGAGCATACCATCATCTATCCGATAGCATCCAGGTGCGGAGTATTTGCCAAGACGGACATCCAGCCGCTGATCAATGACGGGGCCAAGACAGCTGATATCGCCGCCTCCATATTCCAGGCTGTAGTAAATCAGATGATATCCGGCCTGGCATGCGGACATCCAATAAAAGGCAATGTCGCATTCCTCGGCGGCCCGCTTGAATATCTGTCTGAACTCAGGGCCAGATTTATTGAGACTCTTGATCTCAGGGAAGAGGATATAGTCTTCCCTGACAATGCCAAGTATTTTGTTGCCATCGGGGCAGCTTATCTTGCAGACAAGGAGGAGCCTGTCGATCTCAGCACTCTCATATCCAAGCTTGACAATTCATCGCCTGATGACATCTCGGATACAAAGTATCTGAGACCTCTTTTCATGGATGATGCAGAGCTGAGAGAATTCAGGGAGCGTCACGACAAGGATAAGATCAAAAGAGGCGACTTAAGTACTGCCAGAGGACCTGTATTCCTCGGCATAGACGCAGGATCGACGACTACAAAGGCCGCTCTTATCAACAGGGACAAGGAACTCCTGTACGAGCACTACAGCAATAACGAAGGCGATCCTCTGGAGGTCGTAAGACAGGTGCTCAAGGAGATATACTCGCAGCTTCCTGCTGATGCGTATATCGGAAGATCCGTGGTCACAGGCTACGGTGAGGGCCTTGTACAGGCCGCCTACAGGATAGACGACGGAGAGATCGAGACCATGGCTCATTACAAGGCAGCCAGACAGTTCCTGCCTGAGGTCAGCTTTATACTGGATATCGGCGGACAGGACATGAAGTGCATGCAGATACATGACGGCGCGATCAGCAGCATCATGCTCAACGAGGCGTGCTCTTCGGGCTGCGGCTCGTTTATCGAGACCTATGCCAAGTCTGTAAACATGAGCGTGCCTGAGTTCGCAGCGGAGGCTCTCAAGTCACAAAAGCCTGTGGATCTCGGCACGAGATGTACTGTGTTTATGAACTCAAAGGTCAAGCAGGCTCAAAAGGAAGGCTCGTCCATAGCGGATATCTCAGCGGGACTGTCGTATTCTGTTATCAAGAATGCGCTGTATAAGGTAATCAAGCTCAGAAATCCTTCAGATACCGGACCTAATGTCGTAGTACAGGGTGGCACCTTCCTCAACGAGGCTGTGCTCAGGAGCCTTGAGATCATACTGGACAAGAACGTCATAAGGCCGGACATCTCCGGACTTATGGGCGCTTTCGGTTCAGCGATAATCGCATGCGATGATTATAAGGAGGGCGAGAGGTCTTCGGTCCTTCCGCTTGATAAGGTCGACAGCTTCTCTGTAACGACCTCCAACGCGAGATGCGGCAGATGCGGCAACAACTGCCTCCTGACGATCTCAAAGTTCGCAGACGGAAGCAGATACATAACAGGTAACAGATGTGAGAAGGGAGCCGGCATCACAAGCACCAAGTCCGATCTTCCTAATCTCTACAAGACCAAGATGAAGCTGCTCTTTGACAGGCCGGTACTCAGCGATATGAAGGCCAAGAGGGGCGTTATTGGAATACCGAGGGTTCTCAATATGTACGAGAACTACCCGTTCTGGCATGCATTCTTCACCCATCTTGGATTCAGGATAGTGCTGAGCCCTCCGACCAACAAGAAGATATACCAGAGCGGCATGGACACCATATCATCGGATACGGCGTGCTATCCTGCCAAGGTCGTGCACGGCCATATCAAATGGCTGGTCGAAAACGGCGTCAAGAGGATATTCTATCCTTCGATCAACTACGAGGCTGTAGAGGACAGCTCCGCGCCAAACCACTATAACTGTCCGGTGGTCGCTACATATCCGGAAGTAATCGACAAGAACATGGCTGATTACTTCTATTACAACGATGTGGAGTTCTATCATCCGTTCGTCCCTTATGACAACGATGAGAGGTTCGTTACGGAGATGACCAAATTCTTTTCCGGAACAAGAGATGTCGATGTCAGCAACGCCGAGAACGTAGTTGAGAGCTATCACCTCGGAAATGACGAGCGTGAGTACAGTCTGTTTGGCATCAATACCGACATGACTGAGATCACACACGCACTTGCGGCGGGCAGAGAAGCTCAAAAGGAATACAAGCGCAAGGTCGCTGAGGCCGGCAATGATGCCATCAGGTACATGAGAGAGCACGGTAAGAAGGGCATTATCCTTTCCGGAAGGCCTTATCATGTGGATCCAGAGATCAATCACGGCATCGATGATCTTATCACTCAGCAGGACATGGTAGTACTGTCCGAGGATTCAGTCAGCTGGAAGATCAAGGCTGCAAGGCCTGTAAGGATACTCGACCAGTGGGTATATCACTCAAGACTGTATAAGGCGGCGATATACGCGGGACAAAATGACGATATAGAGGTCATACAGCTCAATTCATTCGGCTGCGGCCTTGACGCCGTCACGACCGACGAGGTCGACGAACTGCTCCAGCAAAACAACAAGCTATACACGGTGCTCAAGATAGACGAAGGAGCCAATCTCGGAGCTGCCAAGATCAGAATCAGATCCCTCAAGGCCGCTCTCGAGGAGAGAGACAAGCTGGGCACCAAGCCTAACAGGATCAACATACCTTACGTGCGCGAGATCTTTACAAAAAAGATGCGCATGGAGGGCTACACTCTGCTGATCCCGCAGATGTCACCTATACACTTCCAGTACTTCGAGCCTATACTCAGGAAGGCCGGGTACAACGCGGTGCTTCTGCCGGCGGTCACAAAGGAATCCGAAGAGGAAGGCCTCAGATATGTCAACAACGACGCCTGCTATCCTACGATAGTCACTCTGGGTCAGATAATATACGCTCTCAAGTCTGGTGAATACGATCTCGACAAGACTGCGGTATTCATGTCCCAGACAGGAGGAGGCTGCAGGGCCAGCAATTACGTAGCGCTGCTCCGCAAGGCCCTCAAGGATCTCGGCATGGAGCAGGTCCCTGTCATATCCTTTAACATGGTCGGGCTCGAAAAGAACCCGGGATTCAGGATCACTGTGGGCCTGCTGCGCAAGATGGTATACGGCTTGCTCTACGGAGATCTCATGATGAAATGTCTATACAGAGTAAGACCTTACGAGCAGGAGAAGGGCTCTGCACAGGCTCTGATGGATTCATGGTTCGACCGCATAGTCGAAAACTGCATCAATCTGAATAAAAGGACCTTTATTAGGAACCTTAACGACATAGTCAAAGACTTCGATGCTCTCCCAATACACGAGGATATGGTAAAGCCGCGAGTAGGAGTCGTAGGAGAGATACTGGTCAAGTATCACCCGAACGCCAACAACAACCTCGTAGAGACCATCGAGGAGGAGGGCGGAGAGGCAGTCGTGCCTTCGTTCATAGACTTCTTCGAGTACGGCTTTCTCAACAAGATCTATAACTACAACAACCTGTCGGGAACTTACAAGGAGATGCTGATCAACAGAGCCGGCATCCAGTTCGTCGAGCACTACAGGAAGTACGTCAGAGAGGCGTGCGCAGCCAGCAGGCGATTCACTCCTGATCACAAGATCGAGGAGACTGCTACCAACGCAGAACGCTTCATCTCTGTCGGCAACCAGTGCGGAGAGGGCTGGCTTCTCACAGGAGAGATGGTCGACCTGATCGATGACGGAGTCAAGAACATACTCTGTCTGCAGCCGTTTGCCTGCCTGCCGAACCACGTGGCCGGCAAGGGCATGCTCAAGGCACTGAGGCAGTATGACGAAAAGGCCAACATAGTCGCGATAGACTATGATCCGGGAGCTTCGACCGTCAACCAGCTCAACCGTATCAAGCTGATGATGTCCACGGCTTTCAAGAACCTTGAAGATTAGGACATATGGGTTTATAATTCTTGCGAAAGTATTAAGATCAATCAATAAAGGAGGCGACTACCAATGGGTAGGCATGGAACAATAGCTAACAGGAAATCAGCGCAGGACTCCAAGAGATCCGCGATGTTCACCAAGTATTCCAGACAGATCATCGTTGCGGCAAAGGCCGGCGGAGATCCGGAATTCAACCCTTCGCTCAGAGTTGCGATAGACAAGGCCAAATCGATCGGCATGCCTAACGACAACATCAACAGAGCCATCAAGAAGGGTACAGGCGAGCTGGGCGGAGAGTCATACGAAGAGCTCCAGTTCGAGGGTTACGGCCCAAGCGGCGTAGCTGTCATCGTAGAGGCTCTTACAGACAACAAGAACAGGACTGCTTCGTTTGTCAGATCCGTATTCGACAAGAACGGCGGAAATCTCGGCACACCGGGCTGCGTATCGTACATGTTCAGCCGCAAGGGAGTAGTCATCATCGATTCCGAAGGACTCGACGAGGACGAGGTCATGATGACAGCTCTTGATGCCGGTGCAGAGGACATGATCGTCAACGAAGACAACTTCGAGATCAGGACAGAGCCTTCCGCATACAATGATGTGCATCAGGCCATCAAGGATGCAGGCTACGAGATCTTTGAGGCTGAGATCGAGCAGATACCTTCGATGGAGGCAAGCGTAAGTGACCCTGCAGCCATCAAGTCTCTTACCAAGCTCATCACTTCGCTTGAGGACAACGATGATGTCCAGAAGGTATACTTCAACTGTGATCTCGATCTCGAGTAATAAATGATCAGGATCCTATTCCTGGAATATGCGTCAAAGTCATCATAATTGAACCTACACATACTTAATGGGATTCCGATGCGGAAGCCTTATGTAAAGCCTCCACCGAGTGGACTACAGAAGCCAGGCTCAGGAAGTACCCACCTTATCTGAACGGATAGGGCGTCAATTAGTGGCTTGACGGTATTTCGGGATTTTTTTAATTCATTCCAAACTATCTATACTGCAAGGAGGCATTTAGTATGAAAGTACAAGTGACCAGAGAGCAGAAGGACAGACAGATAAGGCGCGAGGCCAGAGCTACGCTCATACTGTTCGCGATATGCTTTGTCTGGAACGTCGGTTTCGCTTACGGACTCACGGGCACGGACGCAAGATTATTCGGGCTGCCGCTTTGGTGGCTTATCAGCACACCGGGAATGTTCGTGATTGCCGTTATCGGAGTCGTATACCTGCTCAGACACGTTTTTACCGATTTTGATCTTGAAGATGAGGAGGGCGGCTCTGATGAGTAAGAAACTGATCGTCCTTATCATCCTGATACTATATCTCGTTCTCAATCTGTATCTCGGCATCAGGACGAGCCGAAGATCAGCAAAGGAGAACGCATCCAAAGGATTTCTGTCGAATTATTTCGTAGGATCGCGCAGCATGGGAGGCTTCGTGCTTGCAATGACACTGGTTGCGACCTATACAAGCGCCAGCTCGTTCCTCGGAGGTCCGGGTCTTGCATCAAGCTTCGGCCTGACATGGTCGTGGGTTGCAGGCGTTCAGATTGGAGCCGCATTCCTTACGCTCGGAGTGCTCGGCAAAAAATTCGCCATGATCTCCAGGAGGACCAACTCCGTCACCATCAACGACTATCTGCGGGCCAGGTATGATTCGCCTGCCGTGGTCATAGTTTGCGGGATCGCGATGGTGGTATTCTTCGTAACGCAGATGATCGCTCAGTTCATAGGAGGAGCGACTCTCATGCAGTCTGTTACGGGACTTCCGTACTGGGCGGGGCTTCTGCTCTTCGGTGCGGTCGTCATTATCTACACCTCTGTAGGAGGCTTCAAGGCTGTTGTAACTACTGATACCATTCAGGGCATAGTCATGACCATCGGTACTTTCCTGATGCTCTTCTTTATCATCAGGGCTGCGGGCGGCATGGACAATATCATAGGCTCGCTTGATGCAGGCAACCCCGGATGGGATCTGATGGGCAAGGGCGAGTACGGCACGGAGATAGCTGCCATGAGACCGGGAGCTCTCATTTCCTTCTGGGTACTTGTAGGAGTTGCAGTCCTCGGACTTCCGCAGACTGCAGTCAGATGCATGGCGTTCAGGGATACAAAGTCCATGCACAGCGCCATGATATACGGCACTGTAGTCATCGGCATACTCATGCTCGGCATGCATCTTGCAGGCACATTCGCATTTCCGCTGCTGCCTGAGGGAGGCCTTGAGAGCACTGACCAGGTGATACCATATGTCGTTATGAATTACATGCCTGCATGGGCCGCGGGGCTCTTCCTTGCAGCGCCACTCGCTGCCGTAATGTCTACGGTAGACTCGCTTCTGATACTCGCATCAGCTACTATAATCAAGGATTTATATATCCATTACATCAAAAAGGTCCCTGTCGATGCCGAGCTAAGCACAGCAGGCGCGGATAACGAGGCCTACGCCAGAGTACCCAGATACAGCCTTATGCTGACTGCCGGCATCGGTATAGCGAGCTGCCTGCTCGCTCTCAATCCGCCTGATGTGATCGTGTGGATCAATCTGTTCGCGTTCGGCGGCCTCGAGGCTACGTTCTTCTGGCCTATAATAGGTGGTCTTTACTGGAAGAAAGGCAACAGCAAGGCCTGCCTTGCATCCGTCATCTGCGGACTTGCTGTATTCATTTTCTTTAACAGAGTCAAGATACTACCATTCGGTATCCATGAGATAATCGCAGGTCTTATAGCGAGCGGCGTAGTGTATTTTGCTGTCGGAGTTCTCAGTAAAGATGAACCCGATCCCGAAATGCTGCGCAAATGCTTCTGATCTGTGATAATATCTTTACAAAGCAATTTATAAAATTAAGAGAGAACAGCAAATGAAATTCAGAACCATAGACATATCCGCAATAGAGGACTTCAGACTGGGCAATGCCGACAGCAGAGCCAAGGGGACCGGCTGCACTGTCATCGTGTGCGATAAGGGCGCCGTAGGAGGCGTCGATGTCAGAGGCGGCGCGCCTGCCACGAGGGAAACGGACCTGCTCAGAAGCGAGAATACCGTAGAGCTTATACATGCTGTCGTACTCAGCGGAGGATCGGTCTTTGGTCTCGAAGCCGCATCCGGCACAGCCAGAGAGCTCTCTTCGCGCGGCATAGGCGGCGAATACTTCGAGATGAACGTCCCTGTAGTATGCGGAGCGTCTCTGTTTGATCTCGGGGTAGGTGACGGCAAGGCATTTCCAGATGTCGAAATGGGCATCGAGGCGACACGAAATGCCTTTAGGGGAGCTTTCAAAACCGGTAATTGCGGCGCAGGCACCGGAGCTACCGTAGGCAAGGCGAACGGGATCAAATACGCTATGAAATCCGGCTTAGGATCGTTCGCATGCGCTGACGATAAGCTCCAGGTCGGAGCCGTTGCAGCCGTTAATGCCTATGGCGATGTGTATAACGGAGCCGGTAATATAATCGCGGGTCTCAGATCCAGGGACGGCAATTCCATATACGGCACTATCAGGACTCTCAAGGAGAGGGTCAGTGAGAACTCCGGATCGGACAGCATAGTGATCATCGATACTCCTGAGTCCTCAGATGAGAGCACTCATGATCTCGATAAGAGCCGCAGGATGACCCGCATCATACAGGCCCTCAATGACGAGTACCGCAAGACCTCGAGCATACCGGCAGATAAGATCGATGAAGCTCTCGTCTACAGCTCTTCAAAACCTGAGCCTGCCGTGGACCCGGAGGAGACAAAGATACCTAAGGCTCATATCATACTCCCGGATGAAGAGCCTGATACTGACGGCCGTTCTGAGAACATCAGAGAATTTCTCGACTCTGTCGGAGGAGAGCCTATAGACAAGGTGCATTCAGACAACGAAGCAGAGCTGATAGAGGATGCTCCTGAGATGGGTTATGATATACCGTTCAATACCACTTTGGGATGTCTTATCACCAATGCCAAACTTACAAAGGCTCAGGCCAACAAGCTCGCGTCAATACTCCATGACGCATATGCAAGAGCGATCAAGCCTGTCCACAGCACTCAGGACGGAGACACCGTATTCGTGCTGGCTTCGGGCAGACAGGAAGTCAACTTTGATGCATTTGCTGCTCTTGCGACAGACGTCATGCAGTATGCGATAATCAATTCAGTTACATCTGCCAAGGCTGCTTACGGTCTGCCTTCGGCAAACGAGATCAAAGCGGAGTGACAGACATGGACAAGCTCATTCTGATCGACGGCAACAGCCTTTTGTTCAGAGCATATTTCGCCATGAGACCGATGGTAACTTCCAAAGGCATGCATACCCAGGGTGTGTTTGCCTTTGTTAATATGCTCAACAAGATAATAAGCGACTACAAGCCGTCGCATATCGCCGTGGCGTTTGACATGAAGGGCGGCACCTTCAGACATGATGTTTACAGCGAGTACAAGGCCGGCAGACTCAAGACACCACCTGAGCTGCTTTCTCAGATACCTATGATGCACGAAGTGCTCGAAGCCATGAACATAGCCGTGCTGGAGGTCCCACAGTACGAGGCTGACGACATCATCGGCACGATAGCCTCGAGAGCTGAGAGAGACGGCCTCGAAACGCTCGTAATTTCGGGTGACAAGGACGAACTTCAGCTTGTCGGTCAGCATGTCAATGTGCTGATCAACAGACGCGGAATGAGCGAATTTGACCTTTATGACATCGATGCGATGAAGGAGCGTTACGGTCTTACACCGGCCCAGTTCATCGATCTCAAGGGCCTCATGGGCGACAGCTCCGACAACATACCGGGAGTTCCTGGCATAGGCGAAAAGAAGGGAATAGCTCTCCTGACAGAGTACGGCACTCTCGAAAATCTCATCGACCATGCTGATGAGGTCAAGGGCAAGATGGGAGAGAATCTCAGAGATAACATCGAGACAGCCCGCATGTCCAAGTGGCTTGCCACCATCAATACCGACTCACCGGTGGAGTTCAGCTGGGACGATCTTAAGTTCACAGATCCTGATATCAACAAACTGATATCGATATATACAGAACTCGAATTCAACAGCTTCCTCAAAAAGCTTCAGTCCGAGATGCCTTCGGATGATATCGCCGGGGCAGCCGCCTCACAGGACCTTAAAGCTGATTTTGAGGCTGTCAGGCGGGCCGGACTTGAGGAATTCCTTTCGTCGGTCCCGGCCGGAAGCCCGGTGTTCTTAGAGGCATCCACTGATGCCTGCCATCTCAGGCTCCCTGAGATCAGGAGCATCGTGCTGTACAGCGAAGACAAGGCCGTAATCTGCGTGAGAGAACTCACGCCTATTGATGAGGAAGCCGTCATTTCCCGCATTGCAGACATGGACTACAGATTCTGCGGATGCGGATTAAAGCGCATCGTATATACGCTGCTTTCAAGATGCGATCATGACTATATAACCGCATATGATGCTGCTGTCGCGGAGTATCTTCTTGATGCCAACAGGCAGAAGTATCCGCTGGACAAGCTGCTTCTAAGATATATCGGATATGTTGCCTCAGAGGACGAGACAGCTGCCTTATCTGATGCCTCATCTGAGGATTCACTCAGTCTAAGCGATGAGGATCTCATGTTCAGGGCCTTTTGTGCATCAAGGGTCTGCAGGGAGCAGTCAAAGGCTCTTGATGAGGCCGGCTGCAGGGAGCTCTTTGACAGCTGCGAGATGCCGCTTGTGTTTACCCTGGCTCTCATGGAGCTCGCAGGCATACGCTGCGACAGGGAGATTCTCACGGGCATAGGAGAGGAACTCAGCGCCAGCATAGATAAGCTGGAGACTGAGATATATGCCGAGGCCGGAGAAAAATTCAATATCAATTCTCCCAAGCAGCTCGGATCCGTGCTCTTCGAAAAGATGCACATCCCGTATCCAAAGCAGGGCAGGAACAAAAGCGGTTCATACTCGACTGCGGCCGATGTTCTCGACAAGCTCAGGGACGACAACAAGATAGTCGCCGACGTGCTTGCATACCGCAAGCTTGCCAAGCTAAGCAGTACATATGTCGAGGGACTACTGCCTCTCATAGGCGATGACGGCAGGGTGAGGGCGCATTTCATGCAGACGGTAGCCGCTACAGGCAGGCTTAGCTGCACTGAACCGAATCTTCAGAACATACCGATCAGGGATGAATACGGGAGACTGATACGCAAGGCGTTCATTGCATCTCAGGACGGTTATTCGTTTACCGGCTCGGATTACTCTCAGATAGAGCTAAGGATACTGGCGTCTCTCAGCGGTGACGAGTCTCTCATCAGCGACTTCAGAGAGGGCAAGGACATACACAGGGCAACAGCCTCGAGGGTATTTGACATTCCTGAAGATCAGGTAACTTCGCTTGACAGGACAAGAGCCAAGGCCGTCAATTTCGGTGTCGTATACGGCATGAGCGGCTTCGGACTGGGCGAGAGCCTCAATATCTCCAGGTCTGACGGCCAGAAGTACATAAACGAGTATTTCGCCAAGCACACAGCCGTAAAGGAATATCTGGACAGGCAGATCGAAGCCGGAGAGGAGACGCGCGAGGTAAGGACTTACTTCGGACGCATTCGCAAGATACCTGAATTCGCTTCAAGGAAGTTTATGGAGCGTGAGCTCGCGAAGAGACTTGCGATGAATACTCCTATCCAGGGGACTGCTGCGGACATAATCAAGATCGCCATGAACTCAGTGTCCGCCGAGCTCAGGCGAAGAGGACTCGAGTCGAGACTCATACTTCAGATACATGACGAACTCATCGTTGAGGGGCCTGACGGAGAACTCGATGAGGTAAGGACCATACTGGATACATGCATGAGAGAGGCTGCCTGTCTTGCCGTGGAACTCATCTGCGACATACATACCGGCAAGACCTGGTACGAACTGAAGTGACCACAGGAGAACTGACATGCTCAGCATAGCTGTTACCGGAGGCATAGGCTCCGGCAAGTCGCTGGTAAGCGAATATATAAGAGAGGCCGGATTCACCGTCATTGACGCAGATGCCATGTCAAGAGCGATGACATCCGCAGGAGGCAAAGCCATCCCTTATATCAGGGAGAACTTCGGCCCTGAATTCATTAATGAAGACGGCAGTCTCAACAGAGCCATGATGCGCGATCTTGTATTCAGAGATCCGCGCAAGAAGGCCCTGCTTGAGGCTGGCACCACAAAAGTCGTGCTGGAGGATATCGAAGCTATCAGACGCGAGAGGGAGCAGTCAGGGGACAGGGCTCTGTTCTTTGACATACCTCTTTTGTACGAGACCGGGACAGAGTCTGATTATGATGTTGTGTGGGCGGTCACTGCCGATTATGAAGTCCGGGCCGCGAGGGTCATGGCCAGAGACGGCATAGATGCTTCGATCATCGATCTTATAATGGGGTCGCAGGCGGACGAAGAATACAAGATCTCACGTGCAGACTATGTCATCATCAACAACGGGACTACCGGAGAACTGATGTCCCGTGTCGATGATGCACTCAGGGCATATGACCTCATCTGAGGACAGCTGACAAAATATTTTTAAAAAACTTTGATATTTTACTTGCAATGACCTTGCAAGATGGCTATAATTCATAAGTGCCGTGTGGATGTGGCGGAATTGGTAGACGCGCATGGTTGAGGGCCATGTGGGTTAAACCGTGCTGGTTCGAGTCCAGTCATCCACACCATTTTTTTAGCCAAATTCCCATTGGCCGGCGTGGCGGAATTGGCAGACGCGCGGGATTCAAAATCCCGTGATAGCAATATCGTGTGGGTTCGACCCCCACCGCCGGCACCAATCAAAAAGTCAGTAGGAGGTAACTGATGAATCCTAACAGCCCTACATTCAGTATCGTATTAATGGGACTTCTGATACTCATGATCTACTTCATGATGATCAGGCCGCAGCGCAAAAAAGACAAGGCCGACAGAGAGATGAGAGAGGCCATGAAGGTCGGTGACGAGGCCATCACTATCGGCGGAATCGTCGGCAAGATCGAAAAAATCAACGAAAAGACAGTCGTCATCTCTACTACAGCCGGCAAGAACAAGATAGAATTCCTCAAGACAGCTATCGCCAGCGTGAGCCCTAAGGATGGCGGAGCAGTCAAGGCTGAGGGCAAGGCAGAGCCTGCACCTGCCGAAGAGGAGAAGGCTCCTCAGAGAGACAAAAAGGTCACACCTAAAAAGCTCGGCAAGAAGTCTGACGACTAAGAAGATAAATAGCATAGATTCCTCCTGCGATCTGCAGGAGGTTTTTTTACGCTCTCATCTGCTTCATAATGTCATAATTATGCTAAAATAATCGGTGAATTAATCTGACAAATCATGTAAAGGGACTGATATGGTAATTTCTAAGATCCGCAAACTGCTGACTACTGCATTATCAATGATTATGATTTGCTGCTCTGTCTTCGTTTCTTTTGCCGATGATCAGACGGAAGGATCCGTCAACGTAGATCTTACCGGCCAGAAGGAAGGCTTCTCGGCAGTTCTTTACGACAACACAAACGGACTCCCGACCTCTGAAGCCAACGCCATAGCCGAGACTTCTGAGGGCTTCATCTGGATAGGCAGCTATTCCGGTCTGATCCGCTACGACGGCAATACCTTTGAGAGAATGGACTCAACAAACGGTATCGCAAGCGTTGTCAGCCTGTTCGTAGACAGCAGGGACAGACTCTGGGTCGGCACCAACGACAGCGGAGCCTATCTGATGGAAAAAGGCGAATTCACGTCTTTCAAAAAGGATGAAGGCCTCAGATCTCTATCTGTAAGAGCTTTCTGCGAGGATGATCAGGGCAATATATACATAGCCACAACAAAAGGCGTATGCATGTATCACGAGGACGGCAGCCTCAGCTTCATAGATGACGATAAAATTGCCGGAGCTTATGTATGGGAGCTCAACGCGGGACCGGACGGAGTTATCTATGGTAATACAAACAACAACGAGATATTCACCATCGAGCACGGCAAGGTGACGTCTTATTATAAGGCTGAGGATCTCGGCCTTGATGACGCCACCTGCGTCACACCTGATATGGATAATAAGGGCAAGGTGTATATCGGCACGGAGGAATCCTCTGTCGTATACGGCACTCTTGCCGAGAAACTCAGCGATGCTGTGTCAACGGATATAGGTCCGCTTACTTACTGCAAGAGCATCACCAAGCTCGAGGATCAGGTATGGGTGACTACGGACAACGGCATATGCATCATCAAGGACGGCAAGGCTAACGTCCTTGAGGATCTGCCTATGACGCATTCCATAGATCAGATAATGACCGACTATGAGGGCAATATATGGTTCACTTCATCAAGACAGGGCGTTATGAAGATCGTAAGGAACCGCTTCCTTGATATCTTCGAAAAATACGGTCTCGATGAAACTGTCGTAAATTCCACCTGCCTGTACCGTAATCAGCTTTTCATAGGGACGGATTCCGGGCTCAGGATCGTTGATGAGACAACAGGAGAGCAGCTTAGCAACGAGCTGACCGCACTTCTTAACGGAGTTCGTATCAGGAGCATACAGCGCGACAGCAAAGGCAATATCTGGCTGTCGACTTTCAGTCCCAACTGCCTCGTGAGATACAGCAGCGGCACTATCAGGACCTTCACAACAGCTGACGGTATGCCGTCTGAGAGAGTGAGAGCCGTCTGCGAGACTAAAGACGGCAGGATACTGGCTGCCTGTACAGGCGGAGTTGCTGTGATAGAGGGCGACAAAGTCACAGGTCTATATAACGACAAGAACGGCCTTGTCAACACAGAGATACTGACGGTGGCAGAGACAGACAAGGGCGATCTCGTGTTCGGATCCGACGGAGATGGACTTTACATCATACATGGCGACAAGACAGTTCATGTCGGTACTGACGACGGTCTGTCGTCCGATGTCGTCATGCGCGTCAAAAACGATCTATCAAGGGACATACTCTGGCTGGTTACCAGTAACTCCATCGCTTATCTTGACAGGGACAACAAGGTCCACACCATAAGCAAGTTCCCGTATTCAAACAACTTCGACATGTATCAGAATGACCGCGATGAGATGTGGATACTGAGCAGCAACGGCATATATCAGATCCCAACCGCAGAGCTTATCGCAAATGACAGGGTCTCGCCGACGTTCTACGATACCGACAACGGACTTCCGTGCATCGCTACTGCGAACTCGTACAGCGAGCTGACAGATAACGGCGACCTTTATGTAGCGGGCAACACCGGAGTCAGTAAGGTCAATATCAACGTCGATTTCGATGACATGTCTGCCATCAAGGTAGCCGTGCCGTATGTCGAGGCCGACGGCAAGTTCATTTATCCGGGAAAGAAGGGTGTGATCACAGTGCCGGCCAATACCGGCAAACTTACGATATACAGCTATGTTTACACATACTCTCTCATCAATCCGGAAGTGACTTATTACCTTAAGGGATTCGACAAAAAGAAATCCACAGTCAAGAGAAGCGATCTGGTCCCTGCTGACTATACGAACTTGAAGGGCGGCACTTATGATTTCGTGGTGGACCTCTCGGACACCATGGGTCACGAGAACGCCGAATTCAAGTCCAGAATAATAGTCATGAAGGCATTTTACGAGCAGCCTTGGTTTTACGTGATCCTGGCAGGCGCGTTTGCCGGACTGATAGCTCTCATCGTCAAGCTGTTCATGCTCAGGCAGGCAAGGGCATACCAGAAGAAGGAAAGACAGAACAGAGAGCTCGTAAAAGAGGTCACAGAGGCCTTTGCCCGTACTATCGATATGAAGGACAAGTACACCAATGGTCACTCGCTGAGGGTAGCAAAGTATACCGCTATGCTTGCCGAGGAGCTCGGCTGCGACGAGGAAACCATCGAAAAGTACTACAACATAGCGCTTCTGCATGATATAGGCAAGATCGGCATACCTGAGGAGGTACTCAACAAACCGGGCAAGCTGACGGACGAGGAGTTCGCGATCATCAAATCGCATACCTCGCTTGGATACAACGTGCTCAAGGACATCAGCATAATGCCAGAACTCGCTACCGGAGCGGGACTTCATCACGAGAGACCTGACGGCAGGGGATATCCTAACGGATATACCGCTGAGGATATACCGAGAGTAGCCCAGATAATTGCCGTAGCCGATACCTTCGATGCCATGTATTCGGATCGTCCGTACAGACGCAGGATGAACTTCGACCGCGTCATGGAGATCATGCAGGAAGTATCCGGAACCCAGCTTACCGCTGATGTCGTCGATGCTCTTCAGAGGCTTGCCGACAAGGGCATGCTCAAGGCTTCAGACGATATGGGCGGCGGCAGCACCGAGTCGATAGACAATATCCACAAGCACTTCGAAGAGGAAGAGAAGAGCAAAGAGGATAAAGAATAACAGACCCCTGACATGTATATTGGCCTCCGCTTCGTGCGGAGGCTTTTGATATGTCTGAAAGTACTCGAATTAGTACACTTCCGAGGACTCATTAATACGTGATTTCCTTGAAAAATGAAGCACAAACGAGTAGAATAGATTGAATCATTGTTAATTGTCGTATTTTGCGCTTTTTGACAATTCACCAGATATTTTTTGAAAGGTATTTTTAGGAAAATGAAAACAGGCAGAAGAAAAGTATTAGCAGTATTGGTGGTATTGCTCCTTGTCGCTATGTGGACTGTTTCGTTTACGGGCATAGGCAATAAGCTGGGCAATCTCGGCAAAGAACTCAAGTACGGTCTTGACATCAACGGCGGTGTCTATGTGCTTCTCGAGGCTGACACCAAGGAGACAGGCACAGAGCTCACGGCTATCATGAATCAGACCAAGAGCGTACTCGAAAACCGTGTCAACGCCATGGGTATCAGCGAGGCTCAGGTATCCATCGAGGGTACGAACCGCATCAGAGTTGAGATGCCGGGCGTAGAGAACGCAGAGGAGGCTATCGAGCAGATCGGCCGTACGGCTCAGCTCCAGTTCTTCCTTGCAGACGGCACGCTCGCACTGACAGGAGACGGGATCAAGGATTCGCAGATGGCGACAGATACCCAGAATGGCGGATACAAGATCACGATCGACTTCACAGCTGAGGGCAGCGACGCATTTGCAGACGCCACCGAAAAAGCATATTCAGGCCAGATAGAGGCTACGATGACTGATGAAGACGGCAATACGGTCAGCCCGACGGCTATCGTTATCGCACTCGACGATGAGGTCATCTCAGCACCTACAGTCCAGGAAAAGATCAACTCCAGATCCTGCGAGATCACAAGACCGGGCGGATTCAGCGAGACTGAGGCTTCACAGCTTTCGGCTCTCATCAGAGGCGGTGCGCTTCCTGCCAACCTCACCGAGATCAATTCGTCCGTACAGACAGCTACCATCGGAGCCAACGCACTTCAGCTTTCGGTCAAGGCCGGAGCAATCGGACTTGCGCTCGTGCTCGTGCTGATGATACTCGTATACGGCATCCTCGGATTCGTAGCTGACCTCGCGCTTCTCCTGTACATACAGCTCGTGCTCTGGATCATGGCCGGCATCGGTTCGGTACTGACTCTGCCGGGCATCGCAGGTATCATCCTGTCCATCGGTATGGCTGTAGACTCCAACGTCATCATCTTTACCAGGATCAGAGAGGAGATACAAAAGGGCAAGTCGGTCAAGGTCGCCGTGGATATGGGTTACCATGCGGCACTTTCCACTGTAGTTGACTCTCAGACTACTACACTTGTAGCGGCATTTGTGCTTTACCTCTTCGGTACTACATCCGTCAAGGGCTTCGCTCTCACACTGATGATCGGTACCGTTATGTCGGTAATAACTGCCGTATTCATCACTCAGCTGTTCGTCAACCTGCTTGCCGACAGCAAGACATTCGGCACCAACAAAATGTTCGGATGCAAGGAGGACGGCTCACCGAAGTTCTCCTGGAAGTGGAACATCAAATTCATTGAGAACCGCAAGAAATTCTACGCATTAAGCGCATGCGTCATCATAATCGGTCTCGGGTTCTCTCTTGTTAAGGGATTCAATTACGGTATCGACTTCACCGGCGGTACCATGATGCAGATCGAACTCGGACAGGAAGTCACCATAGACGAAGTCAAGGATACTATCGCAGAGTACGATCTCGATCCGACTATAGTATATGCTTCGGACAACAACTCACAGATCATTATCAGGACCATCAAGGACCTGAAGTCCGCTGAGCGTACCAAGGTAGTCAATACTCTTCAGGAGAAGTACGGATTCTCCGATGACGACGTACTCGCATCAGAGGAGTTCGGACCTACAGTAGGTAAGGACCTGCGCAACAACGCCATCAAGTCCATACTCATAGCAGCTATCTGCATGCTGATCTATATCAGATTCAGATTTAAAGACTGGAGATACGGACTCGCTGCCGTTGCCGGACTTGCCCATGACGTGCTCGTTACGCTTTCGATATACGCTATATTCAGGATCACTATTAACAACCCGTTCATCGCCGGTATCCTGACAGTCGTAGGTTATTCGATCAACGATACCATCGTAGTATTTGACCGTATCAGAGAGAACTCCAAGTTCTATAAGCGCAAGCAGTCTGTCGCACTTATCGATGACAGTATCAACCAGACACTCTCGAGGACTATCATGACATCGCTGACGACCTTCCTGGTAATGGTACCGCTGTATGTGATGGCCAGCTCGGAGCTCAGGGGATTCCTTATCCCGCTCATGATCGGTGTATTCGTAGGTACATATTCATCGATATTCCTCTGCAGCCCGGTATTCTATGAGCTGACCAAAAAAGAGGGTATTTCCAAGTACGAAGACAATAAAGCCAAAGCCGACAAGGCGCGCAGGAGATCTTCAAAGAGAAGAGATGACGAAGGCATCAGACTCTGACGATAACAATTAAGGAGCCGGAGACTTAACATGGCAGCTAAGATCAGTCCTGATCTGTCAACCGAAAAGTTCATACATGATATGAGCGCGATAAATCCCAAGTATGATGATTCGCTCATTATCAAGGCGTACGAAATTGCCCGCGGATTACACGACGGGCAATTTCGCAAGAGTGGAGAACCCTACATCATCCACCCGGTTGCTGTTGCCACTATTCTCGCTCAGTTCGGCATGGACAACGAGACTGTCATCGCCGGACTCCTCCACGATGTAGTTGAGGATACCGAATACACAAGGGAGGAGCTCATCGAGGACTTCGACGAAAAGATAGCCGATCTGGTCGACGGAGTCACCAAACTCGGCAATATCTCCTACGATTCGACCGAGACTGCGCAGGCCGAGAACTTCCGCAAGATGTTCCTGGCCATGTCAAAGGACATCAGGGTCCTCATCATCAAGCTTGCAGACAGGCTCCACAACATGAGGACTCTCGAGTACATGCCGACCGAGAAACGCACTTCAAAGGCTCTTGAGACTCTCGAGATATATTCGCCTCTTGCAGGCAGGCTCGGTATCTTCAGCATCAAATTCGAACTCGAGGATCTTGCTCTCAAGTATCTGTATCCGACGGAATTCAAAAAGCTCTCTGATGCCGTCGAAAAGCAGATGCACGTGTACGAAAAGAACCTCGAGTCTCTTACCGCCGAGATATCTGATCTGCTCGAAGACGCCAACATACAGCATGACGTAAAGGGCAGGTCAAAACATCTCTACAGCATCTACCGCAAGATGAAGGTCCAGAACAAACAGATCGACGAGATATTCGATCTTCTGGCTGTCAGGATACTCGTAGGCAGCGTCAAGGACTGCTATGCGGCTCTCGGCCTTGTACACAACAGATGGAAGCCTATCCCGGGCAGGTTCAAGGACTACATAGCAATGCCTAAGCCTAATATGTATCAGTCGATACATACTACGGTGCTCGGCGACAACGGAGAACCTTTCGAGATCCAGATCAGGACTTACGAGATGCACCGTATCGCAGAGTACGGTATCGCAGCCCACTGGAAGTACAAAGAGGGTAAGATCTCCGGTGACGAGGACGAAAGCGAACAGAAGCTCGCATGGCTCAGACAGGCGCTCGAGCTCCAGACAGAGGCAGACGACTCCGTCGAATTCCTGGAGACTCTCAAAGTAGACCTCTTCGACAATCAGGTATTCGTATTCACACCTCATGGAGATGTAATGGAGCTTCCGTCGGAGAGCACGCCTCTGGACTTCGCATTCAAGATACATACCGACGTCGGTATCAGATGTGTCGGAGCCAAGGTAAACGGCAAGATGGTCACCATCGACCATCCGCTCCAGAACGGAGACATAGTAGAGATCGTCACATCGGCCAATTCATCAGGTCCGAGTGTTGAATGGCTCAAGAAGTGCAAGACTTCCGGAGCCAAAAATAAGATCCGCAACTGGCTTCGCAAAGCCGACAAAGATCTTGATGTCAACAAGGGCAGGACCAACATCAATAACTACATCAAAAAGAAAGGCTATGATCCGGCTCTTGTCACAAAAAACGCATACATACTTAAGGCAGTCAAGGACTTCAACTGTTCCAACGTCAACGAACTCTTCCTTCAGATATCCAGGGGAGGCAGTACAGTATCCAAGCTCGGACAAAAGCTGATCGAGTACTACGATGCCGACAATAAGATAAAAGAAGAGAACAAGGACAAGATCGAAGTCAAAAAGCGTTCGATCACAAGGAAAGCTTCAACTTCCGACTCGGGCATAGTGGTCAAGGGAGCCGACAATCTCCTTATAAGACGTGCAACATGCTGTAATCCTATTCCGGGCGACAAGATAATCGGATATGTATCCAAAGGCAAGGGCCTTACGGTACATAGGACAGACTGTCCCAACATCCAGAATCTCAAAGAGGAGGAGCAGGGCAGGCTCATGGAGGTCGACTGGGATACTCCTAGTGACAGCCGCAAGTACTACGCAGACATACAGGTCGTATCCACAGAGCGCAAGGGACTGTTCAAAGAGATCTCCAAGGTCTGCGACGACAACGACCTTGAGGTAGTCGGACTCAATCTCACACCGGGAGAGCCGGGCACGACCAATACCCTCCTGACGGTTGAAATAACCGACATGCATCAGATACAGAGACTTCTGACTGCACTAAGACAGGTCGAGGGAGTCATCAAGGTATACAGACCTCACTGACATAAATTAACGATAAGATATTATTGAAAAGGTGACATCAATGAGTCTTGACATTAAATGCTACCCGAAGGGCATGTACGGCGAGAACACATATCTGATCACTGACGAGGCTACGGGCTTCAAAGCCGTGATCGATCCGGGTTATTACGACTTCGAGATCAGGATGGATATCCAAAATAATGCGCATCTCAAATATCTGCTCCTTACTCACGGACATCATGATCATTTCTATGCGGTCAATGATTATCTCGAGGAGTACTCGAGTGTGGTATTTGCAGGTCCCGAGGGAGATCTGGCTCTCATGACAAAGCAGGGCTGCCCTGAGCCCAAAAAGCTCCTCAGGGACGGCGATGTCATCACTCTCGGGGAGACCGGGCTCAGGGTCATCGCCACTCCCGGTCATACTGCAGGCGGCATCTGTTTTGCTACAGACAGAGAGATATTCACAGGCGATACACTGTTCAGGCTCAGCGTCGGCAGGACCGATCTTGAGACAGGAGACTGGGAGACTCTCGTTGAGTCCATATCCACCGTGCTTTATCCGCTCGATGAGGATCTCATCGTATATCCGGGACACGGCGATCCGACAAGCATAGGGTACGAAAAGAAGGCCAATCCATTTGTATAGGTTTTACATCAATAATACAGACGACGAATATCACTACCTCGAGCTGGGCAGGGCCTTCCTGCCGGACGACGGTTTTGAGGTAATACCATACAGGGGAAGCTCACTTGACGGGCTTCTGAAAGACGGAAGCTTCTTTGTCAACAGCAAAGGCTCATCCGACAGAGACGAGATCAAAAGGGAATTCTTCAGACTCCTCTCTGACATCACGGGGAGCATTCCTCCCTGGGGCACACTCACCGGAGTCAGGCCGCTCAAACCTGCTCTTGCGATCGCCTCAGAGACATCAGTGCAGGAGATGAGGAAGGTATTCTCTGATAAGTATCTTGTCAGCGAGGCCAAGATCGATCTGATCTCAGAGATCGCAGATTACCAGCTCTCGCTCGGACTCGGAGATCCATGGGACAAGGTCTCGGTATATGCAGGCATCCCGTTCTGCCCGACCAGATGCGCGTACTGCAGCTTTGCATCAAACGTGGCCGACGCTGAGGCTCATGAGAGATACCTCAAAGATCTCATAAGGGAGACAGAGTATGCGGGCAGGCTTGCAAAGTCACATGATACAGTCATAGAGAGCATATATATCGGAGGCGGCACTCCGACAACTCTCAGTGCTGATCAGCTCGGGAGGCTAATAAGTACTGTATCGGGCTCCTTCGGTATATCGCCACAAGAGCTTGAGTTCACTGTCGAAGCCGGACGTCCGGATACCATAACAGCAGACAAGCTGATGACACTCAAGTCCATGGGCATAGGGCGCATCAGCATAAACCCTCAGTCGATGAAGGCCAATACGCTCAAGCTCATCGGCAGAGACCATGAACCTGACGACATACGTAGAGCCTTCGCTCTCGCACGGGATGCGGGCATCGGCATCATCAATGCGGATCTCATAGCAGGCCTCCCTGAGGAGGACGTCGAAGACTTCAGAGCTTCTCTTGAGGAGATCATCGGACTCGGTGCCGAGAACATCACGATACACACACTCTCTGTCAAGAGAGGATCAAGGCTCAGGGACAACGATCCTGCCTACTACAGGCGCGGAGCCGATACGGTCACAAAGATGCTGGACATCTCTGTGGACATGCTGCACAGCGCAGGATATGTACCGTATTACATATACAGACAAAAACACCAGATGGCATCTCTCGAGAATGTAGGATGGTGTCTGCCGGGCACTCACTCCATATACAATATCCGCATCATGGAGGACAAACAGACCATCATAGGGCTCGGTGCCGGTGCGGTAGGCAAGGTATATTACAGGGACGAGGACCGTCTCGAGAGAATAGCCAACGTCAGCAATTACAACATATACAGCGAGCGTTTCGATGAAATGCTCGCCCGCAAGGACGAATATTACAGATAAGCGGAGGTCATAAATGGCAATCAAAGCTCCAAAGGGCACTAAGGACATGCTTCCCCAGGAGGCATACAGGTGGCACTACATAGAGGACAAGTGGGCTGAGATCTGCTCGGAGTACGGATTCAGGGAGATCAGAACTCCGGCATTCGAGGCTACGGAGCTCTTCAACAGAGGAATAGGCGATACCACGGATGTCGTTCAAAAGGAAATGTACACCTTTGAGGACATGGGCGGCCGCAGCATAACTCTCAAGCCTGAAGGCACATCGCCTGCAGTCAGGGCATTTATAGAGAGCAATCTATATGCTGAGACTCAGCCGACCAAGCTCTACTACGATACTCCGTGCTTCAGATACGAGAAGCCTCAGGCAGGCAGGCTCAGAGAGTTCCATCAGTTCGGTATCGAGAACTTCGGCACTGACTCGATGACAGCCGATGCCGAGATCATAGCTCTCGGAAGCGACTTCCTCGAGCGCATGGGTATCGAGGACATAGAGCTTCACATCTCAAGCGTAGGCTGCCGCAAGTGCAGGCCTGTATACCGCAAGGCGCTCCAGGATTTCCTTCGTCCGCACTATGACTGCCTCTGCGAGACATGCAAGTCCAGATTCGAAAAGAATCCTATGAGGATACTCGACTGCAAGTCCAAGGAGGACAGAGAGATATGCAAGGACGCTCCGATGATGCTCGACTACCTCTGCGATGAGTGCAGACAGGACTTCGAGGATCTCAAGTCCTATCTCGATGCGATGGGCATCAGATACACTGTGGACCCTTCGATCGTAAGAGGACTTGATTACTACACCAAGACAGCCTTCGAGTTCATCACCACAAAGATCGGTGCTCAGGGCACGGTATGCGGAGGCGGACGCTACGACCACCTTATAGAGGAAGTCGGCGGACCTCAGATGCCGGGCGTGGGCTTCGGACTCGGCAAGGAGAGACTGCTCCTGCTGATGGATGCCTGCGGCCATGACTTCGGCATCGCGCCTGCACCTCAGATATTCATCGCATGGATAGGAGACAAGGCAAGGACGTATTCACTTCAGCTCATTCACGAGCTTCGCAGGGCCGGAATCAGAGCTGAGGCTGATACAAGAGAACGCAATCTCAAGGGCCAGATGAAATACGCCAACAAGCTCGGCGCCGCCTATACTGTTGTCATAGGCGATGACGAGGTGGACAGCGGAGAGCTCACTCTCAAAAATATGGAAACATCAGAACAGACAAAAGTAAGAAGGGAAGACCTGGTAAATGCTATATAAGAGAACACACATGTGCGGCGAGCTGAGACTCGCTGACGAAGGCAAGGAAGTCATACTTAACGGATGGGTAGCCAAGGCAAGGAGCCTGGGCGGACTGGTATTCGTGGATCTCAGAGACAAGACCGGCATCACACAGATCACATTCAACGAGGATGTGCCTGAGACTGTGCTCGAGCAGGCCAAGAGTCTCAGGAGCGAGTACTGCATCGGAGTAAAGGGAGTAGTAAAGGAGAGAAGCTCCAAGAACTCCAATATCCCGACAGGCGAGATCGAAGTTTTTGCTGATGATCTCGTGATCTACTCAAAGTCGGAGACTCCGCCTATCTATATCAAGGATGACGACAATGTAGACGACAACCTCAGACTCAAGTACAGGTATCTCGACCTTCGCAAGAATAAAATGCAGAGAAACCTCAGCGTCAGACACAGGGTGGTCAAATGCGCACGCGACTACTTTGATGAGCAGGGTTTCACAGAGGTTGAGACTCCGATGCTCATCAAGCCGACACCGGAGGGAGCCCGCGACTACATCGTACCGAGCAGGGTACACAACGGCTCGTTCTACGCACTTCCTCAGTCGCCTCAGATGTTCAAACAGCTTCTGATGGTTGCAGGCACCGACAGATACTTCCAGATCGTCAAGTGCTTCAGGGATGAAGATCTCCGTGCAGACAGGCAGCCTGAGTTCACACAGATCGACCTCGAGATGTCCTTTGCGGGAGTCGATGATGTCATCGCGATCCAGGAGGGATTCATCAAAAAGGTAATGAAGGAAGTCAAGGGCATCGATGTGGTGACACCTTTCCCGAGACTCACTTATGCCGAGGCCATGGAGAGATACGGATCAGACAAGCCTGATACCAGATTCGATATCGAGCTGATGAAGCTCAACGACGTATTCGCCGGATGCGGATTCGAGGTCTTTACCAAGACACTCGCAGAGGGCGGAGATATCAGAGGCATATGCGTACCGGGAGGCGCTTCGGAATTCTCCCGCAAAAAGATCGACAAGCTCGTGGATGAGGTCAAGCATTACGGAGCAAAGGGCCTTGTATGGATCAAGCATGAGGCATCAGGCATCTCATCATCTGTAGGCAAGTTCTTCACAGATGATGAGCTAAAGACAGTCCTTGACAAGTGCGGGGCTTCCGAGGGAGACATCGTATTCATCGTAAGCGGCACTTCTAAGGTCACATACGACTCACTCGGCTTCCTGCGCAGGAAGGTCGCAGGGCTTCTCGGACTTCTCGACGATGAGCAGTTCAACTTCCTCTGGGTAGTTGATTTCCCGATGTTCGAGCAGGATGAAGACGGCAATATCAAGGCCATGCATCATCCGTTCACTCAGCCTAAGCTCGACGAACTCGAAAAGCTCGACAGTGATATACTCGGACTCAGAGCAAACGCATACGACATCGTGCTCAACGGCGTGGAGCTCGGCGGAGGATCTGTCAGGATACACGACAAGGATCTTCAGGCAAGGATGTTCAAGGCCCTCGGACTTACAGACGAGGAATGCGAGGAGAAATTCGGCTTCCTGATCGAAGCGTTCAAGTACGGTGCACCTCCTCATGCAGGACTTGCATACGGTCTTGACAGACTCGTAATGCTGCTTCTCGGGGAGAAGAGCATCAGAGAAGTTATCGCTTTCCCAAAGAACCAGAATGCCGAGTGTCCGGTCTGCGAAGCTCCTGCTCCTGCAGGCGAAGGACAGCTTGAAGAACTCGGAATAGAACTTGTACCAGATGCAGAGTAACAAAGGCTCAGATAAACGCAGATATGCCATATACGGCGGAAGTTTTGACCCGATACACAACGGGCACGTGGCTCTTGCGGACGCCGCAGTAAGGCAGTGCAGACTTGATGAACTCATATTCATGCCGGCTTTCATCTCGCCGTTCAAGCAGAACCGCAAGGTGACAGACGGTATCGACAGAGTCCATATGATCGAAGCCTGCCTGGATGTCAATCCGGCGTTCAGTGTTTCCGATTACGAGCTTCTCAAGGGAGGACCGTCATATACGGTCGAGACATTGAGACACTTCCGAGATACAGTTGACGGTCAGCTGTGCTTCGTGCTCGGCTTTGACTCCGTGATACAGCTTGACATGTGGTATCACGGCAGGGAGATACTTACAGACTATCCGCTGATAACGGTCAAGAGGCCACATACGGACGATATCGAGGGCATGCATATCATCGAGATGTTCCGAAGGGAGTACAACTCGGATATCACCGTCCTGGATATGCCTCCTGTGGATGCTTCATCGACTCTTATCAGGAGACGCATCAAGAACGGGGAGTCCATAAGCGACATGGTCCACCCGGGAGTAGAGGAATACATAATAAAACATGATCTGTACAAAGACTGACGCTCTTGAGATCTTCATGAAGGAGCATCTCGATAAGAGCAGATACGAGCATTCGCTCGGAGTAGAACGCATGGCCCGGACTCTCGCAGGCATTTACGGCTGCGATGAGGCCAAGACGGGATTCGCAGGCAGATACCACGACATAGCCAAGTGCTTTGACCAGGAGACGATGGATGAGTATGTACGAAGGTACGACCTGAGCGAAAGCCTGATAGGCAACAAATCTCTCGCGCATTCCAAGGTCGGAGCCGCCATACTCGAGCACGAATTCGGTGTAAGCGATGAGGAAGTCCTCGAGATGGTAAGGTGGCACACCACAGGCAAGGCCGGCATGAACACAGCCGAAGAGATACTTTATGTATCAGATGCCATTGAGGACGGAAGAGGCTATGCCGGGCTGAAGGCCCTTCAAAAGCTTGCGAGGGAGGACCTCGATGCCGCGTGCATCGCAATCATGGAATTCGCGATAGACGATATATTATCAAAGGGAAAGGTCCTGGATAAGGACACAATAGAAGCAAGGGACTACATAATCACCAAGATCAAACAAAAGGACAGGAGAGAAAATGACTAGCAAAGAAATGGCAAAAGCTATCGCAGATCTTCTCAGCAGCAAGAAAGCCGGAGAAGTAGTGATGATCGACATCGCAGAGAACTCATCATTTGCGGATTATTTCGTAAACGCGACCGCGGGCAACGAAAGACAGCTCGGTACGCTCGCCGAGGAGGTAGAGGACAAGTTCGCAGAGCTCGGATTCGAGCCCAAGAGCAAGGACGGCAGGCCTGAGACCGGATGGATCCTTGTCGACGGAGGAGATGTGATCGTCAATATCTTTACCGAGGAGACGCGCAACAAATACACGCTCGAGCGCATCTGGAACGACTGCGAAATGATACTTGTAGACTGATATAGGAGATAGCAATGCGTAACGACAAATACGATTTCACTACGATAGAAGCCAAGTGGCAAAAGATCTGGGCCGAAGAAGGAGCCTTCAAGACTGTCGAGGATGACAGCAAGGATAAGTACTATGTCCTTGAGATGTTCCCTTATCCGAGCGGCAAGCTCCACATGGGACATGTCAGGAACTATTCGATCGGAGACGTGATAGCCAGATACAAAAAGATGGCCGGCTTCAACGTGCTCCATCCGATGGGCTATGACTCTTTCGGACTTCCTGCAGAGAATGCGGCAATACAGCATAACGCAGAGCCTGCGAAGTGGACTTTCGACAACATGGACGAAATGGACAAGCAGCTCGCCAGCATGGGCCTTTCGTACGACTGGGACCGCAAAGTCGCTACCTGCACTCCTGAGTACTATAGATGGACACAGTGGATCTTCATCCAGTTCTACAAGAAGGGTCTCGCATACAAAAAGGACAACCCGGTCAACTGGTGTCCTAGCTGCCAGACGGTGCTCGCAAACGAGCAGGTAGTAGACGGCAAGTGCGAGAGATGCAAGACAGAGGTCACAAAAAAGAACCTGTCGCAGTGGTATCTCAAAATAACAGACTATGCAGACAGGCTGCTCGACAACCTCGACAAGCTCGAGGGATGGCCTGACAAGGTCAAGACCATGCAGCGCAACTGGATCGGCAAGAGCTACGGCGCCAATATCGACTTCAAGATCAAGGATTCCGATCTGACTCTCGAGGTATTCACCACAAGAGCCGACACGCTTTTCGGTGCGACTTACATGGTAATGTCGCCTGAACATCCGTATGTTGATGAGCTTGTGGCCGGAAGACCTGAGGAGTCCGATGTAAAGGCCTATCAGGAGAAGGTACGCCACATGAGCGATATCGAGAGGACTTCAACGACCAATGAGAAGACCGGAGTCCTTATCGGCAGATACGCGGTCAACCCGGTAAACGGTAAGGAGATACCAATCTACATCTCCGACTATGTACTTATGGGTTATGGCACGGGCGCCATCATGGCTGTACCGGCTCATGACCAGAGAGACTTTGACTTCGCCAAGGCATTCGGCCTTGAGATCATACCGGTAGTCGACCCTGAGGATCCTTCTATTGATCTCTATGACCTCAAGGAAGCTTTTGTAGCCGAAGGCAAGATGATCAATTCCGGTCAGTTCGACGGACTCAACAACAAAGAGGCCATACCTAAGATGATAGATTGGCTCAATGAGCAGGGTATAGGCGACAAGACCGTCAATTTCAGACTCAGAGACTGGCTCATCTCCAGACAGAGATACTGGGGCACACCGATCCCTATGATATGGTGCGATGACTGCGGATGGGTACCCGAAAAGGAAGAGAACCTTCCCGTGCTCCTCCCTACAGATGTAGAGTTCACAGGCAAGGGTGAGTCTCCTATAACTACCAGCAAGACATTTGTCGATACTGTTTGTCCATGCTGCGGCAAACCGGCAAAGAGGGAAGTCGATACGATGGATACCTTCCTTGATTCCTCGTGGTACTTCCTCAGATACTGCGACGCGCACAACGATCAGCTGCCGGTCGCAAAGGAAAAGTCGGATTACTGGATGAGCGTAGATCAGTACATCGGCGGAGTTGAGCATGCCATCCTCCACCTGATGTATGCGAGATTTTTCCAGATGTTCCTGCACGACATAGGACTCAGCAGCGTCGAGGAACCGTTCACCAACCTGCTCACACAGGGCATGGTCATCAAGGACGGAGCCAAGATGAGCAAGTCCCTCGGAAATGTAGTAAGTCCTGCTGAGATCCAGGCCAGATATGGCTCGGATACAGCCAGACTCTTCATACTCTTCGCAGCTCCGCCGGAGAAGGAACTCGACTGGTCCGACGAAGGTGTAGAGGGAAGCTACAGGTTCCTGAACCGTGTATACAGGCTCGTCATAGAGTACATCGATGAGATCAGAGGCGATGCTGATGTCAGCACCTCGTTTGAGGCAAAGAGCGATGCCGACAAGTCGCTCAGCTTCATGCTGAATTCGGCGATCAAAAAGGTTACAGAGGATGTAGGCGGCAGGTTCAACTTCAACACCGCCATCGCATCCATCATGGAACTCGTAAATGAGATGTACAAGTACAAGAACGGCGAGATCAATCTGCCGCTCTACGGCAACGCCATAGAGACATTGCTCGTGCTTCTCAACCCGTTCTGCCCGCATGTCACAGAGGAACTCTGGAACAATCTCGG
The DNA here is from genome assembly GCA_015058275.1 of Clostridiales bacterium. Taxonomy (GTDB): domain Bacteria; phylum Bacillota; class Clostridia; order Peptostreptococcales; family Anaerovoracaceae; genus Crickella. Next base: position 36,771 of record SVCQ01000001.1, read on the forward strand.
ACATGAGGACAGACTTTACAACAAGGAATGGCCGTCATATGACGAGTCAGCGCTTGTCAAAGACGAAATAGAATTCATTTTACAGATAAACGGCAAGCTCAAGGACAGACTGAGACTGCCGAATGACACACAGAAGGAGGTAGTGGAAGAAGCCGCCAGGGCATCCGAAAGATTCAAGGAAGCCACAGAGGGACATGAGGTAGTAAAGGTGATCTTCGTACCTAACAAGATCATCAACTTCGTTGTCAGATAGCGGCTCCTGACGATATGGCTAATAATAATACCAATAACAAAAGATATAAGAAACCGAAGCCTTACAGAGTAAACGCTTCAAAAAAGAAAAATAAAGATACGGTTCCGTTCAGGGTAATTCCTCTGGGCGGACTCAAGGAAATAGGCAAGAACTGCACGCTTATCGAGTGCAATAATGAGATACTCATCATTGACTGCGGACTTGCATTCCCTGAGTACGAGATGTTCGGCATAGACATAGTCATTCCGGACTTCACATATCTCATCGAAAACAAAGACAAGGTCAAGGGCCTGATCATCACTCACGGCCACGAGGATCACATCGGCGGTGTTCCGTATCTCCTTCAGGAGATAAATACCCCGGTTTATGCATCCCCGCTTGCCATGGGCATGATAGACCACAAGCTTGAGGAGAATTTCCTTACCTGCGAGCGTCACGTGATCAAGGCCGGGAGCAAATTCAAGATCGGTTCATTCAAAATCGAAGCTATCCAGACCAATCACAGCATTGCTGACTCGCTTGCGTACTCGATCAAGTTCCCGGGAGGGCACGTTGTCCATACCGGTGACTTCAAGATCGACTACTCGCCGCTTGACGGCAAGGTCATCGATCTCAACAGGTTCTCGCAGCTCGGAGATGAGGGCGTTGACGTCCTGCTCTGCGACAGCACCAACGTAATGAGGAAAGGCTATACGCCTTCAGAGGCTGTCGTAAGAGAGTCGATAGATGAGATCTTCGACAATACCGAGAGGCGCATTATTATCGCGACCTTTGCATCGAATGTGCACAGGATCAAGTACTTCTTCGAAGCCTCGATGAAGCACAACCGCAGGATAGCGGTATCCGGAAGGTCCATGGAGAACGTCCTGGCTCTCTCCCGCAAGCTCGGATATCTCGACGATCTGCCTGAATCCATATTCGTGGATATTGGAGAGATCAGAAAGATCCCTGACCGTAATCTTACGATCATCACAACGGGCAGCCAGGGCGAGCCTATGAGCGCTCTGACAAGGATGGCCTACGACAACCACAAATCAGTCAAGCTCAAAAAGAACGACGTTGTTGTATTCTCTTCATCGCCTATACCGGGCAACGAGAAGGTCATCTCGCAGGTCATCAACAAGCTCTATGAGAAGGAAGTCGAGGTAGTGCTCGCATCCACGATGGATGTGCACGTATCCGGACACGCTTCATCAGAGGAGCTCAAGCTCATACACACTCTGCTGAGACCGAGACACTTCGTGCCCGCTCACGGAGAGTACAGACATCTCATCGAGCATGCCAAGCTCTCAAATAAGCTCGGCCAGCCTAAGAACCGCATCTACGTGATGGGCAACGGCGACGCTCTTGAGGTCGAGGGCAAGAACGCCCGTATCAACAAAGGCTTCACATCCGGAGAGGATGTCATGGTAGACGGCTACGGCATCGGAGATGTAGGAAGCGTAGTCCTCAAGGACAGGAAGACCCTGTCGCAGTCGGGACTTATCACTGTCTCGGTAGCTCTCGATTCAGAGTCAGGATCACTCATGGCTGAGCCTCAGCTCAGGACAAAGGGATTTGTCTATGTCGAAGAGCATCAGGACCTGCTCACAGAGGCTCTCAACGTCGTATATAACACGATAGGCAAGAGCGCTTCTGCGGGCAAACTCGATGAAGTTTCGCTCACAAGAGCGATCAAATCGGATATGAAGACTTTCATATATAACAAGACAAAGAGGAATCCGGTGATAATCCCGGTCATCCTGTACGTATAGGAGGTGTTTCACATGAATGTATATGACGAGGCTCACAGCCTGGCAAAGGCTATCAAGGAGTCCAATGAATTCAAGGAATTCGACAAGATGCGCAAGGAGATCGAATCCGACGAAGAGCTTTCAAAGATGCTCGGCGAGCTGCAGCAGCTCCAGGTAGCACTCCAGGCTGCCCAGATGCAGGGTCAGCAGCCTGATGCGGATACGATGAGCAGGGTACAGAACCTCTCGATGATGCTCTCATCGAAGCCTCTGGCAGCTCAGTTCCTGCAGGCAGAGGGTGCATTCTCTGTCATGATGAATGACGTATTCGGAATCATCGGCGAGGCAATGGGAATGAAATAGCGGGCCTCAAGCCTCTGCGGTCTGATTCATTGTCGTACATGAAGATGTTATTTAATATTGTAAATATAAAAGGAGAAAACCAATGATTTATGCAAGTGATTTCAGAAAAGGTATCACCTTCGAGATGAACGGAGAGCCTCATGTAGTTCTCGACTTCCAGCACGTAAAGCCTGGTAAGGGAGCTGCCTTCGTAAGGACAAAGTACAGAAACATCCTTACAGGAGCTACACGCGAGGAAGCTTTCAACCCTAACGACAAGTTCCCTAAGGCTCATATCGAGACCAAGCAGATGCAGTATCTCTACAACGACGGAGAGCTCTACTACTTCATGGATCAGGACACTTTTGATCAGGTTCCGCTGACACACGAGCTCGTTGAGGAAGCAATGAAGTATCTGCGCGAGAACGACATCGCTACAGTCAAGTTCTACAAGGACAACGCATTCGACGTTGAGGCTCCTAACTTCGTAGATCTCGAGGTAATCGAGACTGAGCCGGGCGTAAAGGGCGATACAGCTACCAACGTTACAAAGGCTGCCACAGTTGAGACAGGCGCTGTCATCCAGGTACCTATCTTCATCAACGAGGGCGAAAAGATCCAGATCGACACAAGATCCGGCGAGTACCTCGGAAGATCCAAGTAGAGGTGCACTGATTGAACACCGAAGTAACAGTCGCAAGGAGACACCCGCGCGTCCGCAAGGCGCTCATCGTTGTTCTGGTGCTTCTGATCGTTGTCATAATTGCTCTAGCAGCTATCTCTGCGATGACGCAGCCGTATGACAGGACACAGACGACATATAAGAACTTCGATGTTAGCCAGAACGACGATCTGGACGCAGTTGCAGACAGGCTGGAGGAAGACGGCTTCATCCGCAGTTCCTCCAGGTTTGAGCTGCTCGCAAAGATCTCTGCCGCAAAGAACTTCAGACCGGGGACATATTACCTGTCGCCTTCGATGGATTCTCTCAGAATCATACGCACTCTGCAGAGAGGACTTACAACAGCAAAGGGCTTCCAGATCCCTGCCGGTTACACTGTCGACCAGATAGCTGCAGCCCTTGACAGGGACGGTCTTGCGGACAGGGACGCATTCCTCGAAGCCGCTTCTTCACCGGCCCTTGCTGATATCGAGATACTCGAGGATCCGACCGGAGAACTCAGCGGCACTGATCTTGTGGAGGGATTCTTCCTCCCCGGAGAATACACACTGAGCTCAGGTGCCGACGAAAGCATGATGGTCATCATGATGATCGATGCCTTCACCAACTTCTATAACGAGGAGTATCTGGCGAGGACTGATGAGCTCGGCATAACACCGAGAGAAGTCCTCATCATAGCCTCCATGATCGAAAAGGAGACTTCTGTCGACAAGGAGAGGGCTCAGATATCCGCGGTCCTGCATAACCGCTATAATCTTGAGCTGGACTCCAGAGACGATCTCCCTAAGGTGCCTCTGTGCTCGCCGAGCAAGGAGTCGATCATCGCTGCGCTTTATCCGGAGGAGGATGAATATACTCATTATGTGCTGAGCAGCAAGCTCGACGGCACTCACGTATTCACATCCGACGATGCCGAATACGAAAGGCTTCTCGCCGAGTACAATGCAGCAGTCGAAGCCAAGGAAAGCGCGAAGGCTGCCGATAAAGCCGATACAGGCGAGGATGGCGGCGATAACTGATATGACTGTCAGAGACGTAAAGCTCAAGGAATTCATGGATGAATATCACAGGCCGCTCAGAGAGGACCTCTACGAACTCAGGCTGTCTAACGAAGAAGCCGGAGTACCTCTTATACTCCGTGAGACAGAGGCGGCGCTGAGCCTTCTGCTTGACTTTACTCATCCGCAAAACATCCTCGAGCTGGGTACTGCCCACGGCTATTCAGCTCTGTTCTTTGCCGCAAAGTGTCCGGACGCTGCGGTCACCACAATAGACCGCAATCCCGGCATGATAGATTTCGCAAAGGCCAGTTTCGAGCGCTTCAAAGAGGGGAATCGCATCAGATTCATTACGGCCGATGCCCTTGAGACCCTTGAGAAGCTCGAAGCCGAGGTGGATTCAGGTGCAGACAGATATGATTTCATATTCATAGATGCCGGCAAGAGCCACTACAGGGAGTTCCTGGATGTCTGCGAGCGCATTTGTACAGACGATGCCGTCATAGTCTGCGACAACATTCTCATGAAAGGATGGCTGTTTGATTATGAAGGCAAAAGCGCCAAAAGGCACAGGACAAACATCAAATACATGAAGCAGTTTCTTGACTATATCAACGGCAGGGATGATCTTGACGTCACTATACTGAGCGGCGGAGACGGACTTGCAGTGATAAGACCAAATCATGACAGATAAGACTATCAAAAAATCAAAAGCAGAATTACTGGCTCCGGCCGGTGACATGGAGAAGCTTAAGACCGCGGTGAACTTCGGCGCCGACGCTGTATATTTCGGCGGCGAGATGTTCAGCCTGAGAGCGGGTGCCGGGAACCTCAGCGTGCCTGAGATCGAGGAAGCCATGGACTGGCTCCACGAACAGGGCGCCAAGGGCTACATGACTATCAATATATACCCTCATAACGACGATATTCCGCTTCTGAGGGATTATATCGGCAGGATCGCTCATATTCCCGTCGACGCATTTCTGGTCTCTGATCCGGGCGTTATGGGGCTTTTGCGTGAGCAGATCCCGGACGCCGAGATACACCTGTCGACACAGGCCAACACGACCAACTACATGTCGGCCGCTTTCTGGGCTTCGATGGGTGTCAAGAGGATAGTCGCTGCCAGAGAGCTGAGCCTTGAGGAACTCAGCATCATGAGGAAGAACCTCCCGGAGGATATAGAGCTCGAAGCCTTTGTACATGGTGCGATGTGCATCTCATATTCAGGCAGATGCCTTCTCAGCAACTTCATGGCCGGAAGAGACGCCAACAGAGGCGCCTGCACACATCCGTGCAGATGGAAGTATTCACTTGTGGAGGAGCAGAGGCCGGGCGAGTATTACCCGATAGAGGAGGACAGCCGCGGCAGTTACATACTGAATTCACGTGATCTTTGCATGATAGACCGCCTGCCTGATCTTATCGATGCGGGCATTTATTCCCTCAAGATCGAGGGACGCATGAAATCCATGTACTATGTCGCGACGGTAATAAGCGCTTACAGAGCAGCCCTCGATGCTTATCTTGCGGATCCTGAGCACTATGTCTACGATCCTGCATATTTCGATGAGCTCTGCAAGGCGAGCCACAGGGAGTTCACTCACGGCTTCTATTACAATAAGCCTACAGACAAGGACCAGAACTATCTGACCAGCGAATACACAAGGGATTATTCGTTTGTCGGCCTTGTCAGGGAGACTGACCCGAAGACCGGTCTTACGACAGTAGAGCAGAGGAATAAATTCTCTGTAGGAGATACCATAGAGATCTTCGGACCGCGCACTCCTTATTACGAGGAGGTGATCACTGAGATGTACAACGAAGAAGGGGAGGCTGTGGAGAGCGCTCCGCACCCTCAGCAGATACTCAGGATCAGATTCAACAGGATCCCGGAAGATGGATTCATAATGAGAAAGAAAAAGGACCAGTAAAGGAGACTACAAATGGACGACAGTCTGCCCCGATATTTATTGATTGCAGCGATTGTGCTGATCATGCTGATCAACGCGATCGTAGTAGCCTGTAAGCGTGCGCTCGACTACATCGACCGCAATTACATCAAAGAGGAATTCGAAGACGATCCTGACAACAAAAAGCTCATGATGGTTACTGACTTCCTGTCGAAGCCGTCAAACTATCACTATGCCGATCACGCGGCGAGCTTCATCAGCATCCTTGTTTCGTTCGCTCTTTTCAACATACTTATCAGCGGCAAGTGGAACATCTGGATCACCTTACTTGCAAATCTTGGTTTTTATATCGTTTATACTTCGCTTTCGGACATACTTCCAAAGAAGCTCGCAGCTCAGTGCAGCGAGTCCGCAGGCGTGGGACTTATAGGATTCCAGAAGTTTATATACTGCATAACGCTTCCGCTTGTACTTGTATGCAAGGGCATAGCCAATCTTGTAATCAGGATCATCGGCAAGGATACCGACGTTGACGACAGCTACTTCTCCGAGGACAAGGTCATGTCCATGCTGGACAGAGGCCAGGCTTCCGGAGAGATCAAGGAAGACGGCTACAGGATGATCGACTCGATCTTTGAGTTCGATGACCTGCTTGCTTACGAGATCATGACTCCGAGGACGGATGTGTTCATGATCGATCTTGATGATGACAGACGCGAGTACATGGATCAGATCTCTGAGCTTACACACTCCAGGATCCCTGTATACAGGAACGATCCGGACAACATACTCGGCATTCTGCACATCAAGGACTATCTATACAACGCAACCATCAAGGGCTTCGACAATGTCGATATCAAAAAGCTTCTCAGACCTGCGTACTTCGTCCCTGAGACCAAGAACATCGATGCGCTCTTCAGGGAACTTCAGATAGAGAAGCAGCACCTTGCCATACTCATAGACGAATACGGCGGCTTCAGCGGCATAGTATCCGTTGAGGACATCATCGAGCAGATCGTAGGAGACATAGACGATGAGTTTGATGAGGAGGACCGCATAATAGATAAAGTTGACAATACTACATTTATTGTTGACGGCAATGTATATCTCGATGACCTCGAAGAGGAGACCGGTGTCGAGCTCGAATCCGAGACAAGCGAGACAGTCGGAGGTTTCATAATCGATCTCATGGGAGAGATCCCGAGAGAGAACATCAAGTATCCGCCTGTATCCTACAGGAACTACGATTTTACTATTCTTGAGGTTAAGGACCGCAGGATAGATAAACTCCGCATCGAGATCACAGACAGAGAGGATAAGCAGGATGAGTGAAGACAGGAATATCATAGACCTGATCGAAAAGGACATCTTATCCTTCAGTGAATTCAGCAGATTCCCGGACGCCGGCATCATGAACATGCTGCCGGGCCAGAGGGTCAATCCCGGCATCAGGATAAGCACCGAAGACGGAGAGATGACCGTCAATTGCGATATAATCGTCTACTTCGGTGTCAATATCCCGCAGCTTTGCTATGACATCCAGAGCAAGGTCAAGACCGATATCGAAAGGATGACCGGAGTTCCCGTTAAAGCAGTGAATATAAGGGTAGAGGGCATAGACAAAGCCAAATCCCCGTCATAAAGGAGCAGTTTTGAAAAGAGAAGACATCAGAGAAAAGACAATGCAGCTGATCTATCAGATGGACATCACGGGTAACTTCGATCTGTCCGGACTCAGCGTTGTTGAGGAGAGCGAAAAGGTAGTAAACAAAAAGCAGGCTGCCGACACTCTCAACGCCGTATCTCTCCATCATAAAGAGATAGATGAAATGATCAGCCGCAATCTCGACAAGTGGACAATAGACAGGATAGCCAAGACGGATCTTGCAATACTCAGGACAGCAGTAGCTGAGATGATGTACATCGAAAGCATCCCTGTAGGTGTGTCCATCAACGAGGCAGTGGACCTGGCAAAGAAGTACGGAGACGGCAGATCGTACGCATTCATCAATTCCGTACTGTCAAAAGTAGAGTCCTCGCTTTAGCTTGCAATTAATATGAGTAAGGTCTATCTGGGACTGGATACCTCAAATTACAGAACTTCGATCGCTGCCGTCAGCGGGCAGGGCGAAGTTTTGTTTGAAAGAGCGGAACTCCTCGATGTAAAGAAAGGAGCGCGCGGTCTCAGACAGTCGGAGGCTTTCTTTGTGCACTCAAACAGACTTCCCGGATTCATTTTAGGGCTGTTTGAAGCAGTGGATCCTTCCGATATTGCTGCTATAGGCGTATCGGAGAAGCCAAGGAGGGTGGAAGGCTCATACATGCCGTGTTTTCTTGCAGGGCTTAATGCCGCTTCTGAAATCGGATCGGCTCTTCGAGTACCTGTATACAGATTCTCTCACCAGGAGGGACATGCATCCGCTGTGCTCGGTGATGAAAGGGATGATGTACTTTTCATGCATCTATCAGGAGGAACTACCGAATTTCTTAAGTGCAGTGCCGACGAATGCGGTTACGACATGCAGATCATTGGAGGCACAAAGGATATTTCGATCGGTCAGCTTCTTGACAGGGCGGGAGTGGCTCTTGGATATCCGTTCCCGTCGGGAGCTTATCTCGATGAACTGGCATACGGGCTGCTGTCAGACTGTGACTTCAATATCTCTGATGCAGGTCTTCCCGGGATCATGCCTCGTATCAAGACTTACGGCGGCATGTTCAATCTCTCGGGAGCCGAGACAAAGATCCTAAGATATATCAGCGATAACGTAGGCTGTGATAAAAGCGCTCTCGCAGCAGAACTGCTTGTCAGCATATATAATCTGCTGAAAGGGTGTGCAGACGAGCTGGCCGGCTCTCACGGCATAAATACCGTATACATGGCAGGCGGCGTCGCTTCGAGCCGCACTCTCAGAGAACTTTTAAAACGCAGTGATCAAAGATCAGATATAAGGCTCGGCAGACCTGAGCGAAGCGGCGACAACGCCGTAGGCACGGCTCTGCTTGCCCGGAGGATAGATGAAACCCGTAAGCGTATCCCAGGTAAATGAATATATCGCAAAGAAGCTCAGAGATGATCTCAATCTGAGAGGCCTTGCAGTCGAAGGTGAGATCTCCGGACTCAGCAGGAGCGGTCAGCATTACTACCTGACGCTCAAGGATGCAGATTCCATGATAAGGTGCGCGATCTGGGGCTCCAATGCTGTCAATATAGACATGAGTCTTGTTGAGAACGGACGTAAGATAGTGGCGATATGTGACATCAGTCCATATGCCAAAGGCGGCTCATACTCTCTCAGCATCAGACACGTTGAAGCTGCCGGCGAAGGAGACCTTGCAGCGGAGTTCAACCGCATAAAGGAGAAGCTCGAAAAGGAGGGCCTTTTCGATCGCAAGTGGAAGAAGCCCATACCTGAATTCCCTTACAGGGTCGGAGTCGTGACTTCTGCCACCGGTGCTGCTATAGAAGATATTCGCAAGATCATCACAGCCAAGAATGATTTTACGGATATACTGATATTCCCGGCTGCGGTGCAGGGAGTAGGAGCCGTCAGGAGCATATGTGACGGCATAGCCGCTGCCAATGAAGTCAGTAAGAGCGGACTTCACATAGATACCCTGATAGTCGGGCGCGGAGGAGGCTCACCCGAAGACCTGGCCGCATTCAACGACGAGGAAGTCGCACGAGCGATATTCGCTTCAGATATACCTGTCATCAGCGCGGTAGGTCATGAGATCGACTTTTCAATAAGCGATTTCGTAGCCGATGCAAGAGCCGAGACGCCTACAGCAGCTGCAGACATGGCTGTCATGGATACATACAAGCTGAGAGAAGAGATCGACCGGAGTCTTGAGATACTTAAGACCTCGGCCGAGCATAAGATTGACTACGAGAGACGGGCTCTTGAGTCCGGCGCTGAGCTTCTCAGGGCGGGCATAAGAGCAAAGCTGGCCGAAGCTTCAAACGCCGTAGACAAGGCGCTCATCGTACTCAGAGAGAACGATCCGCGCAATATATTCTCAAAGGGATATGCCGCGGTCACAGACGATAAGGGCTCGATAGTTCCGGACATAGACGGCATAGACCCGGGCAGCGAGTATATAATCAGAATGAAGAGCGGCAGCTTCAGAGCTGCTGCTGTCGAAATAAGCAGGGACGAACGAAAGGAGATCTGATGGCGGACAAGACATTTACCGAATCTTTAAAGAGCCTGCAGGATGCAGCATCCGAGATAAGCAAGCAGGCCACCACACTTGAGGATTCGCTCAGGCTCTTTGACGAGGGCATGAAGGAAGCTGCGTACTGCAAGGATATCCTCGACAGCGCCGAGCAAAAGATACAGATATACGAAAAGGAAAGCTTCAAAAATGCATAGCTTTGACGAATACAAAAAGATCATAAACGACCATCTGACAGACATGCTGCCCGATCCCGGCAGCGAAGCATCGGTCCTGAGAGAGGCCATGGCATACAGTCTGGAGGTAGGAGGCAAGAGACTGAGGCCATCGCTACTGCTTGCTGCATGCGAGTTCGCCGGCGGAGACATAAATGAGGCTCTGCCATACGCACTGGCTCTTGAGTATATCCATACTTACTCTCTGATCCACGATGATCTGCCGGCCATGGACAATGATGATCTTAGGCGCGGCAAGCCGACCAACCACAAGGTTTACGGAGAGGCCATGGCCATACTCGCAGGAGACGGGCTGTTATCCACAGCCGCTGAGACGGTCACAGGAGAGCCCCTGAGACATGCAGATGATCCTGTCAGGCTGGCTGCACATATCAAAGCTGCTCATGAGATAATGTCAAGGGCAGGCGCTGCGGGCATGATTGCGGGACAGACCGCTGATGTGACAGCAGAGAACAAAGACGCGGATGCTTCTCTTGTAAGGTATATCGAAGAGCACAAGACAGGAGATCTCATAACCGCACCTGTTCGTGCCGGCCTCATGCTTGCCTGCGCTCCCGAGGACATGATAGACGCATTTACGGTATATGCCATGGATACAGGCATAGCCTTCCAGATACTCGATGACATACTGGACTTCGAAGGAGACGCAGAGCTTATCGGCAAGGATGTCGGTAAGGACAGCGATCTCGGCAAATGCAATTACGTATGCGTCCACGGAATGGACGCCGCAAAGAAGGAGCTTCACAGGCTTACCATGGAGGCAAAGGAATCGATCTCGGGATACGGCAGCGCTGCTGAATTCTTCACACAGCTGGCTGATTCCCTTGAGATCAGAAAGTATTGATTATGATTAAACACGATCTGTATAACGACGATCTTATTAATATCTGCAAGACAGCCGGATACCCGGAACTTAAGGATCTTTCTGAAGAGATCAGGGATTTCCTTATTGAAAAGGTCTCAAAGACCGGCGGTCACATCGCATCCAATCTTGGTATCGTGGAGCTTTCGATCGCTCTCATGAGAGTCTTTGATACTCCGAAAGACAAGATCATTTATGATGTCGGCCATCAGTCTTATGTACACAAGATACTTACAGGCAGAGCCTCCGGATTTGACACACTACGCCAGTACAAAGGACTATCGGGTTTCCCAAAGTCAAGAGAGAGCGCTCATGATGCCTATGAGACCGGACATTCCAGTACATCTGTCAGTGCGGCTTACGGCATGGCAATAGCCAGAGATCTTGCTGGGGATGATTACAATGTCACTGCTGTTATAGGAGACGGGTCCTTTACCAGCGGCATAGTCTACGAGGCTCTCAACAATATCGGGGACCACCAGACCAATATCAACATCATCCTCAACGACAACGGCATGTCCATCGCTCACAATGTAGGCGCGCTTCACAAGTATCTCAACAGGGTGAGGGCATCCCGCACTTACGACGCCGCCAAATTGTCCGTAAAATCGGCTCTGGGCAACGTTCCTGTGGTAGGCAGGCCTCTGAGCCGCAGCCTCAAAAATTCCAAGGAGAAGCTCAAATACAGCGTTCTGAACGATGAGGCTCATCTCATAGAGGACCTCGGTATCAGATACTTCGGGCCGGTCGACGGCTATGACATACCGGGCATGGTCGAGATCATAAAGGCAGCGTCAGAGTACGAAGGTCCGACTCTCATACATGTGATCACAAAGAAGGGCAAGGGCTACCACTGGGCTGAGATGTATCCTCGTAAGTTCCACGGTATCTCCGCTTTTGATCCCGAGACAGGTGAAGTCATCTCAAAGGGCGGAACTTCTTACTCAAAGGTATTCGGAGACAAGCTGACAGAGCTTTCACTCAGGGACGATAAGATAGTAGCCGTGGCTGCCGCTATGGGGACCGCGACCGGGCTTTTGCCGTTCTATGAAGCTTGCGAGGAGAGGTACTTTGATGTGGGCATAGCAGAGGAACACGCTGTAGTATTCGCAGCCGGTCTTGCCAAAACGGGATACAAGCCTGTAGTTGCGATCTATTCAAGCTTCCTGCAAAGAGCCATAGACTATATCATAGAGGATGTAGCCCTTCAGGATCTGCATGTCGTATTTGCTGTTGACAGAGCGGGCCTTGTAGGAGCTGACGGAGAGACACATCACGGCATGTTCGATCTGTCATATCTCGGGATGATCCCCGGCATGACAGTACTCGCTCCTGCGGACGGCAATCAGCTTGCCGAGATGCTTGAGTTTTCGATCAACATGGACGGTCCTGTTGCTGTAAGATATCCTCGCGGATCATGCGAGGGAGACCATCTCAGGCTGCCGAGATTCAAGGGTTCAAACAACCTGCTCAGTGAGGGCAGGGATGTGATGATACTTGCGGTGGGATCGATGCTTGATGAGTCACTCAAGGCCGCAGAGCTGCTCAGGGCTGACGGCTTTGATATAGGCATAATCAACGTTGCGGTCGTAAAGCCTCTTGATACTTCATGGGGCGATCTTGATACAAAGCTTGCAGTCACCGTAGAGGACAATGTCCTGAGCGGCGGCTTCGGTGAGTCGTTCACGGCCGGATATAACGACGCATCGTATGACGTTCTCAACATAGCCATACCGGATATATTCGTCGAGCATGGCGACATCCCGTCGCTTCGAAAGGAATGCGGCATGGATGCAGAGTCCATAGCAGACAGGATAAAGACAGCGCTTGCAGACAAATAAGATCATGAAAGAAAGACTTGATGTACTTCTTGTAAATAACGGTCTTGCGGAATCCCGCGAGAAGGCCAAACGCACTATCATGGCGGGGCTTGTCACCGTCAATGGCAGAGTCGAGGATAAACCCGGCTCTGTTTTTGATACCGAATCCGAGATAAAGGTCACCGGCAAGGAATGCCCGTATGTCAGCAGGGGAGGCCTCAAGCTCGAAAAGGCCATCAACGAATGGGGCGTCGTGTGCAGCGGCAGGGTCTGCATGGATATGGGAGCCTCTACAGGAGGCTTTACTGACTGCATGCTGCAAAACGGTGCTGTAAAGGTATATGCCATAGATGTCGGGTACGGACAGCTCGATTACAAGCTCAGGACCGATGAGCGTGTGGTCAACATGGAGAAGACAAATATCCGCTATCTAGATATATCTCTGATAAAAGAGCCGATCGACCTCATTTCCATCGATGTCAGCTTCATATCCCTTAAGCATATGTTCCCTGTATGCGCTGAGGTGCTTTCGGATGATGGGCAGATCGTATGCCTTGTAAAGCCTCAGTTCGAAGCCGGCAGAGAACAGGTAGGAAAGGGCGGTATAGTACGAGATGCATCCGTCCATAAGGAGGTCATAAATAACGTCATTTCATATGCGTCTGACAACGGACTATATCCTCTTGCACTCTCGCATTCACCGATCAAAGGCACCAAGGGAAATATAGAATATTTGCTTTTACTTTCACGTAAAAAGTGCGATAATATGGTTGACGTTGATGAGGTGGTCAAATCATCTCACAACAGTCTGTGACCGGATGCGCGGTCTGGGCACAATTTATTTGCAAATCATAGTTAACTATAATTTTCAAAAGGAGTTGTAGACTTATGGAAGTATCAAAAAGATGTGCAGCAATGCAGTTCTCACCAATCAGAAGATTCAACGTTTTTGCTTTTGAGGCCGAGAGAAAACACGGCAAGAAGGTATACCGCCTTAACATCGGTCAGCCGGACATCGAGACTCCTCCTTGCTTCATGGAAGCGATCAGGAACTTCGACAAGAAGGTCATCGCATATGCTGAGTCGCAGGGTATCGACGAACTCCGCGATGCAATGATCTACTACATGAAGAGAGACTTCGGCATGGAGTATGAGAGAGACGACATTCTTGTCACAAACGGTGGTTCCGAGGCTCTTATCCTCGCTTTCACAGCTCTCCTCAACCCTGGTGATGAGGCCCTTATCGCTGAGCCGTTCTACACTAACTACAACACATTCTGCAACGAGGTATCCGGCGTGCTTGTACCGCTCACTACTTCCGCAGAGGACGGTTATAACTGGGCCAAGAGAGACCTTATCGAGGCGGCTATCACACCTAAGACAAAGGCTATCTGCTGCCTGTCGCCTGGTAACCCTACAGGCAGAGTTCTCACACTCGAGGACATGAAGCTCATCGGCGACATCGCCAAGGAGCACGACCTCTGGATCATCTCAGACGAGGTATACAGAGAGTTCGTATATGACGGAGCTGAGGCTCACTCCTTCGGTCAGCTCGACGACATTGCAGACAGAGTCGTTATCATCGATTCCGTATCCAAGAGATGGTCTGCATGCGGAGCCAGAGTCGGAGCTGCTATCTCCAAGAACAAAGAGTTCATGAGCGCACTCCTCAAGCTCGCTCAGGGCAGACTCTGCGTACCTACACTCGAGCAGGTAGGCGCCGCAGCTCTCTACAGAATGGACAAGAGCTACTATGACGAGGCTAAGGCTGAGTATGAAGCAAGAAGAGACGCTGCTTACGAAGAGATCTCCAAGATCCCTGGAGTAGTTTGCCAGAAGCCTGCAGGCGCATTCTACATGACATGCAAGCTGCCTGTAGACAATATCGAGGATTTCCTGATGTTCATGCTCAAGGAATTCGATGACAAGGGCGAGACAGCAATGTTCGCACCTGCTCCTGGATTCTATGCTACAAAGGGACTCGGCGGCAACGAGATGCGTATCGCATACGTTCTGACACCTGACAAGATGAGAAGAGCATGCGAACTCATCAAACTCGGAGTTGAGGCTTACAACAACAAGTAATAAGTCTCTCAGTCTCAATATGTACTAAGGCTGTAGGGGGAATCCGGTATTCCCCCTATACTTTTGCAAAAAAAGCGGATTACTAAAGAGTTTATTTATGGCAGAAGCAAAACTATCACCAATGATGCAGCAGTATATGGCAATCAAGGATGAGTATCCCGATACCATCCTGATGTACCGTCTCGGCGATTTCTACGAGATGTTTTTTGATGATGCCCTGCTTGCATCCAGAGAGCTCGAACTGACACTGACAGGCCGTAACTGCGGACTTGAAGAGAGGGCTCCGATGTGCGGAGTTCCTCATCACGCAGTTGATCAGTACATCGTAAGGCTTGTCAACAACGGTCACAAGGTCGCTGTCTGCGAGCAGGTCGAGGATCCGGCTACAGCCAAGGGGATAGTTAAAAGAGAGATCACCAGGATATATACTCCGGGCACGCTCGATATCAGCGAGGCAGGCGGATCCGATGACAATGTATATATTGCCTCTGCATCCATCTCCGATGAGATGACTGCCGTAGCGCTTGCGGATATCACGACGGGTGAGCTTACGGCCTATGAATTCGAAACAGACAGGAGGAACGGATCTGCATTCGACCGCCTCCTTAACGATATATCAGTAAACGGAGTCAAAGAGCTCATCATAAGCGATGAGTACTCATCTGATATTGAGAAGTCTCTTGCCGATCACGGTCTCAAAGTATACCTGGATCCGGTAGATGACTCATATTACAGATACCAGACATGCAGAGACGTCATAATGAACCACTTCGGCGTCACTTCTCTGATCCCGCTTGATCTTGAGGGCAGGGATGAGATGGCTTCCGCGGTAGGGTCCCTGATCATGTATCTGAGAGAGACTCAGATGAGTGATCCGGGACAGATCAGGGAGCTCAGCATTCGTCAGCACGATGGGGTTATGCATCTCGACAGATCAACGCTCCGCAATCTCGAGCTTCTGGAGACGATATATGATCACGATATCAAAGGCTCGCTCCTTGGCGTGATCGGCAGGACAAGGACTGCCATGGGCGGCAGGCTGCTTCGCTGCTGGCTGAGAGAGCCGCTGACAGATGTAACTGAAATCAACAACAGACTCGATGCTGTTGAGGATCTCAAAAATGAACCGGTCATTGCCAACAATATCGGTAATTGCCTCAAGTATATCTATGATTTCCAGAGACTTACCGCACGGATCGCGACCGGCAGGGCGGATGCGAGGGACATGGTGGCCCTACGCAAGACTCTGGCGCAGCTTCCTGACATAAAGGATGAGCTGGCTTCTCTCAGAGCTCCTATGCTTAGGGATATTAACGACAGCATAGGCAGCTTTGATGAGCTCCACAATCTTATAGACAGGGCCATAACCGATGAGCCGCCGCTTGCCGTGACCGAGGGCGGCCTCATAAGGCAGGGCTACTCTCAGGAGCTCGATTCTCTCAAAGACAGCATAGCCGATGCCAAGACATGGATCGCAGAGCTTGAGGTCCGCGAAAAGGAAAGGACCGGGATCAAGACGATCAAGGTCGGATACAACAAGGTCTTCGGCTACTATATCGATGTAAGCAAAGGCATGACCGACAAGGTCCCTGATGACTACATCCGCAAGCAGACGCTTGTCAACAACGAGAGATATATCACTCCAGAGCTCAAAGAGAAGGAAGATCTCGTGCTCTCTGCCGAGACAAGGATAAACAAGCTCGAATATGAGGAATTCCGCAAGGTCAGGCAGGCTGCGGAGCCGTATATCGGAGCTCTCCAAAGCGCATCTGCTGCCATCGCCGCTCTTGATGTGCTGCTTTCATTTGCCAGGGTGGCGTCCGACAATGCGTACGTAAAGCCTGTAGTAAATGACGGCGATGTGATAGATATCAGGTCAGGAAGGCATCCGGCTGTCGAGAAGCTTTTGGGCGCCGGAATGTTCGTCTCAAACGATACTTACATGGACATGTCCGAAAGAAGCATGCTCATCATAACCGGGCCAAATATGTCCGGTAAGTCAACATACATGAGGCAGACAGCTGTCATCGTTCTGATGGCTCAGATCGGCTGCTTCGTGCCTGCGGACTCAGCCGTCATAGGCGTTGTGGACCGCATATTCACAAGGATAGGAGCGTCAGACAATCTCTCGTACGGTCAGTCCACCTTCTACATAGAGATGAGCGAACTTGCAGGCATTCTGCGCAATGCCACTTCAAAGAGTCTTGTCATCCTTGACGAGATCGGCCGCGGTACGAGCACATTCGACGGTCTTTCGATCGCATGGGCTACCGCAGAGTATCTTGCACGTCCTGAGCACAGGGTCAGGACGATGTTCGCTACTCACTACCACGAGCTCACGGCTCTCGCATCTGAGCAGGAGAGCATTCACAATCTCTCTGTAGCAGCCGCCGAGGAGGGCAATGATGTGGTATTCCTCCACAACATACTCGAGGGACCTGCCAGCAAGAGCTACGGCATACACGTTGCGCGTATCGCAGGCATTCCTGAGGATATAAGGAGCGCTGCCCGTAAGAAGTTAAAAGAGCTCGAGTCAGTCGAACTCATATCCACAGATAATGAAGAACGGTCAGAGCAGCTTTCGTTCCTGCCTGACGAGGTAAGTGATCCTGACGCCGAGAAGTACAGACAGCTCGCTTCAAGGCTCGGGTCAATGGACATCAACAGAATGACGCCTGTAGCGGCACTCGTTGCCCTTCAGGAGATAATAGAAGAAATAAGGGAAGACAAGTGATAAGGGTACTGGATAGTTTCATAGCAGACAAGATCGCGGCCGGCGAGGTGATCGAACGGCCGGTTTCTGCTGTAAAGGAACTTGTTGAGAATTCAATAGATGCTGGTGCCTCATCTATAATCGTCGAGATAAGAGGCGGCGGCAAGTCATATATAAGAGTCACCGACGACGGCTGCGGCATACCGGCTGACGAGGCTGAGACAGCCTTTCTGAGGCATGCGACAAGCAAGATCAGCAGCATTACAGATCTTGACGCCATAGGATCTCTCGGATTCAGAGGCGAAGCTCTTGCCAGCATATCCGCAGTATCCAGGCTCACTCTTGTCACAAAGACTGCAGAAGCCAATTCAGGTCTTAAGCTGGTACTCCACGGAGGACGCGTTATCTCAAATGAGAAGACCGGCGCCAATCAGGGTACGACTATCATTGCGGAAGATCTCTTTTACAATACGCCTGCAAGGCGCAAGTTCATGAAGAGCGATGCAAGGGAGGCCTCTGCGATAATCGAGCTGATACAGCAGTTTGCGGTATATTATGCGGGCATCAGATTCATGATGATCAATAACGGTCAGACGGTATTCACCACAAAAGGAGACGGAGATGTCCTGGCTGTACTCGATACTCTCTATCCTGAGATGCATGCATACAAGCTGATAGCTGTCGACGGAGACGGCGTCAGGGGATATGTATCCGATCCGGGATCGACCAGGACGAGCCGCAAAGGCCAGCTCTTCTTTGTAAACGGCAGGCTTGTTGACAGTGCCGTCATCGAGAGGGGACTCAATGAGGGTTACGGAGGCAGGATATTCAGCGGATTCCCGTCCGCCGTCCTCTTCATCGATTCCGATCCGCACGATATAGATGTCAATATCCATCCCGGCAAGAGGGAGATCAGATTCCTGAGGCAGGATGAAGTCAGGGAATCCATCAGAGAGGCCGTAAACAGATCTGTCATGACTGACAGGGGAGTCCCTGAAGCCATAGTCAGAAAGCCTGAGCCTCCGGCAGTTTCCGTCCACGCGGGCAGCGAAATAGCTGAGGCTGTTGTTAAACCATCAGCAGCGGTTGAGACAGCTTCTGAGCAGACTTCCATAAGAGACTTCCTCAGCAGGCTTGATCGCGATACCGATCGTAAGGTGCCTCAGGATGAACCGGCGGTGAGATATCCTGAGCATGTTGCTGAGGAGGCCACGGAGTATACCGCAGTGTCTTCTGCTACGGTCTCCGTATCAGGGCCTGATATCCCGAAGCCTTTTGATTTTGATGAGCTTGTATTCAAGGGATATGTTTTCGATACATACATAATCATGCAGGGCAGGGATACGCTGTACATATTCGATCAGCATGCAGCCCACGAACGCATATTCTATGAGAAGTTCATGGCGGGATATAAGGAGAGTTCGCATATTCCGCAGCCAATTCTCACACCCTTCACATTAAACGTCAGCGCTGATGTATACTTGACTGGTAGGGACAGACTCGATGCACTCAGGAACATGGGATACGACATCGAGGATTTCGGGGACCGATGCTTTATCGTAAGAGGCATCCCGGAGTATATGAATGCAGCGGAGGCGGATGGATTCGTACGCGGATTCATGGATGATGCATCCGATGTGCAGGGTGACAATCAGGCCGTGATAGATAAACTCATTATGAGGTCCTGCAAATCCGCTGTTAAGGCAAATGACAGATTATCGGAACGTGAGATACACGAGCTTATGACCGGACTGTCTGCATGTGAGAACCCATATTCATGTCCTCACGGCAGGCCTACTTTCATCAAGGTCTCAAGCTACGATATCGAAAGATCATTCCGCAGGAGGTAGATTTACATCAATGGATAAGAGGACCGTATATATAATCTCGGGCCCAACTGCAGTCGGCAAGAGCCTCATAGCGTATTATCTCGCCAAGAGAGTCAACGGCGAGATAGTCAACTGCGACTCTGTTCAGCTGTACAAATACATGGATATTGGTAGCGCAAAGCCAGATGAAAGGGAGATGGCTGCGGTCAAGCACCATCTCTATTCGATAGCTGATCCGCGCGAGAACATGACAGTAGCCGCTTATCAGAAGCTCGCTATCGAGACTATCAACGATTTACTCAGCCGCGGCAGGACTCCTATAGTATGCGGAGGTACCGGGCTCTATCTTAATTCCATACTTTACGACATGGACTTCGGAGCGACCGCCGAGAGCGATGAACGCAGGGTTGAGCTTGAGCGTCTATGCGAGGAGCGCGGAAGCGAGTACATGTATCAGTATCTCGAGGCACTGGACCCGGATGCTGCATCCCGCATACACCCGAACAACGCACGCAAGATAGTCAGGGCCATCGAGGCTTTCGAGTACGGACGCGGCATACGCGATCTGTCCGAGTGTCCGCTCAACCCGGACTATGATTTCAAGTTCTTCGCCCTCAACATGGAGCGTGAATGGCTCTACGACAGGATCAACCGCAGGGTATCCAGGCTCATTTCCGACGGACTTGTTGACGAGGTCAACGGCCTTCTTGAGCAGGGCTATGATCCGGACCTTCCGTCAATGAAGGGCATCGGCTACAAGGAGATAATCGGCTTCCTCAACGGCGAGTACGATCTCTTTGATGCCAAGGAACTCATAATGAAGAACACCCGGCATTACGCCAAGAGACAGATCACCTGGCTCAAGAGATACGATTTCGTCAACTGGATCAATATAGAAAAGGGCGAGACAGTAGGAGAGATAGTGGACAGGATACTTGAGATCAGTCAAAGTACTTCCGTCCCGAACAACTAATGGCAAGGACCACGTACGACAGCAAGGAATTCAAGTCACACAACAAGAGCGGCAAACCTGACAATATCGTAGAGAAAGAAAACGATATTTACATGGAATGCGAAGCCATCCAGAAGGAGCTTCCGTCTTTTATGCGCTCTTATTTCACATATCTTAAAGGCAATGTACTGCCGATGACCCGCCTTGCATACCTACACGATATCCGTTTCTTCACTAACTATCTGATCAACGAGACCGATCTTACAGGAGCGAAGACGACCCGGGATATCACTTCCGATGAATTCAACAATATAACCGCGGCGGACATAAACCTCTTCATCGACTACTGCCGCAAGTACATGGTCGATGACGGAGAGACTGTTACGGTGTTCGAAAACAACAACCGTTCGCTCGCACGCAAGAAGTCATCCGTATCTGTCATGTTCAAGCAGCTCTACCGCGCGGGCATAATAGACAAGAACATCACAGACGGCTTCGACCCTATCAGGGTCGGTAAGCCGGGCGAGAGGGAGATTAAGGCTCTCCAGGATGATGAGGTCATGATAATGCTCGATGCCGTCACAAACGGCACGGGGCTTACGAATCACGAACGCGTCTACTGGGAGAAGACCAAGATGAGAGACAAGGCCATACTTGTGATGTTCGTCACTTACGGCCTGCGTCTGTCTGAGCTTCAGCAGCTCAACCTCTCGTCATTCAACTTCTCAAGAGGCGAATTCAAGATCTACCGCAAGAGGGGCAAGGAGTCGATAATGCCTCTAAACCGTTCCGTGCAGATCGTACTGGACGATTACATAAACGGCGAGCGAAACACCGTCATAGCCGAAAATTCAGCCGCTGAGGATGCTTTGTTCCTGTCACTTCAGGGCAGGCGCATCACAGAGCGCGCGATCAGAGAGCTTGTCAAAAAATATACATCGATAGCCCTCAATACCAGCAGGCGCTCGGGCTACAGTCCACACAAGCTGAGAGCCACCGCAGCAACATCTCTCATAGGACGCGGTAATTCGATATATGATGTTGCGGCGCTTCTCGATCACGAACAGGTAACTACAACACAGCTCTATGCTCGTCACAAGATGAACGTCAAGCGTGATCTTGTATCCGACATGGAGTGGGAACTCGAAAGAAAAGACGAAGAATAAATGAGCACATATACAGAATATCTTATTAATAATTTCAACATCAGCAGGGAAGTCCTGGATCTGGTTACAGATGCCGAAAGCCGCCTGGCAGAACGCTTTGCTGCGATAGATGATACTACGGCCATATGCCAGATGAAGGTCCTAAAGGCCTTCCAGGACAATCATATCAATGCAACTCACTTTGACTGGAGCACGGGCTACGGCTACGATGATGCCGGAAGAGAAGCCGTGGAGAGGGTATACGCATCGGTCTTCGGTACTGAAGCAGCTCTGGTCAGACCTAATATAGTAAACGGTACACATGCCATAGCCATCACGCTTCTTGGCATGCTGCGCCCGGGAGACGAGCTTATTGAGGTCACGGGAACTCCTTATGACACGCTTCAGAGCGTCATCGGAAGAGACGCTGACAATAAGGCGAATTCCAGGACTGATCACGGTCTTCTGACGGACGATTCGTTCAAGGGAACGATAAAAGATTACGGTATAGTATATAAAGAAGTGGCACTTGGTCCTGATCACGATGTGAACCTTGATGCGATCAGGGCTGCAGTTACAAAAGACACCAAAGTAGTGGCTCTCCAGCGCTCCACTGGCTACGACTGGAGACCTGCGATATCTTTAGAAAGTCTCAAATCCGTTACAGAACTCGTACACAGCATAGATCCGGGCATCATAGTGATGCTCGACAACTGCTACGGAGAGTTTGTAGATATCATCGAACCTACAGAGTTCGGCGCAGATGTCATGGCAGGATCTCTCATCAAGAATCCGGGAGGCGGACTGGCTCTGTCCGGCGGATACATTGTAGGCAGGGCGGACCTTATAGAACAGATATCCTACAGGCTCACATGCCCGGGCATCGGCTCAGAGTGCGGTCTTACTTTCGGACAAAACAGAAATGTACTCCAGGGCCTCTTCATCGCCCCGAGAGTCGTAAATTCTGCCCTCAAAGGCGCTATACTGGCCGGTACGCTGTACGAATCGCTGGGTTTTGAGGTAATGCCTCCGGCAGATCATAAGAGAAGCGACATCATACAGGCCATCAAGTTCGGCTCACCTGAACGCACGATCGAATTCTGCCAGGCTGTGCAGTCAGCGGCCCCGATAGATTCATATGTATCGCCTGTCCCTTGGGACATGCCGGGATACGCTGATCAGGTAATAATGGCTGCAGGAGCCTTCGTGCAGGGATCTTCCATAGAGCTGAGCGCGGATTCTCCTATAAGAGAGCCATACATCGCGTATTTCCAGGGCGGACTGACTTACGAGCATGCCAGATACGGCATTATCAGGAGCCTTGACGCGCTCTATAAAAAGGGAATGATCAATATAGGCAAGTAATGAGTGACAATAAGGACAAGAGTAAAAGGATCTTTGCGATATTAAAGCTGATACTGCTCATAACTATAGTTGTGGGCATACCGGCTTTTCTTTATCTTAAATTCGGCGATCAGCTCTTCAGCAGGAACGCTGCTGCCGACATGGTGGCATATCTCAAGGCCCACCAGTCCTTCGCTGCACTTCTTGTGATCATGATACAGGTAGTTCAGGTCGTCATATGTGTACTCCCGGGGCAGCCTATACAGTTCGCTGCAAGCTACATGTTCGGAGTTTTTGGCGGACTTGCACTGTCTCTCATCGGAGCCGTCATAGGCGTTGTGATCTCGTTCTATACTGCCAAGCTTCTCGGAAGAGACGCCGTTCACATGATATTCGGCGAGGAGAGAGTGTCCGACTACCATCGTAAGCTCAATTCAGGCAGAGGCATCATGATAGCCTTCCTGATATACCTTATACCGGGAGTGCCAAAAGACCTCGTATCCTATGTCGCAGGTATCTCAGAGATGGATTTCCTGCCGTTTCTCCTGGTAGCAACCGTGGGAAGGATCCCCGGCATGGTCGGAAGCCTTCTTGTCGGTCACTTCTTCAGCAGAGGCAATTACGTCGCTATCGGGATAGTATGTGTAGTCATGGGCGCGCTGCTCCTCACATGCTTCATAAAGAGGAAGACGATCATACAGCTTCTCGACGACATGGAGAAGCGCAAGGCTGGCAAAGGAGACAAAGCAGATGGCTAAGAAATCAGGCGGTAAGACAAATGCGATGAGGATACTCGATGCTGAAGGCATTGAATACCGCATGGCCGAATACGAAGTCGATGAATCCGATCTGTCCGGCGTACACGCGGCCGAAGAACTCGGAGTACCTGAGGAGACGGTATTCAAGACTCTTGTCGCAAGAGGAGACGGCGGAGAACTCTTCGTTTTTATCATTCCCGTCGCCGAGAATCTTGATCTTAAAAAGGCCGCTTCTGTATCCGGCAATAAGCGTATAGAGATGATACATGTCAGGGAGCTGCTTGATCTCACCGGATATGTAAGGGGAGGGTGCTCGCCTATAGGCATGAAGAAATCCTATCCTACATATATAGATGAGACAGCTCAGTTATATGACGAGATATATTTCTCAGCTGGCAGGAGAGGGACACAGATAATATTGAAATCAGATATTTTATGCAGAGTAACAGCTGCCGTATACGCGGATCTGATCAAAATGTGATTCCGGGCGGATCTCTGTAACCGTTGAAATTCCAAGGCTGCAGGCTTTATGCCCTGAGCCTTATTTTAATGGGGAGGGTGCTCGCCTATAGGCATGAAGAAATCCTATCCTACATATATAGATGAGACAGCTCAGTTATATGACGAGATATATTTCTCAGCTGGCAGGAGAGGGACACAGATAATATTGAAATCAGATATTTTATGCAGAGTAACAGCTGCCGTATACGCGGATCTGATCAAAATGTGATTCCGGGCGGATCTCTGTAACCGTTGAAATTCCAAGGCTGCAGGCTTTATGCCCTGAGCCTTATTTTAATGAATGTAAATATTTCGAACTTTTGTTCAAAAACGTATTGACATAGTCCGAACAGATGTTTATAATCCCATTAGAACAAGCGTTCAGAGATAAGGACGGTGATAGATATGACACAGACAAGAGGCAGACATCATTACAGAATAGCTAACCCGGTAAGGTTCTTTATATTCATTCTTATATGCACTATGCTCATCACTTTCGCAGGTATGACGATGATCAGCGCCGGTCAGGCACAGGCTGCCGCTGTAAACACATACGCTCAGGTGACCGTTCAGGAGGATGATACTCTCTGGGGCCTTATCGAGGAGCACAACCCAAATGCCAACATCGATGTACGCAGCGCTGTATACGACGTATGCGAGATCAATGATATCGATGCGGGCGATATCCAGCCGGGAGATACATTATTCATTCCGGTATATTGATAGCTAGTTCCATATGTCCTCCTCGGATATATGTCTAGAAGTGTGTTTTATTGATGGATCCGAAGTACTGACAGCTAAACCGCATCCCGGCGTCATGCTTCGGATCTTCAATTGCAGTAAAACACGATATAGTCCAAATGGGTAAAAACAGGCTCAAATCACAAGGTATAATATATCGACCGGGGCTCAAAAAATCGCTTAAAACGCAAATTTCGGCCTCGGATTTTCGTTGAAATTTCAAGGGTTTGAGCGATTTGTGCCATCTGAATAATTCCGGATGAAAACGAGCTTTGAAAGGCAGATCCGGGTATATCAGAGGCCGATATGGATCTGAATGAACAAGGATGCAGCTTATGAGCCGAATGCTTACAAATGATAAATGCTTCATTGTATATATCTGTATTAAATAATAAAACAGATATAAATGATATGAACAGGGGATGAAGTATTCTTAAAACAAATACCCATATATACTGTTTGAACCGGTATATATGGGCAGAAGTGCTGTAAGCCTCGCAATGACTGTAATGCGGGCTTTACGTGTTTCTGGCTGTCTCGGGTGTATAACTATTCCGAAAATTATGATTTTAGGAATAGTTATGAATCTTCCGCACAGCCTCACCCTACATGTGAGCGTTCAGAACCTTTTACCTACGATAGTTCCAATAGTCGCCGGTATGATTCAGCACCTCAAGCAAAAACCATCCGAATTTCTTAAGTATTTTTTTCATACACTAACTGCCCTTAACCGTCGTAGTTACTTCAACACACCGTAAAGTACAGGCCTGAGCCTTCTGCAGGTCTCGACTGCAAGTATTATCTTGCCGATATCCGGGATCACAAATGGCAGCACGCAGAGGCTGAGAGCATTCATGATGCTTGTACCGCTGCTATAGACTGTGGCAAACCAAATTGTACCAAATGCATAACATACCAGGAGCCCTGCCGGCATCGATACTGTAAGGACTTTGATACTGCTTCCCCATATGCATTCAAATCCCCACATCAGCATAGCTGACAGCAGGAATCCGATAATATATCCTCCTGTCGCCCCTAGCATATAGCCGATCCCGGCAGAGAAACCTGAGAATACCGGTAATCCTATCGCTCCCATCAATAGATATACGCTGACAGCTGCAGTCCCCTTCCTGCCGCCAAGCAGGCCTACAGTAACAAATACGGCAAATGTCTGTAATGTGAACGGAACTGTTGCCGGTATGGTAATCCAGGAGCAAATCGCCATTAAGGCTACGCAAATCGATATGGACGTATAGTCGCTAATTGTATAATTATGACTTTTTGAATGCATTTATTATGTGGTAATTTCGACCTTCTGTTTCAATAATTTATATTCTCTGATAATAGTTTAACATCTGCATTTTATGTGTGCAATTGAAAAGAGCCCGGCTTGCGGTTAACAATTAATATCCGTTTGCCGGTGCTCTTTGAATTTACCACGTAACAGCTATATCGATCTGGTGTGGATTGCTGTAAGCAAAGCCTCCTGTATCGCAGACTATCGCCTTGCCAAGCGAGGTGTCTACAAGCGAGCCGCGAGGATGTACATTGAGATTAGCTGCGACCATTATATAGTCGCCGAGCATCTTGACTCCGTCATCTCTTACCCAATACTCGTCGGTGTTGCCCATGCGTCTCATTATATTCACTACCCCGTTCATATTGAGGTTGTAATATGTCTCCTTGCCGGAAGGTCCGGTGATAGTACCCCTGCTCTTCGAGAGAACCGGGCCCTTCCATCTGATAGACTCGGCAGCGGCTACCTGACCCGCATTAAGTTCGATCTGATGGCTCGCAGCTGCATTAGCGACAGTCATTCTTATGACCCTGGCTGCTCTGTCTGCAAGGCGTATCTCGGACATATTCCAGATCTCAGCTGATGTGTAGCTGCAGGCAGTTATCTCGAGTGCGATTATGAGTAACAGTATTATGTTCTTGCGTCTGAATAATCTCTTTTTCATTATTTGACCGTAAGTAATTATCGTTATCTTAATGTCCGTTAAGACTTCTAGATTATACCCTATATTCACTGCAAATCAAAAAGATCCATGGAATTTCAAGGCTTTGAGCCCATGGATCTTTTATTGGTTATGCATATTATTGCCTGAATATGCCCTTTTTATGCTACATATTGTGGATAAGAGTTGTCATAGACCCAAGGAATATCAGTCCTCGTATGTCTTTTTGAGGATATAGAAGCCGTCACTGTTGGCATCTACTATGATATATCCCCTGTCATCCACTACAACGTCCTCAGTCATGGCCATCATAGGTCCCGGGAACGGGAAGAACTTCTTTGTAGGATTCGGAGGTATGAAGTACGCCTTCTCCTTGATGTAATAAGGGTCGGATACATCATATACTCTGAGACCTGCAGCGAAGTAGCAGTCATAGACCACATCTGTCCTCTGCTCGAGCCATGGCTTGCCGTCCATAGGCTCGTGGAGATTGTGAGGTCCGAACGGACCGCCTTTTGATCCCTCTGCAAGCATATATGTATTGAAGTTAGGAGCCGGGAAGTCCTCAGGCACCTCAGGATACGGGAATGTAGCTATCATGACAGGATTTGTCGGATCGCTTACATCGACCATGATTATCTGATTGAGCGCCTGTGCCTCCTTGACCATTCCGTCCTTGATAAAGCCGAATCTCTCCCCTTCGTTCATGACAACGCAGAGATCCCTGCCCTTGAGCGGGAGCGCTGTGTGTGTCCTTGCGCCTGCAAGTCTTGATGAGAATGCCGGCATGAATCTGAGCTGACCAAGAGCTTTCGGTCTTGTGAAATCAGATACATCAAGGATATAGAGTCCGTCTCCGCCGTAGCCTAGATATGCCTTGTCGCCGAGTACGAACGGAGGCCCGTGCATCCATCCTTTATCCATGAAGTCAGGATTGTGAGGAGCCGAGTGATCGACCTCGCGTCCCGGTACACCATAAATGTACTGGTGAGGCGCCCACCAGCGTCCGACTTCGTAGATGTTCTCAGGATCTGCAATATTGACGATCCTGTATATCATGCCTTCGTGCTCATCAGCCTCGCATGAAAGATGTACGAGGTCGCCGCCGTTGTACATGAATCTGTGAACACCCATGGAATACGGCACTCCGCAGTCCCAGTATCCGAGGAACTCAGGATTCTCAGGATCCTTTTTGAGATCATATACCATAATGCCCTGCAGGCTCTTCATCTTGGCACGGTCGCCAACGAGTACCGAAGGTCCGCTGCCTGAAGTGAGAGCAAATACGAGCTTGTCATCTGCGATCTGCACCTTTGGTATGGAAGTTGTCGGATATTCGTCTTTGTCGAACGGCAGCCATTTTTTGATGAATACCGGGTTACAAGGATCGGTGACATCGCTTATCTGGATGCCGACACCCTCAGGACCTGCAGCGAATGCAGCTCCGTAGAGCAGGTATCTGCCGGCTTCAGTCTTATAAAGAGCCATCTGGAACATGCCTGCCTTACCGTCGAGGTCACAGTATCCCAGAACTTCGAGGTTCTTTATATAGCCGTCATTTCCCTCCCCCTTTGAGTAGAAATATTTTCCTCCAGCCATTGTTGTCTCCTTTAACGCATTGTGATGTAGCCGCGGTACTGAGTCAGATTATCTGATCTTGCATAGTCTGACAGGAAGATACCGCTGATGCCGTAGCTCTTCTTAAAGTACGGGAAGTCCTCTGTCTCAGCCCATGCAGGCTTAGCGCACTTCTTAGCAGCAGCCTCAGCAGCCTCTACCCATGCAGTCTGGCATTCAAACCACATCTCTACGATACGGTCGAAATCACAGTTGTTGACTTCCTTTTTGATCCTGCTGGATACGCAGCGGGTGCATCCGTCATTAGAAGTCCAGGCAGGGATGAACTCTTCTCTGAGCCACTTGTCGCCTTCCTCAGCGCTTACACCTTCTGGATACTTAACTACAAACTGCCATCTGTAGTTCGGTCCGTCCTCTACTGTGCGGCCTTCGCCTTTGAAGTCCTCTTCCCACCATACAGGTACGAATGCAAAGATGAAAGGAACGGTTCCTGCAGTCTCATCGCCCTTTGTAGCTCTTGCGTCATCACCCTCAAGATTGACCTCCTGGGACTTGTCGATGCCGTGCGAGTGACCTGCATCAGGGATGTTGTTCTGCCATACGAGTACATCTGTCGGGAAGTACTCAGTAAGTACCTTGTGATGATCTGCGGCAAATCCAAGATCATTAGGATTTGCGAGCCAGTAGTGCTCAGTCATCTGCATCCTTACGGTGCCGAATCTCTCTCCGCCCGGAGGAGTCGGGAGTGCAGGATAGAATGCGTACTTGCTTACATATGGTCCGAACTGCGAGATGCTGTCAGGCACATGATATCTGTATAGCCAGTTTTCGAGCTTGATCCTGTAATCCTCGTGAGCAAGGTCTACAAGTATTATGCTTCTTACCGGATAGAATTCAGGTCTGTTCATTGTTTGATCTCCTTTCAGTAAAAATCAGGAGCCGCCAGGTGTTAAGGAGGTGAATGATGTCTGCCGGCGGCTCCTTTATATTATTGGAATATTAATTACCCTTTGATGGTGAAGGAGTCGGCTCTATAACGTTAGTATAGTGCTCCTTACGGGCCTTGAACTCAGGGTCCTTGAAGAGGTTCATGAGTCTGCCCTCATTCTCGAAGATATCCTGTCCGTGGAGTGCTTTACCCGAAAGGATATCGTGTGCATGATGCTCTGTAGCAGGATCGAACTTGAATACCATAGCTCCGTCTTCTACTACCAGCTCACCGCGAAGTCCGCAGAGCTCGCACTCAGCCTGAGTAGTTCCAGGGAAGATATAGAAGTTGTTGCCATGGCAGTGAGGGCATGCACCCTTCTTGCCCTTCCAGAGGTCTATTTCCTCAGAGCCAGGGATCATGATGTGATTGTCAATGATGTACTGAGCAGCCTCTACGAGATTGCGTGCCATCTCTTTGGTTCTCTCGATCTTGTCGTCCTGCATGATGACGTCCTTGCACCATGAGAAGTAATCGTTGTCGATCACCTTCCAGCCAGGGCTCATAGCGAGCATTGCGTGGTCTGTCTCGGTTCTTACTGCCCAGTCAGATCCGCCGATAGCGAGGAAAGAAATAGCCTTCTGCATGAAGTATCTCTCATTGAGAGGCTCTTTGCCCTGCTCTTTGAGCTTTTCGTTGAGACCGAGAAGCATGCCTGTGTCGTGTCCAGGGCCCATGCGGTCACAGCAGATATGGAAGAGTCCGGATCCGCCCGACTCATAGATAGGGTCAACGATGAATACACCGTCAGCCTCTACCATCTTCTCATAGAGAGCAGCAAAGTCGTCTTTTCTTGTGCATATCATACCCTTGCCCATTACGAGACCTCTGGAGCAGGCTACGCATCCTGTGCAAGTCTGGAGATCCCAGTCGAATGCATGGATGAATTCGATCTCTGCGCCGAGCTTCTGGCACTCCTCGAGTGCGAGGCGGCACATAGTGTCGTTGTTACCGTTCTTGGTTCCGAAAGAAATACCGAGAATCTTCATATTGTTTCCCTCCTTCAATATGCGTTCTACATTTATGATAAGTTGAAATAAATTATTTCTTTTTTATTTTGCATCTGCCGGAGGGCCCATCTCAGGAGCCGGCTCATTGCAGATCTGTCTCGAAAGCTTGTCAGCTACGTTGTTCCAGAGGAATGCAACTACAAAGGATGCGATGTAGCATGGAATGAATCCGCCTGCTACAGCCTTCCAGTACTCGCTCATAGGAGCATGTGCTGTGATGACTACACCAAAGTATGTCATGATGAGGTCAAGTACGAGTGTGAATACAAATGCAATGACCATGTTGATGAGAAGTCCGAACTTCAGTGTACCCGGCTGAGCGTGCTTGATCGCGAAGTCGAATCCCCACTTGCCTACCGGAAGGAAGTTGAGGATGAATGTTACGACATAAGCGAGGATGCAGCTAGGAATGAAGCTTGACATCGAAAGATTTCCGCCAAGAAGAAGCGCTACTAAAGTAACGATGATCGACAGCGGAAGGTCCATTATAAGTGCATATACTGCTGTGAGTTTTTTGCTCTTCTGCATTGTTATCTCCCCTTTCAGTGATATCTGCATCAGTAGATTCTTTATCTTGCTTGAATTTTATCAATCTTAATTCCTTTTGTATAATTATTAAAACATAAACGGGTGTATAACCATTTGGTTATACACCCGTAATTTCAACATATTGAGTAAATCATGATCACTTAGCCAGATAATCGGATACAACTTCTTTGAGTATTTTGCTCATCGTGATCATGTATTCGTCGTGTTTCATCCTCATCCTGGCTATGGATACGGTATCCGAAGCATCGAATCTCATCCACCTGAGATCATCGGCTCCCTTGGCCCAGACCCAGTCATCAGCAATAGTTACTCCCAGGTTGTTACGGACGCAGGTTATAGTGGATTCATGATTCTTGACGAATCTGAGATTTGGGATGAATCCGTACGGCCTTGTGTATTCAGATATTGCCTCCACTATCATCTTATCTACGATCTCCCACGGAGCTATGAAGAGGTCATTCCTGAAGTCTCTTAATGTAAGCTCTTCCGGATCTCTGTCAGCCAGAGGATGTCTGGATGAGTATATGAGTATCTTGCCGGTCCGGCCTGCGTCATAAGTCTCGAGCTCCGGATAGGACGTGATGCTGTTCTTCATAGTCACTATGAAGTCAAGAGTGTTTGTCAGAAGACCTGTCGACAGGTCCTTGACACCGCAGCAGTTGATGATGACCTCCGAATCCGGATAGATCTCATTGTATCTCTCCATCACAGGAGGGATCACGTCGAACAGGTCCCAGCCCTCAAGAAATCCGACCCTCATTATCTTGCGTTTCTTGCCGAGTATCTGGTCCGCCGCTATCTTTGTATTTAGATAATCGACTTTATATCTGCTGAAAAGCTCATAATACAGCTTGCCGACCTCAGTGAGTTCTGTCTTTTGATTATTGCGCCTGAAGAGCTTGGCTCCGAGTTCTTTCTCGAGCTGAGATATCTGCCTCGAGATAGCAGGCTGGGATACATAAAGTTCCTCAGCAGTCTTGCTGAAGCTGAGGTTTGTAGCCACCGCCATGAAATAATCGATCTGAAGGTCATTCACTTTGTATCCTCCCCCGGCATGCTGTCAAGATATCTCTGAAGTATGACTATTGCCGCCTGGCGGTCAATGATCTTTTTGCGGTCTTCCCTGCTCATCCCGGCCTCGATAAGGACTTCCTCAGCTTCAACTGTGGAATATCTCTCGTCCTGCCACTCTATCTTAACTTTTGACAAAGGCCCGGAGCTGCGAAGCTTGTTCTCAAGCATTGTACGGAAGTCTCTTACCTTTTGAGTCTGTATGGAATCATCACCGTCCAGACTCAGAGGCAGACCGATGACGACAGTCTCACAATCATACTCCCTGATATAATCGATCACCCTGCCTGTATCCTTGCGTATCCCGACTCTGTCAATAGTCGTGACTCCTGTCGCGATAACGCCAAGAGGGTCGCTTACCGCGACCCCCACTGTTTTGTCTCCGACGTCAAGCCCGAGTATCCTCATTATTTCTTCTCTATGCCGAGATAGTTAACCAGGATCTCTTCCAGGAGCTCATCTCTGTCCATCTTGAGGATGAGGTTTCTGGCGTTATTGTGGCTTGTGATATAAGATGGATCACCGGATGTAAGATAGCCGACGATCTGGTCGATCGCATTGTAGCCGCGATCTGTGAGAGCTGTATAGATCTCTACTAATGCTTCTTTCTTGTCCAATTGACTGTCCTTAAACCCTTCAAACATGATAGTGTTCTTGCTCATTCTTACTACCTCCTGATCAACCTGCGATCAGTTCTTCGGCCCTGGCAAATGCAGCATCCACCTTTGACGGATCCTTGGCACCGGCCTGAGCCATGTTGGCCTTGCCGCCGCCACCGCCGCCGGCTGCAGCTGCTATATCCTTTATAAGCTTGCCTGCATGGTAGCCCTTACCGATGAGGTCTTCGCTGACAGAAACGATAAATGTGACCTTATCGCCGTTGACTGCTGCGAATACCATAATGACATCATCGGTGCTTTCCTTGACGGCATCGGATATGCTTCTGAGCTGATCTACGTCAGTGTCTTCGAATTTTTTGGAGATGAATTTAACTCCGTTTATGTCTTTGGCTGATTCGATTATACCATCAATGGACCCACTGATTTCATCAGACTTAATAGATTTAATGGTATTCTCGAGTGATTTGATATCTGCCATAACCTGACCGGCCTTGCGCATCAGGTCTGTCTCATTGGACTTGAGGGCTGCAGCGACGTTACTGATAACATTCTCCTTGTCCGCAAGATAGCGTACGACATTGGAACCGGTGATGGCCTCGATACGTCTCACTCCCTGAGCGATACCGCCCTCGCTTATGATCTTGAATCCGCCGACCTTGCCTGTATTGTCGATATGAGTACCGCCGCAGAACTCGATACTGTAGTCGCCCATGCTGACTACTCTGACTATGTCGCCGTACTTCTCGCCGAATATAGCCATGGCTCCGAGCTTTTTGGCCTCGTCGATAGGCATCTCTTCCATCTTGATAGGAAGATACTCGTCTACCTTTTCGTTGACTATGGCCTCTACCTTTTCGATCTCGGCCTTTGTCATCGGCTGGAAGTGGTTGAAGTCGAATCTGAGATAATTGTCATCGACATAAGAGCCTGCCTGCATGACGTGATCGCCGAGCACATCGCGGAGAGCCTGCTGCATAAGATGTGTAGCAGAGTGGCCTCTTGCGATGCGATGCCTCCTGACAGAGTCGATCCTGAGCGTAACTTCATCGCCTGCCTCGAACTGGCCTGCAAGACCCGAGTCATCTGCATGGATGACATGGAGGTAGATGTCGTTTTCCTTGATGACGTCAACTACTCTCAGTGAGTCGCTGCCCTTGATGACAAGTCCCGTATCAAAGACCTGACCGCCGGATGTGGCATAGAACGGTGTCTGATCAAAGATGATGAACTTGCGGTTCTCGTCGAAGTTGCCTATATAGAGGACCTTGGCTGTGCCAGTCTCCTCTGTGTATCCGAGGAACTTCGTATGAGGCAGATTGCTGTACTCCGAAGCATCTCTCCATGCCTCATCGTCAAGATCCTTTTGATTGGCTCTTGCGAGATCCTTCTGGGCCTGCATGTGCTTTGTAAAGCCCTCGAGATCGGCTGTCATGTCTCTCTCCTCGAGGATCTCCTCTGTGACCTCGATCGGGAAGCCATATGTGTCATAGAGCTTGAATGCAAGGTCTCCTGCGAGCACAGTGCTGCCGGAGGCCTCCATATCACTCATGTATCCTTCGAGGATGCCGAGACCCTTGTCGAGTGTCTTGGCGAAGTGATTCTCCTCGATGGTGATCATCTTGATGATGTAGTCGTGCTTCTCTACGAGCTCAGGATAAGCGCTGCCTGAAGTCATGATAACGCTCTCGCAAAGCTTGGCGAGAGGATTCTCCTCCTCAATACCGAGAAGCTTGGCGTGTCTGGCCGCTCTCCTGATGATCCTCTTGAGGATGTAGCCTCTGCCTTCATTGCTTGGGAGAATGCCGTCTGCGATCATGAATGTCATCGATCTCAGATGGTCAGTAATGATCCTGACACTGACGTCAACACTGTGGTTGCCGGCCTGGTACTTGACTCCGGCCATGTCGGTTACAGCATCTCTGATAAACTTGACTGTGTCGACATCGAAAATGGAATCTACACCCTGGAGGATGCAGGCGAGTCTTTCAAGGCCCATGCCGGTATCGATATTAGGATGAGCCAGCTTTGGATACGAACCATCCTCCTGTCTGTCGAACTGTGTGAATACGTGGTTCCAGAACTCGAGGTATCTGTCGCAGTCGCAGCCCGGCTTGCAGTCAGGCTTGCCGCAGCCCCACTCAGGTCCGCGGTCAAAGTAGATCTCGGAGCAAGGTCCGCATGGACCGAGTCCGATCTCCCAGAAGTTATCGTCCTTGCCGAGTCTGACTATCCTCTCCTCGGGCATGCCGATGACATCTCTCCAGATCTCGTAAGCCTCATCGTCATTCTCGTAGATAGTGGCCCAGAGCTTGTCTGTAGGCATGTGGAGCCACTCAGTACAGAATTCCCAGCCCCACTGGAGGGATTCCTTTTTGAAGTAATCTCCGAAGCTGAAGTTGCCGAGCATCTCGAAGAATGTACCGTGGCGCGCTGTCTTGCCTACGTTTTCGATATCGTTTGTCCTTATGCACTTCTGGCAGGTCGTCATGCGCTTGCATGGAGGTGTCTCGACACCCGCAAAGTAAGGCTTGAGCGGAGCCATTCCGGAATTGATGATCATAAGGCTCTTGTCATTACGAGGGATAAGCGAAGCAGAGCCGCCTGCATAGTGGCCCTTGCTTACAAAGAAATCCCTGAACATGTCTCTGATTTCGTTAACACCGAGTTTTTCCATTGAATTTGTCTCCTGTAAATCCGCAAACATACCTTTTTATTATAGCACTATTAACTGAGCATTTCATCAGTTCTTTGCGTAACATCGTCAACAATTTCAATGGATTCAAGGGATGCTCTGACATCTGCCCTGATTTCATCCAGGAATTCCTGTCTGAGATTGTGCTGTTCGATCCTCTCCTCTTCGGTGAGCCCCTCTGACTTGGATTTATGAGCGAGCTCATTGATCCTGTTGAGTTTTGCTTTTTCCAAATTAAGATCTCCTTTTTTGAGAATTATACAGGCAATAATCTATCACGAAAAACGCCTGAACTCAACATCAAGTCTCAAGAGCCATCCTTGTCTGGACCTCATGTGTGAGATGCAGCAGGAATTCCTTTGGTGAAGGCCTCTTGTGAAACACGTCCATAGGCGACTCAACGTTATCACCGAGCTCTGTCCTGAAGCGAAAAGCTGAATTGATCGCATTGCGTATATTGTGTTCTACCTTTTCGATGCTTTCGATACCGTGCTTTTCGGCGATCAGCGGATAAACATCGGTATTCATACAGATATCCGAGGTCATGTGATCGTGGATTATACAAATCGCGTCGATCATGAATGCAAAGCCTCTGGTCTTGATCTTGACGTGATTATTCCTCAGCATCTCGTGGATCATCCTGATAAACCTTATATTCCATTTGTACCTGTCCTTATCTATGCGTACAGAGGGATCGAATATATATAAACTACTTGCATTGTTGAGGGATAAATGGCTGTTGTGATGATTTCTGTTATTGTGGTGATCGTTTCTCTTCATAGCAGCTCCTTTCTCCTAGCAAATTATCTTGTCTTTTATCTTTTCATAAATACCTGTACCTATACCTTTGACAGACATGATGTCCTCTTTGTTTTTGAATCTGTTTGAAGCCCTGTATTCAATGATCCTCTCAGCCATGACATCACCTATGCCATTGAGAGTGGTCAGCTCCTCTTTTGAAGCGATATTGATATTGATTAGGCCGAGTGTCGGATCTACAACCGGCGTCTGTGAGGTCTCCGCAGATACGGACGTCTGATCGCTTTTGGACGGTATGATGATCTTCTCTCCGTCCTGAACGAAGGATGCCTGGTTAACTGAGTTTGTATCAGCCTCTTCCGTCAGTCCTCCTGCCATCTCAATTACTCTGAACAGTCTTGTATCGCTGGTTACTTCATATACGCCGGGCTTCACAACGGCACCTGCCAGATCCACAAAAATGATCTTATTATAAGAATCGGGCCCATCCGTCTGTACGGATGTGTCCGTCAATGTGGCCTCTTGTGTTTCAACAGTTACGTCGGCTTTGTTTGCTCCGTGGATCCTGAGGATCAACGCCATCAGAAGGATGGCGGCTACAGATAATACCTTTACCAGGCGTTTTCGGTCTCTTATCAGATCTTCAAATATAGTCTTTAGTTTTAGTGCAGCATTGTCTTTCATGGGTCTACCCTCCTGGCTGATTATGCTGCTAGTCTATAAGCTATATTAGATATGTGACAACTGAGTAAAGGAATACTGAAATTTACCAAAATGATTCATTCTTTGACCGAAATCCTGCAAAAAAAGACCGCAAATGCGGTCTCAGCGATTTTGTTCATTAAATTAATGTATGAATCAGTGCGATCTTTGCAGGATAAAGTGCATCAGTCTTCGGTGAATTCGAACTCAAAGTCCTCGATCCTTACAGTATCTCCCTCTTTGAGTCCAAGGCCTCTAAGGAGCTTGATGCCGCCCTGTTTCTCGATGTATTTGTACAGATATCTGATCGAACCGCTGTCAGTGAAGTTCGTTGAATTGAATATCTTGGAGAGCTGCTTGCCTTCGAGTACATATACTCCGTCCTCATCCAGATATCCGCTGATCAGCTTGTAATCGGCTTCGTTCTCATCAGCTTCGAAGTCAAACATGGTCATAGGTTCATCATCAGGCTCGACGTATGACTCAACTTTGAGTAGCGCAGCATCAAGAAGGCTGTCGATACCCTGGTGTGCGGCAGCGCTTATGAGATAGACCTCACGCCCTTCTTTCTTCATGAATTCCATGAATTCATCAAGCTTGTCCTGATCATATACAAGATCGCTCTTGTTTGCAGCAACGATCTGAGGCTTCTCGGCAAGACGCTTGTCGAACTGAGCGAGTTCTGCGTTGATCTTTTTGTAATCCTCTATCGGGTCTCTGCCCTCCGATCCGGATACATCGACAACATGTATGAGGACCTTTGTCCTCTCGATGTGCTTGAGGAACTTGAAGCCCAGGCCTGCTCCCTGGGATGCTCCCTCAATAATGCCGGCGATATCAGCCATTACGAAGCTTGTATCGTGGAGATATACTACGCCAAGATTAGGATCGATCGTCGTGAAGTGATAACCGGCGATCTTTGGCTTTGAGTTGGTGCATACCGAAAGCAGAGTGGACTTGCCTACATTAGGGAATCCAAGGAGCCCTACATCGGCAATAAGCTTGAGCTCGAGTATGACTTCACGCTCCTTGCCCGGAGTACCAGCCTCGGCAAAATTAGGAGCCTGGCGAATGCTGCTCTTGTAATGGACATTGCCCTTGCCGCCTCTGCCGCCTTTGGCTGCGACGACTGAGTCTCCGTCATGAGTCAGGTCCTTCATCAGATGGCCTGTCTCCTTGTCTATGATCATGGTGCCTACAGGGACCTTTATGTACAGGTCCTGGCCCTTCTTACCATAGCGGTTGCGCTTCATGCCTGGCTGTCCGTTCTCGGCGCTGTACTTCCTCTTGTACTTGAGGTCCATAAGCGTCCTGAGGTTCCTGTCTGCAACAAAAATGACGCTGCCTCCATTGCCGCCGTCTCCGCCGTCAGGACCGCCGTCAGGTACGTAAGGGTCACGTCTGAATGTGACTGCTCCGTTACCGCCGTTACCGGATTTGATTGTTATCTCTGCTCTGTCTACAAACATGTCTTCTGTTCTTTAATAATAAATAAATTGGCTCCTGCATATGCAGGAGCCAGTTCCATTATGCTTCTTTGCTGTAAACGCTGATCTGCTTTCTCTTTTTGTCGTATCTTTCGAACTTAACAGTTCCGTCGATCTTAGCAAACAGAGTGTCGTCTCCGCCCTTGCCAACGTTGTTGCCAGGATGGAACTTGGTTCCTCTCTGTCTCATGAGAATGCTTCCTGCACTTACGAATTCACCGGCACCTACCTTGAGTCCAAGTCGTTTCGCCTCGGAGTCTCTGCCGTTCTTGGAACTTCCTACTCCTTTTTTACTTGACATCCTGAATTCCTCCTGTCTTCTACTTAGCCTCGATAGCAGCGATGATGTCAGCCTTTGTGGCCTTGGAATCAACCTTGACTCCCATCTCCTTGGCTACTGCCAGAAGCTCGTCCTTCTTCATCGAAGCGCTGACCTTAGGTGCAGCTGCTTTCTCTTCTTTCTTTGCAGGCTTTGCTGCCTTTTTAGCAGGCTCTGCCTTTTTGGCAGTTGCAGCCTTCTTGGCAGTCTCAGCCTTAGCCGGCTTGTCAGCCTTGGAAGCCTTAGCGCCGGAACCACCGATATCAGTGATCTTAACGAGCGTGAACGGCTGTCTGTGTCCGTTCTTGCGTCTGTAATCCTTCTTTGCCTTGTACTTGAAGATGATGACCTTGTCAGCCTTGCCCTGCTCGAGGACCTCAGCCTTGACAGCATAACCTTCTACGAACGGTGTACCTACGACAAGCTTATCTCCGCCTACAGCTACGACCTCGTCGAATACGACCTTGTCGCCTACCTTGGCATCGAGCTTCTCAACTCTGAGCTCGTCACCCTGCTGTACTCTGTACTGCTTGCCACCTGTTTTGATGATAGCATACATAATATCAAATTCCTCCTTAAACCAGACTCGCCGGAGCATCGGGTGCTGTGCTTTAAAACCCGCTCCGTGCGGTTAACCGCGTAAAAGAATAACACAGCGCACTGTCAAGGTCAAGAAAGAATTTTGATATTTTGGGCTATTTTAGATGTTTTTGGGATATATACAGATATATCCGTCAGACATTACTCGATAACGACTCCGTCCTCATCAACTTTGATGTCATCTGAAGCCGCAGCGCCCGGTTGTGCAGCCATGAGATGATCCATGAGCTTGCCTCTGATCTCCTCAAGGACGGACGGATTGGACTCGAGATAGTCTTTGACATTCTCCCTGCCCTGTCCGATTCGCTCGTTGTTGTAGCTGTACCATGAACCGGACTTGTCGATGATGCCGATATCAGTAGCCATGTCGAGTATGTCACCGGAAAGCGATATACCTGTACCGTACATGATATCGAACTCAGCCTTGCGGAACGGCGGGGATACTTTGTTCTTGACGATCTTGACTCTTGTCCTGTTACCGAAGACCTCATCGCCCTTTTTGATGGTATCGATCTTCCTTACGTCAAGTCTCATCGAAGCATAGAACTTGAGAGCACGTCCGCCGGTAGTGGTCTCCGGATTGCCGAACATGACTCCGATCTTCTCTCTGAGCTGGTTGATGAAGATAACGCAAGTGCTGGATCTGTTGATGGCGCCTGCGATCTTACGGAGGGCCTGGGACATGAGTCTGGCCTGAAGGCCGACGTGTGAATCTCCCATCTCTCCCTGTATCTCAGCCTTTGGCACAAGAGCAGCCACTGAGTCTATTACGATGATATCGACGGCGCCGCTCCTGGTGAGCATCTCGCAGATCTCGAGGGCCTGCTCGCCTGTATCCGGCTGGGAAACCAGAAGCTCGTCGACATTGACTCCGAGATTCTTGGCGTAAACAGGGTCAAGTGCGTGCTCAGCGTCGATGAATGCAGCCTGGCCTCCGGCCTTCTGGCACTCTGCGATCGCGTGCAATGTAAGAGTGGTCTTACCTGAAGACTCAGGTCCGTAGATCTCGATTATCCTGCCCTTAGGATAGCCGCCGACTCCTGTAGCGAAGTCAAGACTGACAGAACCTGTGGAAATAACGTCTATATTGCTGACAGGGCCGGACTCTCCGAGTCTCATGATAGCGCCCTTGCCGTATTGCTTTTGTATCTGATCCAGCGCCTGCTGTAATGCCTTCTCTTTGGCTGCGCTGTCAGCACCGGTATTGTTATTAACTGCCATATTGCCTCCCGTTTGATGTTATAGAACGCGTGTTCGGATATATATTACAGCTGTAATTTGCTTATGTCAACATTATATTTTGAGCGCCGGAGTAATGTCGAACGAAAAATGCACTAAATCCGACAATAAATCCCCGACTTTTGTGTCC
Organism: Clostridiales bacterium; assembly: GCA_015058275.1. Classification (GTDB taxonomy): domain Bacteria; phylum Bacillota; class Clostridia; order Peptostreptococcales; family Anaerovoracaceae; genus Crickella. Next base: position 77,559 of record SVCQ01000001.1, read on the forward strand.
CGGCCCTTAACAGGCCTCCGGAAGGCAATTATCTGATCAGAAGATAGACTGCTCTCAGCATCCTCAGGGTGAAATATCTCCTGTTCCAGTTGCGGATCGGTCTGGATGTATGGATGGCATAATGTCCGACCTTATCCCACATTGCATAACCGATATACGCTTCTCCTGCCTCATGGCCCGGATCGGCCTCAGGCCCGGCATAACCTGTTATCGTAACGGCTATATCCGCCCCTGAGCGGGCTTTTGTACCTATCGCCATGGCTTCGGCCACCTGAGGGCTTACAACGCCGTAGCGGTCGATTATGCCCGCATCGACATTGATCTCATTTATCTTGCTTTCGTTTGAATATGTGATATATGCAGACGAAAGGACCTCCGAAGCTCCGGCCACATCTGTTATAGCTGCCGGGAACATGCCTGCTGTACATGACTCTGCGGATGCGATGTGAAGCCCCTTCTCCTTTAGGATCTTTACTACAACTTCGTTGAGTTCCTCGTCATCATAGCTGTATATGTACTCGCCTGCGAGCTTATCTATGCGACCGATCATCTCATCGACAGCCTGCCTGGCCTCATCGATTGTATCCCTCTGGGAAGCTACCCTGAGAGTGCACTCGCCTTCCTTTGCGTATGTCGCGATGGTAGGATCTGTCTGACCGTCAATAAGAGGCATAAGCAGCATCTCAAGATCGGACTCTCCGATCCCGATGGTACGGATCACGCGATAGTACATCTTTTTGTCCATGAACTGTTCGAGATACTCCCTGACTCCGTTTTCAAAGAGCCACTTCATCTCGCGCGGCGGTCCCGGGAAGCACACAGCTGTCTTGCCGTCCTTTGAAAGAGCAAACCCCGGCGCCGTGCCGGATGCATTGTAAAAAGGCGTGCATCCAACCGGCAGGTATGCCTGCTTCAGGTTGTTCTCAGCCATATCTCCGCCGCGCTTACGGAATAATTCCTTCAGATCCGAAAGCGCACGCTCGTCAAGGTACATCTCAGCCCCCATGACTTCAGCGACCATCTCCTTGGTGAGATCATCCTGTGTAGGTCCGAGGCCCCCTGTCAGGAGCACGAGATCCGTATCCCTGAACGCCTCTTTGAGTTTGTCTTTGAGCCTCTGCGGATTGTCGCCGACCACAAAGTGATACATTACATCAAAGCCCATGTGGTTGAGCTTGTCAGAGAGATATGCAGCGTTCGTATTTACAGTCTGGCCGAAGAGAAGTTCCGTGCCGACAGCAAGTATCGATGTTTTCATTATATAAGTCCCCTTTGAATCAAAAGCGATAGGTAGAAGTCCCTCATCACATGCTGAATACGTCCTTGTTCTTCATTACGTACTCGCAGCCGGAGTAGACAGTCATTACAAGAGATGCGATGAAGACTACATTGGCTACCATCATGATGGACATCCTTGCAGCAGGGATGGAAAGTGCAAGAAGGAAAAGTATGACAGCTACCATCTGAAGCACCGTCTTGACCTTGCCGGACATGCCTGCAGCCAGCACCCTGCCTTCGGAAGCGGCTACAGTCCTCATGCCTGCGATAATGAATTCGCGGGCAAGGATTAGAATCAGCATCCAGGCTGCGATGATCTCCTCCTCGATGAAGAGGCAGAGAGCAGAATACACGAGGATCTTGTCAGCCAGAGGATCCATGATCTTGCCGAAGTTGGTCACGAGATTCTGCTCACGCGCGATCTTGCCGTCAAAGTAGTCGGTGATCGATGCTGCGCAGAAGAGCACCAGAGCCACGACGTAGTACTTCATCATGAAGGCGCCGATGAAAAACGGCACTGCGATCATTCTTATCAATGTCAGTTTGTTTGGGAGATTCATTTACTTTGTTCCTTTCTTGATCTATTGGTTTTAAACTTCAAAGCCCTCGAGATCATACTCAAAGGCATCTGTTATCCTTACTTTAACGATATCACCGGTCTGATGATCTATGTCTGAAGACAGAGTCACCGCACAGTCTATCTCAGGCGAATCATATCTTGTCCTGCCCGCATAGAGACCCTCTCCGAGAACCTCATCGATAATGACCTCGAAATCCCTGCCGATGGTCTTCTCGTTGAGCCTCTCGCTGACAGCCATCTGATGCTGCATTACGAGGTCTCTCCTGGCTATGCGGACTTCCTCGTCGACCTTGCCGTCCATGGTAAAGGACGGAGTGCCCTCTTCGTCTGAGAAAGCGAAGGCTCCGAGTCTGTCGATATCAAAGCTGTCGATAAAGCCTATGAGTTCGTCCATGTCGCCCTCAGTCTCGCCCGGGAATCCGACAAGAAGCGTAGTACGGATATGTACATCGGGTATTTTGTCCCTCAGCTTTTTGATGACAGCTCTGATCGAGTCGCCCGTAGACTGCCTGCGCATAAGGCTGAGCACATTGTCCGAGACATGCTGAATAGGCATGTCGATGTATTTGCAGATCTTAGGCTCATTAGCGATGGCTTCGATCAGCTCGTCAGTAATTCCGTTATCGTAAACATACATCAGTCTGATCCATTCGATGCCGTCTATCCTGCAAAGTTTGTGCAGAAGCTCAGGAAGCCTGACCTCCCCGTACAGATCACGCCCGTATTGCGAGGTATCCTGGGCTATAAGTATCAGCTCCCTGATGCCGGCCGCTGCCATGTCCTCGGCCTCTTTGATGCAGTCCTCCATCCTCTTGGATCTGAAAGGACCACGAATAAGAGGTATCGCGCAGAAGCTGCACATGTTATTGCAGCCCTCAGCTATCTTGAGGTATCCGTAATGAGAGCCTTCCTCAAACAGGCGCCTGCGGTATCTGAGATCATCAAGCTCTCTTCCGACCCTGTCTTTTGATCCGTTATCGGCTGCCATTATGGCGTCCGGCAGATCATCGTAGTCGTTGACGCCGAATATCATGTCGACTTCAGGCATCTCCTTAGCCAGCTCCTCGTGGTATCTCTCGGTAAGACAGCCGGTTACGACAAGTCTCTTGTGCTCGCCTCTCTCCTCGGCAAGTTCGAATATCCTCTCGATGGATTCCTTTTTGGCGTCCTCGATAAAACCGCAGGTATTGACTATCATGACGTCAGCTTCCTGCGGATCATCACAGATGATGCAGCCCCTGTCTGAGAGAGAGGCTGCAAGCATCTGGGAATCATATTCGTTTTTGGCACATCCGAGTGTATCTATGTATATCTTCATATTTGTATAACCATTTGGCCCCGTATCAGTAATTATCGTCGCTGTCTGCATCCATGACCATGCGTCTTACGGATTCTGGCAGTGAATTGAATGAATCCATCGCCTGTGTATTGGAGAGCCTTGAATGTGACAGCCCGTCATCCTCAGGATCCATTTCATGCTCCCGGACCGTATCAGCAGCATCTTCGATGGCCGCAGGCTCCGGCTCAATGACAGGATCAGGCTCAGTCTGAGTCACATCAGGCGCATCTGCAGCCAGCTCTTCAGGAGTTTCGTCGGCAGCATCATCATATCCGCCGTAATACTCCTCCTCTGTCATGAGGAGCTGACGCGGCCTTGAGCCGTCAGAAGGACCTATAATGCCCTTCTCTTCGATCTCATCTATGATCCTGGCAGCTCTGTTGTATCCGATCCTGAATCTCCTCTGGAGCATGGATACAGAAGCCTGCTTGGACTTGAAGATGAATGCGATAGCATCCTCTGTCAGCTCGTCCTGAGGCTCACTTCCGCCCTTGCGGCCGTCGCTGTCAAGCGCCTTTTGGATCTCATCATCGTACGAAGGGTCTCCGCCCTCCTTCTTGACGAATTTGATGACCTTGTCGATCTCCTTTTCGGAAATGTACGGTCCCTGAACTCTGTAAGGCTTGGTGGAGCCTACAGGCGAGAAGAGCATGTCGCCCTTGCCCAGGAGCTTCTCGGCTCCCGCCATGTCCAGGATGGTCCTTGAGTCAAACTGTGAAGCCACGCTGAATGCGATCCTTGAAGGGATATTGGCCTTGATAAGACCCGTTACTACATCTACCGAAGGCCTCTGAGTGGCAACGATGAGGTGCATGCCTGCGGCCCTGGCCTTTTGGGCCAGCCTGCAGATCGAGTTTTCGACTTCGGACGGTGCTGCCATCATGAGATCAGCAAGCTCATCGATGATGATGACTATCTGCGGCTTGCAGTCGGCCCAGCGATGGTCGGCTCTCATGAGCTCGTTGTACGACTCCAGGTCCTTTACGTTGTTTTCGGCGAAAAGATCGTATCTCTTGTCCATCTCCTCAACGGCTATGGCAAGCGCACGCGAGGCCTTACGCGGATCGGTGACTACAGGGGTAAGCATGTGAGGTATGCCGTTGTAGTTGCCGAGCTCGACGACCTTTGGGTCGATCATGATGAGCTTGAGCTCTGAAGGCTTGGCCTTGTAGAGGAAGCTCGTGACAATTGAGTTGATGCATACCGACTTGCCGGAGCCGGTGGCACCGGCTATGAGCATGTGCGGCATGTCGCGGAGGTCCGCAACGATATTATTGCCGGATATGTCCTTACCGACGACGAATTCGATCTTTGATGGAGCTTCCATGAACTCCTCGGAATCGATAAGGTCTCTTATAAACACAGGAGCCGGTTTGTCGTTTTCGACCTCAATACCCACGGCTGCCTTGCCCGGTATCGGAGCCTCGATACGAATGCTCTTGGCCCTCAGGTTGAGCGCTATATCGTCAGCGAGCCTTGTAATGCTGGCTACCTTTACTCCCACTGCCGGCTGGACCTCGTATCTTGTGACGGAAGCGCCCTGAGTAACTGTCAGCACTCTTGCCTCAACTCCGAAGTTGTTGAGTGTCTGCTCAAGGAGGTTGGCTCTTTCCTCAAGCTGTATGTCGCTCATCAGCTGCTTGGAGCTTGTGTCGCGCTTGAGAAGGCTTACAGGCGGCAGCTCGTATCCTCCGTCATCAGTAGAAGCACTGAATCCGGCTGCGATGGCTTCATCATCAGCCTTGTCGGCAGCTGCAGTCTCCTCTTTGTCCGGTTTGACCTTAGAAGGGGCAGCCGACGGCTTGCTTGTCCTGACAGGCTTGTCTGCAGAGGCGACCGTCGCTGCAGCGGCTCCGGCTGCAGAAGAAGCAGCGGATGACCTTGATACAGACGGGGATTTGGATCCCCCATGTGCGTCAAGTCCGTAAGAGCCCGATTTACCTACCTCATCATAATCACCGAGGCCGTAACCCTGTTTGACGCCTGATCCGGAAGCGGATGTTCCTTTGGATCGTCTGCCCGGATAGCCGTAGTCTTCCTCACTGCCTTCGAAGTTGCGCTCTTCGGCGTATATGCTCCTCTCGGCAGGCTTATCTCCGCCTATGCCTACTGTACCGGAATTGCCGTTCCTGAGTTCCTTTTCGCTTTTGATCTTCTCACCGGTCTCGCTGTCGATACCGAAGTAGTTCTTTATCTTGCCGAACAGCGTACCTCCGACACGAGGATCAGGCGGATTGTCTACAGGTGAAGGAAGCACCTGTGTGTAATTCATGTCTGCGATATCGCCAGACTTCCTTGCGCTGAATGGCTCAGGGATATCCCTGGCTGCCTGTATGTCCGCATTGCGGGGCACAGACGGCTGATCGGCGTCGTCTCTTGTGATGCCGCTGATGATTGACTTCCAGATGGACTTCCTCGGAGCCGCATCCGGGATAGTCTGGACTGCAGTCGGCACTGCCAACTTTGACTGCTCGTCAGCCTCAAGCTCTCTCAGCATGCGTCGCTGTTCGGCCCTGCGGCTGAATCCGTCAGCAAATCTTGAGATCGGAGAATTGGCCACAAGGAATACCGAAATAAGAAGTACCGCAAGCGAGATTATGAGAAGTCCCGGCATGCCGAAGAGCTTGGCGAGTATCGAGCCGAGCTCCATGCCTATGGCACCGCCCATCTCTCCTTTGACGCCTGCGAGATAGTAATCAGCTATGTCTGCGAATCCGTACCTGATATTGGCCGGATCAATGAATCTGTATGAATTGAGAATGCAGAGATTTATGAATATGAGTGAGCTGAATACAGCTGTCCTCCATCCGATATGCGAGAGCTTGCCGGCAAGCAGAAGTGCTCCGAACGCAAAAACAAGGAACGGCAGTACATATGCCATGATGCCGAACAGACCGTAGCAAAGGTCGTGGACCTTCATGCCGAAGGCTCCGGTAGTATCCATGACTACGGTAAAGAACAGGAAGATGCCGATCGCAAACAAAGTGATGCTCCAGATGACGTCGTTATTGCGTCTGTCTCTGGCGCTTCTGCGCTGCATCTCCTCGAGGACTTCCTGCTTGGTAGGATTTCCCGAATATGAATTGCCTGTCTTTGGTTTGTTCTTGCTGCCGGGCGGTCTGCCCGGTCCCCTTTTGGTCTGTGAGCCGCCTGATTGCTGTGCCATTTAAGCTCCTTTTATCAATTGCTAAGCATATAATGTATATAGCCGATTAATTATACTACAATATATTGATTTTGTAACATTTTTTTCGCTCTCACCCTTTGTTTTTCAGTATATTTTGAAGCAAAACAAAAGCCCCTCGCGGGACTTCTGAATGCTTCGTTATTAACGCCTTTGATTACTCAGCGTTTACTACGTCCTTGCCGTCATAATATCCGCAAGTAGGACATACTCTGTGAGGAAGCTTTGGCTCATGGCACTGAGGACAAATCGAAAGTCCGGTCATGCTCTTCTTCATGTTAGCAGCCTTTCTGCCGCTTGTCTTAGCCTGTGAAGTTTTCCTTTTAGGTACTGCCATTTTGTCGACACCTCCTTATATAATTGATCTGTTGTTATCTCTTTTCTCTTGTCGCACCGATACATTATATTCATCGATACCAGTGTTGTCAACGAGTACAGAGCAAATATTTTGCTATGTTCAGAAAAGATTTGTACGAATTTAAAAAAACTATGGATTTCCTGATCTAATTGTGTTATCTTAACGATGTTGCAAATAACGGGGTGTGGCTCAGCTTGGTAGAGCGCTTCGTTCGGGACGAAGAGGTCGCGTGTTCAAATCTCGTCACCCCGACCATTGACCGGTCATAAGACCGGTCTTTTCTTTTATCTATTATATCTGAACAGGACCCATGCGGTGGTCAGAGAACTCACGCGTGTCCCTGCCGGTCACCAGATTGTATATGTCTGCGGCATGTACATCGAGCCTGAGCATCGCTGCAGCCTCATCATCAAGCAGACCTGACTCCCTGTTGATGTTCGTTATGACAGGAAGCGGACAGTCAGCTTTTCTTTTTATCTCTGACAATAGTTGTCTTCCCTTGTCAGTGAAACCAAGAACTCTTATATACAAAGGCTTGTCTTTAGTGAATTTGTCTCTGCTGATGCCTATCACGGCCTGCATGCAGAGCCTGGATAGCCTGGTATATGTATACCTTTTGGACTTTACTGCGCTGATTATGCCATCCCATGTGTCATGTTCCATTACTGCCCTTTTGAGCAGATTGGCAAGGCCCTCTCCTCCGGACGGGCAGGCCTCGATCTCATCCGGACTCATACTCATGACAGAATACCTGAGTACATCCGTCCATTCATCCGGGAATGTCAGCCCGGTATCTGCCAGCATATGAAGTGAAGTCTCAGGTACATACTCCCTGCATTTATCCTTAGCATCATCGCCGCCTTCTCTCAGGATCTCCCTTACCGCAGCTGCGCTCTGATACCCTCTGCCCTCAGTCAAAGGATCGTTATATCCTGATCCGGAACGTTTCACAGGGACCGGCACGGCATGCTTCATACTCATCACGTATTCAAGGGCCAGTATGTCATTCGGAGTCTCGGGGATATGTACATCACCGCCAAGCCTGCTGACAGCTTCGGCTCTCGCGGCAGGATAGCTCATGCCATCGGATGTAAGGTCTGAGATGATATCGGCTATGATCTTTTTATTGCTGCAAAGGAACTCAGCCGTCCTGACAAGCTGATCCGCATCAGCGCTCTCACTTCCGAATGCGATATTGCTGCATCCCAGGGCCTCAAGAAGAGAGACACCTGCCGAGGCGTAGCGCCCGGCATCGCCAAGACAACAGATAACAGGTATCTCGACGACAAGATCCGCGCCTGAAGCGAGCGCAGATCCTGTCCTGGCCCACTTATCGGATATAGCAGGCTCTCCCCTCTGTACATAATCTCCGCTCATCGCAACTACAAGAGCGTCGCAGCCTGTGAGTCTGCGGGCTTCCTCCATGTGGAACACATGGCCGTTATGAAGAGGATTGTACTCTGCGGTGATGCCTGTAGCTTTTATCATTGTCCTTATCTGTAAATAAACGGGGCCTGCTGATAACAGACGGCCCCGTTTAGTCGGTTTATCTCAGTATGAATTACTCACTGACTTCTTCCGGCTGAGCTGCCGGTACCTGCTCTCCGAGCTGAACTCTTTCGGCAAGTGTCTTCATCTCCTGACGGTTTTGATTGACCTTTGCATTGATGTTTGCGAGCATCTGATTGAAGTAATCAGTCATAGGATCGATATATGAACTGCCGACGCCGGCGATGTCCGTCTGCATGTCGTAGAGAAGCTGATCGATATACTCGTAGGATCTGTACTTCATGTAATTGGCATGGCTCTCGGCCTCCTTGAGCAGAGCATCGGCTCTCTTCTGAGCATCCTTGTATATATTGTTGTTGTTGACAAGATACTCGACCTGATCCTTGGCCTCGTTGATCATCCTGTTGTATTCCTTTTTGGCATCGCTTATGATGCGGTCCCTCTCCTGGTCAAGCCATCTGGCCTGCTGGATGTCACGAGGGAGATTAGCTCTGATGTCCTCGATGATCTTTTGAGCAACGTCGAGATCGATGATGCCCTTTTCGGAGAAAGGCATCTTGCTGGACGAAGTGATGAGGTCTTCGAGTTCCTCAAGAAGAGACATTAATTTGATGCTGTCGTCATTCATTTATATATCCTCCTGTAGTCAGTGTGTTTGATCGATTATTTATTGAGCTTGTCCCTGATCCTCTCAGCAACATACGGATGTACCAAGCCCTCAACATCGCCTCCGAGTGAAGCGACTTCCTTGATAAGGCTTGAGCTGATGAATGAATACTTAGGATCAGTCATCAGGAATATAGTCTCCGTATCGCCCTTGAAGAGGCGGGCGTTCATCTGCGCCATCTGAAGCTCATTCTCAAAATCCGTGGTCGCTCTGAGTCCTCTGAACACCGCGGCAAATCCGTTGTCGTTGACATAGTCCGCCAGTAGTCCGCTGAACTTATCTATGTGAACATTCGGGATGTCCTTTGTGACCTCTCTGGCTATCTCAACTCGCTCCTCAACAGTAAAAAAACCTGTCTTTTGCGGATTGACGACTATGGCGACAGTAAGTGAATCATATATGCCGGCCGCTCTTTCGATTATATTGAGATGGCCGTTTGTAAGCGGGTCAAACGAGCCCGCGTATAATGCTTTTCGTTCCATTGCGCATTGTCCTCACTACTTGACAATATTAGCAAAAGAAGCCCGTGTTTACAATACGAAAACATCCACTCCGATGCTGCCGTAACGCTTTTCTTTAAAGCGCTTGAGCTCTCCGTAAGTGTCGGATAATTTATTATCGTACAGATGCTCTGCAACCACTATGCTGCCCTCATCGAGAAGCCCGTTTTCCTGAAGCATCATCATTGCCGTCTCGTAGTAGCCCGTCTCATCGTACGGCGGATCCATGATGACGACATCGAGCCTGGATCCGATCGAAGTAATGGCTGACTTATAATCCCTGCCGAGCACTGTTGATTCGGACTCAGCGCCGCATCCTGCAATATTGGCTGAGAGTATCTTCTGATTGGCTCTGTTTGCCTCGCAGAACCAGCAGTGAGCGGCTCCTCTCGACAAAGCTTCGAGCCCCATGGCACCGCTGCCTGCAAAGAGGTCGAGGACTGCGGCGTCCTCAAGCCACGGCTGTATCATGCTGAAGACAGCTTCCCTTACCTTTTCGGTCGTTGGTCTTATGCCTTTAGGCACTTCGAGTTTTCTGTATTTGTATTTACCTGATGTGATCTTCATGTCTATATTATGTTCGAATTGTCTCCTGCGGATACCTGTATCATGCGCTCATAGGCGTATGCTGTATCGGTATCTCCCGGTTCTTCCATTATCCTGTCTGCATCGGCTACAGCCGCTTCAAGTATATCCGTATATCTCGAAAGCGCAAGCACATCCGAGTTGTAATTGCCCGACTGCATAGTCCCGGCTATATCCCCCGGCCCGCGGAGTTCATAATCAACCTCGCTTATCTCAAAGCCGTCGCTTATCTCGGCCATGGCTCTTGCTCTTGCGACAGCCGTCTCAGACTTGCTGTAATTGATGATAAAGCAGTACGACTGCCTGTCGCTTCTTCCTACCCTGCCTCTCAGCTGATGCAGCTGTGCAAGGCCGAATCTCTCGCTGTTCTCGATTATGATAACAGTGGCTTCCGGGACATCGATCCCGACTTCTATGACTATGGTGGAGACGAGTATCTGAAGCCTGCCTTCGGCAAAGTCCTCCATAATGGCTGATTTCTCATCGCTTGAGAGCCTGCCGTGCAGAAGTGCCGCATCGTAATCCGGGTATCTGCCTCTTATCTCCGCAAAGAGCTTCTCCACCGACTGCATGTCTTCATCGTCTGTATCAATGCTCGGTGCTATTACATATATACGGTTGCCCCTGCTGAGTTCCCTGCCGGCATCTATATATGCGCGTTCTCTGCCTTCGGGACCGGTCGCCCTTGTAATGATAGGTTTGCGGTCAAGCGGCATGGATCTTATGATGCTGAAGTCCATGTCTCCGAAGACTGTGGCTGCGAGAGTACGGGGTATAGGAGTGGCACTCATTACGCAGACGTTGGCGCTTCCGGCTTTGCCGACAAGGCTCTTTCGCTGGGCCACACCGAACCTGTGCTGCTCGTCGGTTATTACAAGTGCAAGATCATTGAAAGATACGTCCTTTTGTATCAGGGCGTGAGTTCCTATCAGTATGTCTATATCTCCGGAAGCAGCACCGTCTATTACCGCCCTGCGTTCGGAGGCCTTCATCCCGCTCACAAGAAGCCCGCATCTGATGCCGTGCCCTTTAAAGTCGGAGCTTAGCCTTTCGTAGTGCTGCCTTGCGAGTATCTCTGTAGGAGCCATCATCGCTGACTGCAGGCCCGCCTTTGCGCATCTGTACATTGCGGCCTCGGCAACGACTGTCTTGCCGCAGCCTACATCTCCCTGTACGAGTCTGTTCATCGGCCTGCTGTCATTAAGATCATACATTATCTCATCAATGCACTTTGCCTGTCCCTCTGTCAATTCGAAAGGAAGGCCATTATAGAATCCGCTCATGTCGACTTCAGCAACCGAAGAGTCGATTGAATCATCCATAACTGAAGCACGGCTCATCCTGACCGCCAGCTGATACATCAGAAGCTTGTCGTATATGAGTCTGTATCTCGCAGCCTTGTAATGTCTCTCTGACTCCGGAAAGTGTATGTTACGGTATGAAAATGCCATGTCGGCGAGTTTACGCTCTGTGCGTATGTCTTCTCCTATCCAGTCGTCCGTTATGTCGCAGTGATCGATAGCATATCCTATCCATTTACGCAGATTGATATCCGTAAGGCCTGAACTGTGCCTGTACACCGGGATGATCCCGCGCATATCGCGGTCGCCGCCGGCCTTGCTCATCTCAGGATTGGTCCATACCCTCGAGCCGTTCCGTATCCTCATGCGTCCGAAGAGCACGTAATCAGCTCCGACGTTAAGCGACTTTTTGAGATACGGCATATTAAAAAAGACTGCATGGAAAATGCAGCTCTGGTCTCTCAGCGTGCATTCGACCATGGATCTCCTGCCGCTGAGCGGTCTTAATTGTACCTTTGTGAGCCTCCCGCAGACCAGGCTGTCTCTATCGACCGGGACATCCATCGCACTGACGATGCTCCGTCTGTCCTTGTATCTTACGGGATAGTACTCAAGGAGGTCCTGAACGGTCTCAATGCCGGCAGATGAAAGTTGCTCCTTCTTTTTGCCGCCGATGCCGCTTATTAGGCTGACATCGTCATTCAGATAAAGCCTGACAGGATCAGCCATTGTTCCTCACCACATCGATATTGCGTTTGACTACTTCATCGGATATGAGGCCTCTTACCTTGACGCATATGGAGCTCGGATTGTCGAGACTCAGCATCCTGAAATCCGCCTCTACCTTTTCGAATACATCCTCAGCCACGGCGCTTATATTACAGCCTGATCTAATGAGCATATAGACCTTGACGGCAGCAGAGCCTTTCTTTTCGGATACATCGACTGCATCGAGATAGTCAGGATCGAGTATAGGCGTAGGCTTGTCCTTGATAGGCTTGCCCTTTTTGTTACAGAGCACAAGAACATCAGACATGGAAAGCATATCCTCTATTATCATGCGCTCCATGACGCCCTTATTGACGGCTACTGCGCCGAATTTGTTCCTTACTATTACTGACATATCATTTGCCTCACAATGAGTTTACCATTACCGGCGCAAAACAAAAAGCCTTAAGCTCTCGCTTAAGACCCTCTTTGTTATGCTTATCAGACGGCACGGTTGACCTTGCCCGATCTGAGGCAGCTTGTGCATACGGAAGCTTTTCTGACTCTGCCGTTATCGTTGATCCTTACGGTCTGGATATTGGCGTTCCATTTTCTCTTTGTATGGATATTGGAGTGAGAAACAGCGTTTCCCGATGTCTGACCCTTGCCGCATACTTCGCATTTTCTGGACATTTGCCGCACCTCCTTTGTAGTATCGTTGTCACTTGCGCTTTCACAAGCCCGTTTATATTAGCACAGTCGCCATTATCATTGCAAGCACTTTTTTTGCTTATTTTTCAATGCCTTCCGTATAATCAATATTCTTCAAAACTGAATAGATTAAGAGTATAATATCAAATGAATTTTAATGCGCATCTATGCACTTTGCGCATATACCAAAGGATGTATCTAAATGAACAAATTACTCAAAAGCAATAAATTCTGGATCGCACTCATGCTGACAGCTGCACTTGCCGTCGCCGGGTGGTCCATCTATTCATCACGCAATACAAAACTGCTCGACAAAGACGCTTACAAGGAATTCAAGGATGCCGTCGACGAGATAGCAGATTCGGACAAAGGTGGATTCGAGAGTCAAGACGAGCTCAGGTCATTCATCACTGACTGGGCTGACGGATACGGCCTCAAATATGAAGTCGACAAAAGCGGCAATATCATATTCGACAAGGCTCCTGTCAAACGCAAGCAGAACGTTACCCCTACTCTTGTCTGTGTCAGCATGAACTATCAGACGGCTACAGATAATGCACAGGCATACGCTTCTGCGGCTGCCATTGCGCTGTCTGAGATCGAATCCGGACGCCAGACTGTCGTATTTGTCGACGACGAGAAGAATAAAGGCAAAGGCTATAAAGGACTTGATCCTGAGTATGTGAGCGACAGTTCAAAGGTCATATACCTTGACAAGGGCTCCTCTCTCTATCTGTCCACAGGTTCTTTCGAGAAGAGATATTCCGAGTTCTCCGTCGATGCAGAACGCGAGGACAACGTATGCGATACAGCTGTCAGGGTCACTATCAAGGGCATCCCTTCTGCAGTGGTTACAACTAACATCAGCAAGCAGCCGGATCCGATCAGCGCATTCAGCACTCTTCTGACAAGGCTCAAGAGCAAATCAGCCATATACAGACTCGCCGATGTCAAGATCGGCAGCAACGGCGACATGTACCCTGACTCGATGGAGGCTACATTTGTCCTCAATTCATATGCCCTGGGATCGTTTACAGGCTATCTCGACAAGAGGATCAAAGCCTGGGACAAGTCATACGGCAAGGACATGGAGGATCTCGAGTACTCCTATGAAGTCATTGACGATCCCGCCAAGCTGCCTGAGACTACATATACAGCGGCAACGACTGATACTCTCGCGGGTCTTCTTTACACTGTCAAAAGCAGCCTGTACAAGTACGGCGAGAATGACGCTGTCCCTGACAACAAGGAGACCGGAGATGTCAATGCAATCAACAGCATAATGGATATCAAGGCCGGCGAGGACAGTATAAAGATCAAAGTCATGACGCAGGGCGCTGACGACATGTATACCAACAGGGTCATTTATGACAACAAGGCGGCAGCCGAGCTCTACGGATGCGAGTACACCGAAGGTTCCGGGATCGAACGCTTCGAAAACGACAGGGATTCCCTCTCGCTCACTTACAAGAAGACCTACGACAAGGTAAACGACAACACAACAGCCGATGCTGCTCTCAAGTATGATACCGATAATTTCTTCACCCCATGCTCATATCTTGCGGAGCTCAACGACAAGGCTGATATCATCCATATAAGGACGAACGGAGCAAACGCTACAAAGGTTGCAAACACCATACTCTGCTACATCAAGACCAAGGGCAATACATCCTTCTTCTGATTTGTTGTATTGCACAGCAGTATGATAAAATCGCCACAATAGTTTCGCTTCACTTTAGAGGAGGAAGACAATGAGATCAGACAGAGATAAAAGAACTGATACCGAAAAAGAAATCGATGATTTCCTGTCACAGTTCGAAACCCCTGCTGACGAAATCACCCCTGATATCAGTTCCTATCTTGATGATTCAGATCTTAACAAAGTAAACGAAGAGACTTCGTTCAACTGGAAGAGCGTCGATCATCAGGATCTCAAACGCATTGGCAAGGATGATCAGGACGGCAAGTCAAAGGAAGATTCCAAAAAGGAAGACTCTGTTGACGAGCCTAAAGATACTTCTCATCGCCGTAACCGCAGGAGCAACAGCCGCAAGAACCGGAACTCCAATCATAAGAAGTCCCATAAGGATGATACATCCGCCAAAGCTGAGAACGCCCCTTCTCTTTCGGCGGGATCCGATGACAGCAATGCGGGTGTCACTGATGCAGTTGTATCCATACCTGCCGAAGAGATAAAAGCCGCCCTCGAGGCTGAGCTTGAGAAGTCTTCATCTGAAGTCAAGTCGGACATTACAGAAATTAATAAATCAGATAAGAAGGACAGCTCCAAAGATCACAAGTCCCACCACAATGACGGGAAGAAATCCGAGTCTGAAGAAAAGTCCGGGGACAAGTCTGATGATAAGCATAAGGAAAAGCACAGGGATGAGCCTAAGGACAAAAACAGTTCTGAAGGCAGTATCTCTCACAGATCCGAAGATAAACAAGACAGAAAAGAAGATAAAAGCACAGATAATAAAGAAGCTACTCATAAGCCGGACAAATCCGACAAAAAGGATGTCCATGACAAAACAGACAAGTCAGACGCCAAGGACAAGACTGACAAGCAGAATAAGTCCGGCAGCAAGGACAAGACTGCTGTCTATAAGGTAGATAAAAATAAACGCCGCAGCAGAGATTTCAAGGACACACGGACTGTCAGGGCTGTTTCGGATGCTACCCTTCCGGGCGAACCATCCGCCACTCTCGAATCTGAGATCGAGGATGCACTTTCAACAAAGCATTCAAGGTCGGAGTCCCGCAGACAGAGCTCTGATTCTGAGATAAGCTTCAAGCGCAGCAAAAAAGATATCAAAGCCAAAAAGGCCAAAAAAGCCGACAAAACTGACAGGACAGATAAGTCAGGCAAGTCCGTCAGGGGCAAGCTTTCTGCTATCAAAAAGCCGGATCTCAGCGAGACCAGATTCGCAAATGCAGCCAGGAAGGCAGGAGTCGGTGAAAAGAGCGCCAAGGAGATACTCTTCCTTAAAGAGAATCCCAATTATGATCCGTCCCAGGGCGACACCTATGTCAAGGACGGCAAGACAATAACGAACAAAAAATATAAGGTCAGCTTCCTCAAGATCCTGAGAGACATGGTAGCTGTAGGCCTTGTATTCATCCTTTGCGGAGTAATATTTGCACTTGGATGCATCATCTCCGCTCCTAAATACGACTACAAAGACATCTACTCTGCTGTAGACACCGCATCCATCGTTTATGACGATCAGGGCAAGCCTGTAGACAATGTCTTCTACACAGAGAACCGTAAGATCATCAAGTACAAGGACATGCCTGAGAATCTTATCAACTCCTTTGTTGCAATCGAGGACAAGACCTTCTGGAAGCACCACGGATTCAACTGGACGCGTATGATCGGTGCTGTCCTCTCCTCTTTGTCCGGCAACGGCAGGATAAGCGGTACGAGTACCATCACCCAGCAGCTTGCACGTAACGTTTATCTTGCAGACACCAAGAGCGTGCGAAGTATCAAACGTAAGCTGCTCGAGATGTATTATGCAAGCCGCATAGAGCATTCACTCAGTAAAGAAGAGATAATCGAAGCATATCTCAATACGATATACCTGGGTCACGGCTGCTACGGCGTTAATGCAGCAGCCAGGACATACTTCTCTAAGGACGTCAAGGACCTCGATCTTATCGAGTGCGCTTCACTTGCGGCCCTGCCTCAGTCACCTGACACCTATGCCCTTCTCAAGATCGGCAGTGAGGCTCAGGATGCGGTCGACTCCAAAAAAGTCGCTACAGAGCCTGAGACGATCGTTACCAACGATCTGGCCAAGGAGCGCCGTCAGCTGACTCTCGATCTGATGCTCGATCAGGGCTTCATCAGTCAGAAACAGCACGATAAGGTATATGATCTGAGACTCAATGATTACATCAAGCCTAGCGTCAATTCCCAGGGCAATTACTACTCATACTTCCATGAGTACCTGGTAGACACAATTATCGCGGATCTTGTCGAGCAGCGTAAGATGACAAGCGAGGATGCAGAGCGCATGGTATACACCAAGGGTCTGCAGATCTACTCCACTCTTGACAGCACTGCTCAGAAAGTCATCGTTGATGAGTTCAAGGACGACAGCAACTTCCCTTATGTCACCGCTCCTAGAGATGCGGACGGCAACATGCTCAACAACGACGGCGAGGTCATGCTCTACAGGTATGACAATGATTTTGACGAAAAAGGCAACTTCACCCTCAGCGGAGAGAACGGCGATGTCAAGGTCAACAGTGACGGAAGCGTCACGATCATGAAGAATAAGAAACTTCACATTTATGAAACAGAAGTTGAGGCCGGTACTGACTACAGCATAGAGTTCAAGAGCTACTATCTGTACGACGACAACGACATCCTCTACTCCATCTCCGGCGGCTACATCAACATCCCTATGGATTACAAGTCGCTTGATGATGACGGCAATGTAGTCATATCTGCGGATTTCTTCAATGATCCGATGTACGAGGATAACGCAAAGATCAAGGGCAAGGACCTGATCATCAGAGAGAACGGCTATACCCTCAACGGCAAGTCCCGTCAGCCTCAGGCTGCAATGACCATCGTCGGAGTCGGCACGGGAGAGCTCAAGGCTATGGTCGGCGGACGTACCTCCGGCGGTCAGAAGCTCCTTAACAGGACGCTGAACCCTCGTCAGCCGGGATCTTCGATCAAGCCGCTTGCTGTATATGGCGCTGCTCTTCAGAAGAGTTACGACCTGGCAGAAGCCGGCAAGAAGTGGAAGCTGACAGATTTCAAGATCGACAAGCAAGGTACCAAGGGCTGGGGCGACTACATCACCACCCACTCCTCTGTCGAGGACGAGAAGTGCCATATCGAAGGCAGAGACTGGCCTAACAACTTCAATAATTCGTTCTCTGGCAAGAACACATTCATGACAGCTATACAGCAGTCGATCAATACATGTGCCGTCAAGATCGAGCTCCAGGTCGGCGATGACTACTCGCTCAACCAGGTCAAGAAGTTCGGTATCACAACGGTACAGGACGACACAAGTAACCCTGTAAATGACGCAAACCCTGCAGCTCTTGCGCTCGGCGCCATGACAAACGGAGTTACTCCGCTCGAGATGTCACTTGCATATGCTGCTTTCCCTGCCGGCGGCAAAGTCAACACACCTATCTGTTACTACAAGGTGCTCGACCGTAACGGTGAGGTTCTGCTCGAGAGTAAGTCCGAGCAGTCAGAAGCTCTCAATGAGGGAGTCGCCTGGATCATGACAAATACACTGCAGACTGTCGTCAATGCCAACAGATACCTCTATGTTGAGGGAGTACAGTGCGGAGGCAAGACAGGAACCACCAATGACCAGTATGATATCTGGTTTGACGGCTTCACTCCGAGCTATGCGGGATCCATCTGGATCGGCACTGACGAAAATGTTGAGATGTCCTCAATGTCTAGACCGGCAGCGACTCTCTGGGGCGTCATCATGAACCAGATCCCTAATGCCAAAAAGGGAGAGTATGCAGAGCCTCCTGCCAATGTAATTCGCACGGCTGGCTGCTACTTCACCAAGGGCACCGAGACCGGGCTCACCTCCTGGAGCGACAAGGAAGCCAGAGAGAAGGCCAAAAAAGAGGCCTACAAGAAGTGGCAAAAAGAAAGAGAGAATCACAAAGTACTCATCCCTGCCACTTACAAGGAAGTTGATGATCCGAATAAGCCTATCTATCAGGATCAGGAAGTTGAAGTCGATGACCCTGAAAAACCGATAAAGGATGAAGCAGGCAATATCATAGGCTACGAAAAGAAGAAAGTCATACAAAAGGTCGTAGTAGGATACGAAAAGATGACGGTAGTCGATGTGCCTGAGCATTGGGAGTACGAGAAAGGCTGGCGTGACGGAGACTTCAAATACAAAGGCGACTGACGTTTCAGCATGTATCGAGGGCGGCATGACCGCCCTCTTTTACTTGAAATTTCAAGGGTTTTAAGAAGATTGTTAACTGTTTGACTACATGCGATAAAAGCAAGTATTAGTTGTAAAAATCGGAGAAATGTGATATTTTTGTGATGATGTGTAAGGCACTGTCAAAAGGTACACCTTTTGACAGTAGTTGTTTTAAGGCACATAGTAATTTTATAGGAGGTATTGTTATGGAAAACCAAAACAAAGGTCAATTTAATTCCAATTTCGGATTTCTTATGGCCGCACTTGGTTCCGCAGTAGGTCTTGGTAACCTCTGGTCCTTCCCTTACAAGATGGGACTTGGCGGTGGATTTGCATTCCTGCTCATCTACGTCATCCTTCTCGTCGTTGTAGGTTATCCACTGGTTCTCTCCGAGATCGCCATCGGACGTAAGTCCCAGAAGGCTGCTATCGAGGCGTACTACGAGATCCACCCTGCTTTCAAGTTCAACGGTGTACTTCAGACAGCTGTACCGTTCTTCCTGATCGCATTCTACTGCACATTCGGCGGATACATCATGAAGTATCTCGTATACTCCGTGATAGCATTCGGCGGCAAGGAAGTAGATCCGGACGCATTCTTCGAGGCTTCACTTCTCTCGAACGGCGGCCAGGCTATGATCTGGATGGTCGTCTTCCTTGCTCTGACAGTAGTTATCGTACTCGGCGGTGTATCCGGCGGTATCGAGAAGTTCTGCAAGGTAGCTATGCCTGCGCTCTTCGTAATGCTTGTGATCATCGTTATCAGATCCTGCACACTGAAGGGCTCCGGAGAGGGTCTTGCATTCCTCTTTAAACCTCACTTCGACGGCATGAGCTCTGCATCGGGATTCTTCGAGACTCTCAAGCTCGCCGGCGGCCAGATGTTCTTCTCGCTGTCACTTGCTTCGGGATGCCTGATCGCTTACGGCTCATACCTTGACAAAAAAGAGAACCTCGAGAAGGACGCTGTATTCATTGTAATCGGCGACACTTGCGCTGCTCTGCTCGCCGGTATGGCTATCATGCCTGCCTGCACAGCTTACGGAATCGAGCCGGGTGCTGGTCCTGGACTTCTGTTCATATCGATGCAGACAGTATTCAACAACCTCGCCGGCGGCAAGTTCTTCGGATTCCTGTTCTGGCTGCTCGTATTCTTCGCAGCTCTGTCCTCGTCCATCGGTATGATGGAGGGCGGTATCTCTGCTATCCTTGACAGCAGGATCAAGTCCGGCAAGTCTGCTAACAGATTCGGAGTTACACTCATCATGGGTCTCTGGGCACTCCTCGGCAACACACTGACTACTCTCGACTGCCTTGGTGCAGCTCCTACAGTTCAGTGGTTCCACCTGCTCGGACAGCCTGACGTACTCGATGTATGGGACGCTCTCGCAGAAGGTATCCTGATGCCGCTCACAGGCCTCATCATGGCTATCCTCATCGGCTGGGTTGTTCCTCACTATATCGATGACGAAGTTGAGAAGGGATCGAACTTCAAGAGCAGAGGCTTCTTCGACTTCTGCATCAAGTGGCTCGGACCTATCTTCATGGCTCTGATCGTTTACGGACAGATCACTTCGTTCTGGGGCAACTAATATTAATTGTATCGATTCAATTAAAAACTCAGATACACCTAGACCCGGCGCAAGCCGGGTCTTTGTTATCTCTCTTTTGACAGATACACACCATGCGATTAGAATAGAATCATCAGAGAACACATTACAAGAGGTATATTACCATGATGATAACTGACATATTCCCTTTCCTGCAGGAGCCTAACCTGATCACCCTAATTATCAGGATCATACTCGTTATAGCATGCGCCGGCATAATCGGCTATGACAGAGACACTCACGGCGCACCGGCCGGCTTTCGCACCCATATACTCGTATGCCTCGGAGCTATGATAGTGATGTCTACCGGACAGTACGCCGCCCTCTACTATAATACCGATATAACGCGTTTAGGCGCTCAGGTGGTATCAGGCATAGGTTTCCTCGGTGCAGGCTCTATAATCGTAAATAAACGCCATATAACGGGACTTACAACAGCGGCAGGTCTCTGGGCGTCCGCCTGTATAGGTCTCGCTATCGGTATAGGCTTTTACGAAGGTGCCCTCCTCGGCACAGTAGCCGTCTACTTCACAGAGCGATTCCTGCGCAGAGTATCTAAACAGATCAAGATGAAGAGCAAATCCACGATCCAACTGCACGACACTCCGGACGATGATTCCATCGACTTTCCGGACGAGGACGACGAGAGCAAGTGACGTATCTATAATACCGGGACTTCAGTTCCTGTCTAAATCCATATAAATCAATACGGACGATATGCCGATCGACATATCGTCCGTATTTTCATTTGTGAGTTACAGGACACTTGTGTCAGCTGCGCTTCCTCTGGTATGCGTAGATCGCCAGCAGTGATGCCGAGAGCATCAGCACCATGATCCAGAGCGCGAACTCTGTGTTCTGATCATCGCCTGTACCTACGCCCTTGCCCTTTCCGGCCGTACTCGAGGCCTTAGGAGCGTACTGAGCGACGAATATAGTATTGCCGGCCTCATCCTTGACCTTGATCCATCCGAGGAATCTAAGTCCCTTGTGCTTCGGCGCGTCAGGCACCTTTACACTGTATGGGTCCTTAGACTTAACACTGACAAGTATAGGATCACCGCTCTGTGGGTCTATGTAGGTTACGATCGGTATCACCTCTTTAGGGATATCGCTGTATGTCGCGACAAGCACGTAATTGTCATTGTCGTCCCAGTTGAGAGCCCATCCTGTGAATTTTACTCCGTCGTGCTTAGGATCAGCCGGCTTGTCGGTCAGCCCTTCGGCCGCTGCCTTAGCCTCATCTGTTGTCTCATAGCGCTTAGAGCTTACTATCATCCTGTCACTACCGAAGTGTCCTGCAGGATTCCTCGGGTCAACATAGATGACATCACCTCTCGGTGGGATGACGCCCTTGGCGTTCTCGACTTCAACAGTGAAGATCTGCTCACTGCCTTCATCAGGAGATGTCCTGCGTCCGCTGTCAATGACATCGTGCACCGTGCAATTGTAGCCATCCACATCAGCCTCTTCGACAGTGTAGAACACCCTTCTGCCCTTCTCCATGGTCGGCAGGTGATTCCATACTGCGGTCAAATTCTCTTCATGATTATTGCCGGTAGCGACCGTCCTGTCAGTCTCACCCTTGAGCACCTTGCGGGCGCCGCTGCCCTCCTCATCATATATCTTGACCAGATGGAATGTAACTTCATGCCTGCCTGATTTATCACCGTCAGACTCATCCCACTTCTTGGTAGCCTCGAGAGTGATGAACTGATTGCCGTGAGTATTCGTGATCGTATATGAATCCGTATGCTCATCCGGTCCGGCAGCATCCTGAGATATGACTGTTGAGTATCCATCTACGGTCTTCTCTTCGACCTCATATGTTACTTTATTGCCATCCGCGTCCGTAACAGGAAGTCCCCTGAAAGTATGCGTCCAACTCTCATCGGCTGTAATATTGGCCTTTTGAACATCGAGGCCCTTGTTGTTATTGACAATTACCGTGATATGATCAGGCCTCAGACCGTCGTGATCATTCTCATCATTCCAGACCTTCCTCACTTTGATATTCTTGAGTTCAGTCTTATGGATGTTGACGGCGTTGAATACTCCCGGAGTAGAAGTCGCCTCGATCACAGGGTCAAGGTATCCAAGATCACCATCAAGAGGCTTCTCCTTTACGGTGTAGAGTACAGGCAGCTCTATGACTGCAGCCTCTTCGCCCTCCATATCCGCAGCTGTCTCGACCTTCTCGGTCACAGGCAGATCGGTCCATGTGTAGGAGGCAGAGCCGTCATTTTCGACATTCACTGTCTTATCTTCGACCTTTTGAGCCTCGCTTTCACCTACCTTCTTCCAGAGCTCGTAGGTGACCTTATCAGGTCTTCCGGAGTAGTTGTCATAATATGTATCCTTCCACTCCTTTTTGACCGTTACCCTGGCCTTAGGGCCTGTATAGCTGTTGGTGACAGTGAATCCGTCTGTCTTATTGCCGCTCACCTTGCCGGAGTATCCGAATACAGGCTCCTCGACTATCTTCCAATCAAGATCCTTGTTCTGGTAGTGACGTTTAGGTACGTCGGACCAGCTTGCCGTGCCGGCGTTATCGCCCGATGCTGCATCTGTATTCTTTTTTATAGTCTTTGGCCCGGCATCGTAAACGATCCTATCGCCGTCCATGCCGTAGAGGTGCAGCACCACGTCAGTCCTGAGTGAAGTACCTATCGTCTCAGGCTCATCCTTCCAGACCTTGGTCGCCGTTATGGTCTCCTTACCTGTCCCGTGGGTATTGGTTATGACCGCCTTTGTCCTGTCTTTGTTATACGTGTAACCGGCATCATAGCCTTCGACAGCAGCCTCGGTAACGCTGTACTCGATAGCCTTGCCCCTGGCATCTGTCTTTGGCAGGTTCTCAAAAGTATCCTTCCAGTTGTTGGCCTCATTGAGAGTGATGTCTGCGACCTCATCTCCGTTAATGTCTTTGGCCTTTTCACTGCCGTTCATAAGAGATACCGTCACGGAATCAGGCCTTATGCCGTCCTGATCGTTGCTGTCATCCCACTTCTTTTCGACGATCATCTTTGTGGAATCCACTCCGAGAGTGTTGGTGACTCTGACCTTGTAGTTCCAGTTTTCACCAGGCTCTGAGGTCCAGCTCTCCTCGGTGGATCCTTCCACTGTAGCGCCGTACTCTACCGTTGAAGTGTAGCCTACAGGCGTACCAGTCTCTTCGACCGTGTAAGTGATCCTGTGATCGTCACTGTAAAGCGGCATATCCGCCCATGTCGCGATCATTGACTCTTCGTGATTATTACCGGTTGCGACCTTTACAGGATTTCCGACCGCCTTCTTGGCTCCGTCAACAGTCTGATACAGCTGCAACGACACTTCTTTACGATGTGTCTTATCGTCGTCGTCGCCTGCCCAGACCTTCTGTGCCGTGATGGTCTGCCTGTCGTTCGCGGTGTTGGTTATATCCAGTCCGTGATACGTTGCATGGTATTTAGCAAGGACTTCTTCACTTTCCTCGGCAACTGTGTAGATGTACTCTTTATGAGTTCCGTCTTCGAATTGCTTCAGAGTTGCCGCAACGACTTCACTGCCTGAGCCTTTAGCCTTAAATACATAGCTGCTGTTGCCTGTTTTGTGTGTCCATACGACAACAAGGTCTTTGCCCGAATCATCCTTGGTAAGTCTGACAGGCGCATCAGTGCTGCCCTTCACATGCCTGTATAGAGCAAGTCCAAGCATATCCGCGCCGTTCTCATCGGCATTGACGCGGTCTGACTCGGAGCCTCCGATCCAGGTCTTGTTACCGCTTATCTCGATATCTCCGAGAGTGTTTGTAACAGTACCGCCGTTGTACAGAGCGTCAGTCTGATCAGCCTCATTGAATGTTGTTGTAGAGGTATCGTCTGTATTCGAGTAGCTCTTATGATATGTCTCGTAATCGCTTCCGAGGTTTTCAACTACGCGGTATACATACCTGGTATCCTTGCTCTGCTCTTTAGGGAGCCCTGTTATCTCGAACGACTGAGTATAGCTTGAATCTACCTTCCGGCCATCATTCTTCCAGTGAATGTGATAACCGGTCACATTCTCCCAGCTTGAATCATTATCAGGATCTGTGCTGCGCTGCAGAGTGAGCTTGTTGTTAAGCTCTGTCGCGTTATCGTGAGTAGCGTTGTCGACCCACTTTTTGATACCTGTAAAGGTAAGGCTGTCGTAGGTGTTGGTGATTATGAAGAGATCGGTCTTCTTATCTATCTCAGCCTCTTCATAATTGGCTACTCTGTCCTCACTTACGCTGTATACTATCCTGCTTCCATTACTGTCATATTTAGGAAGTCCGGCAAGAGATGTGCTGTCCTCCCACTTGGAGACATCAAGACTGCCTGTCAATCTGACGGTCTTTGTATATTCAAAGGCCTCTGTGCCTGCAGCAGTATCTCTTGTAAATCCCTTATCTACGAGAGCCGAAGTCTCTGCGGTCGCTGTTGCTTTCACCCTGATATTGACCTCTGACGGGCGAACCTTGATAACTGTCGCATCGTCATCATTATCGATCCATACCTTGCGTAGTGTCAGATCAATGCTGCCGCCATAGTTATTGGTGAATGTGTCTTTTTGTTCACCGTCACCGCCGCTCCAGACAGCAGATTTGACAGCTATTGTTCCATCTGATTTACGCTCGAGCGTGACCGTATAGGTAAGGGTCTTGGCGCTGTATGTAAGATCGTCTATAGTCCTGCCTCCGTTGACCTCTGTAACGTTATAGGCGAACTCCTTGGTGCTTCCGGCAGTCAGAGTGTCACTCATGTCTTTGCCGGTGAATGTGATCTCGTCAAAGCTGAATGGATATAATCTTCCTTCCAGGTTATCGATAGTCACATGATCCTTGGCCGGCATAGGAGCGCCCGGAGTCGCAGCCTCAATTACGAAGGTGAACTTATCCTTGCTTCCGAGCAGGTCATCGCTGCTCTTGAAGTTGCGGCCGTTAATAGCCTTTTGCAGGCTCGGCGTTACGCTTACAGATGTAGGCACGTGTGTATTGGTGACTGTAAAGCCCGCATCCTGACCGCCTGTTACTTCCGTGGTGTATCCGGTCACAGCAGTCTCTTCAACAGAATAGCTGATTTCCTTACCGCCGGCTGCGTACTTAGGCATACCGGTCAGCGTCACAGTGCTGACAGTACCCTGAGTTTTATCGGTTATATTGACAATCTGTTTGATCTTGCCGTTTTCAAATGCGCCGCCGCTGACCGAAGCACCTGTAGGGAGTGATGTGACAGCAGTCCGTGCCTGTTCTTCGTACTCCTGATACAGCGTATAGCTCACAGTATCAGGACGCAGGTTGTCTGCGTCTGAGTGGTCATCCCATATCTTGGATATGCTGAAGCTCAGCTTGTCATCATCATGCTGGTTGGTGACTCTGAAGGTCATGGTATCCTTGGCATCGTTCCAAGAATTCAGCAGGATCTGTCTGATCGATGCGCTGCTAAGTGCCAGGAAGCCGGAAGGCTTATCTGTCTCAGTCGCGGTGTAATTGTACGGAGTGCCGTTGTTATCAGCATACGCCAAGCCTGTCCAAACCTTTGTCCAGGTCCAGGTGTTGCCGTCAACAGACCTATTGAAGACTCCGCCATCTGCCGCATTATTTTCGGTAAGAGTCTTTTTGCCTACCTCAACACCGTTGCGGTACAGAGTGACCTCTACAGAGCCGCGCTTGCCGTCGTGGTTGCCATTGTCCTCCCAGGTCTTCTCAACGTCTACGCTTACAAGCTGTACGTTGTTGATCGCTCCGCCGTTATACGCAGCGTCCGTCTTTTTCCTGTTGGACTTATCATTGCTGCCGGCATTGTTATATGAAGGCTGTTCTGCGTATCCTGTTATATGCTCTTCTGTGACTTTATAGACGATCTCTTCAAGCCTATAAGAACTGCCGCTGCCTACGGCCTTATACTTAGGCAATCCGCTCCATTTGATATCAAACTGCGGCGACAGAGCCTCGCTTGAGCTAGTATCCGCGTTTGTAACAGTGAGCTTATCTGCATAAGAATCAGTGACCTCGACTCCGTCAGCATACAACTTGAGCTTTGACTTATATCCATCGATATTTACATGGCTGTAGCCATCCTTGTCGAACCAGTTCTTGGTCACTTCGACATCGACTGTGTCAGGTGTGTGCTTGTTGGTAAGACCTATACCACCTTTATATGCTGTCTCACCCTGAGCTTTTGAGAGTGATGTCGTAAGCACCGGAGTACCGTCGATGCTGTAACCATCTATCTCGGACTCATCTATCCTGTAAGTGATCTTGTTACCTGACGCGTCAAATACAGGCAGGCCGGTGAATTTAACGAAGAATTCATTGGTTCTTCCCTCGGCTCCCTCAGAGACAGTCTTTGTGATGCCTGTAGTATCTGTAAAATCAGTGATCTCGGTATTGCCGGCAAAGAGCCTGATCTTAGCTCCGAAATCATTAGCAGATGGTCTCAGCTTGTAGTGGTCATTGCTGTCATCCCATGTCTTGGTCACATCAAGCTCACCTGTGACCATGGTATTGGTCACGGTAGAATTATTGTCGACAGCCACTGTACTAGTTCCGTCGCCTTCAACGGCCTCTATTTCAGTGTTGTTGAATTTGCCTGCAGCCTTATAGCCCTTCGGCACGACCTCCTGCCAGAAGTATGTGATCGGCTTTGACTGTCCGTTCACAAGGATGTTTGCAGGCAGATTACGTATGGTCTTAGACCATGTGTCTGAGTCATCGTTCTCGCCGTCATCGGCTGACAGCTTCACAACCACCTTCTGCGTTTTATCTGATGGCCTGTCGACCTGCTGAGGAGTGTTGAGCCCATCGTACGTGCGCATCAGCCTGAACTTGACTGTCTTAGGCCTTGTATTGAGTACGTTATTCTTATCTACCCACTTCTTGGTGATGCTTGCCGTTGTGGTCTCAGGCGTATGTTTGTTGGTCACTGTAAAGCCGCTGACCTGATCGCCTGTGACTGCGGCCTTCTCGTAGTCACTGCTGACAGGATCAGTCTGCTCTTTGACAGTATATATGACCGTCTTGCCGTTCTTTGTGCGCGCGAGGCCTGTTACCTTACCCTCCCAGGTGTTGGTATCAGTTGTCGTTGTAGCGGAATCGCCCTCGCCTGTAGTGGTCTTCTTTGCTTTTGAAGCAGTGAGAGACAGCGTCTTGTCAGATACCTTCTTCGCGGCATCGTATTTTTTATCTGTCTTGTTCCATACGTATTCATAGACTTCGAAGGTCACGCTCTCAGGGCGCTTGCCGTCCACATTGCTGCCGTCGTCCCAGACCTTGGTGACTTTCAGGCTGTCTGTGGCAGGAGTCAGGCTGTTCTTTATATCTATCGTCTGTTTTGTGCTTGTATCACCATCAAGCTCGATCTTGATCTGCTCACTGCCCTTTTCATAATAATGCGCTTTATTATCAGGACTGTAGGTCGATGTATAGCCGCTGACCGCCTCTTCCTCGACGATGTATTTGATCTTTTTACCATCTGAGTCATACACCGGAAGGTCGTCCCAGGTCACGGTAGGATATACATCCCCCTCCTGTTTTTCGATCTCATGATTATGGACCTCGACCTGGATCTTCTTTGTCTGGCTGCCCTCGCCGTCCTGAACTGTAACTTCTTTATACAGATGGACGTTGATCTGATCTGGACGTAGTCCCTCGGCATCATTATCATCATCCCAGGTCTTCGATACGCTGATGCTGTCATTCCTGCTGTAGGTGTTGATCACGTTCATTCCGTTTGTTTTTGCCGTATAGCCGGAAGGAACACTGCTTTCAGCAATCGAATATGTATATCTGTTTCCGTTTTCGTCCACAGAATTCAGTATAGGGTCGACAAATTCATTCCCGTCCTTTGCCTTTATTACATAAGATCCATTACCTTTTTCATTTGCAGTCCGTTCAATACTTGCAGTTCTGACCTCCTGATAGGCGGCTTTTTCTGTGTCATCAAGAGCGTTGTATGCTTCAATGCTGATAACGTCCGAAGGATTATCAATTCTGGCATATCCGGTGACTGTCGAGGTCCTGTTTTCGCTGAGCCAGACCGCCACAAGCTTGCGCCCGGCTTCGTCAGCTGTGACCTCAGAAGCAGCCTCCTGACTGTCGAGCTTTCTGTAAAGCTTCAAACCGAGCGAATCTGTCGCCGCCGTGATATTGTCGTTATCATCTAAAGTGACCAAACCGTTGACATGTTCACTATCATCACCGCCTACCCAGGTCTTTGTACCTCCCAGAGGTACCTTGACCATAGAATAGTTTGTGAATACCGGCACAAACTGGCCTGCGTCGCGTCCGTCGAAGGTAACTGTTGCATCTATACTGTTGCCGTCATCCACAGCTGCGATATTAACGAGGTGAGTATCTCCGGTATATCTGATCCAGTTTCCTTCAGAATCCACGCTGTAGTACACAGTCTTTGCACCATCTCCGCTGCCCTCTGTCACCTTTACAGCTCCATCCGGTACTATTTCTCTTATTCTGTATACAAACTCTCCCTTCATCTTCCTGGATGAAGCATCATAACCGAGATCAGAGCGTTTGATCACAAGCGGGCCAAAGTACGCAACACGCTCGTTTACACTGACCTTTGGTGAATCCTTTTTAGCAGTGACCACATTGGTATTAAAGGCCGGCATCTTATTATTTGTCTCGTTGTAGTCTGTATATTCTGTTGCTCCTCCCAGCTTGCTCTTAACAGGCTCTGCTATGAACGAGAACACTTCATCATCCCAGTCGCTGCCTATATACTGCTTTACGACTGCAAAGCTGACCTCTCCTCGTATATCATGAGGGAAGTTAGTGACATAAAGATTGTTGACACGATTGACCGGATCCACATACTTACCGTCGTCGCCTTTTTCACTTCCGGTATGGAAGGACTCTGTCGCATACTTGGATGTTGTTCCGTCGCTCTCTTTTGTATTGATCGTATCTCCCGAACTGTAAGCAGACTTATTGTATCTGATATCCACATTGTCGACAGGCAGCTCGATGACGTTATAGTAGATCCACTTGTCATTCAGTTCCTTATCATCCGAAGTTGTGCCTGTCTTGTCATCATTTCTGCTTATATTCGCATAAGCCGGCAGATCCTTCCATGTAACGGTAAGAGCATTCCCCTCGGCATTTTTCGATATGGTCTTGGTACCGTCTATACCCGCGAGCCAATTCGTTCCGTCTACGTTGTACCAGTTCTTATTATTTCCCTCGTCGACCGACCACTGCAGACGCAAGGTGACATCACTTGTTGCTGCGCCCGCCCAGGCCTTTGTGACAGAAAGATCACGTTTGAACTGGTTTACGAAGATCGCGTTACCGGCCGGTTGACTGGTTGGTTCACCCTGGGCATCCGGAACATATCTGCGAGTCTTGGCATATCTGTCGACAAACATCTCGACATAATAATCGAGAGTACCGTCTGATTTATCTATGACTGTGACACGGGCATATTCAGTGTCATCATCCTCGATAAGATCTGTGGAATTCTCGTTGAGTTTGTTGAATTCGTCGGTCTCCTCAAGAGCATACATGAACTGTCCGTATCTTGTACCCGCAGGAACAGGCGTGGTGCCGTTTGAGTACTTAAGCTCACCGTCTGTCTTTGTCTTTCTGTTGAGCTCAGAGAATGTGACCTTGATCTTAGGCATGGACAGAATCTGGACAGGTTCACTTGCATTGGTAACAGTCAGTCTCTTAACATGCTGGCCGTCACTGTTATGGATAGCCTTGCCATCCTTGAGGCCCGCCTCTCTCTCCGCATCCGTCTCAGTCTGCGCATTCTTGTAGAATTCAGTCACATCGTAATCCTCAAAAGGAGCTCCGGCCAGCGGCATCATTACGAAGTCAAAGTTATCTCCATTCTTCCACTCGCGACCCATTATCCGCTTTTCAAGGCTTACGGTAACAGCTGTCTCGGCATCATATGTATTTGTAAATACAGGCGTGAACTGTGTACCCTTGCTTATATCACCCTGATACTTCTCTGGCTCATCATAAGCGACCTGCACCTGCAGCTGTGAAGTCCTGTTCTCTCGCACCTTGATATGCACGAAATGCTCTGTGCAGTCATATGTAAGGCCGTTGTTCCACTTTACGGATACAAGGGTCTGACCACTTGGAACACTCGGAAGAGTCTTGTCTGTAATATCAACAGTTGAAGTCTTTGTTTCTCCGTCTTCTTTATAGCTGTATGTATATGCGACCGGATAGCTTTGATTTCCACCTTCAGTCTTGACGATATCAGGCAGCTTCTCTTTCATTCTGTAGAAGAAATCTCCCTGCATATGCCTGTCGGTGTGGTCATATACAAGATCACTCACTTTAAATGTGATTTCACCAAAACGCGCCAGACGCTCAAGCCCGCCGTTAGGATCAACGGTCTGATGATTTGCTTTAGCATGAGTAACAGCAATTGCGTCCTTTCCGCTGCCTGTGGTTCTGGACATGCGCGATGTATCGGTGACAGGCATCGGGATCGCTAAGGTATCATTTATCCTACTAATATTGTCTTTATCGTCGTATTCTGCCTTTCCTAACGGCTCGAGTATGAATTCAAAGTCATCCGTGCTCAGCCACTGGCGTCCCTGCAGCTGTTTAACAGCGGCTATGTTGGCGACATTAGTAGCCTTAACAGTATTCGTCACATACATGGTCCCGCTGTCGATAAAGATATTGTCGCCATCTTTGACAGTCTGCTGACTATCAGGCTGGACGCTTCTGTATGTAGTCTCATAAGCGTCGGATGTGTCGTCCTCTACAAGACGGTACACCGCACGGTATTTAGTGCCGCCTTCTGTAACATAGACTGGAAGATTCTTATTGAAGTGCGACTTGCCCTCTATGCGCAGACTTGAAATATCAGAAGAACCGGTATCGTGTTTCGGATTCCCATCCTCATCGAGGAACTCGCCCCTGTCCACGTTATATACACTGCCGACATTAATCCAGAAATCTTCATCTTTAGTTGTGTCGGCTTTCCATGTATCTTCTTTGCCTTTTACATAATCATCAGTGAGGCTGCCTTCTTCGGACAGATCAAAGAGGTGGCGCTGAAGTCTCAGTGTCACGTCTTCTACAGCCGGGCCATTCTTCCATTCCTTGACGACCGGAATATCAATGGCCGCGGTATTCTCAAAGAAGGCCGCCGGCGTATATTCATATTTACTATCTGAAGGATCAGCTCCTGCAGGCGCGACGGTACCGGCAGGGATCGTAGTCCCGCCCTGTTCAGTGTCATTCTTGTATACGAGGATCTGTGTGGTCATAGGCTCTTCCGAGCACGCCGCATCGTGCCAGTAGGACTTGTCAAGACTGAGTGTTCCGTCCTGGTTGTCAGTGACCACTACCTTCATATATACCCGCCTGCTGTCGAGGATCAGATACTTATCGTTCGCAGCTGTACTCGGATCCTTTGATGAAGTATACGGCCTTTCATATATCTCATAGATAAAGGTATCCGTAGCCTTTCCGTCTGCTGTTTCGTGTGCGAGGTCGCCTACCTTAAAGTAGCCGTCCAGATCTGACTTCGTCGCGCGATAAGCGCCGCCGCTGCCTGACTCACCTGCAGATGCAGGAACAAAAATGTTTCCGCTGCCTGACGGTACCACCTTTTGCTTTGTATTATAGGTGATCGTTGCGGTAGTATCTCCCTCAGGCTCTGTTATCGCATTGCCGTTTTCAGATGTTCTGACTATAGAACCCGGAAGGTTGGAGAAGTAGAAGCTGAAGCTGTCACCGCTGCTGAACTCCCTGCCATCTATATGCTTAATTATATGAGCATTTATCTTCGCGCTTGCGTCGTAACTGTTGACAAACGTAGGAGTATCATTCTTCCACACAAGTCCGCTACCTGAAGGCGACGGATCCCAGGATATACTGGTGCTAACTCTTCCTCCTGTATTTGTGGCGACGACCCTGACAATGCTTGTCTTGGCCCTCCACACAGAAGCATCCGGATCCTGTGCAGCATATGTGATTCCCTTATCATCCTTTTGTTTGACAGGTTGAGCGTTCGCATCTCCTGTTTTTACCTCGTATATCTTATAATAATATGTCTTTGGCTCTTCTTGCTGTATCGAGCTTGCAGGTATAGATATAGGCGCAAATGACACAAGGCGTCCGCGGGCTGAGGCCGACGTATTATTATTGGTCGCTGTTCCTATCTGAGTAAATGCACTGCCGTTGTATGGAAGCGGAACCTGTGCTTTATCTCCAGCTTCACTTTCCGTAAAGTCAACAGCCTTTCCAGTGTTATCCACGCCTTTGATCGGCTCTATCTTGAAGTAGAAGGCGTCGCTGTTATTCCAGTTGCGGCCCTCAAGAACCTTGATCACGTTTATATTCGCGGTACCGTCAGAAACATTTTTATTGGTATTTGCAACGCTGAGGCCGTCGCTGCTGTAATCCGCCTCATAGCGTGTGTCTGTCGCGCTTCCGCTCGAATTCGTCTCATAGACCCTATAGATATATTCTTTGCCGTTCAGATCATATTTCGGCAGATTCTCAAATACATATGACTCTTCGTCGCCCGGCGCCGCATCTTCATAGGTGAAGACGGACGATACAAAGAGATGGCTCGCGCCGCTGACAGGCTTCCAGCCCTCGATAAGCTCGCTGCCGGATCCATACGGAGACCATGTATTGATCGTTTTGCCAGTGTCGATCGAGCTCTGAACCTCTTTGATCGCAGTCTGCGAGCTGTCTGTCTGTGCTACCGTAGTACGGTAAAGCTGGAATCTCACATTGGCATTCGCGCCCTTTATCCAGTATTTGGTCGCAGTAATATCAAGGAGCTGGACATTGTTGACTCTGATAGTCGCCGAAGTCGTCTCCTTTTTATTGTCATCATATGTGCGTTTTATATCAGAGGAATTTACACTTGCAGTGTCTGACGCATCGCCTGAAGAACCATTTGTTTTCGTATATGACACCGAATATGAATCCGTATACTTTGACGGCACAGTCTCGCCCAGTCTGTATGTGACAGGCGATCCGTTCTCGTATGCCGGAAGATCGGTGAAAACAGCATTCCATGTGTTGTCATCAGTCTTCTCAGTCTCTCTGTTCTTCGCATCGCCTTCATCCGCTGTGCCGTTAAGAGGCAAATCTGCTATTCTCGACTCGATACCATTGACTGATTTATATAAAGATACCGTTACTGATCCCGGTCGTTTGCTGTCATGGTTGCTGTTGTCATCCCAGATCTTTTGCGCGTTAATTGTGATCTTCTGAGGATCATGTGTATTCGTTACCTGGACAGTCTGGTCGCGCTTTGTAGCCGAGCTGCCGTCGGCAGACACGGTCGCAAGACTGAATGTAGTTTTGTCGTATGAAGGGGTATATATCCCATCTGTGATGATATCACCTGTTTCCTTCAGGCGATATGAAACAAGCTTGCCGCCTCTGAAAGCCGGCAGATCATTCCATGTATACGCGCTGTTATCAGATGATATATATCCTCCGTTATAACTTACCCTGACACTTGCCGTTGTCCCCTCACCGGAGCCCGCCGAAGCAGGGATGATCATATCTGTCCAATCTGTATCCTGAGCGCTTGATGGATCAGCTACTGTAGTCCACTGCAGCGTAACTTCAGGCAGATTGGCTGTATCTGTCGGGCGCTTCGCATCCTGGTTATTATTATCGGCCCATATCTTGCTTACAAGGACGCCGGCCGTCAAAGGTTCATCCTTTACCGAAAGTGTTTTTGCATCTTTGTTCCAGCCCTTTGATGCATCGGAATTTGTGCCGAATATTAGGTCGAAAAGGATCTGCCACCATTTAGTGCTGTGGCCGTCGTCGGCATTCTTTAATTCGATCTTATTGAGTTCGGGATCGATCTTGAATTCGTAAACAGTACTGTTGTCCTTGTATCCGACCGGGGCCTTAGACTCTTTGATCCAGTATGTTCCGGCTTCATTAAAAGTGACATCAGCCCCACCACTCTCATTTGTAGTTACGGTATTTGACACTACCTTTCCTTTGCCGGTAGCGGAATTCTGCGACGCTTTGGTCGTGCAGCCTGAATCCGTATACACCGAAAAATCCGCGCCTACAAGCG
Source organism: Clostridiales bacterium (assembly GCA_015058275.1). Lineage (GTDB taxonomy): Bacteria > Bacillota > Clostridia > Peptostreptococcales > Anaerovoracaceae > Crickella. The sequence goes on from SVCQ01000001.1 coordinate 111,876, forward strand.
TCTCGTTTGTATTCGTATCAGTCTTTGTTATGCTGAGGCTTACCGGATTGTAATTCTCTTCTGTGATCGCCTTGTTTGTGAATGACTTACTGTATCCAACAAGATCGCCGGAAGTGTTATACACGTTAGTAAGCTCTGTCTGTGTGGTGGACCATCCTTCTAGAGAGTTTTCACTTACCGTATATGTAACAGCTTTTGCGTTGTTTATAGTCGGGAGATCTTTGAATACCGCCTTATACTCATAATCATTTACCCTATATGTGTTGTCTGTGGTACTATCTGCTGTATCACTCTCCGTGTTTTTGATCGTCAGAGTAAGATCTTTTCCATCTTCTTCTCCGTTGAGATCCACTGTTGCGCCATCCGAGTTCACAGCGCTCAGCGTAAATGTAACATCCGGCCTGCTATAAGAATTCTTATCCGCAGGCGTCTTTTCTTTAATATCTTTATCATCCCATATTTTTGTCACTTCAACATATACAGTCTGCGGCACATGCTCGTTTTTGACGCTGACAGTCTGATATTTAAGGGCCTTATCTTTGGTGTCCGCATTAACAAGGTCGAAGCTGTCTCTGCTGTATTGAGCATTCTTATACAGTGCAAGGCCCGGATCGGGATCCTCGACTAGCTTGTAGAGAATCGATCTTGAGACCTTTCCGGAATCGTCATATGTATAAACAGGCAGATATTCCCATGTATAAGGATGATTTGATGTCCCGTTCTGGATATAGTAAATGCCGTCTTTATACGAAGATTGAGTATCCTGGCCTGTCGGAACTGGCTGCTCTGAGATGCCTGTGACATTCTGCCATGTCGTGCCTCCGTCTACAGAGCGCTGCAGTTTTACCTTAGGCATCGATGATGCGTTTTTACGAAGCCTGTCCGCGTCATCATTATCCTTCCATTCTTTTGAAACATACAGATCCGCTGTCGTAGCCTCCCAGGTGACAGCTATATCTTCATCCGCTAGCGCATGAGGCAGCACGAGTGAATATGTGCCGTCATCCTTGTATTGTAAAGTCGCTGTCTTTCCCGCGGCCGTTGTTACAGTCAGCGAATCTCCCTTCTTCATCTTGCTGACAGCTTCACCATTGAATTTCACCTCAGTGCCATTGAGGCTAAGCTTTGACAGCTTGTAGCCGGTCTCAGGTGTCATCGTATAGGAGACAGTCTTGCCTTCTGTGATTACATAAGCGCCCGGACCCAGAACGGTTCCGCCGTCTGTCAGTGTAGCTCCATAATTGCCTTCACTTGTCGTCTGTATCGTTCCGTGAGGGCCCGTGCTTGATGTATAGCGGTACCATATCTGCACGCTGTTAAAGGCAGGTGTATTCATCGCGCTGTTGCTCGCGGCATGTCCCGTCGCGGTCACCTTGATACCGGCACCGGCATCAGCAAGCGTTACAAAACCGCTCGAATAGCTGTCATCGCTGCCCCCATACGAAGGGCTCCCAGACGAGTTTCCCACATATTTATTTGAAATAAACTTTATAGCGCCATTGCTAGCTGAGACACTTGGATAGAAGTATGCATTGTTAGTACCTGAAGTTTTCGGATTGTCAGGTATACCGTTGTCATTGGATCTGACATATACGTTCTTCGACACTTTGCCGCTGTTTATACTCATCGCTTCTGAGAAGAAACTGAATTCTGGACTATTTGCATATGAATACCAGAGAGGCTTGCCTACATTGTTCTGATTAAGACAGCCCGGGTCTCTGTCGAGATTGATACCTGCCATCGCGAAGACGAAGCTACCATTGACAGGCGATTCGTTATCATCGACTATCTGATAAGTAGCATCCAGACTGTGACCCTCTACAGGATAAGGTGCGTTGATGTTGGAAAAAGACGATCCATAATTTCTTGCTACATCATTAATTAAACTCTGTGCATTATTTCTGTACGAGACATTCATAAAATTTGTGTTGTCGGTACTGCCGTACGAAAAAGCCGATCCGTTCGCAAGATAGACTGCGCCGTTAAATTTCTGCTGTCCCTGCGGAGCAGCCAGATAACGCTGATCTACGTATATCTTTGCATTCGAATAAGTTATCTTGAGATTAGCTCTCGATCCGTCAGGGAGGATCGCAGCGTCCTTAAAGATATATGAAAACAGATTGCCCTTAAGCTCATTGACCTCTCCTGGCACCAGCTGTTTTAAGCCTGATGCGGCAGTAGGATCATATCCTACGACATTGCCGTTTACTTTTTTGATACCGGCAAGGATATTAGGATCTGTGGTCTCCACCTTAAAAGTTCCCTTATTCATTCCTACCTTGTCCTGATCAATGAATATGGTCCCTAGAGGAAGTCCCGCAGCAAATGTAGTTGCGGAGGTAGTACTGCCTGATTGTATGACTCCGGATACTGTATAAGGACCATAACCCGGGCCATATTGAGCAGTTATATCCTTTTCGCCAATATATGTAGTTATATTTGTCTTATAGTTTTCATCAGACGGTACGGTGTTTGTCAGATCATCCGCAAACGCCGGCGATACACTGCCAAAAGCCATTGCGACACAAACCACGGCCGCTGCTATCACCGCCGCTATGCCGCGCTTCCCCTGCTTCTTCGAAATGTTTTTACCCTTACTCTTTTGATAAATGTTCTTATCCATTGCGTCTCTGTCCTTCATCTAAAAAAAGACATATTTATACACACTTATGGTAGCACAAAGGACCTTGGAATTTCAACGTTTCTAAATTTGATCTGTGAGAGCAATATTGTTTTTATGCAGACCGCTTTGATACAATCCAGGTGTAAAGGATATCGCTATTTGGGATGGCGATCATAAAGATTTAAGGGAGACGTTCATGTTAAATGAGTTAAGAAATGTGATTTCAAACAAGGATATAGATCTTGTATTCCATCTTGAAAAAGCCATCGACAACAATGAATTCGAGATCTACTACCAGCCGATAATCCACACCATCTCCGGTTCTCTGTGCGGATTTGAGGCTCTGGTGCGCTGGCACCACCCCAGCCTGGGCTTCCTTACCCCGGGACAATTCCTGACTCCGCTTGAAGAGACAAGACAGCTGTATCACCTGGATATATATGTTATCGAGAGAGTATGCCAGTGGTATGCGGAGCAGGTAAAGGACGGCAAGCCTGTAGTTCCGGTTTCGGTTAATCTCTCGCGTATAGACTTCGAGAGCACGGATATATTCCGCATTATAGAGGCTCTTACGGCCAAGTACCACATGCCTCACAGCATGCTTAATATTGAGATAACAGAGAGCGCCATCAGTGAGAATGCCCAGCACATGCATGCGACTATAGAGCGCTTCCGCAACGCGGGCTATCAGGTTTGGATGGACGATTTCGGCAGCGGATATTCGTCGCTCAACACTCTCAAGGAATTCGAGTTCGATCAGATCAAGATAGACATGGTCTTCCTCTCGGATATGAGTGAGAGATCAAAGCAGATAATCCGTGCGATGATCTCCATGGCCAAGGATATCAGCATGATCACTCTTGTGGAGGGAGTCGAGACGCGCGAGCAGGTCGAGTTCCTCAAATCCATCGGCTGCGACCGTATGCAGGGCTTCTACTTCTCAAAGCCTCTTCCGTACAATATGCTCGTGCCGCTGCTTACAGAGAAAGGCATCACATTTGAGACGGATGAGGACAGGCAGTATTACCACAGGATCAACAGGATCAACCTCCTAAGTCCATCACCTTTCTCATTCGTAGATAAGGATATACGGCATATGGACAAGGGCATCCCTCTCGCTATGCTCGAGTACCGGGAGAGAGACGATGAATATGTATTGATCTATCAGGATGATGAATTCAGGCAGCTTATGAGTACTCTCGGCGCGTCCGACGCGACTGATGCCATACAAAAGCTGATCCACTTCGGCATCCTGACCCGTGAGGAGATAGATGATTTCTTTGCGCAGACCATCAGCAGCGGTGAGCACGAGATCAACTTCAAGACCAACGGCGATCTGTGCAGCGCAAGAGCGATGCTCGTGTCCTCAAAGCAAGGACACAAGGCTATGCTGCTTTCGATCAACAACATAACTCAGCGCATGAATATAAACCACGAGCAGCTGATCGACCAGAGCCTGATGAACATCTACAAGATGTATCTCAGAGTATCGATCATGAGGCCCGAAAAGAACGAGCTTATAACTGTCTTCTCGCAGGATCATCACGACATCTCTGTGGATGTCGTCCATAAGATGGACACACTGCTTGAGGATTACGCAAATACTTCCGTACAGGAATCGGACCGCAGGAAGTATATGAACTTCCTGGATCCGGCGACTCTCGAGCAGCGTATACTCGAGAGCGGACGCGGCTTTATCAACATAAAGATAAAGACACTGGATGAAGACGGCGGTTACAGTAACAAGATGTATCTTGCGGTATCGACAGGCAACCACGAGGTGGTCCTGCTCGTAAGATATGCAAATCTCTGATAACGGAGGATCATAATGGCAGGCATCAAATGGGATCAGGCAATGATCGATAATGTAGTGAGCGAACAGCAGCTTTTCTTCAGGACGAACACCACGCTCGATGTAGACTGGCGCATAGAGCAGCTTAAGGCTCTTAAGAGCTCGGTAAAAAGGCACGAAAAGGATATACTGACTGCGCTCAGGCACGACCTCGGCAGGCACCCTCTCGAGGCCTACTTTTGTGATGTCGGCACTGTGATACTCGAGATAAACGAGATGATCAGAGGAGTAAAGCGCTGGGCAAAGCCGGAGACTCACCTCAGCGGGATACTTAACTTCCCAAGCCTTATTACAAAAGTACATAAGATGCCGTACGGCACTGTCCTCATAATAAGCCCGTTCAACTTCCCTTTCACCCTGTCACTTGGCGTGCTGGCAGCCGCCATCGCAGGCGGCAACACCGCGGTCATAAAGGCGAGCTCCAAATCTCCGGAGTGCACCCGCGTGCTGAGAGAGCTGATAGACGACGCCTTCCCTGCTGACTACATCACCGTAATTGACGGAGGCCACGATGTGGCGGATATGTGCCTTGAGGCAAGATTCGACAAGATATTCTATACGGGCTCTCCGCGTGTTGCCCGCCATGTCATGGAACGCGCGTCCGTAAATCTTACCCCTGTCGCCCTTGAGCTCGGAGGTGAGACGGGCAACTGGGCAGTCGTAAGAAGCGATGCGGATATAGACGATGCGGCCCGTAAGATAGCCTTCTTTAAGATGTGCAACAGCGGGCAGATATGTATAAATGTAAATCAGGTGGCAGTTGCCGAGGATGTGGCCGAGACTTTTGTAGATAAACTTAAAAGCGAGATCACTCGCCGCGTCGGCGAGCACACGAGCCAGAGCCCTGAGTACCCTTGCCTCATAACAGATGCCGCGTATAGGAAGTGCGCCGATGAGGCAGAGCTATACAGAGATCGTATTGTATTCGGCGGCTCCGGCATAGAAGCCGAGCGCAAATACGATGCGACGATAATCTATCCTGTATCGATAGACGAAGATATTGTAATGCACGAGCTCTTCTGCCCTATCCTGCCTGTAGTGCCGTTTAAGGACAGCGAGGTCGACGATCTCATGGATACGATAGCCGGCCGCGAGCACGGCCTCTCGCTCTATGTGTTCACATCAGACAAAAAATGGGCAGACAGGGTCATGACTACCCAGCAGTATGGAGGCGGATGTGTAAATGAGGTCTGCATGCATATGATGGTAAAAGGCGTACCTTTTGGGGGCACCGGTCACTCCGGCATGGGCGCCTATCATGGGATCTGGGGCTTCAGAGAATTCACTCACCCTCAGACCGTGCTATACGGCAAGACTAAATTGAACCTGCCGCTCAGAGAGCATCCGTATGGAGGCATCAAAAATGCGTACAAGGACAAGCTCGTACGCATATTTGAACGCTAGTGTTCTACATGCAGCATCCAGGCTCCGTCCTCTTCCGTATAGCCCATCTTTTGGAGATATTCCTTGTGGGAATCCGAGAGAACGCCTCTGAACCTGACTCTGTTGATCCCTGACTCAGGCAGCCTTGAGTAGAGATATTTTGCGACCGACAGGTCTCTGTAAGCTGCCTTTGAGTAATCGAGATCGATATCGAGTATCTTGCCTTCCCTCCTGCCGAGGAGCATGCCCACGGTGTCACCCTCGCACATGACGGCATATACATCATCGTCCTTGGCCTTCTCGATATCAAAGCCCGGGAAGAATGACAGGATATCATCTCTGTTGTAATCCAGGAAATACCTTACGAGGCTGTCGTCTGTGCTGCAGACTGCCATATCGTAGGGTTTTTTACTTTTTGTAAGCTTGTACAGATTGTACAGGTTAATGATGATGAGGCAGGCGTTCATCAGAGCGAGCGGCATGGCTCCGACTATGAGTGCGTAGCAGCACGATATAATGCTTCCGAATGTGTTGATGATCCTCAGCCTCAGTATCGACGACATCAGCATCGATACGACCACAAGCGCGGATCCTATATAACCTATAATTTCTATGATCATGGTCATACCCTCCTGTGTTCGTCTAATTATAACTAACGGACGTTATAAATGCACCTTAATATATTAAAAGCCCATTAGTGTGCTATACTTACGGATAGTATTTGGAGATAGTGTTTTGGATTTGATCAGCAGAACGGATATATGCAAAAGATAAAGACCTTTGATCTTAATACGAAATCGATAAGCGAAGCCGCGATCTTTGTGCAGGACAGCCTGAGTGAGTACGGCCTTGAGCCTAAGGCGCTGATAAAGAGCACGCTGGCGGCTGAGGAAGCGATAGGCAGCCTTGTATCGCATGCCGCCGGGGACGGCAAGCTGAGAGTAAACGTGAGGAAGTTCCTCGGGAATATCACCGTTGAGCTCAGCGCGCCGGGAGACAACTATTCACTGAGCGAAGAGATGTCTGCCGCAAGGCTTGATATCGATGATGAGGTAGGACCGAATGTACAGGATACTATCAGGAACATCCTGCTTCGTTCGGTAAGAGGCGATTTAGATTACGCCCACAAAAATGGCTATAACCGCATCCGGATCACTATAGAGAAAAACGGTCGTCTGTTCCTGTATCTGACCTTGGCAGCCATGCTGGCCGGAGCCGTCATTGGGCTTCTCTTGTCATCTGTGGCGCCCGAATCTGTAAACAGCGCGATCGACGGATATATTCTTACGCCTGTAAAGACCATGTATCTCAATGCTCTCAAGACAGTAGTCGCACCCGTAGTCTTCCTGTCCATAATCACATGCATTTCGGGTTTTACAGACCTAAGTGAGCTTGGCAGGATAGGCGGCAGGATATTTGCTCTTTATATGTCCACAACTGTGATAGCGGTCTGTGTCGGCATGGGCACATACTTTTTATTTAAACCCGGCAGTGCGGGTCTTGCGGCCGCAGCCGCCGGTATGGGCAGTGCTGCCGGCTCAGCCGATACCGAGATCTCGCTCATGAATACATTAATTAATATTGTCCCGTCAAATTTCGTTGCTCCCTTCCTTGAGAGCAATATGTCTCAGCTGATATTCCTCGCGATAATCTGCGGCATAGGAGTTGGCATGATCGGACAATACTCTCAGATACTAAGGCCGTTCTTTACGGCTCTGTATGAGCTCTTCATGAAGATCACCATAATGATAATCCGTCTGATGCCGATCGCTGTTTTTTGCTCTACCGCTTCCATGCTGATCCAGCTTGGCATAAAGACCCTGGTATCAGTACTTGGGATGTTTGCCACCTTCCTGGTCGCTCTTCTGTTTATGATCGCAATATACTCTCTGATGATGCTTCTCATCGGAAGGCTTAGTCCTATACCGTTTCTGAAGAAATATTCTCCTGTCATGCTGCAGGTATTCTCGCTTGCATCGAGCAACGCGTCCATACCGGTTAACATGGAGGCCTGTGATAAGAAACTCGGTGTGAGCAGCAAGGTTTACAGCCTTTCGATACCTCTTGGCGCCACGATAAACATGGACGGTACCTGTGTCTTGCTTGCTGTCTTCGCGCTCTCTCTTGCCAAGATATACGGTGTAGCGCTGTCGCCTCATACCTTACTTATGACAGCGGTGACCATAATCATCCTTTCGGTGGGCGCTCCGGGGATCCCGGGAGCAGGTATCATCTGCCTCTCTGTACTGATAGTCCAGCTCGGCGTACCGGTTGACGCCATGGGGCTTGTCATGGGGATAGCCCCGCTTGTAGGAATGTTCCTGACCACGACCAACTGCGCCGGAGATGTGGCAGTATCCACTATAGTCGCCAAAAATACCGGAGAGCTCGATCTGGAGAAGTACAACGCTTAAGGCTCTGCTTTTAATTGCTCACCCGCTCGAGAAGGCAGATGCTTTCCACATGCCCGGAAACGTCATTATGAATGCCAACGGTATGCGGAAAAATATCAGCGATTACGCTTGCCTGACCGGCTATTCTATGCCCTTATTTTTGAGATACTCGAGTATGTCACCGACAGTTTTCATTTGCATTATTTCTTCATCCGCTATTTCTATGTCAAAAATATCCTCAAAGTCGCCGACCATGGACACGACATCAAGAGATGTGAGCATCAGGTCTTGTGTTAGGGATACGTCTTCTGTAATACTCTCCGCCTCAGTATACTTGCTTAAGATTTCTTTCACCTTGTCAAACATCATTACTCCTCCATTACTTTATCTGCTATTTCTTTTACCTTCTGTTTGTCATCACGTATCCCTTCGATCAGGATCGCAGCAGATTCCTTCACCAGCCGCTCTGCCTTCCGGTCCGGATATTTCACGTTGTATTCGAGCTGCAGTATGATTCGGTCATCTCCACTGTCAATGATCTTCAACAGCATGACCGGCCCCATAACAGGCTGCTGATACTGCTCAATCCTCGCCTCAATATCCCCATCAAACGACGCCGTCTGATAACTGATCCACAGGTCATATGGTTCTTTGCCATTTGCATAATAACTCATACCTGCCTTCTGGTGTCTGTAACTGGACAGCCTGGAAAGGCTCACGGCGTTTATGCCGGCTTCAAAGCTTTGCTCCGCTTTTATGCAGATCCTGTTCGCCACTCCCAGTGCAAATGCACCGACCGTATTCTTTTCTCTGATGCCCGCACGATTCATCGCAGTGATTCCCACATAAAAATCCTCTCTCCCCAACATTCTGCTCATCCAGATACAGACCGCTGTTGAAAAAAGATTGGCTTCCGCAACTTTGTGCGTCAATGCATAATCCCTGACGAATGCGACCTCGTTCTCCGACAGCTCATACGCTCTCATGTGTTTCTCGAGGGAAACAACAGGCTCCGTTGACAGATGCGTACGCACAGGCAGGGTCTTTTCCTGCTCCGCAAAGAATGCAAGGTCTTTTTTGAAACGGGATGACTGCTTGTATTGTATCGCATTCTCGACGAAATCTCTGAACGGATAGGTCTTAACGTCCTCTCCATTCAGGATCTTAATGAACTGACTGCATATCAGGAATAATGTCCATGCATCCGATATGATGTGATGAACTCTTATAAGCGCTCCATAAGAGTCCGGCAGCATAACGATCTGCATATCAAACAACTCATTGTCAGGTCCGAAATCGAGCGGCACAGCGGCCCACTCTTCCCTTCCGAATTTGTTCAATTCCTCTATGCTGCCAAATTCCTTCACTTTGAAATTGCGCTCTTCAAAAGGAGCGACGAATTGCACCGGTTCTCCGTTTTCATCGGTGGTCACTCTGACCCGGATGCCTTCATTGATCCGTATGACTTCGTTTGCGGCATACTGCAGTTTTTCAATGCTTTGTGAACCTTTAAAAACAGCGCTCCCACTCAGGGTCAGCGCCATGCCAAACCCCCTGATCTGTTCGTCATACATATATCTTTGTTCATCGGTCAGTGGATATGATTCTATCTTCATTACATCTCCTCCTGTGCAATCAAGCTTATCCCTGTTTCAGAAGATAACGTTTTATCTTCATTGTTGTCGTTTTTTCAAACGGTATATCGCGGATCTTCACTCCGCTTATGTTCTTTTGCATCGGCATTGTGCGATTGAATATACCGATATCTTCTTCAAGCCGGCTGCGCGCATCTGAGAAATGCTCCTCGTCCAGATAGAACTCCGCGGTTATGCTTCCCTTCTCCTCGTAACAAACTACATCAACTACATATTCCAATCTCCCAAGCTTCATCTCCAGTTCTTCCGGCATCACATTTTCCCCGTTCGCCAGAATAATGAGATTCTTTTTGCGCCCGGTTATAAAAAGAAATCCATCCTCATCTATCCTGCCGTAGTCACCGGTCCTGAACCATTCACCGTCAAAGGCCGCCTCTGTCGCTTCAGGATCTTTGTAATAACCAAGCATCACATTGCTGCCTGCCACCATGATCTCTCCGACCCCGTTTTCGTCAGGATCATCTATCTTTATTCTGTTGCACGGAAGCGGCAAACCGACGCTTCCGAATTTATAATGATGATTACGGTTTACCGAAACAATCGGAGAGCATTCCGTGATCCCATAGCCGTTCAGTACTTGTATGCCAAGATCATACAGGCCCTTTTCTGTTTCGGGATCAAGCGCGGCGCCCCCGCATATTATGAGCGCAAGCCTGCCCCCGAAATTCTCATGCACTTCCCGGAAAAGACTGCGTCTTCTGTCAATACCGAACTTCATCAGAAACCTGCTGAGCCTTATCCCTCTCTTCAGCCTTCTGTCACTGCCGCTCCTTTTCGCCGTATCCCATACGCCTTTATACAGCATATCTACCATCATCGGCACCGCCGCCACATTTTGTGGACAATTCCGTTGAAAATCCCTTAGAATGTGCTTCAGATTCCCGCTTATATGCAGATCTTTTATGTAGATAAAGGCTGCCAGCATCTGCGATGACCATGCAAATGTATGGTGTAGCGGAAGCAGGAGTTGTGCATTTTCAGCTTCTGCGTTCCTGCAGGCGCCCACAGTGTCGCTTGTGAGATTGCCGTGTGAAAGCATCACTCCTTTCATTCTGCCGGAAGTGCCGGATGTATAAACAATGCTCGCAAGAGTATCTCTGCCTATGGTCTCTCCCACATCCTCAAACTGTGTATTTCCCTCATCAAGCAATCGCGCTCCGTCTGCCACGTATGCATCAAATTCCGAAAGGGGCATATACATTATATCTATGTATGGTTTCCCGAGATCCTGAAGAAATTCCATCGTTCTCCTGCACTTTTCGGAATACAGAATTGCTCTGCAGTCGCTGTGAAGTACGAGTTCGGCCAGATCTTCATTTGGCAGTCCTCTGTCAATAGGAACAGCTGTGTTGCCGCTGTTTGTAACTGCCAGAAAACTCAGCACCCATTCCGTTGAGTTCTCTCCGATTATTGCTATGTGATCAGAATGCAGACCCAGTGAAAGCAGATATGTCCCCAATCTTTCAACAATTCGGCTGCAGTCACCGAACGTAATGGGCTCATCATTGTGCCTGCCTCTGTAAAAAGCCGTTACGAACTCGCCTTTTTCTCTGCCGTTATCTACAAGCTCCCTCAGTGTACACACATCGGGTATTTCATATAATGGATAAGGTTTGTTATTCATTGTTTTCATTCGTCATCAATACTACCGTCTCAACATGCTTGGTCATCGGGAAATTGTCGTATGATCTGATCTGTCTGATCTCGTATCCGCCTGCGCGGAAGCTGTCAAGATTGATGCAGAGAGTCTTAGGGTTGCAGGAGACATATACGATCTCGTCTATGCCGTATCTGCACAGCATGGCGACCGCCTTGTCGTGTATGCCAACGCGCGGCGGATCGACTACTATAACGTCCGGCTTCTCCGGTATCTCATCGAGCTTCTCCTTAACGTCACCGCAGATATAGTGGCAGTTCGTTATCCCGTTCAGTTCGGTATTGGCTCTGGCGGCGGTGATCGAATCCTCAACTATATCGATGCCGTAGACAGCCTTAGCCTTTGACGCCATCAGCTGGGATATCGTACCCGTACCGCAATATAGGTCATACACCGTTTTACCACTCACGTCAGGCACCACCTCAAGCACATCCTTGTACAGCCTCTCGACCGCATCGATATTGGTCTGAAAGAATGCGAACGCATTGACCTTGAACTTCAGCCCGAGTATCTCCTCGTTGTAATAGTCCCTTCCATATAGGGTCTTATGTGATTCGTCAATGACAGCATCGGCCACGCGGTCATTGAAGGTGCGCATTATACCTACGATCTCCATCTGAGTGTCTAGTCCCAGCATCGCATCCCTGAAGCCCTCTTCATCAAATGTACCGGAGAGCTCTCCGTCACTGGCTGTAACTATATTGATCAGGATCTCATTTGTCCTGACGCCGCATCTTACGACCAAATTGCGCAGTATCCCCTCGTGAGTCTTGCGGTGATACGGCCTGTAGCCCTTATCTCTGCAAAAATCCAGAGCAGCCCTCAGGACCTTGTTGAAGTCAGGAGGTACCAGCTGGCATTCATCTGTAGTCATGATGGACATCCAGCGCCCTCTGTAATGCATGCCAAGCTCGAGCTCGCCGCCCTTCTCGAGATCACCGAAGGTATACTCCATTTTGTTCCTGTATCTGCCTGTACAGATCGCAGGCTCCATCCCGAGATATATAGACTCGTCTATATCATGAGCATCGAGCAGCTTCCTGACAGACTTGTCCTTGGAGGCAAGCTGTTTGTCATAGCTGACTCCCTGATAAATACAGCCGCCGCAGTGCTCGGCATGCGGGCATATCTGATCTGTGTATTTTGTTATTGTCTTCTCTATATCCATCTTAACCGTAATACTTTGAGTAAAATTCCTCTTTGGACTCCGCAAACCTGTCCTCTTCTATAGACTTCCTTATATCCTCGCACAGCTTTGAGAGAAATCTCAGATTGTGTTCCGACAGCAGCATATGAGACATGGTCTCCCCCGCCTTGAACATATGCCTGAGATATGCTCTGCTGTAGTGCCTGCAGGTGTAGCAGTCGCACTCTGGATCAAGAGGGCCGAAGTCCCTTTCGAATTTGGCGTTCTTGATGCTGAGCCTACCGTGCGAAGTCATTGCCATGCCGTGTCTTGCGATCCGCGTAGGCTCAACGCAGTCGAACATGTCCACACCGCGTTCCACAGCCTCGAATATATAGTCAGGCGTTCCTATGCCCATGACATAGCGCGGCTTGTCATAAGGCAGGAGATCCGGAGCATAGTCAAGCACTCCGACATACTCCTCCTTTGTCTCGCCTACGGATATGCCTCCTATTGCGTAGCCCGGCAGATCAAATGAGGTGATCTCGTTTGCGCTCTTCTCTCTCAGATCCCTGTGGAAGCCTCCCTGCATTATGCCAAAGAGCGCCTGTCTGTCAGGATTCTTGTGCGCCGCTATGCAGCGCTCGAGCCATCTGGTGGTCAGGGCCTGCGATCTTTCTATATACTTCCTCGTTGAATCCGCAGGAGCGCATTCGTCAAAAGCCATGATGATATCCGAGCCGAGGTCGTTCTGCACCTCCATGGACTTCTCCGGAGACAGCATATGTCTGCTGCCGTCTATATGAGACTGGAACTTCACTCCCTCCTCGGTGATCTTGCGCATATGGCCCAGGCTGAACACCTGGTATCCGCCGCTGTCGGTAAGTATAGGCCCGTGCCAGTTCATGAATTCGTGAAGCCCGCCGGCCTCTCTGACTATATCGCTTCCCGGTCTCAGGAAAAGATGATATGTATTGGCGAGTATGATCTGAGCGCCTGTATTTTTGACATCCTCAGGCTTCATCGCCTTTACCGCAGCCTGCGTGCCTACAGGCATGAATACAGGCGTCTCAATAACGCCGTGAGGAGTAGTGATACGTCCCCTCCTGGCCTTTGTCTTTGCATCCTTATGAAGAACCTCGAATGATAATGATTTGTTTCCCATATGTTTGTCTATTGTATCAGCATCGCATCGCCGTAGCTAAAGAAGCGATAGTGCTCCTCTACGGCCGTATTATAAGCTTCTAGGATCTTCTCCCTGTCATAGAGAGCCGAGACCAGCATGATAAGGGTGGATTTCGGCAGATGGAAGTTGGTGATCAGAGCATCGACTATCCTGAATTCGTATCCCGGATAGATGAATATGCCTGTCGATGTCTCCCCGGATCTGACTCTGAATCGCTTTGCCGGCGCGCCATCTCCCTTGTAAGGCTGAAGCGGCATACCCGCCATGCTCTCAAGCGTCCTTGTGGAAGTAGTACCGACTGAGATTATCCTGCCGCCTCTATCTATTGTCTCGTTTATGATCGCGGCGTTCTCTTCGTCGATCGAGCACTCCTCAAAGTGCATCTTGTGATCCTCGACCACATCGACCTTGACAGGCCTGAATGTGCCTATACCCACATGGAGAGTAACATAGGCGATCCGTACACCCTTGTCCTCAGCCTTTTTGAGAAGCTCCTTTGTGAAGTGAAGCCCCGCAGTAGGAGCGGCGACAGATCCGTCTATACGGCTGTATACGGTCTGGTACATCTCCCTGTCGCTCTCCTCTGCCCTTCTTGTGATATACGGAGGAAGCGGCATGGAGCCTATCTCCTCAAGGCGCTCCATAAATATGCCGTCGTATTCGAACTCCACAAGTCTGGTGGCGTTATCGGCGTCATATATGTCCATAATGTGGGCCTTAAAACTGCGCTCTGTACCGTTTACTACAGTATATCCGCATTCCGGAGCTTCAGTGCCCGCAGGCACGGTATCCGTCCTGCCTCCGAGTATGACGGTGTCGCCCTCATGTAGTCTCTTGCCCGGCTTCATCAGGCATTCCCACATATCGCCCTCTATCCTCTTGATGAGGAGCAGCTCTATATGGGCGCCCGTCCCCTCCTTGATACCGTAAAGCCTCGCGGGTATGACCCTTGAGTCGTTTAGGACTAGGCAGTCTCCGGGGTCGAGGTATTCGAGGATATCGTAAAAATGACGGTGCTCTATCGTTCCTTTAGTCCTGTCGAGCACCATCAGTCTGCAGCTGTCTCTCTGATCAAGAGGAGTCTGTGCTATCAGCTCCTCCGGAAGTTCGTAGTCAAAATCTTCTATTCGCATAATCCTTTTATAACTCCAGGCGGAGCTGTTCACTCTCCGCATCTGCATCGCTTGCGTCTGCCTGAGGCTCCTGATAGAAGCCGAGCAGGCCGAGATGTTCGTAGGCGGCCCTTGAAGCCATCCTGCCCTTTTGCGTCCTGTAGAGCATGCCCGCCTGTATGAGATATGGCTCGTTGGCATCCTCTATAGTCACTCTCTCCTCGCCTATTGCCGAGGCTATGGTCTCGATACCGACAGGACCACCGTTGAAGCCCTTGATGATGGTCTCAAGAATATCTCTGTCGAGCTTCTCAAGTCCGATCTCGTCCACTCCCAGAGCATCGAGAGCCTTCATGGTGATCTCTTTGTCGATCCTGCCGTCAGCTATCACTGACGAGAAGTCCCTTACTCTCTTGAGAAGTCTGTTGCCGATGCGAGGCGTGCCTCTTGATCTCCTGGATATCTCTGTAAGTGACTCATCATCTATAGGAGTACCCAGCACATTGGCGGTGCGCCTGAGTATCTCTCTGATCTCGTCAGGAGTATAGAATTCGAACTTCTCTACGATGCCGAACCTGTCTCTGAGAGGTCCCGACAAAGAGCCCGCGCGCGTCGTAGCACCCACAAGGGTGAACCTGGCTATATCTATCCTGAGAGATCTCGCGGCAGGTCCCTTGCCTATGATTATATCCAGGGCGTAATCCTCCATAGCGGAGTACAGGACCTCCTCCACCGAACGGTTGAGCCTGTGTATCTCGTCTATAAAGAGTACGTCATTGTCGTTGAGATTTGTAAGTATCGCCGCAAGGTCTCCTGCTCTTCCTATGGCAGGGCCGGAGGTGATCTTGATATCCACCCCGAGCTCGTTGGCGATTATACCTGCGAGCGTGGTCTTACCAAGGCCCGGAGGCCCGTAGAAGAGCACGTGATCGAGAGGCTCCCCTCTCATCTTGGCAGCTTCGATATATATCGACAGATTGTCCTTTGTGGCCGACTGGCCGCAATATTCACTGAGATATTGCGGTCTCAGTGTCATTTCGCCGGCGAGTTCCGACGGTACCGCTTTTGTCTGTGTAACTCTATCCATTATTATTTCAAATCCTCTAAAGCAGGAACTTAAGTGATTTCCTTACATACTCCTCGGCAGTCAGGTCATCATCTGTGACCGATGCGACTGCAGTCTCGGCTTCCTTTTTGCTGTATCCGAGAGTGGTAAGCGCTATAACAGCCTCACCTCTCTCTCCGCTTCCTGCAGCGGCAGCAGGCGCAAATCCTTCGGTAAGATCTACTCCCTCGATCGGCAGCGCGCTCACCTTGTCCTTGAGCTCGAGTATGACTCTCTCCGCGGTCTTCTTGCCTATGCCCTGAGCCATAGCTATGGATGAAGCATCGCCTCCGGATATGACTCCCTTGATCTGATTTGGGGTACCGAGGCTCATGATGGCAAGACCGGCCTTAGGGCCGACGCCCTTGACAGTTATGAGCTGTTCAAAGAGCGCGAGTGACTCGGTGTCGGCAAATCCGTACAGAGCCATTCCGTCCTCCTTGACCTGCATGTATGTGTATACGCTTACCTCGTCACCCTCCCTGGCAGTCAGCAGGCTGCTGGTGTCCGAGATGTTGACACGGAAGCCTATGCCGCTCTCGGTGAGAATGACTATGGCTCCCGATTCGTAATATAGATATTCGCCTTTAAGGTATCTGATCATTTATCCTCCTATGCGAGATCCTTCGATGCGAGATCCTTCGATGTGAGATCCTTCGCTTCGCTCAGGATGACAGTACAATTTCAGGATGACAGAATCATCTGCGTGGCATGCGGCCGCCTGCGTGATGCGCGTGGCAGATAGCAGCCGCAAGCGCGTCGGCCGTGTCGTCAGGCTTAGGGACTTCTCTGAGGCCCAGTATCATCTTTACCATGGCCTGCACCTGTTTTTTGTCGGCCCTGCCGTAACCGGTAAGTGACGATTTGATCTGTAGCGGCGTGTACTCGGATATCTTTATACCCGCCTTTGCACACGCGAGTAGCGCCGTGCCCCTGGCCTCGCCGACCATTATAGCGGTAGTCGCATTCGTATTGTAGAAGAGCTCCTCTACGGAAGCCTCCTCCGGTCCGTACTCCTCTATGATACGGCTCAGCTCGTCATAGAGTATCATGAGGCGCTCCTCGTTTGGAGTATGGGCCTCCGTGGTGATAGAGCCGTATTCGACCGGTGTGAACTTACTTCCCTTGTAGTCAACGATCCCGTATCCCATAATGGCGTAGCCCGGGTCGATGCCTATTATCCTCATACGGCATCCCTCCTGCATTCATCTATGAGATCGCGAGCGGCCTGAAGGGCGTTCTCACTGTCGGATGATCCGCTGAAGAGCGTAGCTATCATACGTACCTTGCCCTCCGTATCGAGATGTCCGATATCCGTATATGATTTGTCGGATTCTATCGACTTGCTGATAAGATAGTTATCGTCACCATAGGCCGCTATCTGCGGCAGATGTGTTACGGATATTATCTGTCTGTGCTTTGCTATCTCGGAGAGCTTCCTGCCGACCACCAGTGCGGTATGACCGCTTATACCCGTATCGATCTCGTCGAATATCATGGTCTCCACGCTGTCAGACTCGCCTATTATATGCTTGAACGCGAGCATTATCCTGGATATCTCTCCTCCGGACGCTATTCGTGTAAGCGGCATCAGCGGCTCTCCCGGATTTGTCGATATAAGGAATTCCACTCTGTCGTATCCGTACGGACCTATATCATCAAGCTTTTGTATATCTATTTTGAATTCGGAATTTGCGAATTTCAGATCTCCGAGTTCCTTTATCATCGCGGACTCAAGCCTGGATGCTATTATATGCCTGATCTCGCTCACATGAGCCGCCTGATCCTCAAGCTCTCTTCTCTTCCTGTGCGCAGCCTCCGCAAGTCTTGACTTCTCATGGTCGAAGTTCTCTATCATGCTGAGTTTGGATGCAAGCTCCGCCTGATAAGCGATTATGCCGTCCACATCCTTTTTGTATTTGCGTTTGGCGTCTTCTATAACAGCGAGACGCTCTGATACCTCGTCCATATCGGCTTCCGAAAAGCTGAGTGAATCAAGGACTTCTCTGAGGCCGGATGCCACATCATCGAGTGCATAGTACGCATCGGATGCCTGAGTCGAAAGCTCAGCTATCCTGTCGCTGTAGCTGCTCACTTCACTGAGTTCGGATGTGACATTGCCGAGAGTTCCGAGCAGCGATGACGCGCCGTCGTAATCAGATCCGTATAACGAATCGTACGAAGACCTTACAGACTGATATATCCTGGCGCTGTTCTTCATCATAATGAGGCGTTCTCTCAGCTCCTCATCCTCTCCGGAGTGAAGTCCAAGTCCGTCAATATAGCTGAACTCATATCTGTAGTAATCCTGCTGCTGTGTCGCGCTGGCCTCTGCCCTGAGCAGATCATCATACTCCTTTTGTGCCGATCTGTACTCGCTGTACATGATCTGCAGCTTGTCGAGTTCAGTCGCGATCGCCTCAGAATGGAATCGGTCTGTTATATGGATGTGATTGTCCGGATCGAGTATCTGCTGATTGTCATATTGTCCGTGGATATCCACCCAGTCCTTGCAGAACTCCCTGATCTGGCCGAGAGTGACCATCTCTCCGTTCAGCTTGGATATGGACTTGCCGCCGGCAAGTATCTCACGTGAGATGATGACATCCTCTCCGTCCCTTGTACCGGCTATCTGTATGAAGGCCCTGTCGGCTCCGGTCCTGACCATGGATGTGTCGGCCCTGTCTCCCAGCACTATGCTGACTGCAGTTACCAGGACGGACTTGCCTGCTCCTGTCTCACCTGTGATCACGTTAAAACCGCTGCCAAGATCGAATGACAGATGTTCTATAGTCGCAAAATTGTCTATTACTATACGGTCGATCATGGTGATTACTCGTCGGAATTGAGTATCCTGTCAAACTGCTCTGTGATATACGGTACGTTCTCCTCTTTGTCCACTACAACAAGAAGAGTATTGTCGCCGGAGATGGATCCGGCTATATGCTCAAGGCTCAGGCAGTCTATAGCCTCACACGCGGCTCCGGAGCATCCCGAGAGAGTCTTGACTACTATAAGGTTTTGGGCTACGGCATATGACAGAGTCGTCTCTCTGAAGATCTTGATGAATCTGTCGGAGATAGGCCTGTTGTCGTAATTGCCGGAGATGTATTTGTATCTGCCGTCTTTGGTCTGACCTTTGATGAGCTGGAGCTCACGTATATCTCTCGATACAGTAGCCTGCGTCACAGTATAGCCGGCATCCCTCAGAAGTGTGAGCAGCTGGTCCTGAGTCTCGACTTCATTGGTCTTGATTATTTCGAGTATTTTGTTTTGTCTGGATAGTCTCATGACTCCCCTCCGTTCTCGTTAACTTCGTTGCCTCTGACACTCTCGCCCTCCTGTTCGAGCTCATTGTAATAATCAAGTACGCTCTTTACCTCATCGATAGAATCCATGAAGGCCTCGACGCACTTAGGATCAAAGTGTGTCCCGGCATCTTCCTGTATGATGCTCACTGCCTTCTCAAACGGAATAGGAGGCTTATATATTCGCCTTGATGATACGGCATCGAATACATCGGCTATAGCCATTATCCTGGCTGAAAGAGGTATATCCTCTCCCGAAAGACCTTCAGGATAGCCTTTGCCGTTCCATTTTTCGTGATGGTAGGCGGCCAGATTGCGTCCCTCCTCGAGATAGCTCTCGCCCTCAACAGACTCGATGACCCTGTCGAGCAGCTTCTTGCCCTCCGTAGTATGGGTCTTCATTATCTCGAACTCCTCATCCGTGAGCTTGCCCGGCTTATTGAGTATCACATCGGAAATGGCTATCTTGCCTATGTCATGAAGCGGAGCAGAACGCTCTACATCGTAGATGAACTTATCCGTCAGCTGATCGCTGTAGTAGCCCTTGCGCCTGAGTCCCTCCATTATGATCCTGCAGTAGGCAGCGGTCTTGCGGACGTGGTTACCTGTATCGGAGTCCCTGCCTTCGACCATATCGGCCATGCTCATGATAAGGCCGTTCTGGAGCCTGAGTATGGATTCATTCTGAGCCTTTATGTCCTTCATGTAGCTGACAGTATCCTCTGTCATCCTGCAGAATGCATTGTAGAGAGCTTCTATCTCATCATCGGTAGTGATCTTAAGATCGAGTACACGTGAGAGGTTCCTTTCCATCTCAACTTCATCATCGACATCGTCACTGAACGCGAAGTCGCCCGCTGCCTTGGCCATGCTGTTGACAGGCAATACCAGCCTGTACTTGGTGATCCAAATGACCGTCACAAGTATGAGGATGAAGAATCCTACGAAGAGCAGGATGACCTTTATCGCAAATTCCTTTTCGTAAGCTGTAATATCGTCAACTTTGACGTCGGCGCAGGCATAGCATACGCATTCGCCGGCAGAGTTCTTTACTGGCTCATAAGCCGTGAGCAGCCATCCGTAAGTATCGTTTGTCTCTATCGGCTCAATGCGCTCTCCTTTGAGAAGAGCCGGTATGTATTGAGTAAAGGATTCATCAAACGGTATGATCTCACCCGGAGGGGATCCTTCCACATCCTCGGTATCAAGATCGAAGACTACATGACATCCGTCCTCTTCTATCCTGTACACGTACAGATACTCGATGTCCGGTGTACTGTCTCTTATCCTTGTAAGCTGCTCTTTGGTCTCTTTATACCCTTCGGTGTCTTCACCATTTTTGAGATAAGCATCAACCATTTCCGGATCTACGCAGCTGCCTGCAAGCATAGCGATGCCGTCAGCAGTCTTCATATGCTGTTCTTTTGAATAGTTGCGGAAGAGCGAAGAGCTGACACCGGTCACGGCAAGCGCAATGGCCAGCGATGCGATCACGAGTATAAGTCCTATCCTGAAATTAAGAGAATTCCCTTTGAACTTCCAGGCCTCGGAGTTCAGTTCTTCCTCATCGAACGGTGTCTGCTCCCATCCGCTCAGCCAGAGTCTCGGCCTGATGTAATCTGGCACGAGCTTAACTATTATAAGAGCCGCAAAAACGCTTAACCCCTTATCTATGAAGTCGAGTGCATAGTTTGATATGAGATGCGACATGAAGGTGCCTGTATGCAGGTTTGTCCTGCACCACTCTAACCAGACAAAAGATGTTCCCTCTGTCGACGGGCCATATACGGACCATGTTATGACACCTCCATAGACTCCTCCGAAGAATGCAAGTATCGCTATATAGAGCAGCAGGAAACCCGGTGTCTTCAGCTTGTCTTTTCGATGCAGATATACGGTCACAAGCGCTATAAGAGCACTCACGGAAGCATAATAGATGGATGATTTGTCAAAGAAGATGAAATTGATGATATTGTTGATGACACCGGTGATGATACCCGGCAGATAGCCGCCGAGTATGGACGCAGCTATGGTGCCGATATTATCAAGATAAAGCGGCAGTCCAAGCGCGCTGACAATATAAGATCCGCCGTAATTCAGCAGCACACCGGCCAGAATAGGCAGCAGAGCTAAAGTACTGTTGTACGATGTCTTCATGTCTTTGAGCTGATTGTCCATCATATTACCTCATGATCACGGGCAGGCGGATATTGCGACAAGTTCCAGCGCTGTATCCTTATCTATGTCGCCTCTTTTGATGTCCCTGTCTGTATTGTAAAGATCCGTAAGGATCCTTTTGATGCGCTTCCTGTGATAACGACCCGCTGCGCTGTAGGCTCTTTTGAAGCGGAATTCGTTGACTCCTGTCCTCCTGGCCATCGCAGAGAGGCTGTAGCCTCTGTCAGAGAGCTCCAGCGAGTCGTACATGATCTCAAACTGCTTTGTTAATAGAGCCAGCACGGCCATAGCGCCGTCGTCATCACGAATGATGGCCTCAGCTATTGCAAGAGCCTTGCCGCGGTCGCCTGCCATAAGAGCGTCTACCAGATTGAACACAAAGCGGTCGCTGTCTCCTATGAATATCTCCTCAATAAGAGAAGCAGATATATCCTCGCCTTCGCAGGCTTTTACCGTCTTGGATATGTCTTTGTCGAGCTGAGACAGATCATAGGCGCTCCCTTTGTTGTAATAGCCTGTCACGTCGATCATGTGATCGAGCTCGCGCCTTGATATCAGCTTGCCGGCCGAATGGACACGCTTGGTGATGAATGCCTTGAGATCGGCTCTCTCAAGCCTTGCGAACTCGTAGGCGCCGCAGGCTTTGATCATCTTGCGGCCGTAGGCACTGATATCATCAGAGTATCTGCTCTCGATTCTGAATATGACTATTGATGAGTCCTGCCTCTGTGAAGCAAACTCAAGGAGCTCATCGGCTCCGGGATCGACTGTCTTCCTGTAAAGCGGCAGGTAGTTCCTGACCACGACTACACGCTTTGGCGAGAACATCGAATACGCTCTGGCCTCTGCCATTATGTCGTATGCGCCCACCTGATCGCCTTCAAGCACCCTGACATCAAGGTCACGGCTCTCCTCGTCGACATTGTCCTCTATGAGCCTGGCTACTGCCCAGTCCATAAGGTAATCCTCTGCTCCGTAAAACATCAGGACATCCTTTAATATGCCCTTTTTTCTGTCATTTACAAAGTCCTTATAGGCCATCAGCTCTCCCCGGTCTGAAGGTATCGACCTTCAGTCTGTCTTTACGTATATCTATACCCACGGCACCGCTAAGGTCTGTCCTGTAGATGAGTATGCCTCTGGCCTCGAGACGCTCTATCGTCTGCGCGTGAGGATGTCCGTAAAAGTTGCCTGTACCGACCTGTATCACAGCGATCTCAGGGGCTGCCGCATCCAGAAAAGCCTCGGATGAACTCGATTTACTGCCGTGGTGCGCGACCTTTAAAATGTCGCATTTAAGTACGTCCGTACCATCGTAGTATTTTAACATATCAGCTTCATCACTCTCAAGAAGATCGCCTGTTATCATGAGCCTGACACCCTTGTAATTTATGACGTACACATTGTTGTGTTCGTTTGGATCATCGGCGCTTACAGGTGATGAAGCTTCTCTCACCGGCCATATAGAATCTATGTAAACATCTTCTGTCAGTCTGATGCGGCAAAACGGCTCTATGTAGTATGCCTTCTCTATCACCTCGCCCCCGCCACGGTAATCCGAAGGGATACCTATCCTGCCTATAGGGAAGTCCTCTGCCAGCTCAGTGATGCCTTTATAATGGTCCATATGAAGGTGTGTGACCAAAGCCATGTCCAGAGCATCGGTTCCGCCGTGTAGGAGGTAAGGCGTCAGTATGCGCTCTCCCACATTGAAATCCTGTTTGCCTCCGCCGTCTATCAGCAGGTGATGACCGCCCGCTCTTATGTGAGTGCAGTCGCCCTGACCTACGGATACGAAGACTACTTCATCGTCAGCAAAGCTGTCATACAGGCAGGCTCCCAGCATCATCACTGGCATCATCAGTAGAGCAGCGCTTCTGGAGATATCCCTGCCTTCCTTCCTTAATATTTTTATCCTGGTCCATTCTGTTGACAGACCGAATACCGTAATATAAATAGCGAGCGTGAGTGCCGCTCCAAGTCCTGCCACCCTGTACGAAAAGGACCCGTCCATCATCAGCAGATTATTGACCTTCATCACCGCGTATGCCAGGAGCTCAGCGATCCATATGCCGGGTCCGGGGAACTGCCCTGTTACAACAGCTATCATCAGCATCAGTATGCATACAGGCACCAGCAGCGATGAGATCAGTATCACAGGTATATTTATGAATACAGCAAGCGGGTTTATCCTGTAGAACGTATAGGCAGTCAGCGGTATGGTTCCGAGTTGCACTGAGATAAGAACGCCCATGGCCTCACCTGTAAATGATGATACCGGTCTTGTCAGAAACGCTATCCCGCTCATCGCAAGAAACGAAAGCTCGAAGCCCGTATCTAAAAGCTGATACGGCTGCCATATCAATATGATAAGAGCCGCAAGGCTTACCGATGTGAGCAGATCAAAAGGCCTTTTGAAATGTATGGCTAGTATGCTTATGCTCATGACTATGCAGGCTCTTATGGTAGCCGGGCTCCACAGTGTCATCTCGCCGTACATGATCATCACTGCTATTATCCCGAGAGCTGCTGTTTTTGTCCTCCTGCGGCCCGACAGCATACGAAGGAGTGCATACAGGAATCCCATATGAAGTCCGCTTACAGCAAGGATATGGCCCGTAGAATTGATATTGAATTCTTCTTTGAGCTCACTGCTTATATCCCTCTTGTCGCCAAACACAACTCCTCTGATAAAGCCTGCGGTCTCATCATCAAAGCTGTCTATAAAAGCCTCTCTCGTCCTGAAGAGATACCTCCGGAATCTCTCTGCTGGGCTGTTTCCTTCCTGGACGACATCTATCCCGCCGGCTTTGAACCAGACTGCAACTCCCCTTGCTCTCAAGTACCTCTTGTAGTCAAAGCATCCGGGATTATCGGCGGATAGTACCTGTCTGTACTCACCCCCGGCCTCGATAAGCGCTCCGGTAAGCTCGTAAGCCTCGTCATATACTATATCTCCCGTCATATCCGTTGCGGGATGAGTGTCATAGTCATATAAGGCCAGCTGCATCAGACGCGGACCGCCGTATCTGCGTCCGCATCTTACGATAAGGCTTATCCTCTCGTCGTTCTCCGAGGCCGAGACCACTTTACATCTGATCCTGGCTTCGACCCCCTCATACTTTGAGGCTTCGTACTCATAAAGCGTATATCTTACGGCAAATGAGAGGAAGCCGCATATCATTACGGCTATCATTATCAGCTTGGCTCTGCGCATTCGGTTAATATCCCCGCCTGCAAACAGAACAGCTATGGACAGCGCAATCATAAAGCCGATCGCTTCTGCTGTCCTGAGGCTCTCCAACATAAAAAAGCCGGCGGCGATACCGGCTGTGTACATTATTGTGAATGATGTCAGCTTCCTTCTGAGCATGGCAGGTATCTCCTGCCACAATTTTACTTATCCGTGGCCTTCGATACTGTACAAGTATGGCCATTAAAATTTTGTCGGATCCCGGGCATTTTTTGCAGGAGGAACATATCAGGCGCCGTGATCACGGGGAACGGCGTTATCCACATATGCCTTTTATCTCTGCGTCCCTGTCAGGTGCCCTGAATACAGCAGAGCCGGCTACGATGATATCGACACCGGCATCTCTTACAAGATGAGCATTGACGGAGCCTATGCCTCCGTCAACTTCGATCTCATAACTCAGACCGAGGTCATCGCGTTTGTCACGGTAGTACTCTATCTTTGGGAGAGACGAATCCATGAACTTCTGTCCTCCGAATCCGGGCTCCACGGACATCACAAGTATGAGGTCTATATCAGCAAGGTAATCTTCGAGCACCTCAGGAGAAGTACCCGGCTTGACAGATACACCGGCTTTGACCCCATGCTCCTTGATGATCCTTACAGTAGCGGCAAGATCGCTGCAGGCCTCATAATGCACGGTTATGAATTCTGTATTATCGGTAACGAATCTGTCGATATATCTTACCGGCTCAGTTACCATCAGATGCACGTCAAACGGTACCGATGCATCCTCTTTGATGCTCTTCATAACATCAGGTCCGAAGCTGATATTAGGGACAAACATACCGTCCATGACATCAATATGCAGGTAATCTATGCCTCTTGAGCATACGTCCCTGACGTCTTCTCCCAGTCTTGAAAAGTCAGCTGCAAGTATCGATGGTGCTATCTTTGCCATTGTTTTACCTCTTCTGTGATCATGATGTATGAATCGTATCTGCTCTTTGAGATATTTCCTTTCGCAAGAGCCTCCTTGACCCTGCAGTCGGGCTCATTGATGTGCATGCAGTCGGCATATCTGCAGTCAGTCTGATACTCTCTGAATTCAGGAAAGAGATCTCTTACCTCCCTGACGTCGATCTTTGGCATATCGAGTGAAGTGAAGCCCGGAGTGTCGTACAGCATAGTGCCGTCGCTCAGCGGGAATATCTCCACATGACGAGTAGTATGCCTGCCCCTTCCGGTCCTGGAGCTGATATCCCCGGTCTCGGCCAGCGCATCCTGTACATCCGAATCCCCGCGAAGGAGATTTGTGATCGTAGACTTGCCTACTCCTGACGGCCCCGCAAGCGCTGTCCTGCGCCCCCTGATAAGGCCGCGCAGATCATCCGTCCCCTCTCCTGTGATGCCGTTGACGCATACTGCCGGATATACCCGTCCGTATAGATCACGGGCCTCAGCAAGAGCTTCCGGAGATGCAAGGTCAGTCTTTGATATGCATATCACGGGACTTATGCCCGCAAGCTCACACCCTGCGATAAGCTTGTCTATCACCGGATAGTTTACCTCAGGCTTGACTAACGAAAACACGACTACCAGTACATCCAGATTGGATACCGGCGGTCGTGTCAGGTAGTTCCTGCGTTCGATCACTCTGTTGATGACGCACTCGTCATCCTTGTCGTTGACATCGATCTCAAAATCCACGACATCACCGACATAGATGAGTTCTTTATTACGTTTGAGGTTCCCGCGGGCTTTGCCCATGACAGTGATATTGCCGTCATGGACAAAGTAGAAACCTCCGATTCCCTTAACTACGGTACCTGTCATATATCACCGGCCCGTCAGTTGGTGCCTTCGGCTGGCTGGCCTTCGGCAGGCGTTTCAGGTGTCTCAGGCTTTGGCTCCGGACCGGAGCTGACCTCGAGGTCAATGGTGGAGCCCTTTTCGAGCTGCATGCCCGCCTGCCACTGCTGATATGTGACATAGCCCTTGCCTATCGAGTCGTCCCAGTCATATGAGATGTTGCCGACCTTGAATCCTGCGGACTTGATGGCCTTTTCGGCATCTTCGAGGCTCATCCTCGTTACAGAAGGAACGGAAGCTTTCTCAACGCCCTTACCGTCGGAGACAACGATATTGATCTTGCTCTCCTTGTCAAGGGATGTACCTGCGACAGGGTCCTGTTCGAGGACAAGTCCGGCATCCTCAGGCGAAGTGATTATCTTTTTATTGCCGAGCTTGTAGCCGTGGCTCTCAAGGAATGCCTCGACATCATCTGCCTGCATTCCTACTACGTTAGGTACGAGGCCTTCTTTGCTGCCCTTGGACAGATTGATGGTGATAGTGCCTTCCTTTGGAGTCTCCGTACCCGGCTCAGGATCCTGGAGAGCGACCCTGCCCTCGGCGTAATCCGAAGAGTAGATGTCCTTGCCCTGCTTGATCTTGAAGCCCTCCTCCTCAGCCTTTGCTGTGGCCTCCTCAAGAGTCATGTCAAGGAGATCAGGAGCTGCCTTGGTATCTGAGAATACGCCCATCTTCCAGGCGGCAAAGAGTCCGACGCAGAGCAGCAGAGCTGCGATCACTCCGGCGATGATGGCGATCTTCTTTTTGTTTTGTTTTTTCCTCTCGCGTTCCCTCTCTTCGACCTTTTGTTCGACGTTCTTTTCGAAGTCTTCTTTGCGTTTATTGCGCTTTTCGATGACCTCTGTGGACTCGAAGATCGAAGGTCCGGCAACGTTAGTTACGAAGGAGATGTTTTCGAGCTCCTGAATGAGCTCATCGGCACTTGCGTACCTGTTGGTCTGGTACTTGCTGGTCGCCTTCATGACGCATCTGTCAAGTGCAGGCGGGATGCCCGGCTCGAGTTCGATAGGCGGAACTATCTCTTCGTTGATATGCTTGAGAGCGACTGTGACAGGATTGTCTCCGTCGAACGGAACCTTGCCTGTGAGCATCTCGTACATAACGATTCCGAGAGAATAAATATCCGAGCGCTCATCGACGTAATTGCCTCTGGCCTGCTCAGGCGAGAAGTAATGGACGGATCCGACGATCTTGCTGCCCGTCGAAAGCGTCGCGTCATTGACCGCTCTTGCTATACCGAAGTCTGCCAGCTTGGCGACTCCGTCCTCTGTGATCATGATGTTGTGAGGCTTGACGTCTCTGTGGATGATCTTATTTTTGTGGGCGACTCTGAGGGCTGCGGCCACCTGCTTGGAGATATCGATTACCTTGCGGTAGTCCATCGGAGCCTCGCGCTCGATGATCTTATTGAGGGTATCGCCCTCGATAAGCTCCATGACGATGTAGTTGATATTGCCCTCGCGGCCTACGTCATATACGCCTACGATATTAGGATGGGAAAGCCCGGCTGCAGCCTGCGACTCTCTCTTGAAATTCTCAACAAAAGTAGCATCCTTGGTAAATTCAGGCCTAAGGATCTTGACGGCGATGAATCTGTTAAGGAGTTTGTCTTTGCCTTTATATACGACAGCCATACCGCCGTCGCCGATCTTCTCAAGAAGCTCGTATCGTCCGGAAAGTACTCTGCTAGCCATGCTTTAACCCTCCAAGTCTACGCAAATGACGGAGATATTGTCGTTGCCGCCATTTTCGTTGGCCATTTTGACAAGGTCCTCGGCGCATCTGGACATGTCCGAAGCCCTGACAACTGTACTCAGGATGGTCTCATCGTCTACCTCGTCATAAAGACCGTCACTGCAGAGGAGGATGCGGTCGCCGCTCTCGAGCGGTACGCAGAAGCAGTCCGGCTCGTTGTTGGCATTGGCGCCTATGGCTCTTGTGATCACGTTTTTGCGCGCGTGAACATGAGCCTCCTCTTTGCTGATGGCTCCCATCTTGACCAGGTCGTTGACGTAAGTATGATCATCTGTGATCTGCTGGATGACATCGTCATGCATGAGGTAGACTCTGCTGTCTCCTACATTGGCGACGTACATTTCAGTGTCCTTGATATATGCGAATGCAAGTGTCGTAGCCATGCCTGCGTACTGAGGCTTGGCCTCGGACAGTTTGATGATGAACTGGTTGACGTAATTGACAGCTGCCCTGAAGTATCTGAAAACCTCATCACGCGAACCCAGCCATTCAGGCGGATTGTGGCGGACGAATTTCTCAAGCGCATCCAGTGCAGACTGGCTTGCGATCTCGCCGGAGCGATTGCCTCCGACACCGTCAGCAAGCATAAAGAAACGGAGATCCTCGCAGGCTCTTACCGAGTCTTCGTTAGTAGGTCTCCTCCTGCCTCTGTCTGTCATGTAACCTGTCTTCATACTGATACTGTCTCCAAACTGTTAATTCGCATTCTTCTCTATCGTACAATAGAAAAATCCTACTTCGCCATTATATGGCAAAATGGTACGCATTTCAATGATTACAAGGGAACTGCCGTACTGGCTTAATATTTGTTTAACAACGTTTTCGTTCTCATTTTTGTTGAGTGTGCAGGTCGAATATTCCACCCTACCGCCGGGTCTTACATAGCGTATCGCATTGCCGAGTATCGCCTTTTGTACAGCGCTCAGCTCATCGTACTTCGAAGGATCAGTCGTGAGCCTTATCTCGGGTTTTGCGGCCATGACGCCGAGTCCCGAGCACGGCACATCCGCAAGGACCCTGTCATAGCGGCCTTCAAGTTCAGGATCAAACACAGTGCCGTCCATGACCCTGGTCTTGGTGATACTCACGCCGGTTCTCTTCATCGCAGCTTCTATGAGCTCAAGCCTGTGCGGATATACGTCGCAGGCAGTGATATGCCCCTTATTGTCCATGAGCTCTGCCATGTATCCTGTCTTGCCTCCCGGAGCTGCACACATGTCCAGGACAGTCTCTCCCGGCTTAGGGTCAAGCGCTCTTACCGCATTCATCGACGAGAGGCTCTGCACCGAATATAGTCCCTCTCTGTACAGATCTGAAGATACAGCCCCGCTTCCCTTTGCGAGTATGGCATCCTGTGACCCCTCCGCCGGAGAAGCATCTATGCCCTCTGCTGCAAGCTTTTGTATCAGTTCATCCCTGCCTGTCCTGAGTGTATTTGTGCGAAGATAAAGCCCCGCAGGCTCTCCCAGTGCTTCGGCTATGCTGCTGGCCTCGTCCCCGTATTGATCTGCAAGCAGGCCGAACACCTCCTTGCTGACAGAAAGTCTTACGTGAGCCGGTAATTTATCGTCGCTGAATTCATCCCTTCGCCTGAGATATGACCTTAACATGCCGTTTACGAAGCGGTCGCTTCCCTTTGCGACCGACTTGGCAAGAGCCACCGCTTCGTTGACAGCCGCATGATCAGGCACGCTGTCAAGGGATCCGATGGCGTAAAGCCCCATGCGTATTACTATGAGAGGCCTGGTTTTGATGCTCTTTATACCCTTGTCCGCGAGGCTGTCTGCTATGTGATCCAGCCTGATGCTGTCCCTTATCACGCCTTTGGCAAACATACGAACGAAGCTCTCCCTGCAGCCTTTGTGGCGCGAGACAGCTTCGTTGACTGACATATTCGAAAATGCTCCGTCGGAATATACGCCCCTCAGGGCCTCAAACACCGCGAGCCAGTCTTTGTTCATCCGGACTCCTTAATTCCTCCTGCCGCCGGCAAGAATAAGCACTCTGAGAAGGCTGGCCACGGCTGTAGCGAGTGCCGCTACATATGTCATGGCTGCAGCTCTGAGGACAGTCCTTGATCCGACGTAATCCTCTTCGTTGACAAGACCGAGCTCTCTGAGATTCATGAGAGCCCTGTTTGATGCGTTGAATTCAACAGGAAGCGTTACAAGGTGGAAGACTATTACCACCAGGAAGCAGAGGACTCCGATATCGAACATAAGGCTTCCGTAAGGCGACATCGAAGAAGCGATGAGGCCGAAGAAAATCAGCGGCCAGGATACCATCTGAGTAAGGTTGACCACAGGCACGATGCCGTTGCGGAATGCGAGCGGCGCGTAGTGCGTGGCATCCTGTATGGCGTGTCCGACCTCGTGGCATGCTATGCATACCGAAGCTACCGAAGTCGAGCCGTATACTTCCCTTGAGAGATTGAGGCTCTTTGTCCTCGGATCATAGAAATTGGTCAGGGAATTGCCTCCGTTGAGTACATTGATGGCAACACCGCTGAGTCCGTTGGCGTCCATCATCGCCCTCGCGGCCTGGGCGCCTGTAATGCCGCGGCTGCACGGGACCTGTGAGTAGGTCCTGTAAGCGCTGTTGATCCTGGACTGGCATATGAATGTGAAGATCATCGCCGGTATCAGGACAAACCAGGAATAATCGTAGTAGTAATACATTTTATACCTCCTCTGAGCCGAAGATGTCTCCTGCAGAGAGCTTGTGTCCTCTCATGAAATCTCCGGCGTTCATTCTCTTTTTGCCCTGAAGCTGCTGTTCGAGCACTCTGAGCATGCCTTCGCTGCAGTTGATCGTGTAGCTGGTCTTGTCAGTGCTGCTGACAGTACCCGGGGCTCCGTCAGGCTCACTGTCTACGACTTCAGCACTGTAGAACTTGATCTGCTGTCCGTCTAGATAGCTGTAGCATGCCGGCCATTCGGCAAAGGCTCTTATCTTGCGCTCTATCATACAGGCAGGCTCGTTGAAGTCAGTGAATCCGTCGGACTTGCTGATCATACCTGCGTAGCTGGCCTTGCTCTCATCCTGGGCTTCGTATATCGCGGTCCCATCGGCTATGGAAGGGATCGTGCGTGCCAGAAGCTCAGCCCCGGCATCAGCGAGCACCTTTGAGACCTCGATGATATCCATGCCTTTGATATCGCAGCTGACCTTTGAGATCATGTCTCCGGTATCCAGGCTCTCGGCCATCTTCATGATGGTAACTCCGGACTCGTCCTTGCCCTGAAGTATGGCAGCCTGCATCGGGGATGCTCCCCTGAGCTCCGGAAGAAGCGAGCCGTGTACGTTGATGCATCCGAGCCTCGGTATATCGAGCACTGACCTTGGCAGTATCTGGCCGAAAGCCGCGACGACTATCATGTCGGGTGCGATCCCGGCAAGTCTATCTATCAGCTCAGGATCCTTTTTGATCCTGACAGGCTGCGCGGTCTCGATGCCGTGAACAAGAGCGAGCTGTTTGACCTCGGAGAGTATCATCTTATTGCGGTTGCCTCTCCTGTCCGGCTGTGTCACTACAAGCGGTATCTCATAGCCCTCATCTATTAGCTTTTGAAGTGAGCTCGCCGCGAATGCCGGCGTGCCCATGAATACTATCTTCATTATGTCTCTTATCCGTTCTTCCTGGCTTCCCAGATCTCATTTATATCACCAGGTTCATCATCTGAGTGGAGGTCCTTGAGCTCCTCGAGTCTCTCAGAATACTCCTCAACAGTCATCATGTCCTTGGCTATATCAGAGTAAAGCACACCCTCGAGGTGGTCGTACTCATGGCAGAATACGGTAGCTTCGAAGCCTTCGAATTCGTATTCGTGCTCCTCGCCGTCGAGATCTGTAGCCTTTATCCTTATCTTTTGAGGCCTGTCCACAAGGCCCATGTATCCCGGTACCGAAAGGCATCCCTCGGATGACTCCTGGCTGCCCTCCCTGTATGTGATCTCGGGATTGATCATGTAGTAGATCTTGTCCCTTGTCTCCTCATCCTCGGCATCCACATGAGGCATGGCTATGAAGAATCTCTTCATGATGCCTATCTGAGGTGCGGCTATGCCGACTCCGTCGGCTTCCTTCATGGTGTCCACCATGTCTGCGCACGCCTCTTTGATGCGCGGAGTGATCTCCTTTACCGGTTTGCATTTCCTGGCGAGTATCTCATCGCCCTTTACTGTGATATTCCTTAGTGCCATTACAACTTCCTCAAATTACTTAGTATGGGTTTACGTCGATGTCGATGAATGCCGGAGCCTTCATCTCTATCATGCGGTCCCTGAATCTCATGTATTCGCTTATGTATCCTGCACGGCTTCCCTGCGGAGCCTTGATCAGGAATACCGCCCTCGGCCTGCCGTCGGATCTTCGCTCTTCGAGACGCGCTTTGAGTATCTCGGCGCCCTCGGGAGCCGATCTCAGCTCGAGCAGTCTCCTGCGGAAGGTCTCGGCATACGCCATTGCATCCTCTTCGCTGTCCGCACTTACCCCGACTGAAATTATATCAGAGAAAGGCGGGTAATTCATAATGCTTCTGTGAAGCAGTTCGGATTCGTAGAATCCCTCGTAATCCCCGGACTCAGCCTCTCTGATGACATCGCTGTCCGGATCGTATGTCTGTATAAGGACGCGGCTTGCTCCGCCCGTCCTGCCTGCACGGCCCGCCACCTGAGTGATCAGCTGGAAGGTGCGCTCAGACGACCTGTAGTCCGGTATGTTGAGGCTGATATCTGCATTAATGATACCGACAAGCCCGACATTCCGAAAGTCCAGTCCTTTGGCGAGTATCTGCGTGCCGACGAGTATGTCTGTCTTACCCTTCTGGAAGCCGGATATGACCCTCGATGCCGCAGATGCTGACGAAGCAGTATCTATATCGAATCTCGCTACTCCCGCATCCGGCCAGAGGCGTCTGACCTCCTCCTCGACTTTTTCGGTGCCGGCTCCTGCATATTTGATGAAGCGGCTGCCGCAGTCGGGACATGCCCCAGGCAGAGGGAATTTGCGCCCGCAGTAGTGGCATACGGCTGCGTTTGACGACTTGTGGTATGTAAGCGTTATATTGCAGTCCGGGCATGTCATCCTGAATCCGCAGTCAGGACATAATATCTGTGTAGAGAACCCCCTCCTGTTGAGGAAGAGTATGACCTGCTCTCCCGAAGCCAGGGTGCGGTCTATGCTGCCTGCAAGCTCTCTTGAGAGCACGCTCGTATTGCCCGATCTGATCTCCCGTCTCATGTCGACCGTCTCAAGGCGCGGCATCTCGCTGCCTCCTATGCGGTCCTTCATCTCTATGAGCTCGTACAATCCGGTTTTGGCTCTGTAGTACGATACTACGCCCGGAGTAGCACTGCCGAGCACAAGAGCAGCTCCTGAATTCCTCGCCCTTTTGAATGCAACGTCCACAGTCTCGTATTTGGGATTGTGATCGGACTTGTAAGTGCCCTCGTGCTCTTCGTCAATGATGATGACTCCGATATTATCAAGAGGGGCAAAGACGGAAGTCCTCGGTCCGACTACTATGCGGGCCTCGCCCCGTCTTATCCTGAGCCACTCGCCGAGGCGTTCCGATGTCCTGAGCCCGCTGTGGAGAGTAGCTACAGCATCCCTGCCGAACCTCGCAGCGAACCTCTCGGCCACCTGCATTGCAAGAGCGATCTCAGGCAGCAGCACTATGGCAGTCCTGCCTGTATCGAGAGCCTTTTGGACAGCTCTCATATAGACTTCGGTCTTGCCGCTGTTGGTCACTCCCTTGATGAGGAATGCCTTGCCGCTCCTTTCCTCTACCGCTCTGCATATCCGCTCCGCGGCGTTCATCTGAGCGGAAGTGAGCTCATAATCAGGAGCGATGATATCATCACCGCCCCTGCTCCTGCGTTCGGGTTCTTTCTTGCCGCCTGCCGCAAACATTTTGAGACCGTCGATATACTTGGTCCCGTATCTGCGTCGCATCCACATGGCAGTCTCAACCATCTCAGCGCTGAGCGACCTGGCCGTGTCTACCGAGCTTATCTCCCTGACCTTTGATACATCGAACGACGGAGTTACGCCGGTGCTTACGCAGTAAGCGTCCACAGCCTTGTGGCGGCCGGCAAACGGCACCGTCAGCCTGGCTCCCACTTCTACATCGTCGGGAGCGCTGTAGGTGAAGAAAGTATCCGTATATGCGCTTTTATTGTCTATTACTACATCGATATACTGCATCTAGAGTAAGAATATATTGTGCTTTGCGCACTCTTCGTACATATCCTCAGGCCAGACGGATACCTGTACCTCGCCTATGTGGGCTTTTTTGAGGAAGAACATGCACAGACGGCTCTGTCCGATACCTCCGCCTATAGTGAGCGGCAGTCTGTTGTTGATGATGTCCTGATGGAATTTGAGTTCCTTTCTGTCGTTCTTGCCGTCGATATCGAGCTGTCTCACCATTGACTCAGCATCCACACGGATGCCCATCGAGGAGATCTCGAATGCGTCCTCAAGGACCGGGTTCCACAGTATGATATCTCCGTTGAGCTCCCAGTCATCGTAGTCCGGGGCTCTTCCGTCGTGAGGCTTGCCCGACCTGAGGGCTCCGCCTATCCTCTTGATGAATATTGCGCCGTATTCCTCAGCAGCATAGCGCTCTCTCTCCTTAGGAGTGCTGTCCGGATACTGATCCTCGAGATCCTGAGAGTCGATGAATTTGATGTTCTTTGGCATTTCGATCGAAAGATCAGGATAAAGATCCCATACATACTCCTCGAGATCGAGCAGGCATCTGTAAATGATCCTTACAGTGTGAATGAGGAATTCTTCGTTCCTCTGCTCGGCTGTGATGACCTTCTCCCAGTCCCACTGGTCCACATATATGGAGTGAAGGTTGTCGAGCTCCTCATCACGCCTGATCGCGTTCATGTCTGTGTACAGACCTCTGCCCGGCCTTACCATGTATCTGCCGAGAGCCATGCGCTTCCACTTGGCCAGAGACTGTACGACCTCCACCTGTCTCTCATCCAGATCCTTGATGGTGAAGTCTACCCGTCTCTCATAACCGTTAAGATTATCGTTGAGTCCCGACTCCGGGAATACGAACAGAGGCGCACTGACTCTGCCGAGATTGAGATTGTAGGCCAGTTCCTTCTGGAAATGATCCTTGATCCTCTTGATGGCTCTCTGTGTCTCTGTCTGATCGAGAACCGGCTTGTAGTCTTTTGGGATAATCAACTTACTCATAACGTTCCTTCCTTTGTCCATCTTACCAATAACCTTTTTATTTGAGATCCTGCATGGCTGCTCTTGCGAATTCGCAGCCGCAGAAATTCTGCCTGTATAATCCGTACTCCTTAGACATCTCGACGCTTCGTCCGAAGCCGTTCTTCTTTTTGAAGTCGATATCA
Source organism: Clostridiales bacterium (assembly GCA_015058275.1). Lineage (GTDB taxonomy): Bacteria > Bacillota > Clostridia > Peptostreptococcales > Anaerovoracaceae > Crickella. Next base: position 147,656 of record SVCQ01000001.1, read on the forward strand.
AGGAATCTGACACCGGCCTCAGCCTCAAGATCCATGCCAAGTGCCCTGATCTTGTCGTAGTTTTTGTGCGGGCTCACAGACATCGTTGTCGTGAAGTAATCAAAGTCCATCTCAGCCGCCATGCGTGCTGTCTCGGCAAGTCTCATCGCGAAGCATATGTCGCAGCGCCTGCCTCCCTCCGGCTCATCTGCAAGAGGAAGAGCCCTGTCGAGATATACCTCGGGCTCGTAGGCTCCCTCGAGATAGCCCACAGTGTAGAGATCTTTGTGTCTCTCGTTGAAGGCATTGATGAACTGAAGCAGCGTATCGCGCCTTAAGTAGTACTCTTCTCTGTCTGTAATGTTTGGATTATAATAATAAACGGTCAGAGCATAGTCATCTGCGAGCCTCTCGACACACGAGGTCGAGCAAGGGCCGCAGCATGCATGCAGGAGGAGACGCGGTCTGGAATTCATCAGTCCGAGCTGAGAAATATCCTCAGCCTCGATCATCATTTCTTCGCCCATCACAAACGGAGCATAAGCTGACGTCTTGTCCATGCGATCCTCCTTTCGAAAAAAATCTTTTTGATTATAACACATACGGAGGGCCTTTGGCATATGCAGGGCGGCGAAAGATACAATTCCATAAGCGACCATCTCAAAAAAGAGTTCGGACGCAAGACAGTCAAGCTCAGCATTGACGCCGGCTTCACCTGCCCAAACCGTGACGGAACACTATCTTACGGGGGATGCGCATTCTGCTCCGAAGGAGGATCGGGCGAACTGGCCGCACACACCGGAGAGACCGCCGACATGCATGAGTCGATCAGCATGCAGATAGACAGGCTTTCCGAAAAGTGGCCTGACGCGGTCTATCTCGCCTACTTCCAGGCGTTCACAAATACTTACGCACCTGTTGAAGTATTGAGATCAAGATATTATGCGGCTCTTGACGATCCACGTATAAGCGGCATTGTCATAGCCACAAGGCCTGACTGCATTCCGGATGATGTCCTCGATCTGCTGAGCGAGATAAATCGCGATCATTATATGTGGGTCGAACTCGGCCTGCAGACCATACACAGGGCCACATCGGAAGCCATGAATATCGGCTATGATGTGAGCGCTTATGACCGGGCTTTTGAGAGACTATCATCACGCGGCATACGCGTGGTGACCCATCTTATACTGGGCCTTCCGGGCGAGACAAAGGAGATGATGCTCGGATCCCTGAGACATGTATGCGCGCATCCTCCCTTTGGGATCAAGCTGCACCTCATGAACATAGTCAGGAATTCCGCTCTGTATAGCATGATGCCGGATTATGTGCCCTTTGAGACTATGGATGAGTATATAAGTCTTGTAACAGACTGCCTTGAGATCATACCGCCTGAAGTCACCATCCACAGGCTGACAGGAGATGTTCCCCGCAGATATCTCGTCTCCCCTGAGTGGAGCTACCAGAAGCGCACGATATTAAACGGCATCAACCGCAGGCTCAAAGATCTGGACATTCGTCAGGGAGACAAATACATGTAAAAACCGCTTCCCCTTGACCGGGAAGCGGTTTTTGCAGATGTCAGTATCTCTACGGGAGCTTTGTCTTTGAAGGCATCCCTGTATAGATCGGTATTTCGAATACCAGAGGCTGTGAGAGTATACCGTACTTCTGATACGAAGTCTTGGTATTGTAGCTTTCGTTGTACGGAGCGTGGATATTTGTCATGTACTGATGTGTACCCATGCTTCCGCTGCCGTTTCTTGCGTTGAATCTCTGATAGTATATGGTGTGCTGGCCTTTGCTGATGTAGTACTTTGACAGCTCGGCTGCTCCTCCGCTGACAGCCGCCGCAGGTGTAGTCCATCCTGCCGCGTAAGCATACAGCAGACCCTGATACAGCGGGTTCGTGCCTCCGAAGGCTCCGATATTGAACGGATTATATACCTTCTTGCCGAGTATGGTGCTGCCGTTTATGGCATCACTTCCTCCGCCTACCTCCTGTCTGGCTCTTGATGCCAGGAATACAGGGCTTACATTGTTGGCCGCCCCTGCATCAACGAATATATTAGGTGTAAATCCGTATGTCGGAAGCTTTGTCGGCTGAAGTATGGTCGAAACCACCGATGCTGTATGATATGCAGGCTTGTATGTCAGATCCTCGAACATCATCACCCTGTCTTCTGTAAGGAAGTTCCTCGGATCAAGATAGTAAGCCACCACTGTGCTGTTGGCATTGTACCATCCCGGTTCTACCTGCTTGCTGCCCGATCTGTAACCCGAGCCGTAGCTGCTGTGTACCAGCGATACTCCGCTTCTTGTCTCCTTTGACAGTGCAGTCGACCAGCTGATATTCGTATGATATGCGATGAATCCCCAGTTGCGGTGAGCCTTGTGGAGTTCTCTCAGCTTCTTCTTGTATGAATCCGGGAATCCCTGCTGTGTCATATATACCTCGAAGTCAGCATCAGAGAGATTGCCTCCCGCGGCATTGCTCGGTCCGAGTATGGAGCCGGTCCTTACAGTCGGGCCTGTGCCTGCCTCAGGAGGGACATCCGCTGTCAGCTTGACCTTGTTTGAGCAGACATAATAGTAATTTGATCCCGCCTTTACTCTGTACCAGGTCCAGCTCGATCCTCTTGTGGATCCCACCGGTTTTGCCTTCAGGCATACGGATATGTTGGCACCCTTTTTGAACTTGCCGACCTTCTTCATCTTTGTTCCGGCACCCTTCCTGTATGCTACAGAGGATTTGACATTTCCGTTGACTGTATCAAAGGCAATATTGTCGACCCTGTTGACCCTGACATAACCTTTCTTGCCGTTAGCGGTGACATGATACCATCTGTTCTTTGATCCGGTCCCCGTTTTGCTCTTGAAGACCTCTTTATGTATGGTGACATATGTGCCCGGGCTGAGCTTTGTGACCTTTTTGGAGCTGGTGCTTGCTGATTTACGAAGCACCACGCTTGCGTTGATCGTGCCTGAAGCCTCTGGAGCAGACACGGCAAAGCTTGCCGTCGCAGCCAGCATTATGAATGCAGCCGCGACAAGCAGTATTATCACCGGATTGATCCTGATAGCTGTTTGTCTTTGCATTGTTCTAATAATCCTTATCGGTAAATTAAATAATGCGGATTCAGCATTATTACTCTAGCTTCCTCCGCATTTTACATCCATATATTTTGTAGGTCTTTGAATATTACTAATTGTTTACATTAATAATCCTTTATCTGAAGCGATTCTCGTGGATGAATATCTCCTCTATCGGCATCTCCAGGAGATCGGCTATATCAAAGGCAAGCTCAAGAGACGGCGTACATCTGCCGTTCTCAATGGAACTTATCGACTGTCTTGATACTCCGAGCTGATCGACAAGATATCCCTGTCCGATCTTCTTTTCTTTTCTGATCTCTCTGAGTCTGTTCTCCATCGTTACCCCACCGGATCCGATATCCGTCACAGCTTTAACTTGAGTACATTTTAGCATCTGATGAAGTAATGTCAAGTCCGCTTTACGTTTATTTATATATCGTCAATTTACGCTCCTGAGTATAAAAAAAGAGTCCTGAGCTGATCTCAGGATCTCTGTGGTGCCCAGACCCGGAATTGAACCAGGGACACGTAGATTTTCAGTCTACTGCTCTACCAACTGAGCTATCTGGGCTTATTGGTCGGGGTGGCAGGATTTGAACCCGCGGCCCACTGGTCCCAAACCAGTTGCGCTACCAAACTGCGCTACACCCCGATTAACTGGTGGGCCATCTTGGGTTCGAACCAAGGACCGACCGGTTATGAGCCGGTTGCTCTAACCACTGAGCTAATGGCCCAAGTATTAAATTTTGGTCGGGGTGGCAGGATTTGAACCCGCGGCCCACTGGTCCCAAACCAGTTGCGCTACCAAACTGCGCTACACCCCGATATTGGCAGGGGCAGTAGGACTTGAACCCACGGCACGCGGTTTTGGAGACCGCTGCTCTACCAACTGAGCTATACCCCTATGTCTTGCTCGTCTATTTGCGCGCCTGCTTCGTTGCTGCGCTCTCGCTCGTCGTTCGCATACAGGGAGTATTACTCTCTCCGCTCTCGATCGCGCGCCTCGCATTCATCGCAAATATACTTCGCACTACATCTTGCCTTAAGAAAGGTGGCGGAGAAGATGGGATTCGAACCCATGCGGCCCTATACGAACCCTAACGGTTTAGCAAACCGTCCTCTTCAGCCTCTTGAGTACTTCTCCAAGTAAGGCTTCTTGGCGGAGAGGGTGGGATTCGAACCCACGGTCCCTTGCGGGATCACTGGTTTTCAAGACCAGCTCCTTAAACCACTCGGACACCTCTCCGTATCCTTAGCGGGATAAGGTGTGTTGGTGACCCATCGGAGATTCGAACTCCGGACACCTTGATTAAAAGTCAAGTGCTCTGCCGACTGAGCTAATGGGTCGCAATTGGCTGGGGTAGCAGGACTCGAACCTACGAATGACAGAGTCAAAGTCTGTTGCCTTACCGCTTGGCTATACCCCAAAAGCACTAAAGCCGGCAAGTCGTAAAAAAAATTGGTGAGCCCACAGGGATTCGAACCCCGGACACACGGCTTAGAAGGCCGTTGCTCTATCCAACTGAGCTATGGACCCACGATTGCCCAACATTGCCTTTACAAAAAATTGGAGCGGATGATGAGAATCGAACTCACGCTATCAGCTTGGAAGGCTGAAGTTCTACCATTGAACTACATCCGCAAAAGTGGAGCGGAAGACGAGATTCGAACTCGCGACCCTCGCCTTGGCAAGGCGATGCTCTACCCCTGAGCCACTTCCGCATATCTGAACTTTATAAATCTTGGTCGAGGGGGATGGATTCGAACCATCGAAAGCAGTGCTAACGGATTTACAGTCCGCCCCCTTTGGCCACTCGGGAACCCCTCGATAAATCTTGGAGCTGATGGAGGGAATCGAACCCCCAACCTGCTGATTACAAATCAGCTGCTCTACCGTTGAGCCACATCAGCATATTGGCGACCGGGAACGGGCTCGAACCGTCGACCTCCAGCGTGACAGGCTGGCATTCTAACCAGCTGAACTACCCGGCCATGATATGTAAAGGTGCTATGGTGGGCGCAATAGGGCTCGAACCTATGACCCCCTGCTTGTAAGGCAGGTGCTCTCCCAGCTGAGCTATGCGCCCGTCATTTTTGACGCTTGATTATATTAGCACGATATAATTGCTGTGTCAAACAAAATTTCAACTTATTTTTACTATGATGTTTGTTTTTTAGGACAAAGCGTCAAATGCACGGATATTTGGCAAGATCCGCCCTCTCATCTTTGAGTACTGCCCTGCCTCCCGTGAGGTCTGCTATGAGGGATTTGACCCTGTCCCCTTCTTCGGACGGACATTTGATAAGTGCGCTGACCACATCGGTATATGTGATGTCCGCAATATCAAAGCCGCCTTCAGCGGACAAGTTCCGGAGCTTGCTCAGATATGTATAGTCAAGCGAGTATTCGAGGATCGCACTGTCTCTCACCTCGCATGTGCCGGCTGCGTCAAGGGCAAGCCCGGCCGCATGCGTGTAGGCCCTGGCAAGACCGCCTGTACCGAGCTTTATGCCCCCGAAGTATCTCGTGACCACCACGACGACATTTGTAAGCTCTCTGCTGCTTATTAGCCTGAGTACGGGCATGCCCGAAGTCCCGGCGGGCTCTCCGTCATCGCTCGCCCACTGATGCTCCATGCCGGCTCCGCATACAAAGGCAGGCACATTGTGTGTCGCGTCTTTATATTTCTCCTTGATCTGTGATACGAAAAGTCTCGCCTCTTCCGGCGATCCCGCCGGAGAGGCATGCGCTATGAAGCGGGAGCGTTCGATAACGTACTCCGCTTCGGCATATTCAAGTATCGATTTATATAGATACATATACGCCATTTATCGCCCCTGTGAGGGGACAAACTGCATCAGAGGATATATTTATCGACGTCGACTTCCTTGATCTTCTCACCGAGTTTTTCGAGCACGTATTCCCTGTCGATGACAAAGTCTGCAGCGTCCGGATCCGGGAGGTTGAACGAGATGTCCTCAAGTAGGATCTCGAGTATGGTGTGAAGTCTCCTGGCTCCGATGTTCTCGGTCTCCTCATTCATGAGGTATGCGAGATTTGCGATCTCATCTATCGCATCGTCTGTGAAGTCAATCTTGACGCCCTCTGTCTCAAGGAGAGCCTTCTGCTGCTTTGTTACGGCGTTCTCCGGAACCGTAAGGATCTTTTTGAAGTCCTCCCTGTCGAGGTTCTGAAGCTCTACGTTGATCGGGAACCTTCCCTGCAGCTCAGGGATCAGGTCGCTCGGCTTGGATACATGGAACGCACCTGCTCCGATGAAGAGCATGTGGTCCGTCTTGACCGGTCCGTACTTGGTATTGACGACGCTGCCCTCGACTATAGGCAGGATGTCTCTCTGGACGCCCTCTCTTGATACGTCGGCTCCGGATCTCATGCTGCTGCCGGAAGCGATCTTGTCTATCTCGTCGATAAAGATGATGCCGTTCTGCTCTGCATTCTGCAGGGCCTCGTCAGTCACCTGGTCCATGTCGATCATCTTCTGTGCTTCCTGCTCTCTGAGGATGCGCCTTGCATCGCTGACCTTGCATTTCTTGCGCTTGGTCTTCTTAGGAAGCATGCTGTCAAAGATATTGCCGATGGCTATCATGCTTTCGTTCTGATTATCGAGCTGATTTGTCTTAGGCACATCGTCGACTTCGATCTCGACGATCTGATCCTCGAGAAGTCCGGCCTTGAGCTGCTCTCTCACCTGGTCTCTCGCCATCCTGATGTCTGCATACTCCTTGCTGGTCTCGAATTCCTTTTGTCTGCTTTCTTCGTACTCCTGCTTTTGAGTCTTGTAGCCGAGGTTGCCGAAGATATTGCCGAGCTGCACTCCGCTCTGCTGGTCGTTCTGAGGACCAGGGATGATGGACTTGACGATGATATCCTCTGCGATGACGTTAGCCATTTCGGCGTTCTCGTCCATTCTCTTTTGCTTGCTCAGTCTCATCGATGCCTCCACGAGGTCTCTGATCATGGAATCGACATCGCGGCCGACATAACCCACCTCAGTGAATTTGGTGGCCTCGACCTTGACAAAAGGCGCGTCCATGAGACGCGCAAGTCTCCTTGCGATCTCTGTCTTACCGACACCTGTAGGTCCCATCATGAGGATGTTCTTGGGAGAGATCTCCTCTCTCATTTCCTCACTCAGCTGACTTCTCCTGTAGCGGTTACGAAGGGCTATGGCCACGTACTTTTTGGCCTCGTCCTGTCCGATTATGTATTTGTCGAGCTCCGCAACGATCTGTTTCGGAGTCATGTTCTTGATATTGTCTGCCATTTCCGATCTCCAGTACTGTTAAAGCTTTTCTATGCTGATATTGCCGTTAGTGTAAACGCATATATTGGAAGCGATCTCAAGCGACTTCCTGACGATGGTCTCTGCGTCAAGGTCGGTGTTTTCGTACAGTGCGACAGCCGCCGAATAAGCGTAATTGCCGCCGGAGCCGATAGCCACCACGTCCTTGTCAGGCGAGATGACCTCACCGTTGCCGCTTATGACAAGGAGGTCTTGCTCGTCGGCTACGATCATGAGAGCCTCGAGGTTCCTCATCGCCTTGTCGGATCTCCAGTACTGCGCAAGGTCGACAGCGGCTCTCTTGAGATTGCCGGCGTGCTCGCCGAGCTTGTTCTCGAACTTCTCAGTCAGTGAGAATGCGTCGGCTACAGAGCCCGCAAACCCGGTCAGCACCTTGTCCTTGTAGATCTTTTTGACCTTTTTGGCGCCGTTCTTCATGATGGTAGTCTCGCCCATCGTCACCTGGCCGTCTCCGCCTATGGCGATATCGCCGTTCGGCCTTCTCACAGCGCATATTGTGGTTGCATGGAACTTTATCATTTCTTTTTCTCCTTGTATTTGCACTCAGGATTGGAACACTTCACAGTTCCGTTCCTGCCCTTTGTCCTTACCAGCATGGATCCGCAGTCCGGGCACATCTCTCCCGTCGGCATGTCCCAGTACGAGACATCGCATGCAGGATAGCCGCTGCAGCCGTAGAATACCTTGCCGGACTTGCGACCTCTCTTCTCGATGATGTCCTTGCCGCACTTAGGGCATTTGACCCCGGTGGACTTGACGATAGGCTTGGTGTTCTTGCACTCAGGATAGCCTGTGCATGCGAGGAACCTTCCGAATCTGCCCTCCTTGATCGCCATAGGCTTGCCGCAGATATCGCAGACCTCGTCGGAGAGCACGACTTCCTTTTCGATGCGCTCTACCTCGCGCTCTGCGACCTTGAGTTCTTCGCTGAAGCCCTTGTAGAAGTCGGCTATGACGCTGCGCCATTCCTTATTGCCGAGTTCGATTCCGTCGAGATTGTCCTCCATCTCTCCTGTGAAGTCCACATCGACTATGTCTGCGAAGTATACCTGGAGTATGCCGATGACATCGAAGCCGAGCTTGGTAGGCTCAAGGCTCTTTTTGACCCTCTTGACGTACTTCCTGTTGACCAGCACGGATATGATGGATGCGTAGGTACTAGGCCTTCCGATGTTCTTCTCTTCCATCTCCTTGACGAGGCCTGCCTCAGTGTATCTTGCAGGAGGCTGGGTGAACTTCTGCTCCTTGATGAGCTTTTCAAGATCGAGGACCTCGCCCTCGCTGAGCTTCGGCACATTGACCTCCCCCTCGGGATTCGAGGTCTTGTATACCTTGCGCCAGCCTTCGAAGGTCATGTGAGCTCCGTTGGCCTTGAATTCGTATCTGCCGTTCTTGATAAGGACCTGCATGGTTTCATACTTTGCGGCTGCCATGCGGGATGCAACGAACCTCTTCCAGATGAGATCGTAGAGCTTGTACTGATCAGGAGTAAGTGAATCCCTGATGAGTTCAGGCTCCAGATTGACATCCGACGGCCTGATGGCCTCGTGAGCGTCCTGCATGGCCTTGTTCCTGTTTGTGAATACGTTATTTCCGACGTACTCGTCTCCGAATTTCTCCTTTATGTAAGCAGCGCCTGCCGCGGCAGCCTGTGCGGATACTCTGACAGAGTCTGTCCTTATGTATGTGACAAGACCTCTGGCTCCGATGCCCTTGAGGCTGACACCCTCGTAGAGCTGCTGTGCGATCTGCATCGTCTTGCTCGTCTGAAATCCCAGCTTGATGGATGCATCCTGCTGCATGCTCGATGTGGTGAACGGAGCATAAGGCTTGGTCTGTCTCTTGCCGGCTTTGATCGAATCAACCGTGTAGCTTCCGCTGCTTAGCTCATCAGCGATGCTGTCGGCCTGCTCGCCGGACTTTACAGAAGCCTTTTTGCCGTCGATCTTGTTGAGGTCGGCAACAAAGCCGTCGCCGAAGTCGGCAGCGATGTACCAGTACTCCTCAGGTACGAAGTCCTGTATCTCACGCTCCCTGTCGCAGATGAGCTTGAGTGCTGCAGACTGTACTCTGCCTGCGCTGAGGCCCCAGGAGACTTTCTTCCACAGGAGCGGGCTAATCTGATAACCCACGAGTCTGTCGAGGACTCTCCTTGCCTGCTGTGCGTCTACAAGTCCGTTGTCTATAGTGCGCGGCTCCTTGATGGCCGCCTGGACCGTGTCCTTGTTGATCTCATTGAACATGACGCGGCACTTGTCCTCAGGATCCATGTCCAGGATATGTGTCAGATGCCATGAGATTGCCTCTCCCTCGCGGTCAGGGTCCGTTGCGAGCAGGACCTTGTCTGCAGCCTTGGCTTCCTTTTTGATCTCCTTGATGGTATCTCCCTTGCCGCGGATGTTGATGTACTCCGGCTCGAAGTTGTTGTCCACATCGACTCCGAGTCTGCTCTTTGGCAGGTCGCGTACATGTCCGACTGAGGCGATGACCTTATACTTTGAACCTAGGTACTTCCCTATTATCTTGGCCTTTGACGGCGACTCCACAACCAGCAGAGTCTTGCCCGCCGAAGATGGTTTTTTTGCTGTTTTCTTTGCAGCTGCCATTAACGTCTCCTTGTTTTATTTAATATATAATGTAGATAGATTTCAATTTGAAACTTTAGCACAAGCGGACAGACATATACAAGTCTTTTCTATCTGGACAGATAGATTCTGCCCGCATACGATTCAACAAGTCCCTTTATCTCCATTACAGTGATCAGGGAGTTCACAAGGGACGCACTGAGTCCCGTATCCCATATTATCTCATCACAGGTCGCTCCGTTATTGCGGACTACCGACTCGTATATCGCAAGCTCGTCTCCTTCAAGATCGGGAGTTCCTGTATTCATCCTGCCGGAGGCGGCGCCTATATCTCTGAGCAGGTCATCGATTATCACAAGCGGTACTGCGCCGTCTCTTATGAGGAGGTTGCAGCCTATGCTCGACCCGCTGTTGATATTGCCCGGCACGGCGTATACTGTGCGTCCCTGCTCGGATGCAAACTTAGCCGTTATAAGCGAGCCGCTCTCCATCCCCGCCTCCACGACCACAAGGGCCTCTGATAATCCGCTGATGATCCTGTTCCTCTGGGGGAATGTCCCTTTGTTGGCATCCTGATACGGAGGATATTCACTCACGACAAGCCCGCCCGCCTTAAGACCTCTGTTCATAAGTCCGCGGTTCCTCTCAGGCCCCATCCTTTCTATGCCGCTCCCGAGCACTCCGATGATCTTCCCCTCACCCTCAAGCGCACCCTCGTGAGAGAAGGCATCGATGCCAAGAGCCAGCCCTGAGATCACAGGCACGCCCGCCTCGGCAAGCCTCCTGCCCGTCATGAGCGCAACGTTTTTGCCGTACAGGGTATATCTCCTTGATCCCACTACCCCGACAGACGGTTCAAGCAGGAGAGAGATGTCCCCCGTACAGTAAAGCTGCTTCGGAGGATTATGTATATTCCTCAGCTTGTCCGGGTATTCGGCAGATGCTATGTCTATCTTTTCTGTCCTGTACATGGTCTTCCTCTCAGATGTCATATTCAAATCTGTAGCCGAGAGCCTCGGCAAGATGTTCTGTATTAATGGATGCTCTCGCATCAAGATCCGCTATGGTGCGTGCCACTTTGAGTGTCCTGGCGTAGGCTCTGGGTGACATGTTGAACTTATCATAGGCTGAATTCATGAATCCGGTCTCTTTGCTGCCGAGTCTGCAGTGTATCTCCGTATCGCGGGCTGTGAGCTCCGAATTATAGCCGGACCTTCCCTGTGATGCCGCGAACGCCCCTGCCGCTTCGACCTGAGTTCTCATCGTCAAAGTATCAAGTCCGCTTCTGGCTCCGGTCAGCTCCCCGTAAGTGACCTTCTCCATGGAGATGCACATGTCGATACGGTCCATGATAGGTCCGCTCAGGCGTCTTTTGTACCTCTCTATATCCGCCTGGGAGCAGCTGCACTCCCTGTCTCTGTCTCCCAGGAATCCGCAGGGACACGGATTGGCCGCCATCATAAGCTGAAAGTTACACGGGAACCTGTAAGTCTCGCCCTTTCTTGTATGTGAGATCGCCTTGTCCTCGAGAGGCTGTCTGAGGCCCTCTATAGTCCTCCTGTCAAATTCGCAGACTTCGTCAAGGAAGAGCACTCCGTTGTGAGCCATGGTTATCTCTCCTGGGACAGGATGCAGACCACCGCCTATGAGCCCCGCCCGGCCGATGGAATGATGAGGCGCTCTGAAAGGTCTTACACGGCAGAGTTCCGTCTCCTCTCCGCTGTGTCCGTCCACAGACCTTATGATGGCAGTCTCGAGCATCTCCCTTTCGCTCATCCCCGGCATTATCCCCGGCATGCGTCGTGCGAGCATGGTCTTGCCGCAGCCCGGGCTTCCCTTCAGGAGAATCCCGTGTCTTCCGGCAGCAGCCACGACAAGTGCCCTCTTGGCATTCTCCTGCCCGGCTATGTCCGCAAAGTCTGCAGTTTCCGGTGCTTTCTTTGTTCCTTCTATACCGGGGTCAAGCATAGCTTCCTTTGGCCTTCGCTTCAGTATGTCCACGCATTCTGCAAGACTCGATGCCGTATGGATATTGCCTCCTGCTATTACCGCTTCGCTCCGGTTGGCTTCAGGGACCACTATCCCTTCAAGACCCGTGTCCACCATGTGGAGCATCATCGGAAGAGCTCCGTCCACGCCGAGGACTCTCCCGTCCAGAGAGAGCTCTCCTATCATGCCCCACCCCCTGCACATATGTCCGCTGAAATACCCGCTGCAGCAAAGTATCCCTACAGCCATCGGCAAATCCAGGCAGCTTCCGTTCTTGCGCAGGCTTGCAGGTGTCAGATTGACCGTTATCCTGCCGCGCGGGAAGTCAAAGCCTGAATTGATGACTGCGCTTTTGATCCTCTCTCTTGCTTCCATTACCATGGTCGACGGCAGACCGACTATATTGATGCCCGGCAGGCCTCTTGCGATATCCGTCTCAACATATACGCTCATGCCTTCGATGCCGAAGCATACGGATGAATTGATCCTGCTGTACATCAGATCACCTCCTACATGCAGTCCTCGATAAGATCAGTCATGATCTCATAGACATCGAAGGATATGCTCTTCCACTGGAGCCTCCGGTTGGACAGATATGACTTTGCGGCCTTTCGTATCCTGTCCTGCTTGATCTTTGTGACCGAATCTGAAGGATAGCCGTACTGAGAGCCCGTCCTCGTCTTTACCTCAATGAAATGCATGACCCCGTCCTTGAGAGCGATAATGTCTATCTCTCCCTGCTTTGTCGCAAAATTCCTCGCTATTATCCTGAATCCCGAATTCTCCAGAAGCTTGGCTGCGAAATCCTCTCCTATGTCTCCTACGTTCTTCCTGTATCTCATGTAGTCGTTCTCCTTTCCCTGTGTTATGTCAAAAATCGTATCAACAGGGCGCTTTTTTGTCGAACAACCAGGGCACTTATTCCAACAAAAAAAGCCCTTTTTCAGGGCTTATCGCTTGAATATTGAGAAGAATAACAATTATTTGTTAAGTACGAACTTATTGATGGCCATCGCGACTCCGTCGTCATCATTTGACCCCGTGATATAGTCTGCATGATCCTTGAGACCTCCCCATGCATTGCCGACAGCAACTCCTATGCCTGCCAGTTCTATCATGGCTATGTCATTAGGAGCGTCTCCGCAGCACATGAGTTCATCCGGCTCAAGTCCAAGCTCAGCGAGAAGCCATGTGAGAGCTGATTTCTTGCTGGTATGCGGGCCGCCGACCTCGAGATTGTTAGGGAAAGACGAAGTGATGGTCGCATCCGGAATAGCACTGACAAGAGGCCTTGCATCTTCGAGCTTGTCAAGCGTCTCGTAAATGAAATTGACGTTCTCGATCTCGGATGAATGCTCAAGCATCAGAGCCGTTACATCAGGCACAGGTCTCCTGCTCCAAAGTACGTACTCTGCATTCCTGTAGTCACAGCCGTGCTCCTTCACTTCATCGTAATATACCTGATCCACATAGGCTCTTCCGTCTATGAATACCTCGATATAAGCGCCCGTGACCTCCTTGAGCCTTGCGACCTCCCTCACCGCCTGAGGATCGAGGAAGTCGCTGTATATCTGCTCTCCTGTCTGCATCCTGTTGACGTGGGCTCCGTTTGATGTAATGGCGAATTCGATGCCTCTCACTGACTTGATCTGATCCGGAAGCGAAGCGTACGATCTGCCTGAAGCCACAACTATGTGTATACCCGCATCAGCAGCTTCCTCAAGCGCTTTTGCATTGACTTCAGACAGATCACCGGCGCTGTTGAAGGTAGTGCCGTCCAGATCAAGTGCAACCATTTTGATATTCCTGCTCAGCAGTTCTGTTTCGTTCTTTAATGCCATCTGACTTCTCCGATAATGTTCCGGCACCTGACGTGCTCATTCAAAGAGCCGCATCTTGCGATGCGGCCCGTATGGTCTTGTCTCAGACTGCGGATTACTCCTCGTCCTTGAGGATCTCCTTGACAGCCTCTGCCGACTCCTCGATGGATTCCTTGGCATCCTCGACAGCTTCCTCTACTGCTTCCTTGACGGACTCAGCAGCTTCCTCTGCCTTTGCCTTGACTTCCTCGGCCTTCTCCTTTACGGAGTCTGCAGCCTCCTCAGCAGGAGCAGTCTCCTCATCGGCAGCTTCCTCCTCAGGGAGTGTAGCCTTGATGCTCAGGCTGATCCTTCTCTTGTCAGGGTCGATCTCCATGATCTTGACGTTGACTGTCTCGCCTACCTTGAGCTCGTCGAAGACGTTCTCAACCCTCTTGTTGGCAATCTCGGAAATGTGTACGAGTCCGTCGAGTCCGGCTTCGAGCTCTACGAATGCGCCGTACTCCTTGATCTGTACAACCTTACCCTCGAGCACATCGCCTACCTGGTACTTATCTCCTACGAGAGTCCATGGCTCAGGCTGTGTCTGCTTGAGTCCGAGGCTGATCTTGCCCTTCTCTTCGTTGAGGGACAGGATCTTGACGTTGATGATATCTCCGATCTTGAGAACTTCCTCAGGGTGTTTGAGCTTGCCCCAGGAGATCTCGGAGATGTGGAGAAGTCCGTCAACTCCGCCTATGTCTACGAATGCGCCGTAGTCTGTGAATCTCATGACCTTACCTTCGACGATGTCGCCTACGTTAAGGTTCTCCCAGATCTCTGCTACAGCCTTGCGCTTTTCATCAACCAGAATGGCCTTCCTTGAGAATACCGCTCTGTTACGCTTTGTATCTACTCTGATGACTCTTACATCGAATGTCTGGCCGATGAACTCGTCAGCATTCTCTACGTATCTGTCGGAGAGCTGGCTCATAGGGATGAAGCCTGTGATCTCCTTGTAAGCAGCAATGACACCGCCGTTGACAGCTCTTGTAACTGTAACTGTGATGACGTCCTTGTTCTCCATTGCCTCTTCGAGCTCTGCGTAGTTCTCAACAGCTACGAGTCTCTTGGTGGAGAGCATGATGCCGCCCTCTCCGTCATCGGACTTGATAACCTTAGCCTTGATTTCGTCTCCTACCTTGAAGAGATCTGCCAGTGTCTGGCCCTCTTCCATTGCAACTTCGTCGGACCTGAGGATGCCGTCCTTTTTGCATCCCATGTTGACGATGACTGCATCACCCATAACCTGATCAATCTTACCGTCAACTATGTCTCCCGGCTTAGGTAAACGTAAAGATTTCTCAATGTCATCCATGAAATCCATCATTGGATTCTGTTCCATATTCTTGTTGACATTTTCGCTCATTCCAGAAATAACCTCCTTGATAATCCATTCGGGCGTGGAAGCGCCCGCTATACAGCCAATTTTAGTATATTTTGTTAACCTATTCAACAAATTTTTATCAGCATTTTCGATAAAATAGCTGTTTATATTGTTTTTTTTGGCAATCTCATAGAGTTTGCGTGAATTGGAGCTGTGGCTGTCGCCTATGACGACCATCGCATCGACCCTTCTGGCGAGTTCGGCGCAGCTTTCCTGCCTGTCCCTAGTCGCATTGCAGATGGTGTTATGGATATCATAGGTTATACCTGCATTATCAAAGACGTCCAGGATCTCTTTGAGGAGCTCCTGTTTGATCGTGGTCTGGCAGACTATCATCGGTTCGCTTCCCTTAAGACCGGCCGCAGCCTCCTCCGCCTCAGCGGCGCTGCCAATGAGAACGGCCCTGTATCCGCACCAGCCGTTTGTGGCTTTGACCTCCTGATGATCCCTGTCGCCTATCATGACGACCGGTATGCCCTTCTCATCCGCGGCGGCGACAAGCTGGTGTATCTTTTTGACGAAGACGCATGTGGTATCCACCAGCTTTATGCCCCTGGCATCGGCCTCTTCGTAGAACTCACGCGGTTCACCATGGGATCTTACTATGACCGTATCGCCCTCGGATGCCTCGCTGAGCGAGCTTATCATGCCGACCCCCATGCTCTCGAGGCGATCTACTACCGCCTTGTTGTGTATGAGATGTCCGCAGGTATAAAGCCTGCCTGTCCTGTCCTTTATCTCTGCCTCGCTGAAGGCCATGCCTATGGCCCTGTCAACGCCAAAACAGAATCCCGAATGCTCTGCCCTGATAATTTCCAATACTATTCCTCCCGAAACAGAGCCGGCGGACTGAGCCGCCGGCCTTTTTGTCTGTGTCCGGTCAAGTCCGTCTAGAACTTGCCTGCAGTCGCAGCCTCCTCAACTGAAACCGCAACGGATACTGTCATGCCTACCATAGGGTTATTGCCTGCACCGATGAGACCCATCATCTCTACGTGAGCAGGTACAGAGGATGATCCTGCGAACTGAGCGTCGGAGTGCATGCGCCCCATGGTATCTGTCATGCCGTAGGAAGCAGGACCCGCAGCCATGTTGTCAGGATGGAGTGTACGGCCTGTGCCGCCGCCCGAAGCTACCGAGAAGTACTTCTTGCCGGCCTCGAGCCTCTCCTTTTTGTATGTGCCTGCTACAGGATGCTGGAATCTTGTAGGATTTGTAGAGTTACCGGTGATGGATACGTCTACGTTCTCCTTCCAGAGGATGGCAACGCCCTCCTGTACATCGTTGGCGCCGTAGCAGTTGACCTTTGCTCTTGGGCTCTCAGGGTCCTTGGAGTAGCACTTGCGGAAGACTTCCTTGAGCTCTCCTGTGAAGTAGTCATACTCTGTCTCAACATAAGTGAAGCCGTTGATCCTGGAGATGATCTGAGCAGCGTCCTTGCCGAGTCCGTTCAGGATGACTCTCAGAGGTTTTTTGCGGACCTTGTTGGCCTTGGATGCGATGCCGATGGCTCCCTCTGCGGCAGCGAATGACTCGTGACCTGCGAGGAATGCGAAGCACTCAGTGTCCTCTTCGAGGAGCATCTTTCCGAGGTTGCCGTGGCCGAGACCTACCTTGCGGCGGTCAGCAACAGACCCCGGGATGCAGAAGGCCTGGAGGCCCTCGCCGATAGCAGCAGCTGCGTCGGCAGCCTTGCGGCAGTTCTTTTTGATGGCGATAGCAGCGCCTACTGTGTATGCCCACTTGGCATTCTCGAAGCAGATAGGCTGGATGTTCTCTATCATGTGATAAACATCAAGTCCTGCGTCTTTTGTGATCTTCTCTGCTTCTTCTATAGATCCGATACCGTACTCAGCCAGCTTGGAAAGGATCTGTTTTTCTCTTCTTTCGTAAGATTCAAATGTAATCATGTCGCTTTCCTCCCTGTATTATTCCTTGCGCGGATCGATCAGTTTTGCGGCATCGTCAACACGTCCATACTGGCCGGATGCCTTCTCGACTGCTGTGGCAGCATCATCGCCTGCCTTGAGGAAATCCATCATCTTGCCGAAGTTGAGATACTTGTAGCCGATGATCTCGTCGTCCTCATCAAGCGCGAGCTGTGTGATGTATCCCTCTGTAAGGTCGAGATATCTCGGTCCCTTTTCGAGAGTGCCGTATGTGGTACCGACCATGGATCTGGTACCCTTGCCGAGGTCCTCGAGGCCGGCTCCGATCTGGAGTCCGCCCTCAGAGAAAGCGCTCTGCGAACGGCCGTATACGATCTGCAGGAAGATCTCTCTCATAGCAGTGTTGATCGCATCGCATACGAGGTCTGTGTTGAGTGCCTCAAGAATTGTGAGTCCCGGAAGGATCTCCGAAGCCATGGCTGCCGAATGAGTCATGCCGGAGCAGCCGATAGTCTCCACCAGAGCCTCCTGGATGATACCGTCCTTAACGTTGAGTGAAAGCTTGCAGGCTCCCTGCTGAGGTGCGCACCAGCCGATACCGTGAGTGTATCCGGAAATGTCCGATATCTGCTTTGGCTTGATCCATTTGCCTTCCTCAGGAATCGGAGCAGAACCGTGATGTACTCCCTGGTGTACCGGGCACATGCCTTTCACTTCTGCCGAATAAATCATAATACTAACCTCCTGATAATCAGTGAATTGGTTTTGTCCATACAAAGTAATTGTATCGCATACAAGACAATACAACAAGTGCTGAAATCTACCGTTCATCAGGAGAAGTCTGACATCCTGTTTTCCATCCTCGAAATGCTCTTATCAAGGAATAGCTTTATCCTGTTGATGTCTCCCGGCTCGGCGGCCTCTCTGATGCGCCCTGCCATCTCACGCTCTTCCTTTATGTTCTTGTTCATTATCCTGTCCGCAAAGAGAACTATCTTGAACCTGAAATCAAGCTTTTTGATATCCGGATAATACATGAGCCTGATGCTTTCCGTATCGACTCTGCTGCCTCTTGAATAAACAAGCTCGGGTTCTATCAGATAGTCCTGTGCTTCAATAAGGTGATCAGATGTGTTCTCGCTCAGGAGTATGAGGTTCCTTATGAGAAGCAGCTTGTCATACAGCCTCAGGCCCTGTATATCCAGTCTGTCCAGACTGTCCTTCTTGTAGCGGAACGAATAATTACCGCTCTCCTTTACGATCGACATCCTCATGAAATTCGGGCAGTAATTCTGAGTGAGTATCTCCTCCACATATGCCGGCATCCTGTATCCGGCCATCTCCTGTCTTATCCTTTCCATGTCTGCTCCTTTCTATCCCCCGCACTTTGAGCAGGCCGTGTAGCCTCTCTCTATGGCAGTGGCCTTGTCGGTCTCTATGTAATTACGCTGAAGCGAAGAGCATCCCGGCAGGTGATAGTCCTCCCCTGTTGAAGGGAAATAGTATATGAGAGTTCCGTGCGTTGCGTGTCCGCTTCTGCAAAGCGGGCAGGATTTATACTTCTTTTTGATCGATGCATTGAGAGTCCCCGATCTTGATGCCGCCTTCAGAAAGCCGCAGCCCTCCGAATGATACTTCTCTCCTCTCTTGGGAAATATGAATACCGGTATGGAGTCATTGTCCATGAAGTCATCTGCAGACATGCTGCCGGTGTCACGCTCCCTTCCCACATACGCCCTTGTGACAAGCGAGAGCTCATATCCGGCCTTTGCGTTTATCCCTATGGGATTTGGTGTCTCCAGCGTCATGTCATAGCTTACGGCAATAAGCTCATCCACTCCCCAGCGCTCCGTCCTTATCCCGGAGTCCGTGAGCCTCATCGAGGCTACTTTTGAATGTTTACCCTGTATCTCCCTTTTGAGCCTGTACGGCACGCTTATCGAAGTGTCTGCTATCGCGCACTCTGCAGCCCCTCTTCTCAGCTCATTGGCAGCAATAAAATTGCAGTCCTCGATGCACGCATACATCAGTATCACCGAGCTCATGACCATCACCGCGATGATGAACACCGGCAGCGAAATAGCTGATTCAAGCATGTAGCTTCCTCTCTTATTTGTACGCATCTTCAAATACATGACTCCTGCCGTTTACATCCAATGTGAATCTCGTCCCCGTGTAGTATTCCATGAGATTGAAGTCCCGGTAGTAGCGGTACTTCATGTTTATCTGTACAAGATCCATGACCCTGAGAAGCCTGGTGTTGCCGTTCATCGCAAGTATCATGATCATGAGATATTCATCGTAATTGAGGCCTTCTTTTATCTGGGCAGTATTCCTTATACTACGGGATATGCCGTCTATCGCGCTTCTGTTCTCCCTGAGGTTCTCCTTTGATTCATCATCGAGCTTCTTCCTGACATTATCTGAATCAAGGACCGCTCCAAGTCCTGTCTTCCATTGTTCAGGCGTCTTGAGGACAGGAACCCTTCCGTCCGTATACAGATCCTGCAAATCGACCTCTGTCTCAAGCGCTGCCCAAGCCTCGGCTATAAGGACCTGCGTGAGGAGTCCAAGCGGGCCCGGTGTGATAAGCTCGGCAGCAGATATGACGGCTTCGACCTTTACGGGATCCTTGTACAGAGACACGAGATTAAGCGCGTTCCTGGCAAGGAACAGCCTCCTCCTGACCGACCTGTAATTGACCTCATCATCCGGGCTCCCCTTAATGATGTATTCCCACTCATTGACAAAGAAGTGATCCCTGTCGTCCGACGCAGTCACATGATTGTCAAAGCAGCGCTGTATGAGGAGGAATTCAGCTCCCGCGCCCGTTATCCTGGCTCTCAGAGTATTCTCATCACCAAGAGACTTTGCATTCTCAGTGAGCGTATCTGCGCTTATACTGCCTCCGGCTCCTCCTGACGGAAGCGTATCGAGCACTACTCTGTCGTTTATGATGCGTCCCTCTTCATCGTAGCCCTCGCCGCTGTCAAGATCTCTGTAGCTGCGGCCTCTGCCGTTAATGAGTTCAGAGGCCGCGCTTGAGGTAAAGCCGAGCCTGAGGGCCTTCCTGAAATTATCCGGATCTCCCAGCTCGTAGCCGGTGAGATCCGCATTCGCTCCCGTGATAGCTGCATCGAGCTTGCCCCGGGCCGAGTACCTGAGATAATTATTGAGCTTGCTGCTTACATCAGAATCGTTTCCGAAGTATGCCATTATCGAGAAATCCTCCAGGAGATGGACGTCATACTCTGACAGTACGGCTTTGGTCCATACTCTCCCGAAGGCCTCGCACTCGCTGCTCACCACGAGTCTTCTGGATACATTCACTGCAGCTGCAATACAAATCGCAAATGCCACGAACATCATCGCGGTCATCACCATTGATGATCCCTTCTTATTTACTTTGATCCTAATCAAGTATCTCACCGCTTCTCACCAGAAAATCTTCGTTTATCATGTATGCCTTTATCTCTATCCGCTTATGTACATCCATCGTCAGAAGTCCGCCTCTCAAAAGGCTCACTTTATCCTCATCTTTGTAGGTGCGTATCAGTACTCCCCGGTATGCATCCTGCTCCTGCATTACCTCCCTGTGTCTGGCGATGCCTGATGTCAGTATCTCTATGTAGAAGACAAAGAGCCTCACAAGGAGCATTGCGGCCAGTATGACAAGAGGCAGCGATATTGCAGCCTCGACCATCTGCGAGCCTCGCTTATTGCCCGGCAGGATGCGGAGTCTTCTTATGTGCCTAGAAATTGGCAGCATCGAGATTGCCGAATATGCGGTTCACGAAATCAACGATGGATGATTTGAATATGATCCCGACCGCTACTGCGATGGCCACTAGTATTGCTACCTGGACCATCTCCATTCCCTTCTTGTTCATGAGGGAATTCATCAAGAATAGTTTGATCTTCTTCATAATCTGTCTCCTTTCCCTTTGAATGATATGTATACTGCACGGCGCCTCCTGCTACATGCCCAGAAGCGCCGGTGCCATCGTTATTACTATCAGCAGTATCAGCAGAAGCCCCAGCGGATATGCCATCTTTGTGTCTATCATCTTGCCGCTCTCCCTGGCCACGATCTTCCTCTCGTCCCAGAGATATCTGCTCTCGCGCGCGAGGCTTTCTATGACATCGCTTCCCCTTCGCTCGTTCTCCGTGAGTATGCTTGCTATCCTGATCATCTCCTTGACGTCGTTGCGAAGTGCGTAATCCTTTATCACCTCCGCCGTGCTTATCCTGTGCCCGTCGGTAGCATCGCGCATGCTGGCAAGATCCCTTTCGAAGCTGCTGAGATCATCCTCTTCGTATGAAACATAACTACCCGTTATGGTATCGAAGGCATCGCTTAGTATGAGCCCTGCGTTCATCATGAGGAAGAGCTGATTGCAGAACCTCGGCAGGCCTTTCAGTATGGACCTTCTCCTTTCCTCTGCCGATTTATCTCCGCGGCCTGATGAAGCTATCATCATCAGTATCAGCGCAGCGTATATGACCGGTATGAGTATGAGAAGAGAATTGTCGCTCCTATCAGCTCCGAGCCACCTGATGGCTGTCCCGTCAGGAAGTGTGTGCGGCAGAGAGATTTTCCTTTCTTTTGAATACTCGATCTCGCTTATGATGCTGTCTATGCCGGCCTCTATCGAAGCCTGCCTGTCATCCTTGCTGCTTATCCTGATCCCCGTCCTGCCGTCAGACTGAGGCTGCAGAGTCAGAGTGACCTCGCGTTTTGTGATCTCATCTCCGTCTCTAATCTCAAGATCAAGATCATATCGCTCGGTCTTCTGAAGGCTCCGCCTGCTGATGCCCACTATGGCTCCCGAGCCGTCTGCTATCAGCTTGCCGCTCTCCTCCGGCCCCCTTACCGCAAGAGCAAGTATGAGAAGCGCCGTGACCAGAGTGACCGCATATATACCCGACATCAGCCTGGTATCATTCCTCAGTGCTGCCGTCTTATTCCTTAATGTGACCATCAGATCATCCATGTCTATATCTCCACACTCACTATTTTTTGTATCATCGCGTATATCCCTATGATCGATGCGCATACAGAGGTCATGATCACCCTGCCTGCCACTGTCTCGTACAGCGGCGCTATGTAGTCGGGCGCAGTCAGATTGAGGAAGAGTATTATAAGTACCGGCATCACGAATATGACCATGCCTTCGCTCTCCTTACGCCTGATGAGTTCCTCTATCTCCCTGTCTATGCTCATCTTCTCCATGATCACGGAGGCGGCCTTGTTGAGAGCTGTTATCAGGCTCGCACCCGTCATCTTGCATATTGAATAGACCGTGACGAAGTCATGCACATCCTCAAGGCCGCTCAGCTCCGCCATGTCCCTCAGCACCGTTACATCGTTCTCTCCGCCCGTCTCCATGCGCTCATATGCCTTTTCGAGATCGCCCGCGAGTATCGAGCGCCGGCCGTGGATATTTCGCATGGACGGTATGGATTCTGCAATCGCATCCTTCATGGATCTACCCGCTCCTATGGCAGTGGAAGCCATGAAGAGGAAATCCTTGAACTCAGCCAGATACCTCTTGCGTCTGCGGCTTATAATGCTGTCTGTAACAAAACCCTTTATCTTCTTTGAGAACGGAAGTATCACAACAGCAAAGAATATATTCCTGTACAGAAGGTACGATACAGCCAGTCCAGCAAGCACAAGTCCCGCGTGATACAGTATCTCTTCCTTCCTGCTGAGCTTATATACTCTCAGATCAGTCATGACGCTCTCCCTTCTCCGGATCCCGTGCTCCCCTGCATCATCTCTCCGTAGCCGAATCTTGTAAGTCTCTCCCTGTCAAGGAGTCCGTTGCCGGTCGGCATGAGGCTTCCCTCCCTGTCAACCTTGTACAGATAGTTGAGAATGTAGTCAGCACCGTCGAAACCCGCGATCTCGGCTACCTCTTCAACATGTCTTCGTCCCTTTGCATCTCTTTTAAGATGTACGAATATATCTATCGCATTTGCGATCTGGTTCCTGACAGATCCGACGGACACCTGCGAGTCCGACAGGTACATGGTCTCAAGGCGGTTTAACATGCCGCGTATCGAGTTGCCGTGCCCCGTGCTCATGCTGCCGTCATGGCCTGTATTCATCGCCTGTATCATGTCTATGACCTCGCGGCCTCTTACCTCTCCGACGATTATCCGGTCAGGCCTCATCCTGAGGCTCGTCCTTATGAGCTGGGTCATATTGACCTCTCCCTTGCCGATAGAATTGGCCGCCCTGCATTCCATCTGCACCTTGTTGTCTATATGGCTTATGACAAGCTCGGCCGAGTCCTCTATCGTGATGACCCTCTCGCTCCTGCCTATGAAGGCGGTAAGAGCGTTAAGAAAGGTCGTCTTGCCGGATGAAGTCCCTCCGCTTATGAAGATGTTGTATCCGCTTCTCACAAGCACGGCGAGATCGACCGCGCAGTCGCTTGAGAGGCTTGCGCATCCCACGAGCTCCGCCATGTCTATCTCTGTCTCGCGGAACTTACGTATGGTAAGGATCGGGCCGTTGAGAGCCACGGTCCTGAGTACCCCGTTTACCCTGTATCCGGAAGGGAGCCTTGCGTCCACTATCGGATTCGCCTCGTTTATCTCCCTGTGGACATCGGATGCGAACATCCTGATGATCTCCTCAAGCTCCGCATATGATGTAAAGGCATCATCCACCCTGACAAGCCTTCTCTCCCTCTCCACGTATATCCTCTCAGGACCGTTCACCATGATCTCGTTGATATGAGGATCAGAGAGAAGCTCTTCGAGTATCCCGTAGCGGTTTATGAGCCTCACGTGCATGCTGCCGAGGATGATCTCATTCTCCCTTGATGATGTCCTGTATGAGAGCTCCGATCCGAAGAACTCATCCTCGCATCTTGCAAGTATCTCATCGGCGGAGGGAGCCTCGCTCCTGTCTGTCATCCACTTCCTGATGCTCCTGATGAGATCTTCTATCTCAGTTCCGTATTTGCTTACTGTCGCTGCTCTTGTTATTGTCATAGCCGTCCATTCCGTATATCTGCCTTATGCAGTCATCTATGGCAAGTGCCTCATCGCTGTCTCCGGTATGCCTGATGCTGATAACATCCCTGCCGGACTCCCTTCCTATCATTTCGGAGAACCCAGGGATCCTCCTGCCGCTTTCAAAGCAGACTATGCTGCCTGCTTCCTTGATGACAGACAGGTTCTCATGTCTCAGGCATGTACCTGCATCCATTACCACAGCATCAAAACCGCCTGAAATCCCCGCTATCAAATCTCTCAGCTCATCCTCCTCAAGATATGCTGCAGGGTTCAGTCCCGGAGGAAGCATCAGAGAAGACACCCCGTAGCTGTCTGTATATGTGAAGCTGTCCCATGCGCTGCCGCGTCCCGTCCTGACAGCATACATGAGTCTTGCGAATCTGTTGATGCGCCCGCTCTCAGGCCTGCCGTAATCGTTTATAAAGCCGAGACTCAGCAGGAGGACTCTTCCGCCGCGCCTGTATATGATCTGTCTGGCAAGAGCCCTGCACTTGTCCGATACAAACGAATCCGAATCGCTCAGCACAGCTATTGTCTTTGAAGAGCATGTCCGCCTGACTCCCCCGCCGTGCCACTCGCTGTATGCATTGACGAATTCCGACAGCAGGCTCTCAACGCCAGAGTATTTGAACACTCTCCTGTATGTATCGTTGTCAGGTGATGTATCCGCCTCATCAGCTGAGCGTGACAGAAACACAGTCCGTACGGCTATACGCGAGAGTATCTGTTCGTCGAACTCCTCAGGTCCTATGTCTGTCAGTATCAGGCAGTCTGATGTGTCGCCTCCTGTCTCGCCTATAACATTTACGAATATATCATTATCGTAAGATGCAAGTTTATCGACCAGTGCCTTCCTGTATTCTGTATCCCTTATCAGAATTCCAAGTCTCATTTCGCCCTCCTGTACGCTCAACTATACTGATCCGCGCAGCAAAAAACTGTACACATATTGCCATCAGAATATTGTCGGATTGCGGTGATTTATTGCAGATAAACAGGCAATAAAAAAGAGCCTCAGCACATGTACTGATGGCTCAAAACATTGGAATTTCAATGATACCGGAGGTTACAGATAAGTTATATGCAGATTATCCCGATCAATGCTCTTTTCCACAGTCTGCAGCCTTATCCACATAAAAAAAATGGACAGACGTCGTCTGTCCAATATGATGGTGCGGATGAAAGGACTCCGACGCGCGTAAGCGCTAGTCCCCGGAGGGGGGAACCGTAGGTGAGATGCCTTTCATCGACATAATCGAATAGGGTGGATTTTCTCCACCCTTTCACACCACCGTACGTGCCGTTCGGCATACGGCGGTTCAAATCAACTTCAACATGTGCCTTTCGGCATAATAATCGGACAGACTGACTAGCCCCGCTTGGGCTAGTTTTTCTTTTGTAAATGTCAATTTAATTTTGTACAAAAAGTGGAAAATAATTTTGTACAATTTTCAGCTCTTCGCAGGCTGGTTT
>SVCQ01000027.1 GCA_015058275.1 Clostridiales bacterium
CAATACCGACAAGTACTACAAGTACTGTCGTAACTGCGGTTTGTGCAATGACTCCTGTCCTGAATTCAGGAAGGCGCGTTGCAGGAGACTCGAGAGATCTCCCTTTGTCTGCAATGGTTGCGACAAGCGCAGAGAATGCAGTCTTGAGAAAGTGTTTTACAAGGCCGAGTACGCTCAAAGGGATTACGAAAAGCTTCGCTCTGAGGCCAGATCCGGGATCTCATTCTCCGAGGATGAGCTTGCCGAACTTGATGCCTTGATCACTCCTCTTGTTGAGAATAACCATTCTCCTCATCACATCTGTGTCAATAACAAGGACACCATCATGGTCAGTGAAAGGACGATCTATCGCCTCATCGACGCAGGCGCCATCTCTGCCAAGAACATCGACCTTCCTCGCAAGGTAAGATTCAAGCCTCGCAAGAAGAAGCGCGTCTTCAAGGTCGACAAGAAGTGCCGCATAAGCCGCACCTTCGAGGATTTCAATTCTTTCCTTGATGAGCATCCGGATATCCCGGTCACTCAGATAGATTCTGTCGAAGGCAAGAAAGGAGGCAAAGTCCTTCTCACTATCCACTTCGTAAAAGCCGAGTGTATGTTTGCCTTCATTCGGGACCACAACGATTCCGCATCTGTGATCTCGGTCTTCAACTCTCTTGATGAGCTCTTCGGCAGAGAGCTCTTTGAGACTGTCTTCAGGGTCCTCTTAGCCGACAACGGCAGCGAGTTTTCCAATCCTTCAAGGATCGAATTCGATGCGGATGGAGTCATGCGTACACGCTTGTTCTACTGCGATCCGCAAGCTTCTTACCAGAAGGGTTCTGCGGAGAGAAACCATGAGTTCATCCGCATGTTCATCCCTAAAGGTAAAAGCCTGGATGGATTCACCCAGGCCGACATTTCTCTCATGATGGATCACATAAACTCCTACACAAGAGAAAGCCTGGGCGATAAATCCCCTTACGACATGTTCGAATTCCTCTACGGAAGTGAAGCTCTTGATCTGCTTGGCTGTCACAGAATTTCCCCAAATGATGTGACTCTCAACAGATCTATCTTCAGAAAGGAGAACGGCGATGATGATCGATAAAAAATCTATTGAGTACCAGCTCAATAAAGTCGCTCTCCGTGAAATGGAGGAAGTCGTTCCTATGACTCTGAGTGAACGCACTGCGATCCGCAAATGGGTCAAGTGCGGTCATGAAGTAGAGTCCAACCCCTGGGGTCACTTTGACGGCGATGGTTTAATGCTGAACTACCTGCAAGCCTATCGCCTTGAGTATGGTTACTCCAGCGGACCCTGGGATGGTTGGAGAGGTCCGGATACGTACTGGTACGATTCGGAACACTCTTTGCTGATCTCTGACGAACTCTAGTTATTTCTCAAAAGGTCGGATACGGTTCCCCAACTGAACATGTCCTTTTTGCCGATGCATTTACTTTGGCAAATTTTCGAAAGTAGATCCACCGGACGGTTGTTGTGCCCAGACTTTTTTATGTACCGCGATTTTACACGATTTCAGGGCCCTTTGCACCCCTCCGATGGCATGTTTTATCTCATTTTTTGGTCATTTGTTGCATTTACTTTGGCAAAGTTGCATTTACCTTGGCAAGTGACCCAAATAAATATTTTCTTAAATTTTTTAAGGGAAGAAAAAACGGCCTATTAGCCGTTAATTCCGTCTGCCTTTCTGAAGTCGATCCTCACGGCATATCCGCCGTGATAGAAGTAAAGGTTCGGAAAGGACTGTATTGGTGCGCCCGTAGGGATAATCCCGCCGTCAAGGACGCTTCGCGCCGCTTGCGCGGTCTTCGATCCCTGACTGCGGGTTTCCGGGTGTGCCGGTCAGTATACACCCGGACCCGAACCCACTAGGGTTCTCACCCTACAGAGCAGACACATAACAAAAGCGGATGCACTTTGGCATCCGCTTTGTTATGGTGCGCCCGTAGGGATTCGAACCCTAGACCTTCTGATTCGTAGTCAGACACTCTATCCAGCTGAGCTACGAGCGCATATTCTCTATGACGCGGACGGCTTTGCCGCCGCGACTTAACAATACTACAACTATCGGATGTAAAAGTCAATATCAAGGTAGTGTCTTTTGAGTCAGCAGCAGATTTAATATCGACATGGACATGATAATACGGCAAAAGTAAAACGACCTGCGTGATGATCGCAGGTCGTTTTGGTCGATCGTCTTGATCTTTACTAGATCGAGAAGCCCTTTGTCATCTGATCGTCAGGATCCATGAACCACTTGGCCTCGCCGCAGAGGTAAGCAGCGCCGGTGACCTGTGGGATAACGGCGTCGAAGTCGCCGACCTTGGCTGTGTCTGCAACTGTACCGATGAATCTGGTGTTGATGAATGATTTGTAGACGAAGCTCTCGCCTACGCCGAGCTCACCGTGCTTGTAGAGCCAGGACAGCTTAGCTGAAGTACCTGTGCCGCATGGCGATCTGTCGATCTGCGGATCGTGAGGCTCGCCGAATACCAGCTGGTTCTTGAGAGCGAACTTAGCCTCAGGGCAGAATTTCTTGTCGTCCTCTGTGAGCTCATCAGTGCAGTAGTTCTCGATGAGGTCTACGCTTGTGATGTCGAGCTCTGGGTGCTGGATCTCGAATTTCTTGTTGATCTCCTGGAGAGCGAAGCTTGACCACTCTGTGAGGAACTTGGTGTGCTCAGGAGTGACCTTGAAGCCGAAGTTCTTCTCTGTGTCTACAAGTGCGAAGAAGGAACCGCCGAAGCAGATGTCGAATACGACCTTCTTGCCCTGATATTCGAGCTCGCAGTTCTCCTTGTAAACGAATGCAGGAACGTTTGTCAGCTTGACGCCTGTGACCTTGCCGTTCTTGCATGTGCAGTCGAGTGTGATAAGTCCTGCCGGAGCCTCGATGATGACCTGTGTCATAGGCTCCTTCATCTCCATGAGGCCTGCCTCGAGGATAACTGTAGCAGCTCCGATAGAGCAGTGGCCGCACATGTTGAGGTAGCCGCCGCCGTCCATGAAGAAGATACCGAAGTCAGCCTCAGGGTTGATTGGCTCGCAGAGGATAGCGCCGAACATGTCGTGGTGACCGCGCGGCTCAAACATGAGCATTGTCCTGAGGTAGTCATAATGCTCCTCGAGATAATGCTTCTTTTCGATCATTGTGTTACCCGGGAGTTCCGGGCAGTCAAGAGCGACTCTGCAGTACTCGCCCTCAGTGTGAGCCTCGACCGTCCTGATGACTTCCTTGTCGTAAAGACCATAGTTGATCTTGGCTTCGAGTTTCTTTGCCATAGGTAATTACCTCCTAAAAATACACGTTGATATTTGTGCTTAAGGGACTTTTGTCCTCAACGCAATAATACCGCTTTTGAATAAATCAAGTCAACGAAATAACACTGTTGACAATGCTTTTTTCGGGAGGGTGTTAAGTGAGACTGAATACGTCGTTAAGAAATTGTCATGCAGTTTCGGATATAAAAAATTTGGTGCTGAGAGGTCCTGACTATTTATAGATGAAGCAGTGTATTTTTGCTATTCGTCTGTTGATAGATATTGAAAAAAATGATACTATGGAGTTGTCAAAAAAGGCATTTTTTGTGTGCTTTTTAAAACAACAAGACAATTACAAATTTGTGCAGTGCAAAAGGAGATTCGTATTATGGAAAACATTCAGATGCTACTCAAGCAGGGCGCTGTAGGTAAGCCATGTGAAGCCATCGTCAAAAAGGGCGACAAGGTCAAGAGAGGCCAGCTCATCGCTACACCGACAGGACTCGGCGCGAATGTACACTCCAGCGTCAGCGGCGAGGTCGTTGATGTTACAGAGGACAGGATCATCATCAAGCCTGCTGCCAAGCAGCCTAAGACTTTCGAAAAGATCAAAAAGGGATCCAACCTCGAGATGATCAAAGAGGCCGGCATCATCGGCCAGGGCGGTGCAGGATTCCCTACATATATCAAGATCTACAACGGCAAGGACGACAAGCCGGTTCTTGATCACGGATACATCCTCGTCAACGCTTCCGAGTGCGAGCCTGGTCTGGCTCACAACATCGCTCAGATCGACGAAGATCCGGCAGCTCTGCTGAGAGGTATACATTATCTTATGGAGATCGCAGGTGCCGACAAGGGCATCATCGCCATTAAGAAAAAGCATAGAGAGACTATCGAAAAGCTCGACGCTCTCCTCAAGGACGACGCTGCTATCGAGAGACACCTTCTCCCGGACATCTATCCGATGGGCGAGGAGCGTGCGGTAGTAAGAGAGTGCCTCGGCATCGAGCTCGAGCCGGACAAGCTCCCTTCGGCAGCCAACGCTGTTGTTATCAACAGTGAGACAGTATACAGCTGCGTCAAGGCCATCGAGGATCAAAAGCCGCTGATCGACAAGAACATCACAGTCAGAGGCATGATCAAGGGCGGCAGCGATGCTCACGTATTCATGGACGTTCCTGTAGGCAGAAGCGTAGAGGCTCTCATCAACGAGGCCGGCGGCTTCGACGAGAGAGGCTACGGCGAGATCATCATGGGCGGTTCCTTCACAGGTAAGGCCTGCGAGCTCGGCGATCCTATCACAAAGGCTACAGGCGCTATCCTCGTTACAAGAGAGTTCAGAGATCTCCACGGCGCCAAGGTCGGTATCCTGGTATGCGCCTGCGGCGGCAACCTCGAGAGGATGCAGGATCTCGTCAAGAAGTACAACGGTACTGAGGCATGCGTATGCTACTGCAAGCAGGCTCAGGAGATGCCTAACGGCACACGCAAGTGCGAGCGTCCTGGTAACTGCCCTGGTCAGGTCAAAAACAACCTCGACTTCAAGAAGGCAGGCTGCGAGTACATCATCATCGGCAACTGCTCTGACTGCTCCAACACAGTCATGGCTTCCGGCCCTAAGATGGGACTCAAGGTAATTCACATGACAGACCTCGCAATGATGGCTGTCGGACATCCACTCTACAGGACTCTCAGAGTATCCAAGCATGTCAGCCAGGATCTCAACGTTGTAGACAATGTAGAAGACAACGAGACAGTAGAATAGTTATCACCGGTATAAACCTGCTCCGGCCAACCCCATTAAAGCCGGAGCGGGAATATATAAAACCAAGCCGTCACACAATGTGCGGCAAGTAATTAATTAATTTTAGGAGGAAGATCGATATGTCAATCACAGCTGAAACAGCTAAACAGCATGCAAACGATCCGGCAGTACTCTGCTGCAGAGCAGAGGCAGGCACAGAACTGACACCTGCAAACTTCGAAGATCCTGCAATTTTCCCAGACCTCGTTGATTCGGGTCTTCTGACTCTCGACGGAGCTCTGACAATTGGACAGGTTCTCAACGGATCCAAGCTCACTAAGACAGTGGATTCTCTCACTCCGGTTACAGCAGACATCGTCGACAAGTACGATGAGGCAGCAGGCGGCGCTGAGGAAGCTCCTGCAGCTGAGGCTCCGGCCGAGGCAGCAGTCGCAGCTCCTGCAGCAGTTGCAGCTCCAGTAGCAGGCGGAGTTATCAACCTGCATATTGGAGAGGGTAAGGACATCAACATCCAGATCCCTGCAGGCATCGGCGGCGGTGCAGTCGCAGCTCCAGTAGCTGGCGCAGCAGCTCCTGCAGCAGCAGGCGCAGCAGCTCCGGCAGCAGCTGAGGAAGGCGAGGCTGTAGTAGTCAGAGAGATGACACGTAAGCACTACAAGATCGACAAGGTAGTTCTTGGCGACGAGACCAAGATCGAAGGAACTACACTGTACATTCGTAAGGCAGCAGCTACTGAGGGCGCAGAAGCTCAGAAGCTCGTACACAGCCTCGAACTCGACGTGATCACACCGGACAACTATCACGTATACTCCGAGACAGTTATGGACATCCAGCCAATCGCTACAAAGGAAGGCGATGATGAGCTTGGTGAAGGCGTAACAAGAGTTCTCGACGGCGTAGTAATGATGGTAACAGGAATCACTGAAGAGGGAGTACAGGTAGGAGAGTTCGGTTCTTCTGAGGGTTACATCGATGAGAACATGATGTGGGGACGTCCTGGTGCAGTAGACAAGGGCGAAATCATGATCAGAGCTCACGCTGTTATCGACAACAAGAAGAACATGGAGAGACCGGGACCTATCGCTATTCATACTGCAGTAGACCACGTAACTCAGGAGATCAGAAACGCAATGAAGAAGGATCTCACTGACGATCAGGTCGTGGATACTCAGACAATGAAGCAGGTTAGAAGACCTGGTAAGAAAAAAATCGTTATCGTTAAGGAGATCATGGGCCAGGGCGCTATGCACGACAACTTCCTGTTCCCGACTGAGCCGGTAGGCGTACTCGGAGCTAAGCCGAACGTAGACCTCGGTAACGTTCCTGTAGCTGCTAACCCACTCGAGGTAATGGACGGCTGCATCCACGCTCTTACATGCATCGGACCTGCTTCCAAGGAAATGTCCAGACACTACTGGAGAGAGCCGCTGGTTTACGAAGCAATCCACGATGACGACGTTGACCTGGTAGGCGTTATCTTCGTAGGTTCGCCACAGGCTAACACAGACAAGTTCTATGTATCCAGAAGACTTGGTCAGATGGTTGAGTCCATGAACGTTGACGGTGCATTCGTTACAACAGAGGGATTCGGTAACAACCACGTAGACTTCACTTCCCATATCGAGCAGATCGGTAAGAGAGGCGTTCCGGTTGTAGGATTCTCGTTCTGCGCTGTACAGGGTGCTCTCGTAACAGGCAACAAGTACTGCGATGCTATGGTCGACAACAACAAGTCGATGTCCGGTATCGAGAACGAAGTACTTGCATGCAACACCCTCTGCCACGAGGATGCTATCAGAGGTCTGGCTATGCTCAAGGCTAAGATGGCCGGCGAGTCGATCAAGGCACCTGAGAGACAGTACACACACAGCGTCAAGGAGAACAACGTTGAGCTGATCGAAAAGGCTTACGGCACTAAGATGGAACTCGTAGACAACGAGCAGGCTCTGCCGATGAGCGAGAAGAGAAAGGCTAAATACGACTAATCTGGAAGTTAAAGGAGACAGTTACGGGATATGAAATACGGGGATAAGATAATCAGAATGGAAGGCGTTATCGTGGAAGTCCATGACGGAAGCGTAGCCATCGACTTCAAGGGCAGACTGGGACATCTCAGGATCCCAAAGAGGATGATCATTTCGGATTACGACCTGGAGATCGGCCAGGAGGTCGCCTGGAATATGAGCTTCATTGAACAGGAGAGCGCCGAGGTCAAAGACAGATATCTCGAGACTATCAATCATTCCAGAGAACTCCAACACGAAATGCAAAGCAAAACTAATCAGGAGGATTAACACAAAATGAGTATGACAGTTGTAAAAGGATTACAATCTGAGATTTTCGTACCTATTACTCCTAAGTCGGTTTGGGCTCCTGTTACAAAGCCGCTCAGCGAGATGACAGTTGCTCTCGCAACAGCTGCCGGCGTACACAGAAAGGATCAGGAGAGATTCAATCTGGCTGGAGACTTCACCTGGAGAAAGATCCCTAACGAATCGACAGAGGATGAGCTGATGGTAACTCACGGTGGTTACGACAACTCGGATGTAAACAAGGACATCAACTGCATGTTCCCGATCACAAGACTCAAAGAGCTCGCAGCTGAGGGCTTCATCAAGGCTTGCGCTCCATACCATGCCGGTTTCATGGGCGGCGGCGGAAACATTGAGAAGTTCACAAACGAGACTGGTCCTGCAGTCGCCAACATGCTCAAGGAAGAGGGCGTAGACGCTTGTCTTCTCACCGCTGGATGAGGAACTTGCCACCGCTCTGCAACAATCGTGCAGAGAGCAATCGAGTCGGTAGGTATCCCTACAGTCATCATCGCAGCACTTCCGCCTGTAGTAAGACAGGCAGGTACTCCGAGAGCAGCAGCTCCTATGGTACCTATGGGTGCTAACGCAGGCGCACCTCACGATGTAGAGATGCAGACTGCTATCGTAAAGGCTTCGCTCGAGCTTCTCGAGACTATCGAGACTCCGGGCAAGATCGTATCGCTGCCTTTCGAGTATCACGCAGTTATCTAGTTCTTACGGACTACGTACAATTGCATAGGACATCAAGACAATTGTCTTGAAGATGGGGGCAGAGTGATCTGCCCCCAGTTTTCAAAGAGAGAGTTATTTATCTTATTTCCTTAAAGAGAGGTTATAAATAATGGCAGATATAGAACTCAGAAGACTCGTCATCAAAGCGTTCCACATGAACGAAGTAGAGATGGGTGACGAGAACAAAATCACCTATGACGGCAAAATGACCATCAACAACGACGGTCTTGACGCTCTCGCAGCCAAGTACAGCGAGGTCATCGAAAAGATCGATGTAGAGATAATCAAGCCGGGTGATCACGACAGATTCACCAACACGATCATGGATATAATACCTATCTCCGTAAAGGTGCTCGGCAAGTGCGGAGAGGGGATCACACATACCATAACCGGAGTATATGTCATGCCTACCGGCGTCGATGTGGACGGCGAGCAGGCTCACGAATTCGGTTCGTCCGAGGGCAATCTCAAGGATATGCTCTATCTTAACCGTGCCGGCACTCCTGCGGACGATGACTACATCATCTCCTTCAACATCACCTTCAAAAAGGGAATGGCTCAGGAGAGATACGCCATCATCGATGCCTACAGGATGGTAGAGGAGTGGATGAACGAATTCAGAGCTCAGCTCAAGGCGTTCGAGGGCACAAAGTGCACTGAGAGACATGAGTACTACGACAGGATCCGCCAGGGTCAAAAGAAGGTGCTCGTCATCAAGGAGATGATCGCTCACGGTGCGATGCTCGACACATGGATCTTCCCTGATCAGCCAAGCGGCGTTGAGGGAGGTAAGTCACTTATCGATTACGGCGCGATGCCTGTCATGCTGACTCCTAACGAGTTCAGAGACGGTGCCATCAAGGCCATGAATTAGGAGGTGCGATATGGGAGTAGGCCCTTCAACCAAAGAAACAAGCCTTCATCACTTCAGAGACCCTCTGATCGAGGTGCTTGGCAATGACCCGGGAATCGACCTGATGGGAGTGCTGGTATTCGGATCCCCTGAGGGCAACGAAGAGAAGATAAGATGCTCGAGGACAGCCGCTGTCGTCGCTGAGTGCGCAAGACCTGACGGCGTCATCGTTGAGACTGACGGATGGGGCAACCTCGATGTTGACTACGTCAACTGCGTCAACGAGATCGGCGAGAGAGGAATCCCTGTGGCCGGACTCAACTGGAGCGGTACAGCAGGCACTTTCGTAGTAGAGAGCCCGTATCTCGACAACGTAGTGGACTTCAACAAAAACCCTGAGGGAATCGAGTCCAACATCGTCGGCGAAAACAACTACACCGAGGATGACGTCAAGGAGTGCATCAAGAAGCTCAAGATCGCCATGGCCAAAAAGGAACGCGGCATCAAGTAAAACGAACTAATGATTTCAGAGGAGGACGGCATTACAGCTGTCCTCTTTTAGATTGCGATTTGTGACCTGCGGATATGGATTGACGCCTGCTGTTGGTGTTATACTATATCTGTATATTTATGCGCAGATTGAACTAAACGTTAATGATAAAAGAAGTAAAAGCACTGTTACAGGATGAAGAAGTCAATACCGGACGCCAGTGGGAGGTGGACCTCGCAAGAGCTATCCCGATACTTTGTCTTCCGATAATCCACTGCATAATCGAATGCTGCACGGATGAGATGCTCGAGTCCGGCATACCGTATCTCTTCGATACCGTGATAGGAGGGCCATTCAGTGCTCCGATGTACCTCTTTGCGATGGGGGTGTGCGTCGACTATTCGCGCCGCAGGACTCCTGCAAGGATAGCGCGCAGAGGGGTCGATCTCATCATCATATCCTATGTGCTAAATATCTGCAGATTCCGCATCCCGTACCTTATAGGCTACAGGCTGAGCGGTGACAGGGAGCAGTTCATAGAGCCTCTTATCTACAGGGTGCTCGGTAATGACGTGCTGCTGTTTGCGGGGATCGCGTTCCTCGTGATAGCGCTTTTCCGCAAGCTTGATCTGTCTTCTGCAAAGATGCTCATCATCGCGGCGGCGGCTTCGGTACTCGGCATGCTGACTACGGGCATCGATACGGGAGTGCCGATCCTCAATATACTGCTCGGGTCGTTCATCGGCACGGAGGACGAGACGGGACTTCTCATATCTGACTTCCCGCTTCTCATATGGCTCATCGTGCCTGTATCCGGCATATGCTTCGGCAGGCTGCTGACGCGTATCAGGCCTGAGGACAAAGGGAAGTTTTATGCGATCGTTTCCGTTCCGGCGATATGCATCGCGGCCGTATACATGTGCTGGGGGATAGAGCATACCCAGGGCATGTTCGGTGAGGGCCAGAACTGCTACTATCACATGATGCCGTGGGACATGCTGGAGTGCATACTCCTCGACATTGGCATGATGGGCATATGGTATTTCGTGACCGAGCGCTTAAGACCAGGTGTCATGGCATTCTTTGTTGATGTCAGCAGCAAGATCACTTCCTTCTACTGTGTACACTGGGTATTCGTAAGGACGATCACCAATGTGATACTGTATCTCAGGAACGGCACTCAGGTGCTGCCTGTCTGGAAGACTCTGCTGCTGTCTGTATTCATAATACTTATAACGCTTGTGATCACTGAGCTCTGGCGTGAGTTCAGGATCCGGGTCGCGGCAAATCGAAAAGATAATATCTCAGAGGAGATCAACTGATGGAATCAAAACCAAGAAGCAGCCTCGGGCGCAAAACAATAATCGGTATAGTACTGTTTGCTCTCATGCTGATCATTGTCGTATGTGTCACCGTCGGTATCGGCACATATTATCAGAGGGTAAATGAATACAACCGCCAGGCTTACAACTACACAAGGTCTGCGGCCGATTATATTGACGGGGACAGGATACCGGGATACATAGAGACAGGTGAGAAGGACGATTACTACTACATGATCCGTGATTACCTGAATTCGACCCAGAAAGAGACGGCCATCAAGTACTTTTACGTCTATGTTCCTTATGAGGATGATCTTGTCTACGTCTGGGATGCGGACACAGAGGAGGGTTACTGCGAGCTAGGAGAGCACGAGAATTACATGGTCGGCGGCAAGGAAGCCACCGAGGAGGTGTTCAGGAAGGATCCTCCTGAGAAGCTCAAACTGACCAAGGACGATAAGTACGGCTACATCGCTTCGGCCTTCACCCCTATATTCAATTCCGCAGGCGATCCTGTGGCTGTAGCGGCAGTCGATCTGTATGTGCCGGATCTCAAGCGTTCCATAGCAAGATCCATGGTAGTCATCTTCCTCCTGATAGCCGCTGTTTCGGATCTGATGATGGCGGTGTCATATGTCGTCATCCAGAAGAAGGTCTTAAGGCCTATAGGGATACTCAACGACAAAGCGGGCGAGATCATAGATAATCTCGAGGCAGACAAATCTATCGATATAGACATCCATACAAATGATGAGCTCGAGACTCTTGCGGAGTCTTTCGTAAAGATGGACGATGAGCTCAGGACATACATCAGAGAGCTCGGAGCTGTCACTGCCGAAAAGGAGAGGATAGGAGCTGAGCTCAACATCGCCACAAAGATCCAGGCCGGCATGCTGCCGAGGATATTCCCTCCGTTCCCTGAAAGGGAGGAGTTCGAACTCTATGCGAGCATGAACCCGGCCAAGGAGGTGGGAGGAGACTTCTACGACTTCTTCCTGGTGGATGAGGACCATCTGGCTCTCGTCATCGCGGATGTATCGGGCAAGGGAGTACCGGCTGCACTCTTCATGGTGATCGCAAAGGTGCTCATCAAGAACTTTGCGCTTCAGGGCCTGAGCACTTCGGAGATACTTAAAAAGGTCAACGACAGGCTCTGCGAGAGCAACGACACGGGATTCTTCGTCACTGTATGGATCGCCATAGTCGATCTGACCACAGGCGACGGAATCGCATCGAATGCCGGACACGAGCATCCGGCGCTCTGGAGACAAAAGGACAAGTCATTTGAGCTCGTCAAATACAAACACTCACTGGCGGTCGCCGCCATGGACGGCATGAAGTTCGAAGAGCACGGATTCCATCTTGATCCGGGCGATATGCTGTACGTGTACACCGACGGAGTCACCGAGGCCGCCAACCGCTCAAACGAGCTCTTCGGAGAGGAGAGACTGTGCGACACTCTCAACAGGAGCGGCGGTGATGCACCGGGCAAGGTGATCGGCGATGTCAGCGCTGCGATCGACAGTTTTGTCGACGGCGCCGATCAGTTCGACGACATCACGATGCTTGCGATGAAGTACGAAGGACCAAAAAAAGACTAAGAGATATACAAAGGAATGTTCACACATCTTCACGTCCATACCGAATACAGCCTGCTCGACGGAATGAGCAGGATATCCGAGCTGCCTGAGAGGGTCAAAGAGCTCGGCATGGATGCGCTCGCGATCACGGATCACGGCGCCATGTTCGGCGTGATCGATTTCTACAAGTCCTGCCGTAAGGCCGGGATCAAGCCGATCATCGGCTGCGAGGTGTATACCGCTGCGAGGACGCTTTACGACAAGGACGTAGACCGCGACAGGTACTCGGGCCACCTCATACTTCTGGCCGAGACCCAGCAGGGCTACAGCAATCTTGTCAAGATAGTATCCAGGAGTTATGTCGACGGCTTCTACTTCAAGCCGAGGGTGGACAAGGATCTCCTGAGACAGTACTCGGAGGGCATCATCTGCCTCTCGGGCTGCCTTGCGGGCAATGTCCAGAGGATGCTGCTTGCGGGCGACTATGACGGAGCCAGGACAGAAGCCCTCGAGCTCAGGGAGATCTTCGGAAGCGAAAACTTCTTCCTCGAGATACAGAATCACCACCTCGAAGAGGATGCGAGGGTAATCGAGGGACTGAAGAAGCTCAGCAAGGACATGGGGACGCCGCTTGTCGCGACAAACGACGCCCACTACATAAGGCGCGAGGATGCGACTGCTCAGGACATACTCATGTGCATCCAGACGCAGGCCAAGGTCACGGATGAGGACCGCATGAGATTCGAGAACGACGAGTTCTACGTCAAGTCGGAGGACGAGATGAGAGCTCTGTTCCCGGACATGCCTGAAGTGATAGACAGGACTCAGGAGATAGCAGACAGGTGCAATGTCGAGTTCGAATTCGGCAACTACCATCTGCCTGAGTACATACCGCCGGACGGCAAGACCACAGATGAGTACTTAAGAGAGCTCTGCTATGAGGGCCTTGTCAGGCGCTACGGCAAGGAGGCCATGGACGAGTCGAGCCTGTACAGGCAGAGGCTCGAGACGGAGCTTTCGGTGATCGAGGGCATGGGCTATGTGGAGTACTTCCTCATCGTATGGGACTTCATCGACTACGCAAAGCGTAATGGCATAGCTGTCGGACCGGGCAGAGGCTCGGCCGCAGGCAGCATCGTCGCATACAGCCTTGCCATCACCGAGATCGACCCGATCAAATACAACCTCATATTCGAGAGATTCCTCAATCCGGAGCGGGTGAGCATGCCGGATATAGATATAGACTTCTGCATCGAGAGACGCCAGGAGGTCATCGATTATGTCACGCGCAAGTACGGGCGCGACAAGGTGTCGCAGATCATCACCTTCGGTACACTCAAGGCCAAGGCGGCCGTGAGGGATATCGCCAGGGCGCTCGATGCCACATATCAGGAAGGCGATGAGATCGCCAAGGCCATACCGAATGAGCTCGGCATCACAATAGCCAAGGCTCTTGATGTCAATCCTGAGCTCAGGCGCAGATACGAGAATGAACCTCTTGTAAAGCAGGTGCTCGATCTTTCGATGGCTCTCGAGGGGCTGCCGCGCCACGCTTCGACGCACGCTGCGGGCATCGTTATATCCAAGCTTCCGCTTGACGATTACGTGCCGCTTTACTCGTCGGACAAGGGCGTCGCGACCCAGTTCAACATGACGACCATAGAGGAGCTCGGGCTTCTCAAGATGGACGCGCGAAACGATTCGCTAACGAAAACCTCTGGAAACAGAAACAAGTTAGCGGGGTAAGAGAAAAGAAATAGCAAAGTAAAGTTGGTACAAAAGAGGCTAGAGCCCGCCTGCTGGAAAAGCTAAAGTAAAGGAACTTATCTAACTGTCAATTCGAATTAGATGGTGAAATTCCATCTGTAGTGTAAATGCTGATACACTCTCCCTGAGACTCCGACATGCACTTACAACTTAAAATACTAAGTGTATGAAGCTCGGTAAAGTCGGCTGAAAAGGAATCTAAGTGAAAGAAAGTGCTAGTAGTGATTGGTTCAAAAGTGGTCAGAACCCGCCCGTCACAAAAACACAAAGTAAGTCATAGGATAACGAAGTAAGTCGGGGGTCCTATAAAAGTAATATGCTGACTCATCAGGAACCGTCGTATGAAAGGCTCGTGATTTGAGACTCCGATGAAAATCGAGGGGGCTTCTGTAGAAGTTTAGGTCGCGGTATTGCCATTGTCCATTAGCAATACTGCAGTTGTCCGAAAAAGACAACAGTTTCAACTCCGTCAGCAGTGGAGAAAGAGATGGCCTACGGGTTAAAGACGGCAGCTAAGTTACTATAGATAAGGATAGAATTGACGGAACGTTTGAAACCTGAAAATGAGATGTAAATGTGGTTAAGCACAGATGCTCGTTAATAAGTAGGAAATGACTTATGAATTCAGGCGGCAGCAGCCCGTAGTAGTGATGAAGTGAGGTAACACTCACGGAGCGAAGGGGCATAGTCAGGAAATAGGATTGTGTAAGAAAAGTTCATAACGTTAAGGTAGCCGATGAGCAAAACTGAACTAACCATAAGGAGGTGATACCTTATGGGGACAAGTCTTAACACAGTTCCAACCACAGAAAAGGAACTGAATGAACTCTTACAAGGTTACTACAGAGATGCAAAAGAAAGGTATGACAACAGAAAAAGCTGTAATTATACAGGACTACTAGAAATAATTACATCTGAACCCAATATTGTGACAGCAATTCATAAAATCAAAGCCAACAAAGGAAGCGAAACTCCGGGAGTTGACAAGAAAGTAATGAAAGACTATCTACAAAAGGGATACGATGAGATAATTCAGGAAATAAAAGACCTAATATACAATTATCAATCAGAAGATGTAAGAAGAGTCTGGATACCAAAACCTGGTAAAAAGCAGAAAAGACCCTTAGGTATTCCTACGATAAAGGACAGAATAGCACAAGAATGTGTTAGAAAAGTCCTAGAACCAATAGCAGAGGCGCAATTCTTCGAACACTCATATGGCTTTAGACCAATGAGGTCGGCAGATATGGCCATAACGAGAATAAAAAGAATAAACTATACCTCAAAATGCTATTGGGCAGTAGAAG
Organism: Clostridiales bacterium; assembly: GCA_015058275.1. GTDB lineage: Bacteria > Bacillota > Clostridia > Peptostreptococcales > Anaerovoracaceae > Crickella. Next base: position 15,400 of record SVCQ01000027.1, read on the forward strand.
GAGATATAAAAGGTTTCTTTGATAACATCAATCACAACACGATGATTAGATGCCTATGGCGAATAGGAATAAGAGACAAAAGGGTGCTATGCATTGTCAAACAAATGCTTAAAGCAGGAGTGATGAATGAATGCAATGTAAGCGAATTGGGAACCCCGCAAGGGGGAATAATCTCACCGCTACTAGCAAACATTTACTTAAACGAATTTGACAAGTTCATAACCAGAGATTTTGAAAGAAAGAAACTGAAGAGAGAGCACACCAGAAGAGATGGAGAGTTAACTGCTATGAGAAATCATAGCAACCTGAAAACCTGCTATTACGTAAGATATGCAGACGACTGGGTAATTCTCACAGACAGCAAAGAATCAGCGGAAAAACTAAAGTTTGAAGCAAAACGCTTTCTGGAAGAAAAATTAAAACTCGAACTCTCGGAAGAAAAAACACTCATAACCAATGTGCTTAGCAGACCAATAACTTTTCTCGGCGTCAAAATAAGGATGCGAAGGAAAGATGGAAAGCTTGTAAACGAAGTTTCTCCAGACATGGATAGGTTCGAAAAGAAGATGAACAACCTCAAGAGAGAAATATTCCTCTTAAGGAAAACATCAACAAAGGACAAAGAAAGACTCGTACAAAACATAATACGAGTAAACGCCATAATAGTAGGACTAATCAATTACTACAGCATATGCGACCAAATCAGCCCCATAGTGCGAAAATACTCGTGGAAAATTAAATACACGGGCTATAAATCGCTAAAGAAATATGGAGGACAATGGGTCAGAGCCAACCAGACGGCAAATTTAATAGGGTTACACGAAGGTCACGAAGCACACATACCTGCTGTGAAATACAAAGATATGTGGATAGGACTGACAGACCTGAATTTCGCCAAGTGGACAAATCCACCACCGAAAAACCAAAAGGAAAACCCATTCACGCCAGAAGGAAGGGAACTCTACAACAAAAGAATGAGAAAGAAAAGCGTGGGAGAGAGAGCTGACGAGATGAACAGAAGCGAACATGCCTTCCATCTCCGAATGCAAAAACACCCGCTGTACAACTTTGAATTCTTTATGAATAGAGCATATGCATACAAGAGAGACAGGGGTAAATGTAAAATGTGTGGAGGATATGTACTCCCAAATGAAGCGGAAACGCACCACATAAACCCAAGGCTCCCAAAAGAAATGGTAAATAAGGTACCAAACCTAGCTACCATGCACGAATATTGTCATACACTTGTCCACAGCGACAAAACAGTAGAAAACCTAACAGACCAAACCCAAAAGAAATTGGCCAAGTACAGGAAAAAACTGGAAGAAAGCCAAAGACCATTGGACTAATCTTGAACAATCCGAAAGTAGTTCACCGAAGACTACTATTTCTTGATGGAACGCCGTGTGCGGTGAAAGTCGCACGCACGGTGTGAAGTGGGGGAAAACAACCCGTAACAGATAATGCTGACGGAGATTGTTACCTATCACTATTTCCTGGGACTTCGCAACCTTACGGTCATAAGAGATGCGCTCAGGATGATCAAGGCGAACCACGGCGTGGACATAGACTGGTCGGAGATCGGATTTGACGATCCCGAGGTCTACAGGCTCATATCCGAGGGCAATACCAAGGGCGTGTTTCAGCTAGAGAGCGGCGGCATGACCGACTTCATGAAGAACCTCAAGCCGACATGCTTTGAGGACATAGTCGCGGGCATCGCTCTGTACAGGCCGGGCCCGATGGACTCGATCCCGAGATACATTGAGAACAAAAAGCATCCGGATAATATAAAGTACGTCGATCCGCACCTCGAGCCTATACTCGGGGTCACTTACGGCTGCCTGATCTATCAGGAGCAGGTAATGCAGATCGTAAGGGATCTGGGCGGATACTCGTTCGGGCGCTCCGATCTTGTCAGGCGCGCCATGAGCAAAAAGAAGATGGACGTCATGCTCCAGGAAAAGGAGTACTTCATCAACGGCAAGCGGGCTGACGACGGGTCGGTCGAGATAGCAGGCTGCGTCGCAAACGGCATACCGGCTAAGGCGGCTGAGGTCATATTCGAAGACATGGTCACTTTTGCTTCGTATGCGTTCAACAAATCGCATGCGGCGGCTTACGCGGTGATCTCGTATGAGACAGCCTACCTCAAGGCACACTACCCTGTGGAATTCATGGCGGCTCTCATGACCAGCATGGCCGGCGATGCAAAGCACACCGCCGACTATGTCAGGAACTGCCGCGAGATGAAGATAGCTCTCGATCCGCCTTCGGTACTCAAAAGCGACAAGTACTATTCGGCTTCAGACGGCCGCATACGATTCGGTCTTCTCAGTGTCAAGAACGTCGGAGAGGGCATAATAGATGCGATCATGGAGGCGAGGCGCGATGAGAGCTGCACGCACGACATATACAGCTTCATAGCCGCTATCGATGCGGGCGAACTCAACCGCAAGGCCATAGAGTCGCTTATCAGGGCGGGCGCCTTTGACGACATCGATCCGAACCGCGCTCTGATGATGGCGGTATGCGATGATGCGGTGCAGAGGGCACAAAAGAAAGCCAAGCTCGGCAACAAGGATCAGATAAGTCTCTTCCAGCTCGAGGAGTTCGAGGACGAGACCTTTGACAGTCCTCCTATGCCGAGGGTCGCCGACTTCTCAAAGGACGTCAAGCTCGCCATGGAGAAAGAAATGCTCGGCGTATACCTGTCCGGCCACCCGCTGGATGAGTACGCTTCGCTGATCAGGGACAACACCTCGGCCGGCACTTCGGAGCTGACCGGAGGCGGCGAGGAGTTCACAGCCGGAGGCGAGGATGCCGACAGCATGGTGATCAACACATCGAAGTTCAGGGACGGCGACAGGGTCATAATGGCCGGCATGGTGAGCGGAGTGCGCACCATGGTCACGCGCAAGTCGCAGGAGATGGCGAGGATGACGCTCGAGGACTTTGACGGCGCTATCGATGTCATCGTCTTCCCTAAGGTATATGAAAGGAAGAGAAACCTCGTTGCCAACGACAGGATAGTCGGCATATCCGGACGCGTCAGCTTCAAGGATGAAAGCGATGCGGAGATACTCGCTGAGGACATAGTGCCGATCGAGAACATCCGAGAGCTCGGACGCGGCAGGGCAGGCGGCTATAACGGCGACAGGAACGGCTACGGCGGCCGCAATGGAGACAATGGCTACGGCGGTGACCGTTACAGCAGCGGCAGAGGCTACGACGGTGGGGACCGCTATACAGCTCAGGACGGAAGCAACGATCAGAGGCCGCGTCCTCAGGCGCCTTCAGAGCCTCTTAATGATCCTGTGAAGCTGAGAGTTCCGCAGGAGATAGTGGATTCTCACGGCGATGAGCGCAGCGTGCTCATGCATCTCACAGACATGTTCGGACTCTATCCGGGGGCGCGCGATGTGCTTGTATACCTGCCGGGCCGCAAGCCTGTAAGGGTGAACAGCTCAAACCGCATCGACTTCACGGATGATCTCAGGGCAAAGCTCGTGAGGCTTCTCGGCGAGGACAATGTAAAGGGTTAGACCATGAGTAAAGCTATAGTTATATACACTTCAAAAAGAGGCTCCACAAAGCAGTACGCCGAGTGGATAGCGGAGGATCTCGGCTGCGAGGCCCTGACTCTTCCGGATGCGAAGGGCATGGATCTTTATGATTATGACTGCATCATTTACGGAGGCTGGATCAGAGGCTCGGGCATAGTTGATTTCGATAAGTTCGGCCGCATGCTCGATGATGAGCTGATGAGCCGCCTCATTGTATACGGCGTCGGCTTTGCGGATGAGACCGCAGAGAACTACGCCCAGGTCTGGGGCTACAGCATAGGCAAGCTCGATCCGAAGAATAAGAACGGAGCCATACTGTACATCCTCGGCGGCAGGTACGTGCCGGATGAGGTCACAGGGATGGACAAATTCATGATGAAGATCATGAGGAGCGTGCTGCTGTCGGGCAGCACTCCGGATGCAAAGCTTCAGGCCAACAAGATCAAAGAGCGCATAGACGGCGGCATCGACATGGTGAGCCGCGACAATATCTCGTCGCTTGTAAAGGACGCAAGGAAGAAGCTCTAAGGCATGAGAGTGTGAGAGGACCAGGACGCGAGTGCGCGGGGGCGCGAGGATATGCTGAAACGTAACAGGCGAGCTGTCATAACAGTCACAGCCGGGATCTTAATACTGATCTTCGTGGTCTGCGTGCTTGTGCACACAGTCGCGGACCGGCGTGCGCTGAGACTCGTCTCCGAGACCCTCGGCATCGTGGATTCTTTCAATCTGCCTGACAAAGACAATGGCAAGGACAGAGACCTGATACTCGTCAACAAGGACAACCCGATCCCCGAAGACTATAAGGTTCATCCGGTCGGGATCGAGCGCGGCTACAGTATAGACAAGCGCGCCAGAGAGGGTCTCAAGGACATGCTTAGAGACTGCAGGGAGGCCGGCTGCGAGCCGGTGATCTGCTCGGCATACAGGAGCCATGAGGATCAGGAGAGGCTCTTTGAGCAGGAGACTCAGGGCTTTATCGATCAGGGCCTCGATGAGGACGAGGCCAGGGAGAAGGCCTCCGAGGCTACCGCGATCCCGGGCACCAGCGAGCACGAATGCGGCCTGGCCGTCGACATCATAGATGCGTCCTACCAGCTGCTCGACAAAATGCAGGAGGAGACGGACACGCAGAAGTGGCTGATGACCCACTGCCAGGACTACGGCTTCATACTCAGATACCCAAACCACAAAAAGGCTATTACCGGGATCATCTACGAGCCTTGGCATTACAGATACGTAGGCAGGGACAATGCAAAGGCCATAATGGACAGCGGTCTCTGCCTCGAAGAATTCCTGGCCGCAGAGTCCGAATAAACAAAATATCTTCCAAATGAAAACGGGCAGGGTCCGCGTGATGCGAAGCTCTGCCCGTTTGTTATGTCTTTAATGGATCTGCCTTGCTAGCCGATCAGTATGTAGATCACGAAGAGTGCTCCGGATATCCACATTACCGGCTTGATGTCCTTTGCGTCGCCCTCAACGACCTTGAGTACGATGTAGGAGATGATACCGAACATGATGCCGTTTGCGATCGAGTTTGTGAAAGGCATCATGGAGATTGCCAGGAATGAAGGGATGAAATCCGACTTCTTTGACCATGTGAAGTTCATGTGCCTTATCTGCAGGAGCATCAGGAATCCTACGTATACAAGAGCAGGAGTCGTAGCGAAGCTCGGTATTGCGAGGAAGAACGGTGCGAATATCAGCGAGATGAGGAAGAGAAGTCCTGCCGTGAAGGAGGTCATTCCTGTCCTGCCGCCGACAGATACTCCGGCAGCGGACTCTACGAATGATGTTACTGTGGATGTACCGCAGACAGCGCCTGCGCATGTACCGATAGCATCGGAGAGGAGAGCCTGCTTTGCATTAGGCAGATTGCCGTCCTCGTCGAGAAGCTCGGCCTTCTCAGCTACACCGATCAGGGTTCCGACTGTATCGAAGATATCTACATACAGGAAGGAGAACACAATGACGGCGAAGTCGAGTATGTGGGATGCGATCCATCCGAAGTCGAAGTCGAAGAAGTGCTTGAAGCTGATTCCGCTCATGATGGAGAATGTCGGATATACGCTGTATACTCCGGCTTCAGGATCCGGTACATACCAGCCTGTGACCTGTGCGATCATGCCGAGTATCCATGTAATGATGATGCCCCAGAAGACGGCACCGCGTATATTCCTGGTATCCATTATCGCGATGATGAGGATGCCGAGGAGCGAAAGAGTCACGCCTGCATTGCTGAAGTCTCCGAGAGCGATACCGTTCTCTGTAGTGACTGTGACGGCTCCGGAATTCCTGAGACCGATGAATGCGATGAAGAGACCGATACCAACTGTGATGGATGACTTGAGGTTCTGTGGGATGTCATTTACAAGGCTCTCTCTGAAGTTTGTGAAGGAGAGCAGTATGAAGATGATACCTTCGCAGAAGACAGCAGCGAGTGCGACCTGCCATGGCTTGTCGCTGGCTACCATAGGGCATACCGTATAAGCGAAGTATGCGTTAAGTCCCATGCCGGAAGCGAGTGCGACCGGGTAGTTGGCCCAGAATGCCATGATGAGTGTAGCCATGCCTGCAGAGATAGCTGTAGCTGTGAAGACAGATGCACTGTCCATGCCGCATGCGGAGAGGATGCTCGGATTGACTGCGAGGATATACACCATCGAGAGGAAGGTAGTTACTCCTGCGCCGATCTCCGTACGCATGTCGGTACCGTGCTCTTTGAGCTTAAAGTGTTTTTCAAAAAATCGATCAAGATCCATATAATACTCCTTTTGGCCGGATTGGCCCGAACAAAAAAATACACTCATATGATAAGACTCCTGCGGCGGAGCCTCAAATACAAATCGCCAAAAGGGCGTTAACAATTTGTATTTTAGGCAGGACACAGCTGTTTTCGGCAAAAAAAACGAACGTTATGGCTAAATAATTCCAGAACGTTCGAAAGTGTAAGGAGAGCCTTATTTTACGGCAAAAAGCCGAAAAAACTCTTGATTACGATCAGGTGATTTCATATAATATACGAGCGCGTTTATGCGCAAATCAATTATTTGTCACACTGCATTAAGCCGCGGTGCCTTGCTGCAGGCGGGGTTGAAGGCAATATGATGCAGTGGAAGTTTAATCAACCGGAGGTAATAAAATGTCGGTAGTATCAATGAAACAACTGCTCGAGGCAGGCGTCCACTTCGGACATCAGACAAGAAGATGGAACCCTAAGATGGCTCCATACATCTTCGCAGAGAGAAATGGTATCTATATCATCGATCTCCAGCAGACACTCGGTCTCATCGATGAGGCTTATGACTTCATGAGGAAGGTCGGAGAGAGCGGCAAGCCTGTACTCTTCGTAGGTACAAAAAAGCAGGCTCAGGCAGCCATCAAGGACGAGGCTGAGAGATGCGGAATGTACTTCGTTAACGAGAGATGGCTGGGCGGCATGCTCACAAACCACAAGACCATCAGCAAGAGAATCGACAGACTCGCTGAGATCAGAGCTATGCAGGAAGACGGCACCATCAACAAGTATGCCAAGAAGGAAGCCCTCAAGCTCATGGCTGAGGCTGACAAGCTCGAGAAGTATCTCGGCGGCATCAAGGACATGAAGGGAATGCCTGGCGCTATCTTCGTAGTAGACCCTAAGAAGGAAAAGATCGCTGTCAAAGAGGCAAGGATCCTCGGTATCCCTGTAGTAGGTATCGTAGACACAAACTGCGATCCTGACGATGTGGATTATATCATCCCGGCTAACGACGACGCTATCAGAGCCGTCAAGCTGATCACAGGCTGCATGGCTGACGCTATCGTAGAGGCTAAGCAGGGCGAGAGCTTCCAGGAGGCTCCTGCTGAGGCACCGGCTGACGAGGCTGAGGCTGAGACAGAGGAAGCTGCAGAGTAGTATCGTATATATACAGGAATATACAGGAGGATAGAAATGGCAGAGGTAACTGCAAAACTCGTAAAAGAACTGCGTGAAATGACAGGCGCAGGCATGATGGACTGCAAGAAGGCTCTCGTCGAGGTCGAGGGTGACCTGGACAAGGCAGTAGAGGTCCTGAGAGAGAAGGGACTTTCCAAGGCAGCCAAAAAGGCAGGCAGGATCGCTGCAATGGGTCTTGTAAGAACTGCTCTTTCGGCAGACGGCAAGACAGCTGCAATCGTAGAAGTCAACTCCGAGACAGACTTCGTTGCCAAGAACGATGAGTTCATCAGCTTCGTAGAGGGTCTGGCCAAGCTGGCTCTTGACGCTGATAGCAATGATATCGAAGCATTCAAGGCTATGCCTTTCGAGGGCGCTACAGCCGGAGAGGCACTAACAGCCAAAATCGCCAAGATCGGTGAGAACATGTCGATCAGAAGGATCGATAAGGCTTCCGGAGAGATCCTGGCTACATATCTCCACGGCGGCGGCAACATCGGTGTTATCATCGCTGCTAACGGTGCTGACAACGACGCCAACAAGGAGGCACTCAAGAACATCGCAATGCAGGTTGCAGCAATGAACCCGCAGTATGTAAGCAGAGACGAGATCTCCGAGGATGAGATGTCCAATCTCCGCAAGATCACTCTCGAGAGCGCACTCAACGATCCGTTCTCACTTCCAAAGCCGATCCTCAACGGACTGCTTGACAAGGTAGAAGGCGTTTGGGATCAGGAGGATGTTGACATCCTCGCTGAGAAGAGAGCTGACAAGGGATTCAACTTCAACTATCTGCCTAACTTCCTCTCCGACGAGGCCAAGACAAGACTTGCAGGTCTTGCTATCGCTGCCAGAATGGAGATCACTGAGAGCAAGATGTTCAAAAGCCTTCTCGAAGGCCGTGTATCAAAGCAGCTCAAGGAGATCTGCCTGCTCGATCAGACTTACGTAAGAGCAGAGGACGGCAAGCAGACTGTTGCTCAGTACCTGAAGTCTGTTGACGAGGGACTTGCCCTGACTAAGGTCATCAGATTCGAGGTAGGCGAAGGAATCGAAAAGAAGGAAGAGGATTTCGCTGCTGAGGTAGCTGCACAGCTCAACAAGTAGTAATACTGACTGCAAGATCGCTCCTGCAAGGGGGCGATCTTTTTTAGTATGACGGGCACGCCGTCAATCTGTGGTGAAAGTCCACAAGGGGCGTAGCCAACGACGAACCCCAGAG
>SVCQ01000028.1 GCA_015058275.1 Clostridiales bacterium
TGCCAGACTAAATGCAACTATGAAGTTTGCCAGATTAAATGCAACAAAAAGTGTGCATTTACTTTGGCAAGTAAGGAGTATGATTCTTAATGTCTCAATAACATCAATTATTATGTATAATTACTGTAAGCAAAGTTATCATTGAATAAAAAAAGAGAGGAATTCAAAATGAGTGACGAAAAAAGAAGAGAAGAACTGAAAGCGAAGATTAACGAACAGCTTGATAAGCTTTCCACCGAAGAACTTGAGAGCGTTGCAGGTGGTGCATTTATGATCAAAGGAGGATTTCGTGCTACTAGGTTTCGTTTTACTGTAGAGGATGTAGAAATATTGAAGAAACATGGAATTAGTGGTGTGGAAGCAAATAGGCTGTATACCAGAAGCGATTTAAATAACATGGGTATTTCTGCTGATTACGAAGGTGAGTTGATGGAATTATTACGATCATGGGGAATTGCTATTGTCTAATTTTCCATCAGACGGGAGAAATAATTACGACAGTTTTGTCAATTAAGGGTTGTCAAGGCGACCCTTTTTTATGTCTGCCAACTCTCTATTTAATATAGCCCAAATTTTTAAATAGCGCCCCGCTGCCGCGGGACGCCGCGGGACGCAGCGGGACGCCCAATGTCTCCATTCGCTCTTAGAATTTGTATATCAAATGGATGCAGCGAATAACAATACCATCCATATAACCCCGGCTGAGGCGAACACCTTATCAGCCAGCCTGTCAGCGTAGAACCATCCGAGGCTGAACCCTTTGCCTGACGGATAGAGAAGCCTGACAGGTTTTTTGTTTGTTAGATCCAGGATGACGTGTGTCGCAAATGCTACGGCAAACGGCAGCGCTGCCGTCGGGAACACAAGCCAGATGCACGTTGTCTCAAGCGCGAGCGCAAGCAATGAATGTGAGAATCCTCTGTGGCTCGATATGCTCGCAAAGATGCATGTCAGCATGAAGCCGGCCAGACCCGCAAAACACAGATACGATCCGTGAACCGGGAATGTCGCCCACATATCCCCTCCGATCAGATGGTCTTCTATCAGCGCCGCAAGCGCTGCTATCAACATCACGATGCGCCAGTGGTTGGAGTTCTTCATCTCAGCCTTGGTGTCGCAGTCAAGATCGCAAATCAGACAGCCCAAAGCAGCCCCTGTTATAACAGGGAGCGCCTCAGGGATAGTCTCCGGTCTTGCGGCTGTGAATGCCGCAGCCATCCCGACTGTGATGTGCGCCTTGGCCATCATTGGCTTCCGCCCTCCTCACTTCTGCAGTAAAACTGATCTGTATTTAATGCTAACACCTGTAATGCTAACATATATCGACTCGCAATGGTGTCCGCTAATTCGGACACAACTCCCGTTGAGTGACACAGCGCCGTTGACGCTGTATCGCTACAGCGATACAATTCTTTTGAAAGGATTACTTTTATCGACGCTGATACCGCCGACGCCAACACATACTACGAAAAGAAATGTACTCGGGACAGGACAGCCAGGAATGCATACCGAACTACTAAACATTCCCACGATGAGATCAACGAATTGTTCATCCTAGATATTATGAGGGAGGGTATCGAAAATGGCGATCCGCGCTTACGATGAAATGTACCTGTCATCAGCACAGAACATACTTGGACATGCAGTCGATTACGCCGTCATGACGCTCGGCATCAGCCCCAAACTTTTTGAAAACTGTTTCACTGTTTCCAATGTATCGAAGCAGTTCGAAATAGGTAACCCTACTTATGTTACAGGTATGAACGGCTGCGAACTCGCGCGAAGAGCATTGTCTGAGTCTGGGCTGAACTATGAAGACTCCGAAGATGTGATGTACCTCGATAAGTCGCCTGAGTATTGGGCGGGATGGGCCCTGACTCATCTCCAATGGCACAGCGCATGCTCATTCGGAGAGATTTTTTCCGTGTTCTCACTTGAAGATATCATCAAAGCATATCCGGTCTATCACGAGATGGACATAACCAATTTCACAGACGACAAAGAGAAGCAGCTTCGGGACTCCCTCACGATGACGCGATTGAAGTATTATCGTAACAATTGCGGATTCTCACAATCCGCTCTTTCTGCGGCCTCCGGTGTTCCGTTGAGACAGATCCAACTGTTCGAGCAGCGACAAAGAGACATCAATAAGGCGGCAGCCGAAACTCTCTTGATGCTAAGTCGACCACTCCACTGTAACATCGAAGACCTCCTAGAATAAGCTGTAAAAATATCTTACAAAATGTCAAATATATTTGACAGCGCATTTTTTGTGTGTTACCATGCAATCGTCAGGAGATAATTACAGCTGATGATAATGATTTGATCAGGAGGCTTGGTATGAATATCACAGGATTTGCAGGTTTCATTTGCGGGATTGGTGTGGCAGTGTTGCTGATATGGGCACTGACACGCAGGTTCAATAATGATGGTAAGTCAAAGACAGAGTATGACGAGCGTCAGAAGGCTGCCCGCGGCGTCGGCTATATGTACGGCTACTACATCCTGGCGGGATGGATCGTAGTACTGATGGCTCTGGACATGCTGGAGCTGAAGCTCCCTGTAACGAGCACTGTCATGTACTTTACGGGTCTGGTGGTCTCAGGGCTTGTCCTCGCAGGGTACTGCATCATGCATGACGCATACTGGGGTATGAACAGCAATGTCGGATACTATACGAGATTCTTTATAGCGATCGGCGCACTCAATCTCATATTCAGCTTCATCGAAATAGCCAGAGGCCACATGGTGGTAGACGGTGTGCTTCAAAACAACTTCATCAACTTTGAGGCAGGCATACTCATCGCAGGGATCGGGATCCTGCTGCTGATCAAAAAACACAAAGATGAGAACTCTGAGGATGAGCTCTCTGAGACAGAAAGCGAGTAACTGTTATGAAGAACCTACGAATGAAGGCCGCAAGGGTCTCACTGGATCTTTCGCAGGATCAGCTCGCTAAAATGATCGGAGTATCGAGGCAGACTATCAACGCCATCGAAAAGGGAGACTACAACCCCACTATCCACCTCTGCATATCTATATGCAAGGCGCTTGGCAAAACGCTCGACGAGCTATTCTGGGAAGAAGAATCATAATTGACGGCCTGCGAGGAATTCCCACGCAGGCCGTTTCACTTGGATCGATTTTTCTCCCGATATTATTCTATTTTAGTCTTCCCTGCCTGCCTTCCATTTCAGATAGTCTTCCATGGACGCGCCAAGAACCTCGCAGGCATCCGCTGCATCTTTTGCGCGACCCCTTGCAATCAATGCGTCTACACCCTCGAACCTGCCAATCTCGACACCCTCTTCACGGGCGTCTTTGATCTGCAGTTCCTTCAGCATCTGCTGTTCTTCTTCGGTCAAGCCTCTTATAAGTAAATTCTCCACTTTGGCTCTCTCCTCTCTAAGGATCTTCTCCAGGATGCCATCCTCGATACAGCTGTCTATGGCTTTCTCGATAGCTTCCTCCTTGCTCAGACCCTGTTTCAGATACTCTCTGACTCTGTCCACGAATACAGAATAGTCTGACAGCGGTTTGCAGTTACCCATCAGCTCGGTGTTATTGCCTGCATTCACGTTCAGCATATGAGCTGTGATCTCGATATCCCCATCGCCTTCATATGCGTCGCTCAGGCGCAGATCAAGCTTCTCCGGTTCGTTTGTTATGCCGTTGTAGAAGATATAGTACTTCGGAGCAGGTATACTGATCAGCTTGCTGTCGTACATCCTGATGTATGACTCCGCCTCACCGCCGAGATGCGCCATATACAGGTCTGCGAAGTACCCCAGTCCTCTGAGCGGCATGTTCGGACAGTATGTCGATTGATGTTCGTACAGATTCATATCGTGGTTGAAGAGAAACGAGACATCGTTCTTTACCCCGATATACAGCGAATCTCTGAGCGTTGTGATCTTCAGATCATCGCAGTCTGTATAGTCTGTACCGTTGATTGCATTATACAACGAAAGTGCATTTTCAGGGTAGTCCCCGAACACCAGCTTGAATAGAGCATCCTTGTCTTCTCTGTTGAGTTTAACGTTAGTCATTCCAGTACCTTCCTTTCTGTTTCCTTTAGATAATTCTGATTGCTAGGATGCTAAAGGAATTGCGCCAAACTGTCGAACGAAAAATGCACTTTTTTCGACAATAAATTCCCGACTTTTGGGGCTACCGCTATGAATCGCAAGTAACCCGAAAAAACCGCTAAAGTCTGACGGTAATTCGCTGATAATTCTGGCAACCGAAACGAAGTAGTGTCTGCATAGAAAACAAAGCAAATTAATAGGAAGTCGAAATATTTGATGATTCCGACTTCCTCTCTTGTTATTTCGCCTTGGTAATTTGCTATTTTACTCTGACCTTACGCGCCTTGCACAGGATACCTGTGTAAGTGACTCCGTTGAAATTCTTCATAGGTCTTACCTTGACATAGTACTTGCCCTTCTCAAGGCCGGTCACCTTGTAGGCCTTCTCAGATGAAGCGACTTTAGTCTTCCCTGCTCTCCTTCCATTTCAGATAGTCTTCAATGGACACGCCAAGAACCTCGCAGGCATCCGCTGCATCTTTTGCGCGACCCCTTGCAATCAATGCGTCTACACCCTCGAACCTGCCAATCTCGACACCCTCTTCACGGGCGTCTTTGATCTGCAGTTCCTTCAGCATCTGCTGTTCTTCTTCGGTCAAGCCTCTTATAAGTAAATTCTCCACTTTGGCTCTCTCCTCTCTAAGGATCAGAGGTGACTATATCATGCTATGCCTTCTTTTAGTTGAGTCTTATTGCCGTACATGTTGTGGTCGGCACGCTCGAATACAGAGGCAACGTCACCGTCGCCTTCGTATCTGGCCATGCCGCAGGCTATGACAATACCGCCGTCTGCCTTGGCTTTTTTGTTATATTCGTTCATCTCAGCCACGAGCTCATCTATATGCTCATAATCGCTGCCCTGAGCGATGACTGTGAACTCGTCTCCGCCTACACGGAACACAGGGCTGTGATCGAACACCTCGCAGACTACTTTGCAGGCATTCTGCAGGTACTTGTCTCCGGCATTGTGACCTTCGGTATCGTTGACCTTTTTGAGGTCGTTGACATCAAAGAATACAACTGCGAACTCAGGGTCCTGCCCTTCCTCGATCTGCAGGTTGATCCTCTCCTCGGCCATGAGGAAGGCATGTCTGTTCTTGACGCCGGTAAGGGCGTCAACGTTGGCCTCTGTGCGGGCCTGCGCGAGGTTCCTGACATACTCCTTCTCGCGGCGGACCTGCGCATCGATATCGTTGATGCCGACCAACAGGCACTTGCCATCCTCTTCGTCGGCCATGACCGCCTTGAGCTGGATATATACCGGCTCTCCTTCCATAATGATACGGTATCTCATCGAGAAGAAACCGTGGCTCTCTATCTCTGCCATTATATGTTCTTTTGTCAGTGTCTCCACGACGCGGCCGCGGTCCTCCGGACAGACGATCTCCATGGTGTTCTTACGGCTCTTATCGAAGAAGTCGTCGCCTTCCTTTTCGACGCCCAGACTCTCATAGCCCGTGCTTGCGCTGAATTCCCTGTAGTGGTCATTGACCGGATCCACGATGTATATGCAGATATAGTCTCCGGAAAGGGCGTTGATCCTTCCGTATGCGATCTGTTCTTCCAGCATGCGGTCTGCCGCACGCTTTTGTTTCATCTCCTCATCGACGTTGGTAATGCCTATCACTATGAAGCGGTCATCATCCTGCATGCGTGAGACCTTCATCGTGACATATACAGGCTCGTTATCTGCCTGATAGCGGAAGGTCATCATGAGAGAACTGTTCCTGTCGAGCGTCTCCTTGAGGGTCTCGCGGTCCATGGCCTCCAGCACGCTTTCCACGTCCTCAGAATATATGATCTCACCGGCAGTTTGTTTTAAAGCTCCGAAGAAATCATCTTTACGTTTGAATTCTGTCAGTGTACCGTTCTCATCCGGCCTGTATTCGATATATTCTCCGGTTTCGATGTTGATGTAATAAAGATCGGAATATCCGCGGGCCAGGGCCTGAGCGATATGGGTATGTATGATACCGGTGCTGCGAGCCCTTTCGTAGGCCTCCTTTGTAGTGGCGCTCTCACGCTGTACGCGTGTCGTGTCTGTCACATCCTGGCAAATGCCCAGTATGCAGCTGCGCCCGAGAGTATCTGTATATTTGAGCTTTGTTGTCTGGAGTTGTCTCCTGTTGCCGGCAGCATCACGGACATCTTCAACGAAGATGTATGGTTCATCCATTGAAAGTGCCATGCGGTCATCCTCGGCTGAGAGTCTCGCTGTCTCCGGATCGAATATCTCCCTGGCGGCAAGTCCTACGACATCGTCCGGATTCTTCTTGTGAGCATACTCGGCAAATGCCTGGTTACAGGCCAGGTAGACGCCTGTCGCGGCATCCTTTGTGTATGTCATTGCCGGTACGTTGTTGAGAAGAGAGATGATGGTGTCCTTGAGTTCCTTGACTCTGGAGGCATCCTTGAGCTCCCTCCTGTATTCTTCCTTTTCGTTATTGACTACTAAGGCACGGAACATTGCAGTGCCCAGCATGAATGCGATCGCATAGAGCGGCAGATAAGGGTTCCACAGCTGTGCAAAGAGGCACACCGCCATTATGACACTGAATCCGCCGAGCGCCTCGAAGCGTATCCTCTGCTCTCTGGAGCCCCGGCGTCTCAGTACGGCGGAGAATACATATATCGAGATCAATGTAAGATGGATTATCTGGATAACGAGCATGACATAGCGCAGCGTAAGAGGTTTGTACACGCAGCTGCTGTCCACCTCGAAAAGAACCGGAGTGAAAATATTGACTACCGCTATAAGCGCGACTGATATGGAGATGATGCGTCCGGCGTGGAATACCAGACCTCCTTTACGGTCGTTGTCGTAAATATATGCAAAAGAAAAGTCTGTCCAGAACAGTATCGAGGCAGCCATGGCCAGATAATATGCGGTCGTATCTGCAAAGAACATGCCCGGCATCTTATGGCTTTCGATAATGCCCCAAAGTATATCTGTTACGTAATATGCGCCAACTGCAAAAAGAAACCTCCTGTAGATCATCCAGGCGGTCTTTTTGAAAGTATCTCCCCTGTTCAGAAAGACGTCTTGATTTTCGATAAGCAGTATTAGGAGCGCAAGCGTTCCGATTGCTGAATAATACATTAGACTATACTTCCCCGCTGCTTCCGTCCCATTGTTAACTATTATTATAGCACTATAAGACAAATTGTTAAGGGGCCCGGACTCACCGCCCGGTCCTTTCACTATTGTTATTGCTTATACAAGAGCACACCCGCTGCGGAGACAATATGAGGTGTATTTTATACTTTTGAAGTTACCAGTTACAGCAGGCTTTGTATTATATCCGGGGATGCGAGTCTCAGCATCTCGTAGCCTATACCGGCGTTGCCGTGCAGGAGGTTTGGCGAGAATGTGCGGGAGACTCCTCTGTTCACCGTGGTGTATGCGCCGTTTTGGCGGGCGCGTTCTGATAGCATGGCCATGCGTGATCTTGCCGCTTTGATGAGGCTCTCATCTCCGAGCGCCCTGCCTGCTTCGAGCAGGAATTCGATGATGGCGCTGTTGCCGCAGCAGAGGAAGTCCTTGTACAGGAGAGGCTCTGCGAGGCAGCTTCCGATCGCCTTTTGGAGTATGTCCTCCGAGCCCTCGTACTTTGTCCTGAGTGCGTCTATGCCTATGCCCGGTGCTCCTGAGCAGTATCCTGCGAGGTGGCTGTCTGAAACCGGTCCATAGCGCCTGTCGGGCCATGCGTTCATACTGTCTGAGAACGTATCGCGCTCGAAGATGAAGCCGGCCATGGCTGCCTCTTTGAGGTCGCTTCTGTCAAGCTTTGCTCCGGCAGTGTACAGCGCGGCTGCTATGCCCGACTGTCCGTGGCCCGTTCCCGAGAGTGCGCAGGCTGATGCGCCTGTCTTCCATATGTATCTGCCCCGGTATTGTATCGAGGCGGCATTTTTGAGTTTGCCTGCGAAGCGGTCTGTGATCTCTTTGGCATCCGGCAAGCAGAAGATGTCATCGCGCGTCAGGACTCTTATGACTCCTGCCATGCCGCCGTAGACGTCTGTCTTTGACCGGTCAGGCTCTGCCCTGCCGATGAGCTTCACTATGCGCCCGCAAAGTTCCATGTTCCCCATGAGGCTGCAGCCGAGCAGCCTTCCCGCAAGACCTCCGACCAGCGAGAGATCGCCGGTGTTCGGATATATGTGATCGAGGCCCTCAAGGAAGCTGACCCGCTCTTCGAGATTGTCTGTCATCCTGCGGCAGAGGTCCTGTGCTCTTTTCTTTATGTCTTTATCTGCGGTGACTTTCGAGAGCGCATCTGCGAATACCGCTATGCCCAGGGCCCCGTTGAAGAGGCCCGCTCCCAGGAGCTCCATGCCCGTCGTGAGATAGTAGTCCGGACCGAACCAGCAGAGGTATCCTCCCGGTGTCTCCAGAGCGTCGCTTTCGATGTCTGTGAATATGCGCTCTGCTTCTCTTACGAGCTCATCATCGCCGATGGTTTTGTCTTCGTAGATTTGTATCTCTTTCTCATCGCGGTCTATGTGAGTCATCACCCTGCTCATGGCCTTCCTGATGAGGGCCTCCTCGAACCTGAGGTCCTCCGGGCTCATGTATTCGAGCCTGGCTAATGCGTTATCCAGAGGGCTTTGAGGCATGAAGTCCGGGCAGACCTCCCTGCCGTTTGTCCACAGGCCCGGCTCGTCCGAGATCATGTAGAAGTACGGGATGTTTGATGCCATGATAGCATCAGCCTCGGCCCCGGCCATGGCTTCGGGCGCCGCTATGCCGCTTCTGGTAGGTCCCTTGAGAAGAGCCTGCATCAGTTCCTTTTGCGACTCTTTGTCTTCGATTCTCGCCGGGCCCAGCATGCGGTTTATGAGCTCCGCGTAGAGAGATGTGCCTCTCAGGATGTGGCGCACATGGGCTCCCTTCATCTTACGGATATATGCTCCTATCTCATTGCGTCTTTTGAGTATGCTGATGTATGTGTCCCTGAAACCCCTGAAGAATTCATCAGGATAGTCGTTTATGTTCCTCAGCCTGCCGTCCACTACAGGGGATGAGGGACTTACGCCCTCGCCCGCAAAGAGTATGCTCATCTCGCTTTCCGGTGATCTTGACGGCATGAGGGAGCTGTAATAGAGGGAATTCCGAAGGTCGCTCGCGAGCCCTCCTTCGGATCCTCTGCGTCCCGGGGTCAGCATGAGCTCGCAGTCTATTATGACCGGATATCTCCCCTGCGCATACACATTGTTGTGATGGAGATCTCCAGAGCCGAGCATCTGGACCACGGCGGTCAGGCCGCCGAGGGAGTAGAAGTATTTTTTTGCTTCCTCATCTGTATCCGCCGGCATGTTATCTATGTACTCTGTGAAGCCGTAGCCGCTGCAGGCCAGGGCTTCGGGCGCTTTCATGATGTCAGCGAAGAAGCTGTCGATCAGGCCTTTGGTGTACACATCGATCCTGACATCATGAGGCTTGTACACAAGCCTGCCTGCATCCGTTGTGATCACGCAGGCAGCGCGCCCGCCGTTGTGCACATCGCCGCTGTCAGGTCTCAGTTCTGTAATTGTCCTGAATCTCCGGCCGCCAAGGAGTGTATCGCAGACACTGTCATATGACTCATCCAGTCTCACAAGCATCTCGCTTATCGCATCGCTGTACGCTTTTGCGATACTTCTGATCCTGCCTGTCAGGGATGGGAGCCTTTCTCTCAGGGCTTCGCAGCCGTTTCCTGTTATGTACTCTGCGAACTTATCCCTTTGCATGTCTGAGCTTTTGGAGTCCGGATCGTCGATATATGTATCCAGGACATCCAGCTCGTTCATGTGCTCAAGGAAGAGCATTTCAAGAGGCGGCTCCAACATCTTTGCGATGCGGGCGATCATACCCTCACGGATATTCTCCTCCGCCTTTGATGACACGCCAAAAGCCGGCACGCCCGGAAGGCGCGCCTCGATCCCCTCTGAAGTGATGAGGGCAATGGCTGTTTGTCTTGTCATCTGTTTGTCATTCATATCTAAAAAAAGGAGCAGTTACGCTCCCTTTTCAATAATCCGTGTCTGATCTGTCAGCAGATCTCAACGCCGTCGCAGATGTATCCGAAAGATGAGATCCAGTTGCCCTGGAACGGGACTTCATGCGATCCCGGGTTAAGGACACTCCCGTCTTCTGCACGAACGCCGCCGTTGACAGCGTCGAGATCCGAAAGAGAGAGGATCTCTTCTTTGTTCTTCTCGAAGAATGCTGTCCTTGCCTCTCTGTCGAGAGCCTTAAGCTGACCTAAAACACCCTTTGACATTGCAATACCTCCTTGTGCTGAATATTATTACTACCTCTTATTGCGCGGTCTCATCTGTCCCGGCGCGAATTCGGATTTGACCAGTTTTATATCTGTGAGCACATCGTCTGTGTACTGCGGCTCCACCTTGTAGGTCTTGCCCTTTATCTCCTTTGTCAGGATCTTGTGTACATTGACCTTGCCCAGTTCGTTGTACGGGATGTGATCTGTGATGACGCATTCGAACGGCAGATCAGTCTCCATGTGCATGCCGCCTTCTATGTAGACGCCTCGCAGGGCATTTGTCAGGGCAGCCTTCGGCTTTTCGGTATCGCTTGCTACCTGTACGTAGAGCACAGGCACTGTGTCGTGAACGCCTTTATCGAAGACCGGTGCAACTCCGCAGCTCTCGATGCCCGGCTGCCCGGAGACGGCCGCCTCCACGAGTCCGGCCTTGAAGGTCTTGCCCTCCTGGTATACAAAGTATTTGTTGGTCCTGCCGATGAAGCTGAGCGATCCGTCCTCGTTGAGATCGACCAGGTCGTTGGTCTCGAGGTACTTGACTCCGTCTATCTCCTTGAGTTCGAAGTACTGTATGCCTTCGAGGTATCCGTCGCTCATGCATTCGGAGTGTATCAGGAGACCGCCTGTGCGAGGGCCGTCCTCGATATCGAAGTAATCTTCCTTCTCCTCATCGTACAGCTTGATCGTAACTCCCGGCAGAGGATATCCGATCATCGCATGATCCACTTCCTCAGGCGAGAGCACGCACACTCCGCCGAGCTCTGTGAGACCGTATCCCACCGAGACTTTGATCTTGGCTCCGCACTCCTTGAGGAACTTGTCGAACCTCTTCTTGGCATCGAGCGAAACGTATCCGGCTCCCATGAACAGGAACCTGACCGCCGAGTAGTCGAATCTCATCGGCTGCTCCGCCAGACGCTCGTAGATGTGAGGCGTACCGAACATGACATTGCTCTTGTAGTGTATGTTGTACCGGATCGCATCCGAAATATCGCCCATGATCGGTACGGTCACCAGCTTGCCTCCGAACGCGAGCGGCAGGCACATCATCTCAAAGAACGCGTAGCCCAAAGATACGTTCAGATTGAGGCATGTTATCGCAGTTCCCTGCAGTTCTTCGAATCTCTCATCGAGGAGCAGTCTCCTCGAGCTCTCGTTGATGCCCTTGTCGGACATAGGCACGGGCTTGTGGATCGCCTTTGTGGTGCCCGTCGTATGTACTACTATCGCAGCGTCTGCAGACTCCTCGCCGCCGTAGGAGACCGGGTAACCGTCATATTCCTCAAGCAGGTCGTCCATGAACAGCACGCCCCTGAACTTCCTGATCTCTTTGTAGTTGCGCCTGGCCTCTTCTGCGATGAAGCCGTCGAGGAATTTGTGCTTGTGAGGGACCTTGATGACTATGACATTGCGTATGCCGAGCTTTGCTCTCTCCTTCATTATGCGGCGGAGGAGCTCCGGTGTGGTCCCGCAGTCTGCAAGGATCAGATCGGTTATATGCTCGTCGCTGACTATGCTGGCCCAGTCCTTTTCGTTACCGAGATCCTCCTCGTATACCATGGATACCGATGCGCCGGTCATATTGAGAGCGTAAAACGCGAACACAGTCTCTGAGCAAGGGACCCCTGTCATCGCTACTCTCGTGTGATCATGTCCGGTCATGCCCAGTGCCGAGAAGACAGCAGCATAGCGCTCCCACCAGCGGAACATCTGACGGTACTTGTACTCCCTCCTGCCGTCGATCAGGGCTACTGAATTGAGGCGCTCCTCGCTGAACGAGTTGAGCTCCTTTATGTACATCCAGGCCTTCTGGTCGAGTATCTCGCCGCTTTTGAGCCTCTTATTTACCTTGGTCTTTGTGTTAACAGCCACTGGATACCCCCTTGGTTTATTTGAATCTACTCTTTGTTTGCCTTATCGTACTCAGCCTTGATGCTGTCGAACTTCTTGTCCAGATCGTAGAACGCCACAAATAAGATGAGCGATATCGCAAAGCCTATGAACGGTGCCCACGAGAACAGGAATCTAATCGCAGTCACGACTGAATCAGGCTGCACCTTGAGGGCGGCATCGAATCCCGCCAGCGAAAGCACGAAGCCGAATATAACGCTGTTAAGACCCATAGCGAGCTTCCTTACGGCGGAAACACCGGCGTTGCCGACGCCGGCAACAAACTGTCCCGTCGTCATCTTTGTATATGTGACAACGTCGGCTACGATACCGTAAATCACCGCTCCAAACAGTCCGGCGCCCGTACTGCACACAATCAGGGTTCCGACTACAGCCGGTACAGTTGTACCGAACAGTCCGAGACTTGCTGTGCCGATCAGACTGACCACCAGACCTGCAATGAACATCTTCCTCTTGTTGATACGACTCATGAGGAAAGGTGTGATGAGCATGATGATGAGCGAAGGAGCGACATTGGATGCTATGATGAGACCCATCTTACTCATGTCGTGAAGGACATACAGTGCATAGTATGAGGCTCCGGCGATAAAGAATCCTGCGCCGAGCTGGGTGATCAGCCTGATGATGATCGTGACCAGCCAATACCTGTCCTTGATGATGATCAGGAATTCAGTGACCATTTTTCTGAGGCCGGGTCTCTCCTCGCCCGGTTTTTTGGTGCTGTCGGTCACTCTTTCCTTTGTGAAGAATACCATCAGTAATACCGACACGACCATAAATACGCAGTATATCAGCGTCGATACAGTGTATGATCTTTGCGTGTTCTGCTCGCCGGGCACTGATGTGAATACCAGAAGCAGCTTTACGAAGAGCACATTTCCCACAAGGCCGCTTGCCATGGCGGCAAATCCCGCGATATTGCCGAGTATGCCCTGCTCGTTCCTGTCATGAGACATCAGCGATACCATCGACAATTGAGAGATCTGCAAGAAAGTGAAAAACACCGTGTTGGCGAGGTTGTACATCAGGAATACATATATGTACTTGACGGCAGCCGGGAACTGCGGCGGTACCCAGAAGAGCAGCATCATCGACACAGCCATAGGCAGTACCATCCTGAGAAGCCACGGTCTGGCCTTACCGAGCTTTGTACTCGTATTGTCGATTACATTGCCGATGATGATATCCGAAATACCGTCGAGCAGTTTGGACACTGCGATGATCGTGGAGATGGCCGCGATATCCATGAATGCGACATTCGTCATGTATATGAGGAGATATGAGCCTATGAGTGAGGACATCACTGTGATCCCGACTCCGCCGAAAGCGTATGCAATATACTCCCCGAATTTTATCTTGTCCTGATTATCTGTTACTTTATCTTTTATCTGATCCATTTTGAATAATCCCCCCGCTGCTCCTCTGAAGGAGCCTGTTTGATTTTGAGTATAACATAAAATATCCCTTATTGATTATACAATTCAGCTATCCAGCCTGAGACATCCTAAAAGGACCCGGATGCTGCTCCGGATCCTCTTATGACCTTCCTGTCTCACTGTCTGAGAAGCGCCTCCACCTGGTCCTTTTTGGCGTGCAGCACGCATCCTCCTATGTGGTCGCCCGCGAGTATGCCGCCGTCTCTGAGCTCTGTAAATAGCCTTGACTGCAGGGCTTCTCTAAGCGAAGTATCCCTGACGTTGATGTCCGAATACGGCGAGAACGGGCAAGGCTCTGCGCCACCGTGCGAATTTATATGGAAGAATCCGCGGCCCGCTGCCAGGCACCCGCCCGAGCTCTTCTCATCGCCCGGGAAGGATATGTATACCATGTCCTGTCTGGAAGAGCGAAGCTCTGCGATCCTGCCCATCATGAAGTCCCTGTCGTCATCATCAGGAGCGAGATCCGACGCCTCGTCTGTCACAGGCACGAACTCTATGTAGAAAACGGCCTTGCAGCCTCTGCTCCGCATGAGGTCGAGGAAGTCATCCGAGAACACCTGAGAGAGGTTCTCCTTTGTCACAGTGACGGATACTCCGTAGATCAGGCCTCTTGAATTGAACTCGTCCATGACGGAGATGATCTTGTCGTAGACGCCCTCGCCGCGTCTGGAGTCTGTCTTCTCCCTGCCGCCCTCGATGCTGATGACCGGCACGAGGTTGCGGCACTTGTCCAGAAGCTCCATGTACTTGGCGCTCATGAAGGTGCCGTTTGTGAATATCGGGAATAGGATGTTCTGCATCCTGCCGGCCTGCTCGATGACGTCATACCTCAGCATAGGCTCGCCTCCGGCCAGCAGTATGAAGCTGACTCCGAGCTCCTCAGCCTCCTTGAATATCCTGAGCCACTCCTCCTCTGAGAGCTGCATGACAGGCTCGCAGTCCACGGTAGCATCATTGGCTCTCGAGTAGCAGCCCGCGCAGTGCAGATTGCAGCTCGAGGTGATGCTCGAGATCAGATATGACGGCACGTGGAGTCCCGCCTTCTCCTCGGCTTCTCTCTTTGCAGAAGCCTTCTTGCTCGCAAGAGCGAATTTCGCGAGGAATGCGCTCTCCTTAGGATCCTTGAGAGTGGCCTTGAGTGCTTCCTTTACCACCTGCTCCACTCCGTCGGACAGATATTTTTGAATGTCGAACTGTTCGTCCATGATTCCCCCTTGGATTTTTATTTGTTCATGGCATCACTGAGTCTC
Source organism: Clostridiales bacterium (assembly GCA_015058275.1). Taxonomy (GTDB): domain Bacteria; phylum Bacillota; class Clostridia; order Peptostreptococcales; family Anaerovoracaceae; genus Crickella. Next base: position 14,955 of record SVCQ01000028.1, read on the forward strand.
TGCCCCAGAAGCTCGTAGCGCGCCTTTTTGTCAGCGTCAGCGAAATGATCCTCACGCAACTGCTCCGTGCGGTCTTCGTAATCGAGGACGGTATCTCCGAACTGCTCGCTCGCAAGATCGAATAGACATCCGTCCGCGATGTTGAAGCAGTGGTATCCGCCCTCCGGCAGAGGAATGCCGTATACCCTGCCTCCGTAGATGTCCTGCATCAGGAAGGCCGTGATAGAGCACTGGCCCAGTGTCCTGTTGTCTTCGCTCCACTCAGCTCTGAACCTCGGCGCGCATGTCTCGGCGCACCAGGCCTCCGTCAGATAATCGTAGTAATCGCGCGGCGTAAGTCCCGCCCCGCTCTTGATGTCAGCTGTCTCCCAGCCGTAAAACTTATATCTCTTATCCATTGCACTTTCCTAGCAGTTACCTGTGTATACGTATCTTAAATGTTCGCGCGCTGTGTCTGCAAGTCTGTATATGTGCCTCACATCGGTCGCCCGTCTGTCGGTCATGCGAAACGCAGGGAAGAACCTCGATATGTGGAGCGGGACTTCGGACCCTATCCGCCTTCCCTCTGCATCCTCAAGATCCGCGACCCACGATGAGAGCTCTCTCATCTCATCCCCAGAGTCGTTCTCTCCGGGCACTATCAGGGTGGTGAGCTCAACATGGCAGTGCCTGACCGCCTCCTCTATGAAGGCCAGGGTCATCTCCCGGCTCCCGCCGAGGACCTCGTTATAATAATGGTCGGTGAAGCCCTTTAAGTCGATGTTCATCGCGTCGATATACGGGATGAGCTCTGCCAGCACCGTAAGCTCCGCCGTGCCGTTTGTGACCATCACGCATTTCATGCCCGCATCATGCACGAGCTTTGCGGTATCCCTCACGTACTCGTATCCGATGAGAGGCTCGTTGTATGTAAACGCCACCCCTATATTGCCCCTCGGCCTCAGAGACTCCGCCGTCTCTGCAAGCTCCTCAGGGGATATGTACTCTGCCCGGTCTTTGAACCTCATCGCTTCATCTGACCAGGATATCTGATGGTTCTGGCAGAACGGGCATCTGAGATTGCAGCCGTAGCTTCCGGCGGAGAGTATCATCGAGCCGGGATGGAATCTTGCGAGCGGCTTCTTTTCGATCGGATCGAGCGCGAGCGAAGTGACCCTGCCGTAGTTAGCGGCTATCACCTTCCCGTCCGAGCAGGTCCTGGCTCCGCAGAAGCCGAGTCCTCCCTCGGGTATATCGCAGTGTCTGAAACAAACCTCACAAATCATCTTACACGTGCCTTATGACTTCGAATCTCTGCAGGCTGTATCTTTCGGACTTATGGATGCCGCCCTTCTGCATGGCTATCTCCACCTGCTGATCGACGCTGTCCACGCCGTCAAGATCAGGAAGCAGAAGCCCCCTCTTGCGGCCCGATGTCACTATGACGCCGTAGCGCTTCACATCGAGCTCGTCCCTGCTTGCTATATCCTCTGGCTCTCCGAGCACATCCACGTTTATCTCGAGCCACTTCAGCTCGTCCGGCCTGACCGGCGCGAACCTCGGGTCCCTTGTCGATGCGCTGATGGCATTATTTATTATCTCCTGAGCCACGCACGAAGCTGTCGGAGCGATAGTCCCTATGCAGCCCCTGAGCTGTCCCTGCTTGTGTATGGACACGAAGGCGCCCGCCCTTGTCTCCAGCATCTCCTGCGGAAGCCCCTGAGGCAGGCTTATCTTCTCGCCTCTTGTGACCCAGGCCTCGATCGTATCTCTTGCGAGATTCACATATGCATCGGAAGACGCCCTCTTCTCTTCGAGCATGCGCTCCTCTTTGGCCAGGCAGCTGTCAAGGAAGTGCCTCGACTCATCCGGGCCCTCAGGATAGAAGGTGCATATGCCGTATCCGACGCCGGTGATATCCTGGTGGGACAATCTCTCTGATCTTACCGCGGTGCCGTCGAAGGCGCCTGCCATTATCACAAACGACCTCTGGCCGCACTCGGCAGCCTTGTCGCAGAACGTTTCGTCGAAGTCCAGCAGTTCGTCGAAAGCAGCCCTGCCCATTACGTCCATGATGCGCTCGTCGTACTCCGGGCCCTCAGGCACATAGCCGTAAGGTCCGTAGTCCTGAAGCTTGTGGGACAAATCGCCGCTTGCGACTATCACTATCCTGCGGCCTGTGTTCTCAGCCGCCTCCCTGATGAGCATGCCCAGCCTGTAGTGGTCGGTATACGGAAGGCCCGAAAGGCCTATCCGGACGATGCGGCCCTCTTTATACCTGCCCCGTATGAACCAGAGCGGCACCATCGTGCCGTGATCGAGCGCCGGGTCTCTCTCGCCGAGAGTGCCCGCCGCGAGGCCCTCTTCATCCGCAAGCCTTGCTATCTCAGATACCAGCTCAGTATCGTAGTCCTCGCTGAAGCTTACATCCCTCGCGCCGAAGCCCGCAAAGGATCCCGAGGCGCTGCTGCCAGGGGAAATATGGAAGTAGTCTGCATACATCACGGAATGCGGACTTGTTATCACTATGGTCTCAGGTCTTAAGGCTGCGATCTCATCCGCGACCCTCTCGTACGCCTTAGTGGTCTCTTCGACCTGTCTCTCGCTGCCCCTGCCTACGGCCGGTACGATCATAGGCGGGTGCGGCACCATGAATGCTGCGAGTACTGACATATCCTGTCCTCCTGTACTAGCTCAGATATTCCGAAGGCGCGTCATCCTCAAGATCATCGAAGCCCATGACCATGTCCTTCATGGCCTCGCTGATCTCGACGCTCGAAGCCACCACCATCATGCCCGGATCCATCTCAGCATCGAACTCTCCGGCGGCCTGCTCAAGAGCTCTCTTGTACGCGGAGCTCGTCCTCTCGTCTATGCAGGCCCAGAGCACGATCGAAAGCCCGCCCGGATGCTCCTTGATGAATTCCATCACGGCATGGACGGCAATGTACGCAGCCTCTTCGAGAGGATACGAGAATATCCCTGTGGATATGGATGGGAAGGCGACCGACCTTAGGCCGCTTGCAAGCGCGAGCTCCAAAGAGCTTTTGTAGCACGAAGCCAGAAGCTCTGCCTCTCCTGCTCCACCGCCCTGCCATACCGGTCCGACCGTATGGATTATGTGCTTGCAAGGCATCTTGTACGCCCCGGTGATCTTTGCCTTGCCTGTCTCGCAGCCGCCAAGGCCGCGGCACTCCTCCAGAAGCTCAGGTCCCGCGGCGCGGTGGATGGCTCCGTCCACTCCACCGCCTCCCAGCAGGGAGTTCTTGGCGGCGTTGACTACAGCATCCACATACGCTATCCCTGTGATATCGTCCATCACGACGCCCATCACCGTATCTCCGATCGCATATACATTATTCAGTGTCATCAGTACTTTCCTCCGTTCCGGATACTTCAAGCTCTATCTCAACTTCATCTTCTTTGTCTGAAGGCGGCTCGATCTCGGTCTCCACCATGTCGGAGAGATTCCCGGCGGCGAGATCCTCGAGGTCCCGGGTGTTCTTCCTGTAGAAGGCATAGAGGCATCCGCCCGCTATCACGAGGGCTATGATCATCGTGGATATGTCGTCCTTGTCCGGGCTTCCGTATTTCACGGCATCTGTTATGAAGGCGATTGTGGTGTCAACGCAGAATGCGGCCATGATGCCGCCCGCAAGGAACCAGCCTATGCCCGCAGGAGCGAACTTCTGCTTCATGAGATAGATCGCTATAAGTGTAAAGCCGATCATCAGCGTGCTGACCGCATCAGCTACGCCGCTCGCCTCTGTCACCGCCATGCATACTATTCCGCCTGCAATGGCCCAGCCTATGCCTTTTGATGATAATTTCATTTGATCAGTGCTCCTTTATGCCGAGTATCTCATGAGACGATCTCTCCTATATACCCTTCGATTATGCGCGCGAGCTCTTCAAGACCTGCGCGGTCTTCATCAGTGAACCTCCCGGTATGCGGGCTGTCTATATCAAGCACTCCGTAGAGTCTCCCGCCCGCATGGAGCGGCACGACGATCTCGGAATTGCTCGCGCTGTCGCAGGCTATGTGGCCCGGGAACTCATGCACGTCTATCACAAGCTGGGTCCTGTCCTCTGCGACTGCCGTCCCGCAGACACCTCTTCCCTTTTCGATCACGGTGCATGCAGGCCTCCCCTGGAACGGTCCGAGCTCGAGCCTGCCGTTACGCCACAGGTAAAAACCCGCCCAGTTGATATCCTCAAGCGACTCCCATATGAGCGCCGAGACGTTAGCCAGGACGGTCATGTCCCAGCAGACCCCGTCGGAAAGGCTCTCCGCCTGACGGCACATAAGTTCATAGTCCGTTTTACCCATCACTGATCTCCTCTTATGCTCTCGCGGCAAGTATCTCTTTAAGCTCATCCACGCTGAAGTTATATGCCGAATTGCAGAAATAGCATCTTACCTCGATGTCCTCGCCGTCATCAATGATCTCCTGAAGATCCTTCGTGCTTATGGCAGCAAGGGCATCAGCCACCTTGTCTTTTGTGCAGCCGCAGTAATATCTTACCGGCAGCTTCTCATTGATCTTAAGATCGAGCTCCCCGAGGAAGTACTCAAGCATGTCCTCCGGGCTCATGCCCTCTTCCATCATCGTAGTTACAGGCTCTGCACCGGACACCCTGGCCTCTATGGCTGAGATGGTCTCCTCCGATGCATCAGGCATTATCTGTATTATGAAGCCGCCCGCATGCTTTACAGAGCTGTCTGTGTCTATCATTACGCCGAGGCCCACAGCCGACGGTGTCTGCTCCGAGACGGTGTAGTAATACGCAAGGTCATCACCGATCTCGCCTGTCTGTATCTCGACCTGGCCGTTATACGGCTCCTTGAGCCCGAGGTCCATGCTGACAGTCAGCGTGCCTCTGCCGACAGCGGATCCCACATCGAGCTTGCCAGCTCTCTTCCTCGGGATATCCACCGAAGGATTCACCGGATAGCCTTTGATATTGCCGTGGCTGTCCACCGTGACCGTCATCTGACCGATAGGGCCGTCGCCCTTCATCTGGATGGTCAGCTTATCCTTGTCTCCCTTCATCATCGATCCCATCATGGCTCCGGCGCTCAAAAGCCTGCCAAGCGCAGCCGTGACTACCGGGAAGGTATGATGCAGTTCTCTCGCCTCAGCCGTAAGCTCAGTCGATCTTATTGCGAATGCCCTGACCGTCTCTCCTGCGGCCGTTGCTCTTACGATATAGTCTTCCATTATTACTTCTGTAACCTCATTCCTTTTATTATTCCTGATCACTATCTCTCTATGGTACAGCTCACTGCCTTTGCACCGTCGATGTCTATCTCGAATGCATCGACTCCTTCCGCATCACAACGGTACACCTCGAGCGTATCCCCCTCGTGCGTCTGGGTCGCATACTGCACTTCTATGGCGCTTACCGGATGATCGATCATCTCATCTGCGCTGTACTGGTCCATGAAGTAGCGCACATATGCAATATTGTTTGTGTGATGGCAGTAATCTATGTCCGTCGGGCGCACCCTGACCTCATCGATCCTGCCCGCTCTCTGCGGTTTGCCCTTGTAATAGCTTATCTCAAACAGCGGCTCTTCAGCAGGGGTTTTATCGCCCACTCCGACAGTCTCGGACTTCCTTATCCTGCCCGTCTCGAGGTCCACCGCGCACAGCTCCAGCCTCGACTTAAGGTAGACAGTCCCGTCCGGGCTCTCCATCAGCGTATCGATGTACAGCCTGATCTTCGAAAACGAACTGATATAGCTGGTGACCCTGTACTCATCCATCCAGCCGGGACGTACAGGCATCTCTATCCTGTTACGTACAAAGACCCACATGCCTCCATACTCCTTCATGCAGGTAACGCCGTCGATGTGCTGGATGCCCATCAGCTCCGTGACCATGTCCTCCACGATCCTGAAGGCTCCCTCTACCGACAGCTTAACATCCGCGCCGCAGTAGCTCGCCGGCATCCTGTCATTTTTGACTAGTCTCATTTAAATCCACCTTGTCTAGTATATGTATCTGCCCTGTTCATCAAAGAGCAGGTCTTCCATTCTTATACCTCTCCAAATAATTCATTCCATGGCTATTATACTACACTGTCTTTTGGTCGAACAGAAATAGCCGCCCGCAGTTCAAGTGAAACCCGGGCGGCTACTAAGCCATCGTTATTCCGGTCCGAAAAGCCCGGTATTATGAGATGCCGTAGATCTTCTTATCCTTTTCGGATAACTGGTCTGCGTACATATGAACTATAACTGTTTTCTTGTGTCCGTTTTTATCGACCACAGTTGTCTTAACCGCTACACGTTTGCGCGCTCCTCCCGAAACGTCTTCCAGCTCTTCGACATTCAGAACTTCAATGTCGTTGACATCATATTCATTATCTAATGTTTTCTTGTCTTCCATTGTATTTCCTCCCCTCTTAAGCGGGTAATCTCCTTGTCCCTTTACCCTATTTATACAGATTAAGTATGCGGCAGGAGACATCAGCCGGATTCAGCCTTACTTGCCAAAGTAAATGCACACTTTTTGTTGCATTTAATCTGGCAAACTTCATAGTTGCATTTAGTCTGGCAA